>CAJWAA010000009.1 GCA_913020295.1 uncultured Flavobacteriaceae bacterium | reverse complement strand
TATCAAATCACCTTATCAGGAAATCAAGGGTGCGATGATCAGGTCGTTAATATCCAAGTTCCGGTATATCCTTCTCCAGATATTTCATCTGTTGATTCGTTCTCAATCTGCTCTGGAGAGAGCACCGATTATACTATCACCTCAAATGTTCCAGCGTCATACAGCTGGCAAAGACTATCTAACGTAAATATTAACAATGGAGCTGTAACCACTGGTAACTCAGCTAGCATTAATGAAGTTCTAACCAATACTTCTACGCAAACTCAGTTAGTTTACTATGAAATAGTTTCTACAGACAGCCAGTATGGATGTGTAGCATCAACAGCTACGGTGGTTGTATCAGTAAATCCCACACCAGAGGTCCAAAGTAGCCTTACTGAGGATATTTGTTCTGGAGATACATTTAACTATACTATAGAGGCAAGTTTTGCTAGTGGAGTAAACTATAGCTGGTCAAGACCAGAGATTACTGGAATTAATGGAGCTGCTAGAAATGGAAACGGAAATACTATATCGGAGCAGCTTGTAAACAGTACTCCAGATGAAATAGTTGTTCCTTATACCCTTGTGGTAAGCTCTCAAGGCTGTACTACAACTTCGACTCTTAATCTGACTGTTTATCCTTCACCAGTGTTAAGTTCAGATCTACTTATTCCAGCATGTAGTGGTGAGACAATAAACTATATTCCAAGTAGTGAAACTGCAAATACAACTTTTGAGTGGGCAATTGGAAATATGCCTAATGGAATAAATCATACTGGGTCAGTAACAGGTACTGGAAGTATCCAAGGAGAATTTGACCATAACTTCGCTTTTGCTGTCGAGATTCCGCTTACCATTACAAGTTATGCCAATGGATGTGAGGGAGCTACACAAAATATTGTATTCAATATTTTACCAAAACCTATGTTATCAAATGGCTCTACAATTACAATATGTAGTGAAGAAACCCTAGATTTCCAACCTAGTTTTGATAATATTGATAGTGTAAACTTTACTTGGACTAGGCAAGCAGTTCCAGGAATTTCAAACCCTCCTTCCTCGGGTTCTGATAATATTACCGATGGGCCACTTATTAATACAACCACTCAGAGTATTACAGTTTTATATAATTACCAGATTTTAACTTCAGCGGGATGTACTGGCCAAGGAGTCATTCCAATTGTGATTGATCCCAGACCTAAGTTAACCCAGGATTCCCAAAGTACAATATCAATTTGTAGTGGTGAGGATGTCAACAAGACATTAAATAGTAATCTCCCTGGTACAATTTTCACATGGAATAGGACACTCCCCGATAATGTTTCAGCTGAAATTAACCCTACAAGCTTCACGACTCCTAATCCTGTAAATACTATCAGTGAAGTTTTATTTAATTATAATTCTCAGTCTGTAACAGTAACCTATATTGTTACATTATCTGGAAATGATGGCTGCACAAACCAGACAAACAATATTGATGTAGTGGTTTACCCTCAGCCTCAGTTCACTTCTGTAAATAGTTTAAATATTTGCTCCGGAGAGTCTATTAATCATCAGATTACAAGTAATATTGGAGTTGATGCAAGGTTTTTGTGGAGTAGAACTGATACAAATACTCTTATAAATGGTGGAACTAATATCCAAAGTAACTCAGATTTAATTGATGATATTTTAACAAATACAAGTACTCAAACTCAACAAGCGGTTTATACTCTTTATATCAATCATCAATCGTGTCAATCAGCTCAAAATTCAATTACTTTAACAGTTAATATTGGCGCACCAATTTCATTTGAATACAATACTCCAGAGGTAAAATGCTCAGGTGTTTCACCAACTGATTTATTTAATTATTTCTCTCCAAATGTCACAGGTTTTACATGGAATAGAAATGCAATTACTGGTTTAGACAATTCATTGATTAATGGGACTCAAGATGAGTGGGGAGCCCAAACTCTTATAAACAGTACCCTTAACGATATAGAAGTAACATATAATATTACCTCAACTGATGGTATATGTACAAAAAACTTTAATTACACTGTTATAGTTCGGGCTAATCCAAGAATTGAAAATAATAACATAATCAATTTATGCTCTGGGAACGCTCTTGAGTATACATTAGAGGTTGATCCCGGAGTTAGTGTCGTTTCTTGGAGTAGAACTGATACTAATTTAGTCTCAGGCACCTCCCAAAATCTATATGATAATCAATTATTTAACTCAACATCTAATATTGTTAACTATACATATGAGGTTATAGTTCAAAACGCAGACGGATGCAACTCTACAGAAATCATTAGTGTTAATGTAAATCCAATTCCGATAGTAAATAATCTTACTAATGGTATAGAGATATGTAGTGGTTCCCTATTTAATTTTAATCCCACAAGTAATGTAACAAACGCACAAATTAGTTGGCAAAGATTATCCAATACAGCTATTGAAGAAGCTTCATCAAATGGTATTGGAACAATCTCAGAGCGACTAACATTACTATCAGGAGTAACCTCGCCAGTAATAGTAACATATCAATTTACCGCCCAAGCAAATGGTTGTTCTTCAAGCACAACGATGGATATAGAAATTTTACCCCCGCCACTCATTGGTACGATAGAATTTGAGAGTAATACTTATTCTGTAAATGAATTAATTGAAGTTTGTAGTACTACTCCATTCCAAATTGAAATCTCCCCTTTTGTGGAAAGTGGAACACCATCTCAAGTAAATGGGCTTCCAATATACAGAGTAAAATCATGGACTAGAGCTCAACAAAATGGTATTTCAAATCCAGCAAACCAACTTCAAGGGCTTCAAACTGCAAGATCACTTACGATTTCTGAGTCATTAGTTAATACAACCAATAGTCTTTTATATGTAACATACGAATTAACATTAGAAAACACTTCAACTGGTTGTGAAAAAGTATACGATTATAATATTGGTGTTAAACCACAATTTAGTATTTCACTTAACACAAATATAAATACGACCTTTCAAACGGTATGTGAGGGGGAAATAATTGAAAGAATTGCTTATGAGGTAAGTGGTATTACAGATAATTATTCAATTGATTGGGAGAAACAAGATGCTAATTCAAATTGGGTTTCTACAACACTAAATGGAATCAATCAAAACAGAAATAATAATTTTATTGAAATACAAGGCACTATAAGTAATTATGGTAATTACAGATATATTCTTGAGGTAAGAGACTCGTGCGATAATATTTCTCAAGAATCAGGCACAATTACTGTTAATGAAATACCAGAATTAAATTTAGTCAGTGGGGGAGCTAATCAAAATGTTTGTATGGGAACTCCAATAGTTCAAATTCAGCTTTCCGCAGAGATAGAGTCTATTCAAAATTCCATTACACTAGATGACTTTATAGTTGATAGTATTCCAAATGGATTAACTGTAAGCTATACTCAAATTAATCAAAGAGAGGTAAATGTTTTCCTTCAAGGCACTCCTTTGGTTGCTGGAACCTATAATTACGGCATAACCCTAAATAGCGATTGCTCAACAACTTTTAATGGAACTATAATTGTGGACGATTCCTCTGAAATTCAAAGAATTTCTCAAGAATCCACCGAAAATCAAGTAGTTTGTAACAATGATCCTTTAACAGATATTCGATATTCTATATCCCAATTTGATAATTGGGATATATCTTGGACAAGTACCAATCGAAATGGAAACACTGTTCAGACACAAAAACCAACTGGAGTTGATATTCAGTTAATTGGGGGTAATGAAATATTAATTTCTGGGCAACCTAATTTGATTGGTGTGAGCAACGAGTCTCTTATTTATAACTATCAAATTCAGGCCTTTAAAGATGGATGTATCACATTTGTTTATCCTGAATCTGGAGATCTGCCCTCAATACAAATAGTTCAACCAATTTCAATTGATGAGGATCTTGTTGATAGTAGGTTAAGAGCATGTAGGCCATCAGATCGATATATTGATTTAACTAATGCACTTAGCGGTGGCTCCATACCAATCTCATCGACAGTTTCTGGAGTTTACCGATTTGAGTGGACAACTCCTAATGGGATAGAGTTTGCGAGTGTTCCCAGTATTGCTGATTTAGTTGAGGGAACTTATTCAGTTAATATAGTTGATATTCTTAGTAATTGTTCTACCGATATCCAATTTGAAGTTCAAGCTGAAAATCAACTTTCGCTCAGGCCGAGTAATAGCACCTCATATTACACTCAAATTGAAAATAATAGAGTTAATGTAAGTGCGGTATGTAATGATGATGAGTTGACTTTGGGGATTATGCTAAATAACCCAGATGCTGTGGGCAACCAACTTCTTGAAAATGGTGTGCTAATAGGAACATACACTGTCGATTGGTACGAAAATAATATCCCCAGATTCGCAAATACAAATTCTATTTCCGTTTCAAGACCTCAAAATTCAGTAGGATATCTTGAAAAAGTTTATGAGGCGAGAGTTACTTTGACCTATGCAGGAGAATTATCACAAAATAGCGAATGTGTTGATTCATACTTCTTTGAAGTAGAAATTCCAGATAAGCTAAAAGCTAGTGAACTCATTCAACAAAGAGTTGAGGCTAATTGTGCTGGTGATATTACTACCCTTGTTTTTGAGGTTTCAGGAGGAAAAGATGGTTTAGGTCCTTACACGTTAGTTATGAATGGATCATTAGAGGCTAAAAGTAGTGGGCCAAATGATAGAACTGTTACATTCAATACAAATGATCCCAATTTAATCAATTTTTCAAGTCTAGATATTTCTGATGATTATGGGTGTCAAAATACAATGATTGAAATAAATCAGATCAGTTCTACACCATCTGTTAATATTCCTTTTGATGCTGATGTGTCAGTAGTGAGTATTCAAGACATTGATTGTAGTAATAGCCAGCTCGGAAGAATAGAACTAGCAATCGATGGTTTCCCTTCCCAACAAGGAGAAATACTTGAGGTCAACTGGGTCTCTAACTCTGGATTAAATTTAAGAAATTCCTGGGCATCTGCTGCGAATTATATTTTCCCAGACATAAGTCAATCTGGAAATTACAGCTATGAGGTCATTAAATATAACATTGATGGTTCTTTTTGTCAAATTGATGCGGGTGAAGTTGAGATTAATGAAGTAGGAGGACAACAAATTGTCTTAAGCAATATCGATATTATTCAGCCGGGTTGTGATGGAGGCACAGAAGGTTCTATTATTTTAGATATTGATCAGTCTACAATAGTTCCTCCATTATCAATTCAATGGCAAAGAAGAGATATTAATTCGTCTAATGCAACTCCATCATGGCAAATTCTCAACGAATACGACGGTTATGCTAGTTTAATAAATATTGAAAATGGTACGTATAAAGCAATTATATCTGACCAAAGAGTTGGTAACACCCTTGAAAATTGTGGATCAGGGGTATATGAGACAAGAGAAATCGTGGTTTCAACAGAGAATGTAATAATTAAGAACTTCTCAAAAGAGGTTGAGGCAGTTGGAAGTTGTCAAGGTGATGGAGGTATTAATGGAACAATTTCATTTAGAGTAGAAAGTAATATTTTAAATCAAGGATTCACAAGAAACTTTGAAATTAGTCTAGTTGGTGAGAACAATAGTGCAATAATAGATGACCAAACTCAAGGAAATATTGTTCTAACCAGTTCAAATCCAACAACTTTAGGACAAAATTTTATTGTGTCTGGATTAACAAACGATCGCTGGACTTTAACTATAAATGAAATTTTATCTGGGAGCACCTCAGGGACTTCAAGAAACTGTAGCACATCATATATTTTTGATATTGATCCATTTGAAAGTTTAGAATACACAGGAGTTTATGAATTTTTTATCGATGAATGTACTGGAATATCAGAGGTTTTTGCTGAGGTCACAGGTGGTTCTCCATATTTAGAAAATGGAGAAGAATATTACATTTACAGTTGGAGGTTCACACCATATGATGAGAATGGTTTACCCTCAGCGTCTGATTTAAGAACATTTGTAGGTAAAAATATTCCTGGGGGGCTAGACCGACCTGGTATTTTAGAACTGACAGTTGAAGATCAGGAAGGTTGTATCATAACAAATGTGGGAGATCAGAGGAATTTTCCTCTTTTAACAGTCGAAGACACCACATCTCCATTTAGTATAACACCCGCATTGTTTAACAATGAGGAAAATACAAATGTTTTTGCCTTAGAGCCCAATTGTGATTCAGGTCAGTCTGATGGACAAATAGGATTTACAATTAACGGAGGAGTTCAGCCATATGAGGTTATTTGGTATATTGAATCTGCATCATCTTCAAGTACTTCAGGAACTTGGACAGTTATTCCATCGGCTAGAAATTCGACATCTCAATTTAATTTAATATCAGGAAATTATAAGATTGTAATTCAATCTACATTTACAGAGTGTGGAAGTAATGAGAGAACTTATTTTGAGCAATTAATTCAAGTTCCGATTAACGATGAATTACTTCCATTAGGAACTCCGTTTTTGACTGATCAAAGCTTATGTTTTGAAAATCCTGGAAGAATTTACATTGATATTTTCGATAATCAGGCAAGTAACTTAACATTCTATTATAACCAGGAAATCATTCAAAATCCAGTTCAGCTAAGTACAAATAGATATAGTTTAGATATTGGAGATCCTCAAGAATATGCAATTTTAGAAGTTAGAAACACCAGGGGTTGTAACGTTAGTTTTGAGATAAAATTAGGTATAGGAGAAGCAGATTTTGAGTTCACATCACCAAGTAATATTATTCAAAACTCAAATCAAGAGGTTAGATCAGTTTTAACAAATGAGGTTGTTACATTTACAAACTTATCCACCGATCCCTACGTAACAGAGGAGTGGATTTTTGGGGATTCAAGTGATCCAATAACTAGAGAGACAAGCGAAGGAAATCTTACTCCAATCACATATACTTATAATCTCGAAGGAACTTATGTAGCCACCCTAAATATTTACAATGAGCTAGGTTGTGTCAGTTCTGATTACAAACCTATAATTGTTGGGTCTGGTTACAATGTTATGGTTCCTAATGTGTTTTCTCCTAATAATGATGGTGTAAATGATACCTTTTTTCCAAAATTCAGTGGATTTAGAGATGTAACATTTGAAGTTTATGATTACAGAGGAAACTTATTGTACTCTGAGTACCAGCAGTCAAACAATCCAGATTTTGCAGAACCATTTACTGTTGAAGGTTGGTCTGGACCTGAAATTGATCAATCCAATTTAGATTCAGCTGATAGTAATCCATATTACATTTATAATTTTTTTGGAACTACATTCCAACAGGATAAATTAATAGAAAAATCAGGTCCATTTTTACTTGTTAGATGATGAGAAAAATTTTGATTATAATATTCATCATGAGCATTTCTTCCAAAAAATCTTTTGGACAGGATGAATATGTAATTAATCAATCTAAGTTTTTGCAAAAGGCAAATACAAGTTATTTTGGATTTAATCAATTAGGAAGAGTTGGAATACTTTATAATTCTCTTAGAGTAAATGAAAATGAACAAATAGATAATAAATATGCTTTTGCAAGTTTGCCTTTTCAAAACAAAAATTTCAGTTTAGGATTTGATATAAATTATTTTGATTTAAAAAACACTGGCCTTAGAATTGGATTAACAAGGTTTACATATGTATATAAGGTGCAGCTTGATAATCAACTGTTTTTCTTACCATCGATATATATTGGTATTGGTACAAGAAGTATAGACTCTGATTCTATGATATTTGCAGATCAACTTGACACAAACTCTGGGTTTATTAATTCCAATTCAATTGATCCTGTCTCAGATGATTTAGGAGTAGTAAATAATTTAAATATAGGTGCATCATTTTTAATCCATAGTGATAAGTTTCTAATAGGTATATCACTAAAGCAACTAAATCGTCCAAATGTTTCATTTAATGAAGAAAACACATTTAGGGAAAGTATAAAATTTGGGATGCAACTTGGCTATGAATTTGATATCAATCCTTTTGGGAGATCATATTTACCCAGATATTCATATCTATATACTATGTTAAATACCGTAAAAGAGGGAAATTCCATTTACACACAATTAGAGCAAAAATTTAATCTAGGTGAGTTTAATCTCGGTTTATCACAGCAAACTTCAATGGTTGATTCTTTTAGCTTAAATAACGTTGGAGGAACTATTGGGTTAAATTTAGAAAACTTTTATTTCAATTTGGGATATAATTTTCCCCTTCGAACCCTAGGTAAAGTATACGCACCAAGTATTTTTGAGTTTGCTATTATTTTTGATTTTAGTATCTACAGAAGAAATAATAGGGGACTTTATAAATCTTTACAGATAGATAATTATTTTTAAATCAGACATAGTATCTAGAAATCTCGAGCTAATTCCGGCAAGGTCTTATCAATAACAAAGTTTTCAAAAATTTAATCTCTTTTTTATTTTACCACTGATTAACTTACTGCTCAAAACTCATGTCAAAAAATAATGATCATTAAGATCAACAATAAATCCTTATTAATCTGTATAATTTAAACTTAATGGATTTTGATAGGGATAAGTTTCATGTCAATAACCTAACTAATGGGGGATAAAAAACTGCAACAATATTTAAATAAACTATCACTAAATTTTTTGACACAATAATATTTTTTTAAAAAATTAAACTTAGACTCAAATTAAGTTTAAAATATTTTAAAATTTGGTGATCAATTAAAAACTCACCTGTATTTTAAATTGATTATGAACGAAATAACCTCTTCTAGATGAAGAGGTTATGTTTGGCTTTTAGCGGTCTGGACGGGACTCGAACCCGCGACCCCATGCGTGACAGGCATGTATTCTAACCAACTGAACTACCAGACCAAAATACCAGCGGTTGCAAATATACATCCCATTTTGATTTTGCCAAACTTTATAATGACAAATAAGATGATGATTATAGTACAGCGTCTAAAGCATCAGCATAGGCTTTTTTGGGAGCAACACCAACTTGTCTACCAACCAATTCACCCTTATCAAAAAGCAGTACCGTCGGGATGTTTCTGACCCCATATTTTGCAGCATATTGTTGGTGTTGGTCAACATCCAATTTACCAACAACAGCTTTGCCTTGGTAATCTTCACTGATTTCATCAATAATCGGCCCCACCATACGACATGGTCCGCACCAAGCAGCCCAAAAATCTACAATTACAGGTTTATCTGATTTCAAAACTGTTTCCTCAAAATTTGCGTCAGTAATTTCTAAAGCCATATTCAAAAAAATTTAGATCCAAAATTAATCATTTTAAGAAATGTATCATTAACCTCATCGATCAATTTTTTTTTATTGAAATATTGCAAATTTCAATATCAAATTAATTCAATTTGAATTGAAACTGTTTTTCCTCTAAATGTGATATCAACTCTTGCGAGATAGTTACTTTTTGTTTGCGACTTGCCAAGGTTAATTTGAGTTGTTTTTTGGTATCAATGATATCAAAAAAAAGCGGTTTATCTCCCTTAAAACTTTTAAGTTCTCTCTTCAATTGCTGAATACTTTCTGATTTCAATTCTCTAATATCAATCTGTAAGGTCAATTTTTTTGAGTTTTTGGCAAGGGAGTCGTGTAACATCTCAAAATGAATAAACTGAATACGCGGATCTCCCAATCTGAATGTTTCTTGATTTCTCCATCCCTCTTTAATATTAATTTTTATCCTTATAAATTGATTGATACTGATAAAATGTTTAAACTTGAGATATTCTTCTCCAAAAATTTTGAACTCAAACTGATCTGAAAAATCCTCCAAAGTGAATCGACCCCATCCCTTACCATTTTTGGATTCCAAATGCTGAACTTCGTTGACAATACCTGCAACATTCAAACTTTTTTTAACCAAAGGCGTCAAGTCTTTGAGCTGAGACAAATTCGCATTGGTAAACAATTCCATTTCCTTTTTAAAATCATCCAGTGGGTGACCTGAAATGTAAATTCCCACCACTTCTCTCTCTTTCTTGAGTTTACCCAAATTGTCCCATTCAGGAGCGGGGGGGACGACCAGTTCTTGATAAACTTGGTCTGTATCTTCACCAAACAGACTGGTTTGTGCTGAATTTTGTCTTTCTTGGTATTTAGAGCCAGATCGAATCACCTTCTCTAAAAAAATAACCCCATCTCCATCAGGATTAAAATACTGAGCTCTGTGCGTACCCACAAAAGAATCAAATCCACCCGCCAAAGCGAGGTTTTCAAGTGCTTTTTTATTGGCAGCTCTTAGGTCTACTTTCTTGACCAAATCAAAAATGCTTTGATAAGGTACCTCTTTACGGTGCTCAATAATAGTATCTACCGCTCCCTTTCCAACTCCTTTGATTGCTCCCATTCCAAAACGGATGGCATTTTCTTCATTTACATTGAATTTATAAAAAGACTCATTGACGTCAGGTCCCAAAACTTTAACCCCCATTCTTTTGCACTCTTCCATAAAGAAAGTGACTTGTTTAATGTCACTCATATTATTAGAAAGTACCGCCGCCATATACTCCGAGGGGTAATGTGCCTTGAGATATGCTGTCTGATATCCAATCCAAGCATAACAAGTGGAGTGGGATTTATTAAAAGCATAGGAAGCAAATGCTTCCCAGTCTTTCCATATTTTATTCAATACCTCTTTGGGATGGTTGTTAGCCTCTCCTCCCTGGATGAACTTTGGTTTAAGTTTTTCCAGCAGAGCGAATATCTTTTTTCCCATTGCTTTTCGCAACAGATCGGCATCACCCTTAGAAAATCCCGCCAATTTTTGAGACAACAACATAACTTGCTCCTGATAGACGGTGATCCCGTAGGTCTCTTTGAGAAACTCCTTCATCTCCGGTAAATCATACTTGATTTCCTCGTCTCCATGTTTTCTGGCGACAAAGCTGGGAATATATTCTAATGGACCTGGTCGATACAAGGCATTCATTGCAATCAAATCAGCAAAAACATTTGGTTTTAGATCTTTTAGATACTTTTGCATGCCTAAAGATTCATACTGAAAAATACCTACGGTTTCTCCCCTCTGGAACAACTCATAAGTCATTTGATCATCTAAGGGAAATTCGTCAGGAACAAGATCAATTCCGTGTCGGTATTTGACTTGTTTTACTGTGTCTTTAATTAATGTCAAGGTTTTCAGACCAAGGAAATCCATTTTTAGAAGTCCTGCCTCCTCAACTACTGCATTGTCAAATTGAGTCACATTTAACTCAGAATCTTTGGCGGAGGCAATAGGAACAAAATTTGTGATATCATCAGGTGTTATAATCACCCCACAAGCATGTGTACCAGTATTACGTAATGAGCCTTCCAAGACCTTGGCCTGTTTTAATGTCTGCCCGGCCAAGTCCTCCCCTTCATAAATTTCCTTTAATTCTTTAACTTGGTTAAACTCATCCAATCTGAGATTTTCTCTAAGTTCCTTCTCTTCTAATGAGAAAATTTTAGCTAGTTTGATATTGGGCACCAACTTTGCAATGCGATCTGCATCTCCCAAAGAGAGGTCCAAAACACGAGCAGTATCTCTGATGGAAGACTTGGCTGCCATAGTTCCATAAGTAATGATTTGTGCCACTTGATTGGCTCCGTATTTTTCTATCACGTAGTCCATGACTTTCCCTCTTCCTTCATCGTCAAAATCGATATCAATATCGGGCATACTCACCCGATCAGGATTTAAAAAACGCTCAAAAAGTAAATCGTATTTAATTGGATCCAAGTTGGTAATCCAAAGACAGTAGGCCACTACCGAACCCGCAGCGGATCCCCTTCCTGGCCCAACAGAAACCTCCATTTTTCTAGCCGCCGCTATTAGATCTTGCACAATCAAAAAATAACCTGGATAACCTGTTTTAGCAATTACCTTCAATTCAAAATCTAATCGTTCTTGAATTTCATCGCTTATGGTTCCGTAACGTCTTTTAGCGCCCTCCAAAGTCAAATGTCTGAGAAACTGATTTTCTCTATCCCTCTGCTGATGGGATCCATTGGAGGAAAAATCGTCAGGAATATCAAATTTGGGAAGTAAGACCTCACGCTCTAGATCAAAAGGCTCTACTTTGTCAATAACCTCCTCAATGTTGACGATTGCATGGGGTAAATCAGCGAAAAGGTTTTTCATCTCTGCCTGAGATTTAAAGTAATACTCTTGGTTGGGGAAACCAAAACGAAACCCTCTGCCACGACCAATAGGTGTTGCTTGTTTCTCTCCCTCTTTGACACATAGCAAAATATCGTGAGCATTGGCCTCTGCTTTGGTCGTATAGTAGGAATTATTGGTCGCCAAAACCTTAATTCCATGTTTTTGGGCAAATTGAATTAGAACCTGATTGGCACGCTTTTCATCCTCCTGACCATGCCGCATCAATTCAATGTACAAATCATCCCCAAAATGAGCCTTCCACCATTTTAGGGCTTCCTCTGCTTGATTGTCGCCTACGTTGAGAATTTTTGAAGGCACTTCTCCGTACAAATTTCCGGTCAAAACTATCAAATCAGATTTATAATGTTCAACGACTTTTTTGTCAATCCTGGGCACATAATAAAACCCTTGGGTGTAGGCAATAGAACTCATCTTGGAGAGATTTTCGTAGCCTTTTTTGTTTTTGGCGATAAAAACAATTTGATATCCGTTATCTCTTTTGGATCGGTCTTGATGGTCCTCACAAACATAAAATTCGCAACCCAAAATGGGTTTTAGATATGTTTTGCCCTCTTGCAAATCGGCATTGTGTTTTTTTATGGCTTTGATAAAATGGAAGGCTCCCATCAAATTGGCGTGATCGGTCAGCGTGACCGCTGGCATTTGATCCTCAACTGCAGTTTTGACCAAGTCGTCGATTCTACTGGTAGACTGTAAAACGGAATACTGGGAATGAGTATGTAAATGAACAAAAGGGGTGTTTTGTAAAATTTGCTCCTCCGCATCGGTAACTGTTTTTGAGTGTTCCTCTCCACTCTTGGCCAACTCAACCAATCGTTCAGAGGCGGCTTTCAAATTAATATGTTTCAGTCCTATGCCTTTAACTGGTGCATCTAAGACTTCTTTGAGGTGCAGTAAAATCTCCTCATTGTTTTTTAACGCTTCGGGCCGAATAGATCCCTGTCTAAAAAGCTCGAAAAAACACCTTGTAGTAGCCTCTACATCGGCAGTCGCGTTGTGGGCTTCCTCAAAACGAGTGTCAAAAAGATGGGTGTGTAGTTCGCTTAGTGTAGGTAATTTGAATTTCCCACGTCTACCACCTGGCAACATACAAAGTGACGCGGTTTGTTCTGTGCAGGTATCAATAATGGGGAAATTTTCCAGTGGGTTTTCATCACTCGATCGAAAAAATTCCGCCCCCACGATGTTTATATCAAATTTTACGTTGTGACCCCCAATGAATTCGCATTGATTTAGTGCATGGTGAAATCTTTTCAATACCTCAATTATGGGGATCCCCTTAATTTGTGCCAGTGTAGTAGAAATTCCATGAATTTTTTCGGCATCATAAGGAATCGTAAAGCCGTCAGGCCGTACCAAATAATCCTCGTGGGAAATGCAATTACCGTCTTCATCATGCAATTGCCAGGCAATTTGTATACAACGTGGCCAATTGTCCCCATTTGTCAAGGGAGCATTCCAGTCTCTGGGCAAACCTGTGGTTTCGGTATCGAAAATTAAAAACATTAAAGACGATTAGAATACTAAAATAGGGTATTGTCCTTTTCAAAGGGTATTGAATTATCAGGAGTTATCAACCAAAAAAAGAATTTAAATTTTGGGCTTTTTGAGCTGAATAATAGGAATGAAAACTATATTTGCCAAAAAAAGTTATCGAACATCTGTTTGATAAAATTACCCAAACCCCCAGTCAAAAGGCATTTGAAACCGCACTTTTGCGGGGAGGCTGTTGTCAACTCAAAGGGATAGTGGGTTCTGGTTTAAGTTTTAAACTGGTTTCTGCTTTCAAGAATTTGGATCGCACTTTTTTAATGGTACTGGAGAATGCCGAACAAGCCGCCTATCATCTGAACGATCTCGAACAACTGCTCTCCCCAAGAGAAGTACTCTATTTTCCTGCCAGCTACAGAGAGGCTTACAATCCCGAAGCTACAAACAATGTCAATGTTCTACTGCGATCCGAGGTGCTGAAAAAACTCAGTTACTCCAAAAAGAAAAAAATTATTGTAACCTATCCACAAGCCCTTTTTGAAAAGGTCATTTCACAACACACCCTAAAACGAAAAACACTGACCGTTAAAACGGGAGATGTTGTGGGTTTGGATTTTATAAATGAAACCCTTTTTGAATATGGGTTTGACCGAGTTAATTTTGTCACCCAGCCCGGAGAGTTTTCGGTAAGAGGGGGGATCATCGACGTCTTTTCTTTTGCCCATCAGCACCCCTATCGCTTAGAGTTTTTCGACGAGGAGATTGAGAGCCTCAGGAGTTTTGACGTTAATACACAACTCTCCATCAGTCCCTTGGATAAAATCGATTTGTTACCCAACACCTCAAAAGTTTCTTTTACCGAAAAACGGAAATCACTGATCAACTCTTTGCCCCAAAAAAGTACGGTAGTTTTTAACCAACTCGATCTCAGCTTGGATCAAATCGAAAAATTAGGGGCCAAAGCCACCAAACAATTTGAATCCTTGGAGACGGCAGTTCAATACCCTCCCGAAGTTTTATTTTTGAATCAACAGGAGTTACTGGAAAGCTTGGCCAACAAAAGTACAGTCCTGATTAACCATTCAGACCACCTAAAGTCACAAGAGCGCATAAGTATTAAACAAAGCCCACAGCCCCCGATCAACAAGCAATTCGATCGGCTGATTAAAATCCTTGAAGACAATCACACCTCGGGTTTTGATAATTATATTTTTTGTTCAAGTAAAGTCCAACGCAAGCGGTTCAATGAAATATTGGAGGAGATGGAAACCAAGGTACATTTCAAAACCGAGGTATGTCCACTTTTCGAGGGATTCGAAGATATCGAAGCCCAGATCGCCTGTTTTACCGATCATCAGATCTTTGAACGATACCACAAATACAGACTGCGATCTGCCGCTACCAATAAGGAAGTACTGACCCTCAAAGAATTGACTCACTTGAAAATTGGGGATTTTATCACCCATATCGATCATGGTATAGGGAAGTTTGGAGGCCTTCAAAAAATTGAAGTAGATGGAGTAAAACAAGAGGCTATAAAATTGAGTTACGGTGAAGGGGACATTCTTTACCTTAGCATTCATTCACTACATAAAATCACCAAGTTTAATGGCAAGGACGGTCATTTACCTAAGCTACATAAACTGGGATCCAAAGCTTGGAGAGCCCTCAAACAAAAAACCAAAACAAGGGTCAAGGCTATTGCCTTTGACCTGATCAAACTCTACGCCAAAAGAAGAGAAAAAATAGGGCACGCCTTTCCTCAAGACAGCTATTTACAGTTGGAACTGGAGGCTTCTTTTATGTTTGAGGACACTCCCGACCAAAGCAAAGCTACTTCTGCAGTTAAGGCAGACATGGAAAACGAACGACCTATGGATCGACTGGTATGTGGTGATGTAGGTTTTGGAAAAACAGAAGTCGCCATCCGTGCCGCTTTCAAAGCTGCTGACGATAGCAAACAGGTTGCTGTTTTGGTACCCACGACCATACTGGCTTTTCAGCACTTCAAAACTTTTTCCAAAAGACTGGAAGAACTCCCTGTAAGGGTAGATTATCTCAACCGTTTTCGTTCGACCAAAGACCGAAAAAGAATCCTAGATGAGCTGCATCAGGGCAAAATAGATATCTTAATAGGCACACACCAATTGGTGAGCAAGAAGATTAAGTTTAAAGATTTGGGCTTGTTAATCGTTGACGAAGAGCAAAAATTCGGGGTGGCGGTCAAGGAAAAATTGCGAGATCTTAAAACCAACGTTGATGTTTTGACCCTTACTGCCACTCCTATACCTAGAACTTTACAATTCAGCTTGATGGCTGCAAGGGATCTATCAGTCATCGCCTCTCCACCCCCCAACCGCTACCCAATTGAAAGTGAAGTAGTTCGTTTTAGTGAGCCTCTCATTAGAGACGCCATTCGTTACGAAATGCAAAGAGGTGGGCAAATATATTTTATCCACAATCGGGTGGAAAATATTCAGGAAGTTGCAGGGATGCTGCAGCGATTGATCCCAGACGCTCGCATTGCGATTGGCCATGGACAGATGGAAGGCAACCGATTGGAAAAAACCTTATTGGCTTTTATGGAGGGGCAGTCGGATATATTGATCGCAACAACGATTGTCGAAAATGGGCTGGATGTCCCAAACGCAAATACTATTTTTATCAATAATGCTCAGAGTTTTGGGCTGAGTGATCTCCACCAAATGAGGGGAAGAGTAGGTCGAAGCAACAAAAAAGCCTTCTGTTATTTTATCACCCCACCGCTGAGTGCTGTGGCCTCTGATGCTCAAAAAAGAATTAAGGCCATTTCTCAATTCACAGCATTGGGAGCAGGTATTCATATTGCCATGAGAGACCTAGAAATAAGAGGTGCCGGTGACCTCTTGGGTGGAGAACAAAGTGGCTTTATCAACGAAATAGGTTTCGAAACATACCAGAAAATATTGAAGGAAGCTATAGAGGAATTGAAAGAAAATGAGTTCAAAACCCTTTTTAAAGATCAAGAAAATTCCCTTGAAAAAAACTATGTCAAAGAAGTTCAAATCGACACTGATCTTGAGATCTTATTTCCGGATGAATATATCAATATAGTCAATGAAAGATTGGTACTTTACAATGAGTTGAGTGAAATAAAGGATGAGAACGCTTTGATCCAATTCAAAAAAAATCTCGAAGACCGATTTGGTAAAATTCCCTTGGAGGGAATGGAACTTCTGAATACTCTGCGCCTAAAGTGGCTTGCCTCCAAAATGGGACTGGAAAGACTTATTATTAAAAACAAAAAATGTATAGGCTACTTTTTATTCGACCAACAAAGTGATTTCTTCCAAAGTCCGATATTTAATCAAATACTAGTTGGGATTCAAAAACAACCCCAAAAATACAGTATCAAAGAAAAGCAAACGCGAAATGGTCTGCGTCTTTTATTAGTTCTTGATCAGGTGCATACGGTAGAAAAATTATTGACGCAACTCAGGTCCCTGACAAGCGATTAAAGTGATTTGAGATTTTTGATGACTTCAAAAGCCACATTGACAGAATCTTCATCCATAAGTATAGTAAATTCGTTAGAAGTAGAAATAACCTCATTGATATTGACCCCCTCCCAGGAGAGCCTTTGAAAAATAAAGTAATAAATACCAGGAATTTTTACATTATCGTTGGGCAGTTTGACAGTTACAGCAGATAAGTTATCGATCTTGTCAATACAGATCTCATCACGAAATAAAACCTCAATAAGGGGGGCGAGATTACTGCTGACAACGATATTAGATTCTCCTACTCCTCTAGATGAAGTATAAAAAATATCTTTTTTGTCTTTGATTGCGGTAAGAAATTCCGCCTGTGACAATAATAGGGTTTCAGAAAGTTTAAAGCAATAGTCGGTCAAGGAGGACCGAACGGTGATGTCTCCCAAATTTCTCAAAACTCCCACAATCCTGTGGGTAGAGAGGAACTCCTCGTTGTCGGATATACGTTTTAGTGCCATCACAATGGCCCCGCTTCTGGCAGGCTTGCGAAGTGCCCTTTCAATGTCGGGCTGAATCTGCCGGGCCAAAGAGGTTAAATTGATAATGCCTTGTGATAGTGCAGTGGACAAATAAGGCTTGGTCTTGACATATTCCGATACTTGTGAAGCAATGGTTTTCAACTCGTTATGTTTTATTTTAAACAAAGTTAACAATATAAAACATAATGTTTGTTTTACAACATTTTACCCGAAAGGATAATGTGCTTTTTGGATGAATTTCCTTTACAAATTATTACCATCAAAACATAGATAATTAAGTCAAAACGTAACTCTAGATCCAGTTACTTATATTATAAACATAATCGATTGCAGTGACCAATAATTTGATCTATTTTTAAAGAGACTGTCTCAAGTGTAGAAAATAGAAAATTAACTCAACGGGCTTTGACCTTAATAGAGACCAATGTTCCTCTTATCTAGAAGATCATAACCAATTCTGCCTTCAAGTAGCAGTAATTTCTTGCCAAGATCGTGTATCCTGAGTTTTTTAAGTAAAAGCGACGAGGTATTACGCTTTTCTGTAAAAGTTGTGGGGTATTGCAATAAGTAGGTGGTTATGTTTATCATAAAATTAAATTCTTTGCCGGGCAATAAAATCCGTATTTTTGGCAAAAAATCCAGATGTCCTTGCGACCAAAAAGATATACCGTTACTGCTGCTTTACCATACACCAACGGTCCTATACATATTGGTCATTTGGCCGGAGTATATGTTCCTGCGGATATTTATGTTCGTTACCTCAGGTTGAGAAAAAAAGATGTGACTTTTATTTGTGGGAGCGACGAACATGGGGTGGCCATAGCAATCAAAGCCAAAAAAGAAGGAAGAACACCTCAAGAAGTGATTGATTATTACGACCAAATGATCCGTAAAACCTTTGACACTTTTGGTATTTCATTTGACAATTACTCCAGAACTTCGAGAGCAGTACACCACCAAACAGCAGGAGAAATTTTTAAACAATTGGACGAGCAAGGCCAATTGTTAGTCAAAGAAACTGAACAGTTGTACGATCCTGAGGCCAAAGTTTTTTTGGCCGACCGATTTGTCACTGGAACCTGTCCAGTTTGTCAAAACCCCGGAGCTTACGGTGACCAGTGTGAATCTTGTGGAAGCTCTTTAAATGCGACCGACTTGATAAAACCCAAATCTACCCTTTCCGGCAGTGTGCCTGAATTTAAAAAAACTAAACATTGGTTTTTACCACTGGATCAACATGAGGAATTCATCAAAGAATGGATCCTGAAAGGACACAAAAAAGATTGGAAACCCAATGTATACGGACAGGTCAAATCTTGGATCGATAATGGTTTACAAGCCCGTGCAGTTACCCGAGATCTTGACTGGGGTATCCCTGTACCCGTTGAAGGAGGAGATGGGAAAGTATTATATGTTTGGTTTGATGCACCCATAGGCTATATCTCCTCTACCAAAGAGTGGGCAAAGAAAAAAGGGATAGACTGGGAACCCTATTGGAAATCTGAAGATACCCAATTAGTTCACTTTATTGGAAAAGACAATATCGTTTTTCATTGTATTATCTTTCCTATTATACTAAAAAACATAGGAAATTATATACTACCTGAAAATGTTCCGGCCAATGAATTCCTCAACTTGGAAGGTGATAAAATCTCAACCTCTAAAAATTGGGCAGTGTGGTTACACGAATATTTGGTGGACTTTCCCAACAAACAAGACGTGCTGCGATATGTATTGACCGCCAATGCTCCCGAAACCAAAGACAATGATTTTACATGGAAAGAGTTCCAAACCCGTAATAACAGTGAGTTGGTTGCTATTTTTGGAAATTTTATCAATCGGGTAATGGTACTAACCCATAAATATTTTGACGGGAAAGTCCCTTCACCGGGGGAATTGAATGATGTCGATCAAGCAACTTTGAAAAAACTAAAAGAATTTCCATCTCAGATGGAAAATGAAATTGAGCATTACTATTTTAGAGCTTACAGTCAGGAAGTTATAAATCTCGCACGATTGGGTAATAAATATTTGGCGGAACAAGAGCCTTGGAAATTGATTAAAACAGATCCTAAGAGGGTGGAAACCATTATGTTCATCGCTTTACAAATTTCAGCTGCACTGAGTATTCTCTGCGAACCTTTACTCCCATTTACATCTAAAAAGCTGAAGGATATGCTTCAGCTAGACGCCTCATGGGAAGATGTAATTGGTGATCAACCGATTTTGGATACTGGACACTCGCTGTCTCAATCCCAATTACTTTTTGAAAAAATTGAGGAGGAGGACATTAAAAAGCAACTGCATAAATTAAAAAATAACCTGTCAGATGAAAACGAAAAAAATGAAGTTGAGGAGGTACCTAAAAAGATGATTTCTTTCGATGATTTTAAACAAATGGATCTGAAGACGGGTACCATCCTCAAAGCAGAAAAAATGGCCAAAACCAAAAAGCTTTTGGTGTTGAAAATAGACTTGGGTAAGGAACAAAGAACCATAGTATCGGGCATAGCCGAAAGTTATCATCCAGAAGATGTGGTGGGTAAAAAGGTAACGGTCTTAACAAATCTTAAACCCAGAGCGATTCGTGGCGTAGAGAGTCAGGGGATGCTATTGATGGCAGAGGATCAGGAGGGGCGATTGATTCTCATTTCCCCCGAGGACGATAACACCCCCAGCGGGTTAACCATTAGGTAAATACACTCTGTGATTTCTGTTGCCTTTGATCCCATTTATGTATTACCCCTTCCTGAAAACCATAGGTTTCCTATGGAAAAATACGAACTTTTACCAAAACAGTTGATACATGAGGGTACCTGTGATCCTTCAGATTTTTTTTCTCCTAAAACTTTGGATGAAGATATCATAAAAGTGGTTCATCAAAAGGATTATGTTAATCGTTTAATCCGATTGCGCCTTGACCATTCGGAGGTTAGAAAAATAGGATTTCCAATCTCACATCAATTGGTAGAAAGAGAATTTATCATTGCAGGAGGAACCCTCGAAGGCGCATTAAAATCATTAAAAGAGGGTATCTCTTTTAATATTGCCGGAGGAACACATCACGCTTTTTCAACCCACGGTGAAGCTTTTTGTATGTTGAATGACCAAGCCATCGCAGCTAGATACTTGTTGGATAACCAAAAAGCCAAAAAAGTTTTGATCATCGACTTGGATGTTCACCAGGGCAATGGAACTGCCGAGATATTTCAAAAAGAAGATAGGGTATTTACCTTTTCGATGCACGGTCAAAAAAACTATCCTTTTAAAAAAGAACAAAGCGATTGGGACATTCCGCTAGATGATAACACTGGAGATGATATTTATTTGAATATACTTCATGAAACACTCCCCCAACTTTTTGAAAAAGTAGACCCTGACTTCGTCTTTTACCTTTCAGGGGTGGATGTGGTTGGTACAGATCGTTTAGGCCGATTGGGGATGAGCCTAGAGGGCTGTAAACAAAGGGACAAGCAGGTACTGAAATTTTGCCACAAACGCTCTTTGCCGGTTCAATGTAGTATGGGTGGAGGCTATTCTAAAGACATTAAGATAATTGTCGAGGCTCATGCAAATACCTACCGGTTGGCACAACAGATCTTTTAACGCCAAGTCTGGCTTTTCATATTGAGAGTAGCAATTACGATATCCTTCCGACTGATTTGTCCGACCAATCGATTCTTATCCAAAACAGGAAAACGTCTTCTAGTAGTTTTGAAAAACATTGATGCCGCTTCAAAAATAGTGTTACTGGCATCTATAGTATCCACCTTTGAAGTCATAAAGTGAGCGACTGTTTTGTCAAGTATGGGAAGGTTAAAATATCTACTATCAGAAATTTCTTTCATACAGTCCGCCTCTGAGATGACCCCAATCAATTTTCCTGTGTTATCCACTACAGGGCCCCCAGATATGCGATATTTAATGAATTTTTTCATGACCTCATGAATGGATTGATCTTTAGTAAATAACACCAAATCACGTCTCATGATGTCTGAAACCAATAAAGTTTTGTTTGATTTTTTGGAGCGGGTCGCTCGTTCCCCTTGAAAGCTTTTTATCGGCATAACTCATTGTTTTTCATTCATTAAGATACTGAATTTTATAATATCATTTAATATTTTTGACAAATATCATTTTAAAAAGCTCAAACAAAAATCGAGATACAATGAATAAAATTGGAATATTAGGCAGTGGATGGTTGGGCTCGGCCTTGGCAGAAAAAGCCAAAAAAAAAGGCCATGTGGTACGGGTAACAACGACAACCAAGAGAAAAGTAAACGCACTCCAAAACAAAGGGTTCCATTCACAGTTTTTGAGGTTTACGGAATCTACCATAGAGGGAGAACCCGATTTTTTCGAAGATATTGATACAATGGTAATCACAATCCCTCCAGGTTTGAGAAAAAATCCACAATACAACTATGTCGACCTTTTCGAGCAAATCATTGAAAAAGCGGAATTTTTCAAAATTCAAAGGGTTTTGTTTACCAGCAGTACTTCGGTATATGGTTTTCAAGAAGGAGTCATTACTGAATTAAGTAATTTGTTGGGAGATACCCCATCAGCACAACAGATCATCAATGTGGAGCAAAATCTTTTGAAAAATAAAAATTTTGAAAGCTGTATTGTCCGTTTGGGGGGATTAATGGGACCTAACCGTCACCCCATTTTCACTCTAAGCGGTAAAAAAAATCTCCCTAACCCATATTCCCCAATCAATTTTATCCATCAGCAAGATGCTGTAGCCATTCTTTTAAAAATTGTCGAAAACTGGAAAGGAAACCAAACTTATAATGCCGTAACACCTTTTCACCCCACGCGAAAAGAATATTACACACAGATGGCAAAAATGGCCGGACTTAGTCCACCAAAATTTGAAGAAACGGGAATGATTAGGGGTATCATAAGTTCTAAAAAAGTACTTTTTGAATTAAATTGTCAATTCATGGTGAAAAACTTGTTAATATTAAATTAAAAGACAAATCGGACTTAGCTTTAATTCTATTTATGTTTACAAAAAATAGATTTTGTCAGGATCAAAGGAATATATTGTAATACTTAAAAAAATTCTTAATCTCCTTAAGAATTCTAAATTGGAATATCTAAAAGCTTCAGATGAATCAAATCTATCAAAGGACAAACGACATTTCAATTTACAATCTACATTAAGAAACCGCTATTTTCAGGATGTAACCAAGCTGTTGAGGTCTCTAAATGTAGAGGTAGAAAATCTTGTCATTCATAGACTTAACTTTGAACAAATGGTCATTTCATCCATTAAAAAACCTAATCACACCCACCTTCACAAAAGTATTGAATTAGATCAAAACCTTTTAAGACTATACGATGAGGCTCTTGAACTTAATTCCGCTGCCATTGTTTTGAAAACCCATCGAGAAAAAATTACTGAATCTGTTTCAGAGGGTATTTATTTTCTAGAAAACGCAGGTTTCATCTTAGAGTCCTGAAAAGAGGGCTGACTTACTCCCATACTGTCGAGTTTTATTTTATTTTCTTCTGCCATGCTGATCATTCTCTTCAGCAGAATATTATATTCCAAATATAGTTCATCCAGTGATTGATTAAGTTTTTCATTTTGTTTGTTAGCTGCATAAAAATGACTTTTAATTATTTGGGTTTGAACCACCTTTATTCTACTGTGAATTGGAAGTTTATCAAATTTTTCCGGAAATGGAGATTTTAAAAGCGTACTAGTGATTTTATATAGTTCAGAAATAAAGGTCATTATACCCTCTGGATTGAGTTGGGTCATGTCTTCAATTGCATCTTTAAATTTTTTGAATTGAGTCCACTGGTCGATGTTATTTTCCTCTATAAACTTGGGGGTGAGTTGAGTGAGTTGTGTTGCATGATCCGGAGCAGAAATGGTTAGCTTATCTTTAGTTTTATCAACGATTGACGAGGTATCAGATTTTTTTTCTTCACAAGAAAAAAGACAAATAATCATGAGAACTATAGAAAAATATCGTAGCATGAATAAAAAATTAGAATTTCAAATACCGATAGTTGTTTGCTTTATCAATAATACGGTAAAAAAAATGATTTGTAAAAGATACAACTGGTGGGGGAACCAACCATTTACCGTTATACGAAAAGAGTAAAAAATGATTTGAAGAAATAGGGCGACGGCTGTCCAACCGATATAGTTTTGGAGAGGTGCTTCTCCTCCATCAAAAACCCAAAAATCCAATACCGGGGCAATGGGCTCAATCAATAGGTCGAGTAAAATCATGAAACCGGCGCCAATGAGGATTCGCATAAAAAAATTTTGATAAAACTGCTGGGCAATGGCACCTGTAACAATAGTTAATAGAGCCCAATTTGCTCCTATGAGAAGTGGAACACCCAAAACCTTTATCCCCAATGCATCTCCATATTGATAATCCCCAAAAATCCAACCCCGTTGAACTCCCAAAATTTCAGTAATCATCCCGGTCAAAAATCCCAAAAAAACCATTGGAAAAAACCATTTGTGTCCGTTACAATTGATCAGTAATAGTACAAAATTGATCGATAAATTAAGGGGAGTAGCCGAAATAAACCATTCTGAATTGCCATAAAGTATTCCTAGAATACCACTGACATGAAACAACCAAATGACGGCGATAGAAATGTTCTCACGGTTTAAATTGGATGGAATCATCTTAAACTTCAGGGTATTAGGTCAGTAGCAATTTTGGCGGAGAGCAAACATAAAGGAATGCCACCTCCAGGATGAACACTTCCCCCACAAAAGTATAAATTTTTGATTTTGGAACTGAAATTAGGATGCCTCAAAAAAGCGGCCATTCTATCGTTGCTGGAGCTACCGTACAAGGCTCCCAGGTGAGAAGATGTTTTTTGCTCAATCATTGGAGGCGTTAAAACTTCTTCTTCCTGAATTAAAGGACTCAAGTCCACTTTGAGGATTCGATTGAGTTTGGCAATGGTTTTTTCTTTGAGCTTATTTTTTATTTGATCCCAATCTTGACCGCAGTCTGCAGGAGTGTTGATCATCACAAACCAGTTCTCTCCTCCTTTGGGAGCATCTGAAGGCACATCTTTAGAGGTAATGTTGACATAGACCGTAAAATCATCAGTTGGTTCTTTTTGATTGAAGATGGCCTCAAATTCTGATTTATAGTTCTGAGAAAAAAATATGTTATGTAAATCGAGTTGATCAAAGATCCTGTTGATACCCCAATAAAAGATGACCGCGGAGCTGGAGCGTTCTTGATTTAAAACCCTCTCAGGGGGTTTAATGTCTTTAAGGAGGTTTTTATAGGTCGGAAAAACATCCATATTGGACAGTACAATATCTGCCATAAGAGTTTGATTTTTTGTTTTGACCCCGGTGGCCTTTCCTTTTTTTACTTGGATATGATTGACTTTTTCTCCCAGATGAAAAGTAATTCCCTTTCTTTTTGCCAATTCAAAAAGGGATTGGGTGATTTGTTCCATTCCTCCGTTAGGTACAAAAGTTCCATATTCTTGTTCCAAGTGCTGCACCAATGTCATGATACCCGGAGTTTGATAGGGTGAAGAGCCGTTATAGGTAGCATAGCGGTCATACATCTGAACCAAATGGGGTTCCTTTAGCTGAGTTACATTAACTGAATGCAAATTTTGATTGATTTCGTAAAGCCCCAGATTGATAAGTGCCCTAAGGGTTTTTACATTCAAAAAACCTTTGAGTTTGTGCAGGGATTGTTCCAAAAACAAGGGAGCTGTCAAATCGAATTTTTTCTTGGCTCGTTTTAGATATTTTTTAAGTACGTCAGTCTCTACACCTAGTTTATTTTTTACCTCTTCCAAAAAAAGTGTTGGGTCAGCATAAGCGGTAATTTGGATTTGATCCTCCCAAAAATACTTACAAGCAATTTTTTTCTTTTTATAAGTAAAAAAATCGCTCGCTTTCTCATCGTGAAGTTCAAACAATTCGTTTACGTATTGGGGCATAGTAAAAAGCGAAGGCCCGGCATCGAAACGATAGTCTCCCAGACTGAAAGCACTAAGTTTTCCTCCTGGGTAATCATTAGCCTCAAAAACAGTAACTTGATAGCCTTTTTTGGACAAACGCAGAGCTGCAGCAATGCCACCAATTCCTGCTCCTATAACAATCGCTGTTTTCATGTTTTTGAAAGATTAGGTTGTATAAACCCGGTGTCAGACAATACTCGAAATCGGGCAAAGAGATCCTCGCTATACCACTGCTGACTTCTTGTTTTTTTGATGATGGATGTATGGGTTTTATCGCGGTAGGCAAACTGTTTGACAGCCTCGAAACTGTCCCAAAGGCTAAGGGTTGCCTGTTGCACAAAAGGCCACTCTCCTATGCCTTTGAAGTATTGCACCCCTTTAGCATTTTCTATGGCTGCACTGGCCAAGGGGACTGATCTCCAGAAGGAAAAAAGTCGTGAGGGACGTAATGTGGCTCTGGTAATAACTGCAACTGGTTGTTTAGAATTATAGGCCTGTATTTTATGTTCTAAAAAAGGGTTTTGGCCACTCCACAAACCATGACTTTTAACTGGTAACATTTTAATAGTTCTTATTGAAGAAGCTTTTTGATAATAGGTTTTGATAATATCGTTGCTACTCAAAAAATCGTCTGCTGATTTTTGATTGTCCCAAACCCCTAAAAAGGCATATGTCCCAAAATCCGGCCATAGACTAAAGCCATTTCCACCGCCAGTACCCATGAGTTTGAAGAACCTTAAACCAGATTTTTGTTGAAGTTTAGACGGAATAAGACCCATTTGAGCGAATGCCCAACATTTGTTTTTACGAAATTTAAAAAATGTGATTGTCGTCAATCCTTCCATCTAAATCCTGATCATCCTAAAAATACTAAATTAGGTAAAAACTGCCAAAAGACCAGAAAAATAAGGGGTTAAAAAAAACGCCTCTGCTAGGATTTTAGAATTTGACTTTAGGAGATAGTAAATGCAGAGGCGCTAATAAACCAAATTGAATTTAAACTGTTTAAAGATATATAAAAAAACTTTAACAAAAAAAGTTTAAACAAAAAAAAATAAAATTCGGTAATTTTTTGCCATTTTAAAGGATGTTTCAAATTGATTATATTTGATTAATAATATAAATTATGACACCCTCTTTTGTAGCTTTTGTGGTTGTAGCCTCAATGATAGGAGTAATGATCGGAATTTTCATTGATCTTTCTAAAAAATAATTCATATTGAGGTCTCCTGTTCTTTTTGATAAATTCATTTATCTATTGATTATTGCCAACGTGGTGGCGATGATTATGGAATCTCATGTCTCAATTCGAAATGTCTATGGGGGTATATTCAGCATTTTTGAGGCGATTTCGATTTATATTTTCTCTTTTGAGTACTTGTACCGCATACGATTGGCCTATTTGGACCAGCGCATGAAAGGGGTATGGAAGTATGTATTTAGTACTTTTGGATTGATTGATTTAATTTCAATTTTACCTTTCTACCTTAATCAATTTGTAAAAGTAGATGGAAGATTTCTCAGGATACTAAGATTGTTCCGCCTTACAAGAATTTTTAAACTTGGAAGAGACAGCAGTTCCTTGAAGTTATTTATTAAAGCATTGAAAGGTGTAAAAAACGAACTAAAATTTACCTTATTTCTCTCAGCATTAGCCATATTGTTTTCTGCTTCGGCCATCTACTATTTGGAAAATGATGCTCAACCTGAGAAGTTTTCCAGTATTACGGAATCCATTTGGTG
This sequence comes from uncultured Flavobacteriaceae bacterium, assembly GCA_913020295.1. Classification (GTDB taxonomy): domain Bacteria; phylum Bacteroidota; class Bacteroidia; order Flavobacteriales; family Flavobacteriaceae; genus UBA8316. Next base: position 64,623 of record CAJWAA010000009.1, on the reverse strand, counting down.
GGCAACGGTCTCTCTAGCTACAGTAGGTTATGGTGATGTATACCCTATTACTGCAGGGGGTAAGATTTTTGCCTCCATAATTTCATTAATTGGGATTGGTATTGTGGCGATTCCCACGGGTATTATATCCGCTTCTTTTGTTGAGGAAATTTATTTATTAAGAAGAAACAAGGAGAATTAATTTTTAAATTGACTATGATTTATGTTAGTTAAATTAATAATTGTGCCGCCTTACTATTGAATTATAACCCCTTTTGATTTCCGCTAATTAATTATCTTTTTTTTTATTTCAACCCAAAACGATCTGGGGTTTCCAATCTTTTGAATTTTTTATTATTGAATTTTCAAAAAAGAAATAAAATTCTCTAAATCATATAGTTTATTGATAGATTTGTAGACAAATGAAAAAGCGAATTAGCATCATCGGTTCAGGTTTTTCCTCTTTGTCGGCAGCTTGCTATTTGGCAAAGTTGGGACATCAAGTCGAAATTTTTGAGAAAAACAGTACTCCCGGAGGGCGAGCTCGTCAACTGAAAAAAGACGGATTTGTTTTTGATATTGGACCCTCTTGGTATTGGATGCCGGATGTTTTTGAAAAATTTTTTGGTGATTTTGGAAAAAAAGTTAGTGATTATTATGAGTTAGAACGTTTGAATCCGGGCTATCAGGTTTATTTTGGGAGGAATGATTCAATGCTGATTGGAGATTCTTTAGAAAAGATTTATGCCGCTTTTGAGGCAGAGGAAAAGGGAAGTGCAAACAAACTGAAAAAATTTATCGGCAAAGCTGCTGATAATTATAAAATTGCCATAGACGAATTGGTTTACCGCCCAGGACTATCACCTCTGGAACTAGTCACCCCAGATACCCTAAAGAAATTAAATTACTTTTTTTCTAACATAAAAAGACAGGTGACTCGAGAATTCAAAAACCCTAAACTGGTTCAAATCCTTCAGTTTCCAGTCTTGTTTTTGGGAGCTAAACCTGAAGATACACCTGCTTTCTATAATTTTATGAATTTTGCTGATTTTGGTTTGGGAACTTGGCATCCCAAATACGGTATGTACAGCATCGTAAAAGGAATGATTCGACTGGCTGAAAGTTTAGGTGTGAAAATTCACCTTGATACCCCAGTGAGGGAAATATTATTGGAAAACAGAAAAGCAGTTGGAATCAAAATAGATAGGAAAAACATCTTTTCAGATATTGTGCTGAGCGGTGCCGATTATCACCACACTGAAACTTTACTCCCAAAAAATTTAAGAGCCTACAGTGAGTCCTACTGGGATAAAAAAACATTTGCCCCTTCTTCACTGCTGTTTTATGTTGGATTGAACAAAAAGGTAAAAAATGTATCTCATCACACATTGTTTTTTGATGTAGATTTTGACGCCCATGCTAGGACAATTTATAATACTTACGAATGGCCAAATGAGCCTCTGTTTTACGCCAATTTTCCATCGATCACTGATCCTAGTATGGCTCCAAAGGGAAAAGAAGCTTGTTTTATTTTAATCCCTATTGCGCCTGGATTAGATGACACTAGGGAGTTAAGAAATCACTATTTTGAAATAGTTTTAGACCGCCTAGAAAAACTTACCAATCAAAGTTTAAAAGATGATATTTTGTTTAAATCGTCTTTTTGCGTAAATGATTTTATCTCAGTTTACAATTCATACAAAGGTAATGCCTATGGTATGGCGAATACTCTTTTACAAACAGCTTTTTTAAGACCGAAATTGAAAAGTAAAAAAGTGAAAAATTTATATTTTACAGGACAATTGACTGTACCGGGTCCCGGGGTACCACCTGCATTGATCTCCGGCAAACTAGTGGCGGGGCTAATTGAAAAAGTCTAAAACCACCAATAGATAAATACAAACTCATCCTCTTTAAGTTGTATTACGCTGTCAAGTTTTTTAATATTAGCTCCAACCTCTGCTTCGTATTCAACTAATTGTTCAGATATTTGCTCCCATAATCCTAAGCGCTTAAATAGATTGTATTTCAAATATTTCTCCTTTTGAAAATATTTACGGTGTTTTACCCAAAAGTCAGTGTCATATAAATCTATTTTCTCTAACTCATAAATCCATTTGTTAGCCACCTGAGCTTCGAACTGGTCTACATAGACTTTTTCCTCACGATCTGTGTTTAGCATTAAATATTTTAGATCAGTTCCGTCATAGGTATTGTTGACAAATCGACCTACCTCTGATCCCAAAAATCTGAAGGTTCCATCAAGTTTAATGGCTTCGTATACAACCCTTGGCGGATTGAAGGGATTGTAGTTGTTATAAAATGAAAGTGGGGAATAAGGCAATCCATCAGAATCATCAATAAATAAAAAAACACTATCTCTATCCTCCTCCCATTGTTCATATAATTCGTTGTATAACTCCCTAATCCATTGATTTTCCTCCATATATATTTGGGTGTATTCTCGGATATCGATCATTTCATCCCTCAGGCCAATTAAGTTATCGATATTAGACTCTCTATCTCCGAATTCTTCCCCTTGTCTTTCTACCCCAAAAGAGACTAATACACCAAAAAATACAATCAGGAACTCCACAAAACCTTTTTTGATTCGATCGTAAAAATCTTGTAAAGAAAATCGGTCTCCCAACGTGATAATTCGTAAAAACCAATTCAGCTTTTCCCGCTTTATCCCTTTTTCTCCTATATCTTTATTGGACTCTTCACTCATGGGTATTTATTTTCACTAAATATATTGAATATAAATTTGATATTTAAATAAATCATCCCTTGCCCTCAAAATTTACATTAGGGTCAAAAATTTCACTGATAATATTATATAAAGTTGTTTCAAAACGATCTAAATTTTCTTTATTTAACGCTTGTTTTTGAGTGTTTTCGTAATTAAAAGGCATAAAATATTGGGGTAGATTTCTGAATGAAATGATCCCGGCAGTTGATTTTTGGTATTTATATAAAAGGGGTTTTTGAACATAAGAATATAGTAAAATCTGAAACAAATAGGCATAGTCTGTCTGCTCATTAAACGCACCCCAATGTGTTAATTTCAGTTGTTTGGGTTGAATCTTACTTGTTTTATAATCGATTATTCTCAATGTATCGTTGAAAAGATCAATACGGTCCACCACACCGATTAATTTTACAGGAAAATCAATTCCTGGCACTTGAATGCTTTGTTCAAATTGATGTTCCAGATGAATTATCTTGATACGATTACCCTCCTCAACATATTTTTTTTCGATGGCTATGAAATCTAAAATAGACTTTTTCAGTACTTCAAAAATAATGTGGTTCCTACCAGTTCTGTGTTGGGTTCCATGGTAAATGGATTGATAGCGTTCTTCCATTAGAGGTATTAGGCGTTCTTTCATTTGTTTAAAATCAGCAGGGGTAAGTATTTGATCTTGATAGGGCAAATAGAGTTGCTCGACCACCTCATGTACCAGATTTCCTTTATCCATATGATTGATGGTATATTGCATGGTGTTTTTTTCTTTGATCTTTAACACCCTTTGATAATAAAATTCAAGAGGATTTCTCATATAAAGTGAAAGAGAGGAGGGCGAAAAACCCTTTTTAGCAATGGCACGCAGCTGCTGCTGAATGTTTTCGGTTTTTTCAATGAAATGATCGAAGTCGTTTGGAGTAAGATAATTCAGGACCAAATGTTTTTCTTCGACTTGGTGAGCAGGCTGACGTTGGTATTTTAATTGATACAAAAAGCGGCTCATTTCACCGGAATTCAGTCCATCACTGTGGGTATTGTAAAGTAAATAAACCCTTTTAGCCCTTTGAAGGAGACGGTAGAAGTGATAGGTATAGATGGCGTCATTTTCTAAAAAAGTAGGTAGATTGAATTTTTTCCTCAGGTCAAATGGTAGAAAAGAATGGTTCTTTTTTCCTGAGGGCAAAATTTCCTCGTTTAGATTGGTGATTACCAAATTTTCGAAATCCAATAAACGGGTTTCCAATAGCCCCATAAATTGTATGCCCTGCAATGGCTCCCCTAAAAAATCGATTTTTTCTCCCTTGACAAGAGCTCTAAAAACCAAAAGCAGTAAAGGCAGGCTTTCTATAAAAGCGTGTTTTCGATGCATGGCTTCCAACTGGTTGAAAAGGGCTTTAAATTTTTGGAAATAGGCCAAATGTAAATTAGCATCGGCTTCCTGAGAGTGCTCTAAAAACACAATAAAAAAATCGCAAATATAAATTAGGCGGAGAATAAAATCAACAATGACTAAGGCCGGAGCGAAAAGGCAATGGTCGATGGCTTGAACATTATTTGATCTATAGAGTATATTTTGGGAAAAACGATATAAATTTTTTGACTCAATGTCTTTCAAATGTTCCTCAGTATTCAAGTCATTAAATTTGAGAAGTGAGAGGAACAATGGGGTTGAAGATAAGCTTTTAAGGTTCTTATATAAAAAAAGTCCTTTCTTGGCATTGAGGTGTAATTGGAAAAAGAGTTCAAAAAAATCGGAAGTAGGTGTCTGTTTCAGAGGATAGCCCATGGTGACATTCCAACTCAATGCAGTGCCATCGATAGCAGAAAGTGCCGGGGTCAACAGTGATTCGTTACCCAATACAACAGCTGTTTTTTCATCGGGATAATCTGTTGCCAGTTGTACCGCCAATTGAGCAGCGTATTTGGCTTGAGCAACATTTTTACTCACGCCAATAAGCTCGATCTTTTTGGGGTCAGTGTAATGGTTTTGAAATGAACTTGGTTGAGAACGTAGAGATTTCCAATCTTGGTGATATTTACGGATAAATTTGCCCGCAGCGTGTACCTTGTCTTGAAAAAAATATTGATCGATGTCCCAATGTACTGTTCCCTTGTTACTCGAGATAAACTCCTGAATGATTTGGGCTTCGGATTCATTGAGAGCATTAAAGCCCACAAAATAGTGGTGTTTGACAGTCTGGCTTATATAAAATTCCAAATTGGCAACCGCTTCCCTGAAAATCAATCCCAAGGTACCTTGCTGTTTTTGTTGCAGTCTTTGATTTAGTCCCTTATAGAGCGAAGGCATTATCCTCCAAAACTCCAAATGGTTTTGGATGATATTACTTTGATCTTTGTTTTTGGTCCATTGGGTCATCTCCTGAAGTGAGAATTGAAAATCAAAGAAAGTTTTGACGTCTACCAAATGAGCATCCATTTCGTTGAAGTCAGATAAAATAACGGAGGCCCAGCCCAGAAATTGATCGAACGAATCCCGGTGTTTTTCATCGGATACCTCTTTGTATGCAGCATAAAATTCAAAAATCAGATCTACGGGAACTACCTTTTTTAAAGTTGAAAGTTCTTCTACAAAATTTTCAATACTGACGATATCGGGAGCAAAAGCCGGTTTTTGAATTTGACGGGCCAATGCATTTTTTAGAAACAAACTTGCCCGACGACTGGGGACAATAACTTTGATAGATTCAAAAGGGTGTTTTGAATTGATAACTTCTTCTGCTATTTCATCCAGAAAGCTTTTCATCTGTGTATTTAGACCTTGGGGTTTAATATCATGCTACTTTTTTTACAACGACCTTTTTTCCTATGTAAACCAAAAAGCATTTTGATTTTTCATGGGTCATCTCCTCCATCAATTCAGCATAGTGTGTAATTTGAGATAAGTGGTGGGGCTTTACTTTTCCGGTTTTATAATCAATGATCACCCAGCCGTCTTTATTTTTTACGATCCTATCGGGACGGACAAAAGATTTTTGGGGGATCAAAATATCCTTTTCATTATAGACTTCTGCATCCTCTTTGAAGCAGAAAGATAGTTGTGGATGATACACTATATTATTAAGCATTTGTAAATAGTGATCGTATTCTTCTTTATTGATACTTCCAGAATGAATGGCATCGGTTACGACAGCAGAGACGTCTTTAAAAGAGGATACTTCAGCCATCAAATTGTGGACCAATAAGCCTTCTTTTTGGGCGGCAACACTCGAATCTTCGTGCTTTGCTTGCAATTGTATCCAAAGTCTTTTTTGCCAATTTGGCTGGACTTTGAAATCGGGTTTGAGTGTTTTTACCGTAGTTTGATCTTTATCATCGCTCTCTTTCCTTTCGGTGTTACCCCATACAAAAGGGGATTCTATTTGAGGGTCTTGATTTTGACCTCTTACAAAATGGTTAAGCAAGGTGGCATAGCTTTTGTCAACGGGCGAGGTTTCACCCTCTAAGGTGCAGATCAAATACATTTGTGAAACAGCGCGGGTCAAGGCCACATAAAAAGTATTGAGGGCATCCCCTCTTTCTGCCAAAATCCCTCGCTCATAAAATGCGTTGGCCTCCACGCCCAAATATTTTAATTTGCTTGAAAAATGAATTCTTCCCCAACGAAAGGAAGTGTTAAAATGATTTTTGATTGGATACCATACTTTTGAGCTTCGTGAAGACACTAATTCCTCGGAAGCAAAAGGAAGGACCACCACTGGGAATTCAAGTCCCTTAGCCTTGTGAATGGTCATGATATTTACTGCATCGGTTCCCCCGGGGATGATTATTTTTTGTTCCTTTCCTTTTTGATCCCAGTATTGTAAGTAACTCATAAAACTTCCCTCATCTTGGTTACTGAACTCAAAAATATCATCTAAAAAGGCGATCAAATGCGCTTCCATATTTTCAATCAATTGGAAGGTGGCAATTGCATATTCAACAGCATTGTAGAGCGATTTTTTTGAAAAAAGCTGAAAATCAAATGAAACATTAAATTGTTTTTTGATTTCCTCTTCAAGAGCATAAATGGGTAAAAAAACCATAGTACTCAGTATTTGATCCAAATCCATTTTTGCACCCAATTGACGGTACAAAAATTCGATGATATTTTTTCTTTGTACTTCATCTTCTGGGTCTGCTGCTAAACGAATCAGGGCAATGAGAAAATTTACTTTAATAGAACTCCCTAATGACAACGACTCTGAGGAGATCAAAGGAATGTCTTCTGCCTGAAGTGCATTGGCTACAAGTACAGCCTGCTCTTTTTTTCGAACCAATACGGCCATGTCTTTCCAAGAAAAACCGTTGGATCGAGCAGACTTAAGAGAGCTAACCGTTTTTTCTTGATAGAGTGGTATGGTGCTCTCTTTTTTCATACTCTTTTCGATAAAATGCACGACTACCTGCCCCCCTTTTTTGGAGTTAAACTCCTGATGGGTATATTGCTCAAAAATTTGCTTTTGCTCAGAGTCTTCACATCTGACACCCACCCAGGCAAAAAACTGATTGTTAAAATCTACAATGGCCTCACGACTACGGTAATTTTTAGGTAATAATGTGATTTCGGGAAACAATTTCGGAAAAGGACTTTCTTTATTTAAAAGGCTCAAAAACTGCTCGTTATCCCCTCCCCTCCATCTGTATATCGCTTGTTTGGGATCACCCACTAGAAGAAGGGATCCCATTTGATGATCATCGTCTAGTCCTTGCAAGGCATTGGAGATTAGAGGGATGAGATTTTTCCATTGCAAGCGGGAGGTGTCCTGAAATTCGTCGATAAAATAATAACGGTATTTTTCTCCCAGACGCTCGTATATGTATGGAGCATCAAGATCTGAAATTTCATTGTCAATCATATCATTAAATCGACTAAGAAGTAATCGATTTTGAGGAAGCTGTAGTTCTTCCAAACCTTTTTCCATCCGACCGATCAGCGATAAAGGTGTCCATTGGCTGATAATGCTCTTGAGGAGCAGCAGTTTCCCTACCTTCAATTTAGCTTGGCTAAAACTGGTGAGAAGTTGAGGGATCAAGGCATCGATAATTGTTTTTTTTTCTTCAGAAAGAGATTGCGTGTAAAGACGGTGTCCTTCCGTGAGGTTTTTTTCCAATTGGTTTTCATAAAGTCCATCAATTGTTCCGCTCGCTATTTTTTCAAAATGTTTGTAAAGGGTTTTCCGGTTAAAATCGTCCTCGGTCAACCCCTGGTTAATAATTAGTTGAAGCGTATCTGTTCCAATGGTTTTAAGCTCATTTTTGATGTCACTGAGGTGTTTTTCAAATATTTTTTTTTGGGCTTTGAATTCTTTTTGATCTATTTTTTTTAAGACAGACAGTGGATGTCGATCGTTTTCTTTGATTAATAATTTTGAAAAATCGAAAAGGTCTTGACCAATATCCCAACTCTTAAGTTCATCGATTTTACTTATACTGAAAGCGACTAAGGTTTCGGTCAAGGGTTTGTCTATGCCTGCCTGGTCTAAAATATTTTCTGTCATTTCTCCCAACAATAGATCACTGTCAAGGGTAACTTCAAAGCTGGCAGGTATTTTTAAATCTTTGGCAAAACTCTTGATGATTTTATGGGTAAAACGGTCCAATGTAATTACTTCAAAAGCGGCATATTCGTGAAGGATTTTGTTGAGTACACGGTGTGCTTTTTGTTGAAGTGATGGCAAGTCGATTTTCAAATCAATAATTAAGCTGGAGCGAATCTCCTTGATTTTATCATCCTGTATATGGTGTGCAACCAAGAAGAGATTGTGTAGAATTCTGAACTTCATTTCGTTGACGGCCTTGTTGGTAAAGGTAAGGGCCAACATATTTCTATATCCATCCTCTCGGTTAGTTGAGAGTAATTTGTTGAGATAGGCATACACCAATGCATATGTCTTTCCAGAGCCGGCAGATGCATTTATGATTTGAAAAGGACTCGATTTCATATGCTGGTATAATTTCTAAAATTAGGTTATTTCGACATTATCCCTTACCGAATGAATAAAAGAAATTTTACTTTTGTTATAAATAAAATAAAATGTTATGGCTTTTGAATTACCAAAATTAACTTATGCGAATGACGCATTAGAACCGCACATTGATGCAAGAACCATGGAGATACACCACGGAAAACACCACAATGGTTACACAACCAAGCTCAACAGCGCGCTTGAGGGCTCGGGAATGGAATTCGATACTATAGAGACCATTATGGAAAACATGGACATGAAAAATGCTGCTCTAAGAAATAACGGAGGGGGCTATTACAACCACTGCTTATTTTGGGAAGTGATAGGCCCAAATGGAGGCGGAGCCCCTTCGGGTGCCTTAGCTCAGGCAATAAATGCAATTTATGGATCTTTTGAAGATTTTAAAACGGCTTTTTCCAATGCCGCTGCAACCCAATTTGGTTCTGGCTGGGCTTGGCTTTGTGTTTTTAAAGGAGGCAAAGTAGAAGTTTGTTCTTCTGCCAACCAAGACAATCCTTTGATGCCAGGTATTGGATGTGGAGGAACACCCATACTTGGACTAGATGTTTGGGAACACGCATATTATCTGAACTACCAAAACAGAAGACCTGACTACATCAATGCTTTTTTTAATGTGATTAACTGGGAAAAAGTGAGTGAATTGTATGATCAAAATAGTTAAGATATTAATGATCAAATGGGTGTCAAAAATAAAAAGGGAGAATAAATTCTCCCTTTTTGCCCCAAATCTTACCATGAACTTAACCTACTTATGTTCTGGTTATATAAAAGTAAATTAAAGCCCAATTTAGAAAATAATAAAACGTTAAATGACACTTTTTTTCGTTAAATGAATCTTTAACAAAATTTACTCTTACAATTGATTAATTTTTTTCTTTTTTTTAAAATTATTCATTTCATTAATAGGCTCTTACAGATTTTCCTTCATAAAAATTCATAAAAGCACGGTTAACGACCCTGTTACCACCAGGGGTTGGATAATCCCCTGAGAAATACCAATCACCGAGATTTTTGGGACAAGCTTGATGCAAATCTTCTATAGTTTGAAATATAATTTCCACCTCTGCCTTTATGCTGTCACCCTTAAGTATTTGTGCAATTTTGGCTGAAATTTGCTCATTGGAAAAAGGTTCGTAAAGAGCTTTTACACAATTTTCGACCTCCTCCAAAGGATAATCTTGATTGAGCTTACAATTATTGTAAATATCCTCTAAAGTTTGTTCCAGAGTATTTTGATCCTCATGTAATTTAAGGGTCGCCTTGAAAGCGATAAAGTTGTCAATTTTGGCCATGTCTATTCCATAGCAATCGGGATAACGGATTTGAGGGGCACTGGAAACAATAATGATTCTCTTAGGTTTGAGCCGATCCAACATTTTCAATATACTCTTTTCCAAAGTGGTACCTCTAACAATGCTGTCGTCTATAATGACCAAATTGTCTGAGGGTTGGATAACCCCATAGGTCACATCATAAACATGGGCTACGAGATCATCCCTACTGGCATCCTCGGTGATAAAAGTTCTTAGTTTAGCATCTTTAATGGCTATTTTTTCAATTCTGGGGCGCAACGAAAACAGTTTTTCAAGCTCCCCATTTTCGAGATTGTTTTTGTTTTGTATGGTTTTTTTTAGCGACTGGACAATGTTGTCCTGAACTGCTCCCAAAAGACCATAAAAAGAGGTTTCGGCAGTATTGGGAATAAAAGAGAAAACCGTATTTTCAAGATCATTGTCAATGACTTTTTGGATTTGGGGAAACAGTAGTCTTCCTAGTTTCTTACGTTCTTTATAGATTTCGGCATCACTTCCTCTAGAGAAATAAATTCGCTCAAAAGAACATGATTTTAGAGTTACAGGCTCTTGGATTTGGCTCAATTTTACAGAACCCGATTTTTTTGTCAATAAGGCACTACCAGGAGGCAGTTCATGAATTTCTTTAAAGGGAACGTTGAAAACCGTCTGTATGGCAGGTCTTTCTGAGGCAACCACCAGTATTTCATCGTTATCGTAATAATAAGCTGGACGAATTCCTGCAGGGTCTCTAAAGACAAAAGATTCGCCATGACCCAATAAGCCCGCTATAGTATAACCACCGTCCCATTTCTTGGAAGCTTTGCGCAGTACCTTTTTCATGCTAAGAAGCTCGGCAATCTGCGGTGAAGCGTCTGCCTTTGTGAAACCTTCTTTTTTGAGTTTCTTGTATATTTTAGCGACAGCATCGTCCAAAAAATGTCCGATTTTTTCCATTACAGTGATGGTATCGGTTTTTTCTTTGGGGTGCTGTCCCAACTCCACCAAAGTATCAAAGAGTTCAGTGACATTGGTAAGGTTAAAATTTCCAGCAACAATCAAATTACGATGCATCCAATTGTTCTGCCTCAGAAAAGGGTGAACACTTTCAATACTGTTCTTTCCAAAAGTTCCATAACGCAAATGACCAAGCAGCAACTCTCCGGCGAAAGGAACTTCTTGTTTGAAATGTTCTATATTCTCCAATAGATCCGTATGTTGATTGATGGCTTGCTGTAACCCCTTATTGACTTTTTTGAAAATATCTTGAATGGGTTGAGGACTGTTAGAGCGCACCCTGGCAATGTAACGTTGGCCGGGGCTCATATTTAATTTGACACAAGCCAAACCTGCACCATCTTGACCTCGATTGTGCTGTTTCTCCATCATCAAATACATCTTGTTAATTCCATACATAGCAGTCCCATACTTATCTTTAAAATGATGGAGGTCTTTTTTTAGATGGATCATTGCGATTCCGCACTCGTGCTTTAAAACGTCACTCATATGATGTGTTTATTTACCCGTTTCAATCTCTATTTCAAATGTAGTTAATTCCTTGAAAGCTTTAAGGCGAGCTGCCATCATAGTAGGCGTATAGTTGACCAAATTTTCCGTTCCAAATTTTTCAACGGTAAAGGAGGCCATAGCAGACCCGTAAATGACAGCCAATTTCATATTGTTGAAAGAAATATCTCCTGTTTGTGTCAAATATCCGGTAAATCCTCCGGCGAAGCTATCACCGGCACCGGTGGGGTCAAAAACCTCCTCCAGAGGCAGTGCCGGAGCACAAAAAATTTGATTTTTATGGAAAAGTAAGGCTCCGTGCTCTCCTTTTTTGATGATGACGTATTTGGGGCCCATTTGATGGATCTGATCGGCTGCTTTGACCAAAGAGTATTCCCCGGTCATCTGTCGGGCTTCTTCATCGTTTATGGAAATAACATCTACTTTTGCAATGACCTGATCCAGTGCAAATCGAAAATGTTCCATCCAAAAATTCATGGTGTCCAGCACAATGAGTTTTGGATTGGTCTTTAATTGCTCCAAGGCTTGTAACTGTAAATCGGGAGATAGGTTTCCTAGCATTACAATGTCGGGGCTTTTGAGATGCTGGGGAATCTTTGGTCTAAAATTTTCCAAGACGTTCAATTGAGTGTCCAAAGTGGTTCTGGTATTCAGGTCGTTGTGGTATTCCCCGCTCCAAAAAAAAGTAGCACCTCCGGGAACTATTTCAACGCCTGAGAGGTCGATCCCATGGTCTTTCAGTAATTGTAAATGTTCTTTTTCGAAATCCTCTCCTACCACCGATACAATTCCGCAGTCCAATGAAAACCGTGAGGCAGACAAGCCGATATAAGTGGCAGCACCACCCAGAATTTTATCGGCTTTTCCAAAGGGGGTTGAAATGGCATCATAAGCCATAGTGCCAACAATCAATAATTTGTTGCCCATAAAACAAAAATAATAAACTTCATAAGCTTATTGATTTTTTAGTTGAAGATTTATTGAAGAGTTTTCGATTGTCTATAATTAATAAAATTCATTTTTGATTTTGTTCAAAAAAATCATCTATTTTATATGGCGACTCTTTGGCTGCTTTAAATGCCAATTGATCACATCGCTCATTTTGGGGATGGGCATTATGGCCTTTGACCCACTGAAAGTTTACCTGATGCTTTCTGTGAATGTTCAAATAGCGCTTCCATAGGTCGGGATTTTTTTTGTCTTTGAAGGCTTTTTTCTCCCAGTTTAATACCCATTTTTTTTGAACGGAATCGATAACGTACTTCGAATCAGAGTAAATAGTGACTTCCATGGACTGTTTTTTTAATTTTTCTAAAGCGACTATTACAGCCATAAGTTCCATACGGTTGTTTGTAGTCAGTCTATATCCACCAGAAAATTCCTTTATATACTGCTTTCCTTCCCATTCCATAATAACTCCGTAACCTCCAGGCCCAGGGTTTCCAATAGAAGAACCATCAGTATAAATATTTATTTTGTCAGACATTCTATGGAAATAAAAGTTTTTGAATTATTTCTGGATAGTATTTGTACTCAAGTCGCTGAACCTTACGGGCTATCTTACGGATGCTGTCTTGATCTAGAACTCTAACTTTAGCTTGAAAAATGATAGATCCTTCATCATAGTGTTCATTTACATAGTGAATGCTGATCCCGGTTTCTTTATCTCTAGCTTTTTTGACAGATTGGTGAACCCTGTCACCATACATCCCTTTCCCTCCGTGTTTGGGAAGTAGTGAAGGATGAATGTTAATGATTTTTTTGAAAAAAATTTTGGTAAAATCCAAAGGAATTTTTAGTAAAAAACCAGCCAATACAATCAAATCAGGGGTTAAAAGACATATTTGTTTAACTAATTCTCCGTTGTTTAATTCAAGCTTATTAAAGATATTTAAAGGTATTTTCATTTGCTCGACACGATCAATAACTCCTCCTTTTGGATTGTTGGTGAAGACACCAACGATCTCAACATGAACATTATCATGAAAGTATTTGATGATATTTTCTACATTGGTACCCGAACCGGAAGCAAATAGGATAATTTTTTTAACTTTTTTATTTCCCATGAATTTCCTTTAGTATCAATAATAAAAGGTTTTTTGGATCACATTTATCAATCCATATCACAAAGAAAAGTTATATTCTATTCCCTTAATAGTGTTTTGATTCAAAGTTTTATATTTTTGTCCACAATAATTTAAAAACAAATTTTGATTATGTCTGACATTTCATCAAGAGTAAAAGCAATTATCGTTGACAAGTTGGGAGTAGACGAAAATGAAGTCGTAGCCGACGCAAATTTCACAAACGATTTAGGTGCCGATTCCTTGGATACTGTGGAACTCATCATGGAATTCGAGAAAGAATTTGACATTCAGATTCCTGATGACCAAGCTGAAAACATTGCAACAGTGGGTCAAGCCATTCAATTCATTGAGCAAGCGAAGTAAACTTTGGCTTAAATGAAACCAAGACGTGTAGTTATTACCGGATTGGGAGCCTTAACTCCTATAGGAAACACCCTCCCTGATTATTGGGAGGGTTTGTTGTCTGGTGTCAGTGGTGCTGCACCAATCACCCATTTTGATGCCTCAAAATTCAAAACAAAATTTGCTTGTGAGTTAAAAGGATTTGATCCTCTCAATTTCATGGATAGAAAAGAAGTCCGAAAGTACGATAGATTTGCACAATATGCATTGGTCGCTGCCAACGAGGCCATCCAAGACGCAGATCTAGATTTTGACAAAGAGGACAAAGATAGAATAGGAGTGATATGGGGTGCAGGGATCGGAGGACTTGAAACATTTCAAAATGAAGTATTGAATTTTGCAAGTGGTGATGGATCTCCACGTTTCAATCCTTTCTTTATCCCCAAAATGATATCGGATATTGCACCTGGACTAATTTCAATGAAACATGGATTGAGGGGACCTAATTTTGCCACTGTATCAGCATGTGCTTCCTCCTCGAACGCTATGATTGATTCTTTAAATTATATTAGAATGGGCTTCGCAGATATTATTGTTTCCGGGGGGTCTGAAGCAGCAGTTACTATTGCAGGTATTGGTGGATTTAATGCCATGCATGCCTTGTCCACAAGAAACGATGATCCCAAAACGGCATCACGACCTTTTGATAAAGATCGAGATGGTTTTGTATTGGGAGAAGGTGCTGGTGCACTCATACTAGAGGAATACGGGCATGCAATATCCAGAGGAGCTAAAATATATGCAGAATTGGCTGGAGGGGGGCTCTCTGCAGATGCTCACCATATGACCGCCCCCCATCCAGAAGGAGTTGGAGCTAAAAAAGTAATGGTTAATTGTCTGAAAGATGCAGACGTTAATCCCGAGGATGTAGATACCATTAACATGCATGGAACTTCTACTCCATTAGGAGATATTGCTGAAACTAACGCTGTGAAAGCTGTTTTTAAAGATCATACATACAATATCAATATTAACTCCACCAAATCCATGACAGGTCATCTCCTTGGTGCTGCAGGGGCAATAGAAGCCATAGCGTCAATAATGGCCATAAAAAACGATATTGTCCCTCCCACCATTAACCATCAAACAGCTGATGATCAATTAGATCCAAAAATTAATTTCACCTTGGGTCAAGCCCAAAAAAGAACGGTTAACGTTGCATTGTCAAACACATTTGGTTTTGGAGGCCACAATGCCTGCGTGATTTTCAAAAAAATTACATAAATTGGAATGTGAATTTTTTTACCCACTTACTGAGACCATCAGCCAAAAAGGATAAGATGTTTTTCAGTAGGCTCCGAAAAATTACCTCTATCAAGCCCCGTAATAAAGTCATTTATCATACCGCTTTTACCCATCGATCCCTAAACTTAAAAGACGATAAAGGACATTTAATTAATTTCGAAAGACTTGAATTCCTTGGTGATTCGATACTAAGTATTGTAGTCTCCTCCTTCTTGTACGAAAAATTTCCTTTTGCAAAAGAGGGTACATTGACCAAATACCGTGCAAAAATTGTAAGTCGTGAAAATCTTAACCAAATTGGTGAGAAAATAGGGTTGATCAATTTCTTAGACCAAGAAAGTAAAGTGAATTTTGGCAATAATATTCACGGTAATCTACTTGAGGCTTTGGTGGGAGCTATTTTTATAGATCAGGGATACAAAAAATGTAATGAATTTATAATAAAAAAAATCTTAGAGGATCATGTTGATATTGATCAATTGCAGCATGCAGTATTGAGCTATAAAGGATTTTTAATTGAGTGGGGGCAAAAAACAAAAAAGAATATAAAGTTTAAAACCAATTCAGACGATGGACTTGACCCCGATTTTAACTACACAACTGAGGTGTATCTTAATGAAAAACAAATTGTCAAAGCAAGGGGAATCTCCAAGAAAAAGTCTGAGGAAAAAGCAGCAAAAAGAGCTTTTCACGCCATGAACATCAAATCAAGGTTTAATGCCTAAGGTTAAAAGTTATATTTTGGATGAAATCGATGAGAATGAATTTTCTCTCATAGCAATTCACAGTAGTTGTGAGGCATATTTTATGGCCTTTTTACTCAATTTAAAGTGCAATTGTAGGTTTATTCGTTCAATTAAAAGAAAAGGAGTTGCTCAAAAAGATTTTCCTTTTGAAGATTACGAGTGGATCGATCTGGTCAATGGAATTGAAATCAGATTATTTTCAAATCGGATCTTAATTTTTAAAAATGAAATACAAAAGGGGATTAGCTTATTTGATGTACCTGAAACAAAAGAATTATATTTGGTACAGGATTTAAAAGAGGTAGACTACATCGTGAAGATTGATTCAGGTATCGAGGCCAATATCATGATAAAAAAAATAGAATCTATCGACCAAATTTCATACTTATACTTAATTGACCAAAGTCGGTTGAGCATTGATCCAAATCTAAATACATATTAATGAGCAACAGAAAAAAAACCAAAATTGTAGCCACTCTGGGTCCTGCATCTACTAAGGTTGATGTTATGGAAGAAATGATTCTCTCAGGGGTTGATGTCTTCCGAATTAATTTTTCACATGCAGAACACGCAGAGGTTGAAAAAAGGATCAAAATTATCCGTGAACTAAGTGAAAAACTAGGTTGCAATACTTCCATTTTGGCAGATCTGCAAGGACCCAAATTGAGAGTAGGAATAGTCGAAGAAGGAACACTTGTAATACCCGGAGACCATGTAAGCTTTATAAATGGTGAGCCTTTTGTTGGGAACAAAGAAAAAATCTACATTAATTACAACAATTTCTCCAAAGACGTTCTACCGGGAGAAAAAATCCTATTAGATGATGGTAAGCTAATTTTTGAGGTTATCTCAACCGATAAAGATGAAAAAGTTGAAGCTAAGGTAATTCAAGGGGGAAAATTAAAATCTAAAAAGGGAGTTAACCTTCCCAATACCAAAATATCACTTCCTGCGTTGACCCCCAAAGATATAGTCGATGCAGAATTTGCAATCAAACAAAATGTAGATTGGATCGCACTATCTTTTGTCAGAAATAGTGAAGATATTTTGGATTTGAAAAAATTGATAGAAAAGCACTCAGATCACAAAATTCCAATCATTGCCAAAATCGAAAAACCTGAAGGGATAGACAACATTGACAAAATCATCTCTTATTGTGATGGTCTGATGGTGGCTCGTGGAGACCTAGGGGTTGAAATTCCTCCTGCTGAAGTTCCCCTGGTTCAAAAGGAATTGGTCAAACGTGCAAAAAAAGCTAGGATCCCCGTTATTATTGCAACGCAAATGATGGAAAGTATGATCGACAGCCTTACTGCAACTCGTGCAGAGGTAAACGATGTTGCCAATTCTGTAATGGATGGTGCAGATGCCGTGATGTTATCCGGAGAAACATCTGTTGGAAAATATCCCATTGAAGTAATTAAGGCGATGAGTTCCATCATTCTGAGTGTAGAAAACTCTGACCTGATATCAGTTCCTCAAAAACCGCCAAATATCAGAACGGTTAGGTTCATCACTAAATCCATTTGCTATCACGCAGTACACATTGCCAATGATGTTCAGGCCAAAGCCATTTGTACCCTCACCAATAGTGGATACACAGCCTTTCAAGTATCTGCTTGGCGACCCAATTCCCATATATTAGTTTTTACGTCCAACAAAAGAATTTTAACCCAACTGAATCTCGTTTGGGGGGTTAAGGCTTTCTTTTATAATAGTTTTGAAAGTACTGACAAAACGGTAGAACAGATCAATGAAATCGCAAAGAATACAGGCTATGTAAACAATGGAGACCTTTTAGTAAACTTGACTGCCATGCCCATTATAAAAAAAGGAATGGTAAATACCCTCAGAGTTTCCACCATATGACCTTCAATTGAATATTGTTATTTCCTTTATTACTTACAACAATATAAGTGATCACTGCTCGGGCTTGATTTAACCTAAATTTGTGAAAATGAAAACAGAAATTGAAAGAAATTTTTTGGTTATTGACTCTGCTTTCAAAGACCCAGCTAAATCTAATCATCACATCATTCAAGGCTGTCTTTGCGACAATACTCATGAACGATTAGGATAGGTATTTCAGATAAAAAAGCTAGCCTAACCATTAAAGGGGTGAGCAACGAAAACGGAACCACCCCATTGGAATGGGAAACAGCTATTCCTGATAAAGAACAAAAGTGTTACTTCAATTCGGCTTGGGTAAGACTATCGAAAAAATAAGATAAATCATCCCTTATAAAGAACTTACTTTTGAAGTAGATGAGTTTTTAAGCCCCAATAATAATTTGATTCTAACCGAAATTGAACTACCTAGAGAAAAAACTCCTTTTCAAAAACCCCTGTGGGTGGGCAAAGAAGAAACAGGAGACCCTTCTTATTACAATACAATGATGTGATGCCTTAATTTTTTAAAGTTCATTTTTTGATCCAAAGAATATTGTAACTTTCAAAAAATAAAGCATGGATTCATTACTCAATAATTTACATTCCTATTTGGCTTATCTGGTTTTACTGGTTTTAATTCTTACCATTCTAAATGCCTTTAATGGAAGAATCAAAGGTAAAGATTTTGAATCCAAAGACCTAAGAATGTCTCTTTATGGATTGATCTTATCTCACATACAACTTTTAATAGGATTGATTTTATATTTCGTTTCTCCTTGGTTCAACCAATGGTCCAGTCTTGAGGTGGGAGGTGTCATGAAAGCCGCTCAAGCGAGACTTTATTTGGTGGAGCATCCATTTACCAATATAATAGCAATCATACTCATTACTATTGGCTGGTCCCTTCACAAACGCCAGAGTGACCCTGGAAAAAAGTTTTTTCGGATCGCTCTATTCTATGGTATTGGGTTATTGTTGTTATTGAGTAGAATCCCATGGGAATCTTGGCTGTAATAGAATAAAAAATCTATGAGAGACAGATCTAAAAGCCTACATTTTCTCATTTGTTTTTAAAAAGTTAACTTGATGTAGCTGTTTTGGGAGGTGGGGTACTGCCTTGGTTAAAATTCTTTCAGAAAATTAAAGAAATGTGTGATGGTATATAAGAAATCCTGTCAATGCTGATTTCATAAAAAAATACTGTCACAACCCCAACTATCTTAGTGCTACCAACCTCAAAACCAAACGCCTTGAGATCAGTTCTAACATCAACCAAATCGTGTCCGAAGCTGATGTACTGATTATCTCTATTCCCTCAGCGTTTCTTTCTTGTGAATTGGAAAAATTGAATCAGATAATTAATGAAAAAATAATTTTTTCTACCGTAAAAGGTGTAGTCCTGGAAAGCATGTTAATCGTGGGAGAACATCTAAACAGAATCTTCAATGTTACCAAAGAAAAAATTGGGGTTATTTCAGGCCCTTCGCATGCTGAGGAAATCGCTATGGAACGTTTATCATATCTAACAGTTGCCTGCATTGAAAAAAACTTGCAAAACCTATAGCCTCTATGCTTAAAACCCAATACATTCGAACCACTATTTCAAATGATATCTTTGGTACAGAATATGCTAGTATTCTTAAAAATATTTACGCCATTGCCTCAGGGATTGGTCATGCACTTGGATATGGTGACAACTTCCAAAGTGTACTCATGAGTAATGCCATTAGGGAGATGAAATGCTTCATTAAAAATGTTTACAAAATGAAACGTAACATTAACAACTCGGCCTACTTGGGAGACCTTTTGGTAACAGGTTATTCGGTCTTCAGTCGAAATCGTACGTTTGGCAGTATGATTGGTAAAGGTTATACGGTTAAAGCCGCTCAAATATAAATGAAAATGATAGCAGAGGGCTATTTCGCGACAAAATCAGCAAAGATGATCAATCAAAATATTCTACGAGAATTCCAATCATAGACGCTATTTTTAGCATTCTATACCTTTAAAAAAAACAAAAAAGGTCTTTAAAAAACTGGTCAAAAAATTATATTAATTTTCAGATTGGAATTGAGAGAGAAAACGGATATCGTTTTCAAAAAAAAGACGAATGTCTCCAACTTGATACAACAACATTGCAATTCTCTCAATCCCCATGCCAAATGCATAACCCGAATATTCCTTAGGGTTGATATTACAATTTTTTAGGACATTGGGATCAACCATACCACATCCCATGATCTCTAACCACCCTGTTCCTTTGGTGATACGGTAATCTGTTTCTGTCGCTAATCCCCAATAAATATCTACTTCGGCACTGGGCTCGGTAAAAGGGAAATATGAAGGTCGCAAACGAATTTTTGACTTACCAAAAAGGGCTTTAATAAAGTAGAATAATGTTTGTTTTAGGTCAGCGAAGGAAACATTCTTGTCAATATATAACCCCTCTACCTGATGGAATATACAATGAGCCCTGGCAGAGATGGCTTCATTTCGGAATACCCTACCCGGTGATATGGTCCGGATAGGGGGTTGATTATTTTCCATATACCTAACTTGTACCGATGAGGTGTGAGTACGAAGCAATATATCGGGATCGGTTTGTATGAAGAAAGTGTCCTGCATATCGCGGGCAGGATGATGCTCGGGTAAGTTTAAAGCGGTGAAATTATGCCAATCGTCCTCGATCTCAGGACCTTCAGAAATATTGAAACCTATCTGAGAAAAAATATTTACGATTCTATTTTTGACTAATGAAAGTGGATGCCGAGCTCCCAAATCAGACGCAAAAGCAGGTCTGGATAAATCACCACTAAGTCCTGGGGATGAGGTATCAGCATTTTGAACCTGTAAGGCTTTTACCTTATCGGCAACTGCCTTTTTGAGGGTATTTAGTGCATGACCATAATCTTTCTTTTGTTGTGGAGGTAATTCTTTAAAGACCGCAAAAAAATCATTTAAAATCCCTTTTTTACCTAAATATTTTATTCTAAAAGCCTCGACTTCTTCTTTGGATTGGGCATTAAAACCCTTAACTAAGGTCAGATTTTCGTTAATTGTATCAATCATTCTATAAAAGTAAACATTTATTGAATTAGCTCACGTTTTAAAAAATACCCAACTAATGCCTCTTTAATCAAAATACTCTGTTCGCCAGGCTTAAGATTTGGTAAGGCTTCCAAAAGTTCAAAATGAGGCCAGCCTTCCTCATCATAAAAATCGAATCGGTAGTATCCATAAGGTTCCAGTACAGTGCAAATCCCTACGTGTATTAGATTGATATTATCATCTTTTTTCATTTTTTGATGAAGCTGGCCCAACTCTTGTAATCCAACTAAATACAAAACTCCCTCAACATCTATTGTTTCTCCGTCAGAAAACCGCTCATTGAGAATAGAGATTAAGCGATCCCATCGCTCCTTTAACTTTTTATCTCTCGTTTGATTTTTAAACACATCCAAAGATACTGGCTTTAGTATTAAGGTAAGGAATAGATTCCTAAAAATAAAGTACATTCGTAATAGTGAATGTAATTGATATCATACTGGCCGTCGCATTGGGTTTTGGATTTGTTAAAGGTTTTTTTAAAGGTTTCATTGTCGAAGTAGCCAGCTTGGGTGCCCTGTTCTCAGGGCTACTGGGGGCGGTAAAATTTTCCAGTTTTGTCAGCAATTTATTAAACGATTACTTTGACTGGAATCCTGTTGCTACCCTAACAGTATCATATTTGATTATATTCATTATCATTGTTTACGCAGTCTCTGTATTGGCGAAAACTCTGACTAGAATCATTAGTAAAGCATCTTTAGGACTGTTTAATAAATTTTTAGGATCTCTATTTGGTTTTTTAAAATGGGCAATATTCATGAGTGTGGGCTTGTTTTTTTTGGAAAAACTCAACACTTGGGTTACGATCATCGATCCAGAAATGATGGAAAGTTCCGTCCTTTATAAACCCATAACTCAATTGGGGGATTACCTCTTTAGTTGGGGGAGTGAGTTATCCAAAGACTCCCCAAGGAGCTTATTTGAATCCTTTTAGGCTTCTGACCCTACCGTTTTTAATCCAACCCTCTGAACCATTAGCGATTCTGATTTTTTGCCATTCTTGCAACTGATCCAGCATTTGAACTTTGGTTCCCTCGTGTAACAAAAACAAGACTTCTACTCTGGAATTGGGCTCTGCCCAAACCTCAATTTTTTTATTAAACAAAATGCCGTAAGTAGTATCGGCAGTCTTTGAGGATTTAATGACCGCAATGGATAAAGAACCCATGAGCAGTGATCCCAGAACAAGTGTAAAAATAAAGAAAGTTCTTTTGATAACCGGGACCCTATTCCACAAATAAAGTCCCCAAAAAAAGACCAAAAACCAAGCCAAAAGAATAATAAAAAAAGCCCATCCGTCTTGAGAAAATAGACCAATGGTCTTTTCCCTCAGTTGGGTGATCTGGGATTTGGGCAATACCTCTACGGCATCTATGGCCATGTTTTGAGCAAAATTAATATTGACATTGATGTCTTCATCGGTTGGCTTTAATTGTTTCGCCTTTTCAAAATAAAAAATACTCTCCCCAACCTGGTTCAAACGATAATAAGAATTGGCCAAATTAAAAAATAGTTCAGCACTGTGGTGGCCGCTCTCCAAAATCTCTTTATAAAGCATCACCGCATTTTCAAACTGTCCGGCGTTATAGGCTGAATTAGCATTTTCAAAAGTGGTTTCTTTTTCTTGACCCAAAGCCATTGAACAGCAGAGAAACAAAACCGAAAGTAACATCAAAAACTTTCTCATAATTTTTTATCAATATTAGAAATCACAGAGAGTGCTTGGTCAAAATCTTGTTGCATCTTTGCATCGGTAGCCGGTGAGTAACGTGCTACTTCACAGTTTTCCAATAAGGCAATAAAGGACTGAACTTCCTCAAAAGCCAATTTTTTGATGGTCAAGATCTCTACTATTTTTTCCTTGCTAAAATCATCCATTTTGATTTTTAATTTGGCTTTCAAATAGTTGTATAGCGTCCTTTCCAGCGCATCGTAAAAAAGTACTTTATTTTTCAAATTCTTTTTGGCTTCGCCCAAATATTTTTTGGACAAACGGTTAGCCAATCGGAGTCTGTATCCTTCCACATCATCAGAAAGTCTTTGATTACGACGCATCAAAAAAACAAATGCAACTAATAAAAATAGGGGTGAAGTCAATAATATATAAAAAAGTTTACTATCCCAAAACTCCTTTTTCACAATGGGTTCAAGATTGGGATTCAATTTGATGAATCGGAAAGACTCATCAGTATTGGTGAGGAGTTGCTTGACCCCGGAAGGTGTTGTATTATCAATCGAATTCTTGGCCACAGGACCGCCATATACATCCACGATGTGTTCACTGGATCGCAAAGTAAAATACTTTTCTTTTTTGGGATCAAAATAAGAAAAGGAGACTGAAGCGACAGGGTATTTTCCTTGAAAACGGGGTACAACGGTGTAGTTGTCCTCAATATTCCCCTGCATACCGGACAAAGTGGTTTTCACATTTTCCGAGTGTTCCGGCTCAAAAACTTCCAATGTATTGGGCAAAATCAATTCCGGCAAATTAAAGAGCTTGAGGTTACCTTTACCTGTAACCTTTAGTTTAATTTCAAAGGACTCAGTGGCTTTTAAAGCTTTTTTATTGATCAGGGCATCAAAATCAAATTGTCCTACCGCTCCAAAGAAATTAGCCGGTTTACCTTTTTCGGGCAGGGGTTTAACATTAATGTTCCTTCTTCCAGCAGTTACGATTCTTGATGATTGTTGAAGGATTCTATTACCGAAGAAATCTCTACGGTTTGAGGGTAAATCGATGACCAAACTCAAACTAAGCGGTTCTAAGGAGAGTTTTCCGATTTTTTGAGGATATAAAACACTTTTTCTCCAGACCACGACACTATATGGTTCACCTTTGTAGGTAGCATCTTCTACTTTGAGTTGGGGGATGTCAATGTTATGGCTCCAAAAATCAGCAAACTGTGGATTCTCAACCACCCTTCCATCAGAGATTCGTAATGGACTCCTAAAATACAATTTGTAGACCACCGTAATAGCTTCATTAAGGAAAGGTCTGGTATTAGATATTTCGGCCACCAAATGAAGGTTATCATCAATCAAATACTCTGGACTGTTGGGATCTCTTGGAACCTTGACAGCCTCTGTAATAGTAATTTTTAAAGGAGTAGTTTTATATGTTTCTCCATCAATATTTATTGTAGCTTGAGCTATGGTTAAGGCTCCTTTTTGAGTCGGGGTTAAAAAATAGGTATAGGTTTTAGAAAAACTTCTTTTTCCATTGACCCAAGAATTACTGATGGACTGGTTGGGACCGAGAACAACTCTAAATCCATCAAAATTTGGTGGGGTAAAATCATCCCCGTTTTCATTCATTATAAAATCTACGCGCAAACGTTCATTCAATCCCAAGGTTCTTTTGCTAACTTTTGCTTCAAAACTCACCCCTTGAGCCATCGTCTGACCGATGGCCATCACCAAAACTAAAACGGTAACAAAAATTTTCTTCATCAATAAAACTTTACCAATCTTTTTGCCCTCTAACGGGAGTTCCCTGTACCTTATCGGCATTGACCTTATCTTGTACTTTTTTTTCTTGATTGCTCATGGCTTCCAACAGGCTTTTTACCTGTTCGGGAGAAAGTTCGGTTTGTTGGGGTGGTGAGGGTTGCTCTTTTTCTGAATCGCCTTGCTCAGGTTGTTTGTCTTTTTCTTGATCCCCGTCATCTTTTTTGTCCTCTTCGTTTTCTCTTTTATCTCCCTCCTTGTCCTCATCTTCATTTCCGGAATCCTTATCTTTATCGCCTTCTTTATTCTCGTCCTTATTGTCCTGGTCCTTCTGATCCTCTTGATCATTTTGATCCTGCTGGTCGTTTTGATCTTGGTTTTGTTGTTGCTCTTGTTCCTTTTCCAACAACTCTTTGGCCAAAGCGTAATTGTATCGGGTCTCTTCGTCCTCGGGATTGTTTCGCAAGGCATTTTTATATGCCTCTACTGCTTTGGCATAATCTTTTTGTTTCATGAACACATTTCCGAGATTGTGAAAAGCATGTTGTTTGCTGGATTTGTTTTCCGCAAATTTTTGGGTTTGAAAATAGCGTTGTTTGGCCTCTTCAAAATCCTGTTCTTTAAAA
This sequence comes from uncultured Flavobacteriaceae bacterium, assembly GCA_913020295.1. GTDB lineage: Bacteria > Bacteroidota > Bacteroidia > Flavobacteriales > Flavobacteriaceae > UBA8316. Next base: position 39,538 of record CAJWAA010000009.1, on the reverse strand, counting down.
TGGGTATTTCCGAGATTATAAAGGGCCTCCGGTCTTTCAGGAGCATTAGACAGTGCCTTGCGGTAAGAAATTTCTGCCTCGTCAAAAACTTTGGCCGAGGCTTGTTCATTTCCATCATAAATATGATTGATCACTTCTCCCTCTTGGGCCATCAATGTCATACCCAAAAAAAGAAATCCCCAAAAAAAGATTAGTTTTTGCATCATTTCTCGTTGAACAAATTTAGTCGTTGTACCCATTTTGTTTTGGTTTCAAAAAGAAACAACTCTAACAAAATTAATAGGAATCCCGCAAAAATAAAAGCTTGAAACTGGTCTTTGTAGCTCACAAATTTCTTAGCCTCAAACTCTTTTTTATCCATATTTTTTAACGTTTCCGCTACAAAATCCACCACCGCTTGAGTGTCGTTTCCATCCACATAATCCCCTTCTGCAGCTTGGGCTATCTCTTGGAGTATTATGGCGTTTCTTTTGGTGATCACTGTCTCACCTTGCATGTCTTTTTTGTAAGAATCAATTACCCCATTGCGTTTGATGGGAATGGGAGCCCCTTCGTCGGTACCTACACCAAAAGTAAAAATTCTGATCCCCATATCTGCCGCTCTTCGGGCAGCAGTGGCTCCTTCTTCGGAATGATCTTCACCATCTGAAATCAAAAAAACCACTCTGTTGGTCTGATCCTCATCGTCAAAATAAGTTCCAGAGAGATCCAAGGCAGCATCCAAAGCTGTTCCTTGAGAAGACAGCATATTGGTATTAAGGGCTTGTAAAAACATTTTGGCTGCTCCATAGTCTGTCGTGATAGGCAACTGTGGAATGGCTTGAGCTGCATAGGCAATGATGCCAATTCTGTCACTGGCCAACTGATTAATAATGGCAGAAACCAAGCGTTTAGATTTCTCCAATCGGTTGGGGGCAATATCTTCTGCCAGCATACTTTTGGACACATCAATGGCAAAAACTATATCTACTCCCTCCCTTTTTACAGTCTCTAGTTGGGTTCCTATTTTGGGATTAACCAAACCCAAGATCAAAAAGGAAATTCCCAGTGAAAACATTAACAATTTCAAAGCGGGTTTAAACTTAGAACGATAGGGGCTTAACTTTTCCATAAGGTTAGAATGCGCAAATCTGTTCTGGGCACGACGCTTCCATCCAATCACCAAAAAATAGGCCACCCAAAGTATGGGCAAGATGCCCAAACCATAAAAGTAAAAAGGTGCGTCTAATTGATACATATCATATAAAACTTCTGAAAAGGGTGTTTCTCATCAACCACTCTATAAATAGCAAAGCCAATGCCAACAATATCAAAGGCCTGAATTTTTCGTCATAATTGTAATACTTGAACTCCTCTATTTCGGTTTTTTCCAACTTGTTGATCTCCTCATAGATCTCCTCTAACTTCTTATTATCAGTTGCCCGGAAGTACAAACCTCCTGTATTTTTGGCAATAGTCTTGAGCAATTCCTCATCAATTTCAACCTTGGTCATACCGTATTGAAACTTCCCATTGGGCAAAAGTCCTACGGGGGCTCTTGCGGTTCCGTTACTTCCCAATCCAATGGTGTAGGTTTTGATTTGGTATTCCACGGCCAACTCACTGGCAATTTTTGGATCGATAAACCCGGAATTATTCACCCCGTCTGTCAACAGGATGATGACCTTGCTTTTGGCACGGCTGTCTTTAAGACGGTTTACCGAAGTAGCCAATCCCATTCCAATAGCAGTTCCATCCTCGATCAATCCCTCAAATTGAATTTCTCCCAAGGCATTTTTTACAATAGCACGATCGCTGGTGATAGGGGTTTTGGTATAACTTTCTCCTGCATAAATCACCAATCCTAGGCGGTCACTAACACGGTCATCGACAAAAGACGCCGCCACCCTTTTTAGGGCGGCCAAGCGATTGGGTTTTAGATCCTGAGCCAACATACTGGAGGAAATATCTATGGCCATCACAATATCAATCCCCTTATTGGTCCTGGTTCGGGTAGAGACATCCATGGTTTGAGGGCGAGCCAAAGCCATAACAATTAAAACGAGAGACAAAATTCTCAGAACAAACAAGGCAGGCTGTAATTGGGCCAAAAAACTGGACTTTGCCCGAAAGCCATTTAGAGAAGATATTTTTAAAACCGCTTGTGATTTTTTTCGGGTAAAGACATACCATCCAACCAATAGCGGCAGCGCAAGCAGCAACCAAAGGTAATCGGGATTCGCAAAGTAAATGCCTTCAAACATCTTCTATAATTCTTTTATCAATTCAAAACTGTCCATAACCCTTTTTTCAATGGATTCTCCATATCGATCATCCTTTTCGTAGAGCAAAGTGAGGTTGATCCCCCCCTGTTCAAAATCAAATACATGAGTGATATAATTACAGCGTACCCTCTTTTTTTTTCCTTTTTTTGGGTAATCCAGTGTCCCAAAAATTTTAAGAGCCGGGAGGCCTGATAGGGTAGTGATTTCTTCCTCCTTAATTAGTATATTTACCGCACCTCTGGATTGAAAATCGTTGATGATGGCATTGATCAATTCTTGAATCTTTTCTTTCTGTTGGGCCTGCTGATCTTCTTTTGAAGGAGCTTCTTCTCCCTGCTGGTTCGGAGGTTTTTTGGTAAATACCAGATCGATATAGAAAGGAGCATCGAAATTACCTGAGGAAAAACGCAATGCACCTCCTTTTTCCGACTTTATTCTTCTTAACACTTCAGGAGTAGAAATTTTAACAGGGGGTGTCCCATATTGACTGGTGATCCATTCCTTGTTTTTTAATTTGATAGTAGGATATCCAACCAAAGTATCCCTAACTGGGTAAAATCCATATACGAAGATAGCCACACTCAGACTTAAAATCAGTAATATCCCAACAGAGGCAAAGCCCCACTGCAGTTGTTTTTTTCTTCTTTTTTTGGCCAATAAAATACGGTATTCCTCTCTTTCTCTAATCTCCTCTGGGGTGGGTTCCGGAAGGGCTTCTTTGGTTTCAATCACAACACCTTCTACCAATTCTCTGTCCTTAGAAGTCGAGCCAAACTCGGGAGTAGATCGGGCAAACTTGACCAAGTCGGCAGTCTGAAGAACTGTTTTGAGATTCTTGATAGTTTCCCTCTCTAGCTCCAATTGACCAGATTGTTTTAATGACTCTAATTTTATCATCAACTCATTGGTAGTGCTTTCCAAGGCAGAGATTTTGGCTTCCTCCTCCAGATAGCGCCTTACTACGTCAGTCAGCCGAGAGTAGTAATGTTTGTATTCCTCTTGTAAAGATGGAGTAATGGTTTCCAAAGCTTTTAGTTCCTCTAAGGCACGTTCGAAGGGAGGTAATTTTTTCTTGCGTTCTTCCCTTCTTTTTTTGGCAAAGAAAAAAGCATAGATCAATCCTACCAACAACAATACCAACAATACCCCATAAATAATACTTTGAGTTAGGGCATCAAAATTTTGCTCTACTTCTGCAACAGGTTTGATGTCAAAAAGTTTTTGCTTTAAGGTATCTACGGGAACCGTAGACACCTGAACCAAAAGGGAGTCTGATATTTTGGAAAAACCGTTGACCATAATCTTTTGCGGAGGCAACCAGTAGGCCCCGGTGTCAAACTGTATCAGGGCATATTTTTTGGTAAAAAGATAATGGCTTTTCGCTCTGAGGGTATCAATGGGGCTTTCTTCCAAAACTTCAAAAGGCGCAAAAAATGGTTGCTCTGAAAAAGTGATCTGTGCGGTAGAGTCAGCCTTTACTTGAAGGATATATTCTATTTGTTCTCCTATCCGCATTTTGGTGGTATCTACTGCCACTTGCAAATCGTAACCCATTTGCGCAAAAAGCAAAGGTATATAAAAGAGATAGGCCCATAAAAGCAAAATCTTTCCCCTCATTTAGCCTCTGGATTTAAAATAGTTCAACAACTTTTTTACATAGCTTTGATCCAGTCTGCTGTGTAAGGTTCCTGCACCATTTTTATGGAAAAGATTTTCAAATTCGTGCACCACAGAATTATATTGATCTGCATAAGCTTTTCGTACCTTGGCGGATTGGGTATTGACCCAAGCCGTCTGCCCCGTTTCGTTGTCCAACATGGGAACCAAACCGATGTTGGGCATATTTTCTTCATGTCGGTCATAGATTCTAATTCCTGTTAGATCATGTTTTTTGGCCACGATTCTCAGGGTCTTTTCATAGCCACTATCCATAAAATCTGACATCACAAAGACTATAGCTTTCTTTTTCATCACTCCCGATAAAAATTCAAGGGCATTGCTGATATTCGTTTTTTGACTTTGGGGTTTGTATTCCAAAAGTTCACGTATGATCCGCAAAACATGAGAACGTCCTTTTTTGGGTGGGATAAACAATTCTATCTGATCCGAAAAGAGGATCAAACCCACTTTATCGTTGTTTTGCATGGCCGAAAAAGACAATGTTGCGGCTATTTCAGTCAATTCCTCCCTCTTGAATTGTCCTTGGGTGCCAAACAATTCTGAGCCACTGACATCGATCATCAACATCAAGGTCAATTCTCTTTCTTCTTCAAAGACTTTTACAAAAGGTTCATTGTAGCGGGCCGTCACATTCCAGTCAATGCTTCTCACATCATCCCCGTATTGATATTGGCGCACCTCACTAAAAGTCATTCCCCTTCCTTTGAAGGTGCTATGGTACTCCCCACCAAAGATATTATCGCTCAAGCGACGGGTTTTGATTTCAATCTTACGAACTTTTTTTAAGAGCTCCTTAGTGTCCATAGGTCCTGGAATTTAACCTAAAAATGAAAGTCCTATGGGACTTCTACCTCATTGATGATTTGGCTGATCAAATCTTCAGTAGTCACGTTTTCTGCTTCGGCTTCATAAGTCAATCCGATACGGTGTCTCAATACATCATATATGATAGCACGAACATCCTCGGGAATGACATAGCCTCGGTGCTTTAAAAAGGCATGACATTTGGCAGCAGTAGCCAAGTTGATACTCCCTCTGGGAGAAGCACCAAAACTAATCAATGGCTTTATAGAAGAAAGATTGTAACGCTCAGGATAACGGGTTGCAAAAATAAGGTCAAGAATGTATTTCTCGATTTTTTCATCCATGTAGATTTCCCTCACAGTGGCTTGTGCAACCTCAATCTGTTTGGTGGTTACAACGGATTTGATTTTATCTTTAACATTGTTTAAGTTGGATCGAACAATAATTTGTTCCTCCTCCAACTTGGGATAATCGATAATGGTTTTGAGCATAAAACGATCCACTTGAGCTTCCGGCAATGGATAAGTCCCCTCTTGTTCTACCGGGTTTTGGGTAGCCATGACCAAAAAGGGAGCAGGAAGTTTAAAGGTAGTATCTCCAATGGTTACTTGCTTTTCCTGCATGGCTTCTAACAATGCAGACTGCACTTTGGCCGGGGCCCGATTGATCTCGTCTGCCAAAACAAAATTGGCAAATACAGGGCCTTTTTTGATCGTAAAATCATTCTCTTTTACATTGTAAATCATCGTACCGATCACATCGGCAGGAAGTAAATCGGGGGTAAACTGTATTCGGCTGAATTGACCTTTTACTGCTTGGCTCAAAGTATTGATGGCAAGGGTCTTGGCCAGACCAGGAACACCTTCTAACAATATATGGCCTCGACCTAATAAACCAATTAGCAATCGCTCAACCATATCTTTTTGTCCTATGATCACCTTATTGATTTCAAGGGTCAGTAGATCAATAAAGGCACTTTCCTTTTCGATCTTTTCATTGATTGCTTTAATATCAACGGGCTTTTTCATTGTTTCTTCCATTGTAGTGTATCTATCAAAACATTAATTATGGGGTGCAAAATTGTATAAAATTTTTTTTTTGACTTGTTAATAATTGGTTAAAAATAGAATGATTCAGGATTTTTCGCCCCCATAATACTTCCTAATTTAGGAATTCGAATTTAAAAGATTTTACACAGATGACAAAAGCTCTTAAAGGAAAAATGGCAATGATTACAGGAGCCAGTAGTGGTATCGGGTGGGCAACAGCAGAGGTCTTAGGAACTCAGGGTGCCAGCTTGATTTTGTGTGGCCGCAGAAAAGACCGATTGAAAGAACTACAGTCAAAATTAGATACACCCACCCACCTGTTGGTTTTTGATGTAGGGGATAAAAGTGCTGTTTTTGAAAAAATAAATTCCCTTCCAAAAGCTTTTTCATCCATTGATATTTTAATTAACAATGCAGGAAATGCCCACGGCCTTAAACCCGTTCACAAGGCCGATCTGGAGGATTGGGATGCTATGATAGATAGCAATGTTAAAGGGTTAATGTACGTAACAAAAGCGGTTTTGCCTTCAATGGTTTCCCGAAAAACCGGACACATAGTCAATCTTGGCTCCATTGCAGGTAAAGAAGTTTATCCCCACGGTAGTGTATACTGCAGCAGTAAATATGCCATAGATGCATTCACCCAAGGGCTTCGTCTGGATTTAAATTCTTTAAACATCAAGGTGAGTGCGATAAACCCTGGTATGGTCGAAACTGAATTTTCGGATGTACGCTTTAAAGGAGACAAAGACAAAGCAACCCAAGTCTACAAGGGACTTATTCCACTACTAGCAAAAGATGTTGCCAATGTAATTCTCTATATGGTCCAAGCTCCCGAACACGTGAATCTAGCAGATGTACTTTTGTTACCTAAAGCTCAAGCTAATACTTACGTGGCCCACAGGAAGCCTTGATCAAAAACATTGAAAAAGTTATAAGCCGTCGGCCAGTTGCTCCGGATATAAGAAATGGTTATAAGGAAAACGAGTAATGTGAATTTTTCTTACTTCAGCATAGACTCTATCACGAAAACCCTTGAGATTTTTTTTGTTCAGAGCAGAGATAAATAGAGCTCTATCGTTAAATCGATACATCCAGGTATTTTGCCATTCTTCAATGCTATAATGCTTTGAAGTCCTTTCAGTTACCAAGTCTGTTTCATCCCATTGTTCTGGTTGGTATGCATCTATTTTATTAAAAACCATCAAGGTTTGTTTATCAAGGCTTTTGATTTCGCTAAGAATTTGATTTACCGATTGTATATGGTCTTCGAAATTAGGATGGGAGATATCCACCACATGCAGTAACAAATCGGCTTGTTGGACCTCATCTAAAGTACTCTTAAAAGACTCTATCAATTGGGTAGGCAATTTGCGTATAAAGCCAACAGTATCACTCATTAGAAATGGCAAATTACCAATTACTACTTTTCTTACGGTGGTGTCTAAAGTGGCAAAAAGTTTATTTTCAGCAAAAACTTCGCTTTTGGCAATTACATTCATTAGAGTCGATTTGCCCACGTTGGTATAGCCCACAAGTGCTACTCTGACCAAAGCCCCACGATTACCCCTTTGGGTAGCCATTTGTTTATCGATTGTGACTAACTTTTTCTTCAAAAGGGAGATTTTATCTCTGACGATTCGACGATCCGTTTCTATTTCCGTTTCTCCAGGCCCGCGCATGCCAATCCCCCCGCGTTGACGCTCTAAATGTGTCCAAAGTCCTTTTAGTCGGGGTAACAAATATTCATATTGCGCAAGCTCAACTTGAGTGCGAGCATAACTGGTTTGGGCGCGTTGGGCAAAAATATCTAAGATCAAGCCTGTTCGATCCAATATTTTACAACGTAAAATTTTTTCAATATTCCCTTGTTGTGCTGGAGTCAACTCATCATCAAAAACTACCGTAGTTACTTGATTTTTAATGACAAATTGTTCTACTTCATCCATTTTTCCCAAACCGATAAATGTTTTAGGATTAGGAATTTGTATTTTTTGAACAAACCGCTTTAGTACAATTCCCCCAGCTGTATGAACCAAAAAAGCCAATTCATTAAGATATTCATTGGATTGAGCTAAATCCTGTCGACTGTTAATGATCCCAACGATCACACTATTTTCGAGCTTAAGCGATTTGGCTTCGATCATAAGCTAATGCTATTTCCAAGTTTTTAAGTTCAAAGTAGTTCCATCAAAAACTGCATAGGTGTTGTGAGTAATCCAATCTCCTAAATTGATGTATTTGGAATTTTGATTCAACTCAATTTCCAATGGCAAATGACGGTGGCCGAAAACAAAATAATCGAAGTGTTCGTCTTTTAATTTTTTTTGGGAATAAGTCACAAGCCATTCTTTGTCCTCTCCCAAAAATTTGACATCCTCCTCACCAGAGATTAATTTATTCTTTTTGGATAGATATTGACCCAATCGGAATCCCAAATCAGGATGCAGCCAGCGAAAGAGCCACTGCAAAAAGGGGTTGGTAAATAACTTTTTCATCAGTTTGTAGCCCTTGTCTCCTGGTCCCAACCCGTCACCATGACCAATTAAAAAACGGGTGGTTCCAATAGTGAGGGTGATGGGTTGACGGTACACGGTTATGTTCAATTCTTTTTGAAAATAATCCCCCATCCACAAGTCGTGATTGCCAGTAAAAAAGGTAATGGGAATACCCGAGTCAGAAAGCTCGGCTAATTTGCCCAATACCCTGACAAAGCCTTTTGGGACAACTGTCTTGTATTCAATCCAAAAATCAAATAGGTCCCCCAACAAATATATGGCTGCAGCATCCTTTCGCACCTCTTCCAGCCATGATACAAAATGCTTCTCCCGAACTCGACTCGCTTCTGAATGGGGTAAACCCAAATGATTGTCGGAGGCAAAGTATATTTTTTTATTTTCTGGAAGTTCCATTTAAAAAAAATTATTCTATGCAATGGCCTGATCCAGATCTTCGATCAGATCCTGAACATCTTCAATGCCAATACTGAGTCGAATCAACCCATCCACGACTCCACTTTTTTCACGAGTTTCTTTAGGGATTGAAGCATGGGTCATGGAGGCAGGATGACCAGCTAAACTTTCGACTCCTCCTAGGGATTCGGCCAAAGTAAAAATTTGAAATTTTTCGAGGATTTTTTTAGCATTTGCTATACCTCCACCTTGTGGAACAAAAGATAGCATTCCTCCAAAAGCTTTCATTTGTTTTTTAGCTACCTCATGATTAGGATGATAGACAAAACCAGGCCAATAGACTTTTTCTATTTTAGAGTGGTCTTGGAGGTGAGTAGCAACAGCGGCGCCATTTTCGCAATGTCTTTGCATCCTCAAGTGAAGTGTTTTGATGCCTCTGAGAGCCAAAAAACAGTCCATAGGTCCCGGAACGCCTCCACCCGAGTTCTGGATAAAAGCAAGTTGTTCGTGAAGGACATCGTCATTTACTGCCAATAGTCCAATAATAGTATCGCTATGACCGGCTAGGTATTTAGTAGCAGAATGCATAACTATATCGGCACCTAAATCAAGGGGTTGTTGTAAATAGGGTGATGCAAATGTATTGTCAACTGCTACTAATGCGTTGTGGGTTTTTCCAAGAGCAGCAATAGCGTGAATATCCACCACCTTCATCATTGGATTGGTAGGGGTTTCAATCCATATCAAACGAGTTTTGATGTTGAGGAAAGGCTTAATATTTTCGACCTTTTCCATATTTACAAAATGTATTTTCAATCCGTATTTTTCAAAGACTTTAGTCAGCAGTCGATAGGATCCGCCATAAAGATCATCAGTGGAGATGATTTCATCGCCTGGTTGAAAAAGTTTGAGAACAGTATCCATAGCTGCCATACCGGAAGCAAAAGCCAAACCATATTTTGCCTTTTCAAGGCTGGCTATCGAACACTCTAAAGCTGTTCGAGTCGGATTGTGTGTTCGACTATATTCATATCCTTGATGCCTCCCAGGAGTGCTCTGGGCATAAGTAGAGGTTTGGTAAATGGGTGGCATCACCGCACCGAATGCCTTGTCAGGCTCCTGACCTCCATGAATGGTGAGGCTATTAAAGCGAAGTTTTTTGTCCATCACAGTGTTTTATATCACTGCAAAGATATTGGATTTTAAGGAATGCTTATTTGTATTGAAATTAAGAGTGTCCTATCCATACATTTAAAAATAGCTATAAATTATAAAGAATAACTATAGGAGTTAAAAACAATCGCTTTTGAAAAAGGAATTATCACGAAGGAAAGAAGCTGTTTATGTTGGTAATACAAAAATTATCCAAATTGCTGATTTCCTTTAGGGTAATATACTATTAGGCGCTTCGGGAAAAGGTGAAATAAGATTTATTGATAAAAATAAATTTTGTTCTAAATCTTGGGTACAATTTGGGTTAATCATCAAAAATTAATTATTTAATAACAGACAAATTCATACATGTTTGACTTTTATTGACTTATTTTGTGCTTCGATTTAAATATTATGCGAACCTTTTATTCTTTAAATAGCTGTAATACTTGCCAGCGTATCCATAGAGAATTAGATCTTCCTTCACATGTTGAGTTTATTAATATAAAAGAAGAGCCGTTTACTGCTGAGACATTGGAAAGATTGAAAAAGCTGTCGGGTAGTTACGAGGCTTTGTTTAGTAAACGTGCGCAACTTTACAAAAAGCGTAATTTAAACGAAAGACAACTTTCAGAGGAGAGTTACAAATCGCTTTTATTGGAACATTATACTTTTTTAAAACGCCCGGTTCTTGTCTATGACGAGAGAATCTTTATTGGTAACAGTAAATCAGTAGTGGCTGATGCCAAAAAATGGCTAGATGAACACTAGAGTTTGGGCGCTTTTGGCTGCAGCCGGTGCAACTACCATCTATGGACTCAACCATACGGTAGCTAAGGTGGTAATGCCGGATTATGTCGGTGCCTTTGGTTTTATTTTTATCCGCACCGCAGGAGCAGCCCTGCTCTTTTGGTTGCTAAGTTTGTTTTTGCCCAAAGAAAAAATTGACCGTGGCGATTATTTGAGGTTGTTTTTGGCTTGCTTGATGGGAATGTGCATCAATATGCTTTCTTTTTTCAAAGGACTGGAACTCTCTACTCCTGTCAATAGCGGGATTTTTGCTACCACTAATCCTATCATTATCCTCTTACTATCCTATCTTTTTTTAGGTGAAAAAATCGGAATACTAAAATTTTTGGGGATCACCTTGGGATTTACCGGTGCTCTGATACTTGTTCTCTATGGTACCCAAAATACAGGTAATGCACCAAATGTGCTCATGGGAAATATCTTATTTATGATAAATTCTGTTTTCTTTTCAGGCTTTATCATTGTGGTAAAACCCCTTTCAGAAAAATACAATACCGTCACGATTATGAAGTGGTTATTTTTGATTGGATTTATCCTGACCTTTCCCATAACGGTTAGTGAATACACTGAGGTGGATTGGCCTAATATGCCTTTAGATGTTCTTTTGAGGGTGGCATTTGTGGTTTTAGGAACAACCTTTTCCACCTATTTGCTCAATCTGTATGCCTTGAGAAATCTACAAGCATCAACTGTGGGCGCTTTTGCCTATGCACAACCCATCATTGCCATTAGCTACGCTATTTATACGGGAAATGATACCCTTGACGAAGTAAAAGCAATTGCCTGTTTAGTTATAATGCTCGGGGTTTATTTGGTGTCCAAAAAACCCTCCAAGTATAGAGCCAAAGTACCCTCTGGCTAAAAAATAAAATGCCAATTGCTTAATTTATTCTTTCTTTAGTAATTTTAAAAAAAATTTAAAGAAAATTCTGTTATGAATAAATTAATTTCAATGATTATTTTTTTTGCATTATTTATTTCTTGTGGTCCAAAAAAAGAGAAAAAGAAAGACAAATTTGAATTTAAAAGAACTCAAGTAGAAGAAAAAAATGATGTCATAGATGATAACGAGGATCAGATTAAAATTGTTTTAAATTCATTTGATAATATGATGTATGATAAAAAAACAATTGAGGTAAAATCTGGTAAAAATGTAAGGCTTACACTAAATCACAAGGGTAAAATTGCAAAAGAATTTATGGGTCACAATTTTGTATTGCTGAAAAAAGGTGTTAATGTCAATGAATTTGCAAAAAAAGCCACTCTCGCTAAATCAAAAGATTATATTCCAAACTCTGATGAAACTATTGCTTTCACTAGGATGCTTGGAGGGGGAGAATCAACAACCATAAACTTTACAGCTCCTGAGGCAGGGATATATACTTATATTTGTTCTTTTCCTGGTCATTACATGATTATGAGGGGAGAGTTGATAGTGAATTAATTTTATAATGACCAAATCTTACCTCCAGTAGTTTCCATAAGGTCTACACATCCTCTTTGCTCCCCAGGAATCGGGGCATATGCTAATATATTTTCTCCTATGTATTCATTAGTTCTAAATGCAGTTATAGATAATGAGCGTAATTGATTTGCAAATCCATAAGCTAATGCTTCTTTTGGAAGTTTAGTAGACTTATTTTTATTTTGTAAAGCTTTCTGATAAGCAGATTCTTGCTTTTTCCATGAGTTTTTTTTCTTAAAATCTGCTTTGAGATATTTTGATAATTGAAAATCTAAATCTTCATTGGTCAATCTATTTGCATTACTTTTTTCAGAATCAAAAAGAGAAACTTCAATAAAACTTTCTAATCCTGTTGATATCTTTTTTTTTCGTACCTCAGAAAAAATTATGTTAATATAACCATCTAAAAATTCGGGTAGTTTAAGATTAATGGCACCTGGAATTTCAGTCTCAGGAATTATTAGCTCCATTAATTGAGATACAACAGAAAACTGGTTTTTATTAAAGTACTCAGGAAAAAAATTAGAGGAGTTGGTTTGACAGCTATGAAAAAGTCCAACTACTGCTGGGGTCAGAGTAATTGCCCCTGAACCGTAACCAATTGTTTTTAATACTTTTCTTCTATCCATTATCGGTAATTTAAATTAAAGGTTCATTTTTTTCAATTCTTTTACTGCATAATTTGCAGCTCTTGCAGTAATTGCCATATATGTTAATGAGGGGTTAACATTCCCAGAGGAGGTCATACAGGATCCGTCAGTCACAAAAACATTTTTTACAGAGTGAATTTGATTGAACTTATTTAAAACGGAAGTTTTTTTATCACGTCCCATTCTAGCTGTTCCCATTTCATGTATTCCAGCACCGTAATAATATCCCCTATCTCTGGTTTGAACATTTTTAAACCCTGCTGATTCAAGCATTTCTCCAATCTGTTGAAGCAAGTGCTTTCTCATTTTGTATTCATTTTCTTTTATTTCAGCATCAAAAGTGACAGTAGGAAGTCCCCACTTATCTTTTTTATTATAATTAAGATACATTTTGTTATCGTGGTAAGGTAATATTTCACCAAAACCACCAAGGTTTATTTTCCATGGTCCGGGCGTCTGAATTACTTCTTTAAATTTAGTACCATATGCTTCATTGGAACCATTACCATTATTTGGCCCTCTTTTTGCACCTCCTTGAAAACCATATCCTCTCACAAAATCACTTACATTAGTGGAACCCCCGATATTTACAAATCTTGGAATATAAATACCTCCAGGCCTTCTTCCAGTGTAATACCTATCCTCAAATCCCTCAATCTCAGCACTTGCTCCTAATCTGAGATGATGATCCATCAAATTATGACCTAGTTCTCCTGAATCATTACCAAGTCCGTTCGGGAAACGATCAGATACTGATTGTAATAAAATTGAAGTAGAAGCAATAGTTGAAGCACACAGAAAGATAATTTTAGCTTTATATTCAGTTACTTCATTTGTCTCAGAATCAATTACTCGAACACCACTTGCCCTGTTATTTTTTTCATCATAAATGATTTGAGTGACAATTGAATTCGGTCTGAGTGTCATTTTTCCTGTAGCATCTGCTGCAGGTAAGGTAGATGAATTACTACTAAAGTATGCTCCATAAGGACATCCTCTTCTACAACGATTCCTATATTGACATGTAACACGGCCTAATCCAGGTTTAGTTCCTTCAGTAATATGAGCAACTCTAGCGTTTGTTATTAGACGGTCATCGTATTTACTAGCTATTTCATTTTTAAACTTTTCCTCAGCACATGTCAATTCCATAGGTTTTAAAAACTCACTGTCAGGGAGCTGGGGTAAACCTAACTTTTCTCCAGAAACACCGATATACTTTTCTACATAACTATACCAGGGAGCCAAGTCTTTATATCTAATAGGCCAATCAATGGCAATACCCTCCTTAGCATTAGCCTCAAAATCAAATTCGCTCAATCTATATACTTGCCTTGCCCACATTAAAGATTTTCCACCTACGTGGTAGCCCCGGACCCAGTCAAAAGGCTTATCCTCATTATAGGGATGCTCATTATCATCTACAAAAAAATGAGAAGTTGATTCATGAACTGCATATCTAGTAGATCTGATTTGCTTATATTGTTTTTTTTCAATTTCTTGGGTGGTTTTATCTCCACCTTTGAAATCCCAAGGATCCATATTTGCGGTGTGATAATCAGTTATATGCCTAATCATCCTTCCTCTTTCAAGTACCAATGTTTTAAGTCCACTTTCACATAACTCTTTAGCAGCCCAGCCCCCACTAATTCCAGTTCCAATTACAATCGCATCGTATTCTTGACTCATAAACAAAAAGATTACTTAGTTTTCAATAAAAATAAGGACTTATAAAATATTAAAGCTCTTGTTTCGAAAAAATAATTATGAATTAATATCCATTTTGGTTTTGAAAAATTAATCCTATTTTTACTAAAACGGTAAAAATAAATCAAAATGAGTAAAATTCGACTAGGCATATTGGGAGGTGGAGGAGACTCACTGATCGGTGTGTTGCACAGAGTGGCTTCCCATATGTATGATCGCTACGAGATTGTGGGTGGAGTTTTTAATCCTGATTATGAGGAAAATATCAAATTTGCCAATCAAATCGGTGTAAACACTGAAAGGGTTTATACTGATTTTAATGCATTTATTGCGGAAGAATCCGCTAAACCCGTGGGTGAAAAAGTTGAAGTGGTTTCTGTTTTGACCCCCAACTTTTTGCATTACCCCATGGCCAAAAAACTGTTGGAAAACGGTTTTCACGTTATTTGTGAAAAGCCACTAACCACAACACTTCAAGAGGCTAAAGTGTTACAGTCACTACAAGAAAAGCACCAAGTAATTTTTGCAGTAACCTATACTTACACCGGTTATCCAATGGTCAGAGAAATGAAAGACATGATCGCCAATGGGGTCATCGGAGATATTCACAAAGTAGATTTACAGTATTACCAAGGTTGGATAAACCCTGTGATTCATGACAAAGAAAAAAGAAGTAAAGTATGGCGATTGGACCCCAAAAAAGCAGGAATAAGTTCCTGTATCGGAGACATAGGGACCCATATATTTAATATGTTAGAATATGTTACAGGCATGGAAGTTAGAGAATTACTCTCGGACTTAAACACCCTCTATGATGACAATCCCCTTGACATTGACGGTACGATTCTCATCCGTATGGAAAACAAAGCCAAAGGATTGCTTCGTGCCAGCCAAATTGCAACCGGAGATGAAAATAACATAGCCGTGGCTATATACGGAAGAAAGGGAGCATTAAAATGGGAACAAGAAAATCCCAATTATTTGTATCACCTCAAAGACGATGAACCCAGAAGACTAATCAAACCTGGCAATGCTTCATACAATACCGACGTATCCTTGGATGGTACCAAATTACCAGCCGGACATCCCGAAGGTATTTTTGATGCTATGGGAAATATTTACAAAGGAGTAGCAAAGGCACTTAGGGAGGAAAAATCTTACAATGGAGAATTCCCTACCCTTTATGAAGGAGTTCGAGGGATGCTGTTTATAGAAAAAACTGTTGAATCTAATCAAAAAGGAAATGTATGGGTAAGCATGGAAAATCAATGAAAACCATAAAAGGACCTGCTATTTTTTTGGCGCAGTTTGTTGACAAGCAGGCTCCTTTCAATTCTCTAGACGGCATGTGCAAGTGGGCAGCCGACTTGGGTTACAAAGGGGTTCAAATTCCCACATGGGAAAGCTTTTTGATAGATCTGGACAAAGCTGCCGAAAGTCAGACTTACTGCGATGATTTGAAAGGAAAAATTAATTCCTACGATCTTGAGATTACCGAACTTTCAACCCACTTACAGGGTCAACTGGTAGCAGTTCATCCAGCCTATGATTTAATGTTTGACAACTTTGCACCTGACGCTTATAAAAATAATCCCAAAGCGAGAACCAAATGGGCTATTGAAACTCTTAAAAAAGCAGCAAAAGCAAGTAACCGACTTGGACTTAATACCCATGCCACTTTCTCCGGTGCTCTGTTATGGCACACTTGGCATCCTTGGCCACAACGTCCCGAGGGTCTTGTGGAAATGGGGTTTAAGGAATTGGCCAACAGATGGTTGCCTATACTCAACACCTTTGATGAGAACGGTGTTGATGTCTGTTATGAAATCCACCCAGGAGAAGACCTCCACGATGGGGTGACCTTTGAGCGCTTTTTGAAAGCTACTGGAAATCACAAAAGAGCCAATATTCTTTACGATCCCAGTCACTTTGTGTTGCAGCAGCTCGATTATATAGAATACATCGATCACTATCACGAGTTCATCAAGTCTTTCCATGTGAAAGATTCGGAGTTTAAACCCACTGGAAAAAAAGGAGCCTTTGGAGGTTATGGTGATTGGATTGATCGCGCAGGCCGTTATCGTTCTCCCGGTGACGGACAAATAGATTTTAAAACTATTTTTACTAAGCTAACAGAATATGGTTGTGATGTCTGGGCCGTTATGGAATGGGAATGCTGTATTAAAAGTCCAGAGCAAGGAGCTCGAGAGGGCGCTCATTTCATTCAATCACACATCATCGAGGCTACTCAAAAAACTTTCGATGATTTTGCCGGAACTGAAATCGATGAAAATCGTTTAAAAAAATTACTTAATATTTAAAACACAATTAATGAGAAAATTATTATTTATTGGACTAGTCTCACTTATAATAGCTTGTAAACAGATCCCTAAGAAAAAAACAACAACTGCAGAAGCACCCGCTCCACAAAAAGAGTGGGTGGACTTATTCAATGGGGTCTCTTTCGACGGATGGCATCAATTCAATAGCTCCGAAATGAGTGCTGCGTGGATTATTGAAGATGGAGCAATGGTTTTACCTGATGGAACTGGAAGTGGAAAAGGAAATAATATTGTTACTGATAGGGAGTTTACCGACTTTGAGCTTTCGTTGGAATGGAAAATTGTAGAGGGAGGAAATAGTGGAATTTTTTGGGGTGTAAAAGAAGGAGAGAGATTCAAAGAGCCCTATCAAACAGGTCCAGAAATTCAGGTTCTTGACAATGAACGTCACCCAGATTCCTTTGTCAAACCAAATTTTCATCAAGCAGGTGCACTTTACGATATGGTTCAGCCTTCAGTGGATGTATGCAAACCCGCTGGAGAATGGAATCATGTTTTTATTTCAATTAATTACACCACCAATAAAGCCATTGTTAAACTAAATGACGTGGAAATTGTAAAGTTTCCATTGAGCGGGCCGGAATGGGATGATCTGGTGGTCAATTCGAAATTTAAAGACTGGAAAGATTTTGCCAAATTTAAAACTGGAAAAATAGGACTGCAAGATCACGGTGATGGTGTCAGCTATCGTAATATCAAAATCCGGGAATTATAGCAAGCTATGATTCAATCGATGACCGGCTACGGTAAAGCCGAGATACAATTCGAAAACAAAAACTATGTTCTTGAGTTACGATCGCTCAATAGCAAAGGATTAGAAATCAATGCCCGAATGCCTGTTCACCTCAGGGAAATAGAAATTCAACTAAAAAAAAGTATTGGAGAGTTTCTTAAAAGAGGTAAAATTGACATTAACCTCAACATTGATAATATGGGTGAATCCAATGCCAAAATCATCAATGTAGCTTCAGTCAATCATTACATGGAACAATTGAAAAGTATAGAAGATGGAAACCGTCTTGAGCTGCTCAAAATTGCCCTAAAGCTACCCGATATATTCAAAACTGAAGTAGAGGGTTTTGAAGAAGCCGAAATTGAATTGATCGAGACACTTCTGAAAAAAGCAGTCGACGCAATTATTGGATTCAGAACAGATGAGGGAAAGATTCTCGAAAGCGAATTCAAAAAAAGATTAAAAAATTTAGAGGAACTCACTGAGGAAGTTGAAATTGTCGATCCCGAAAGAAATACTAAAATCAAAGAAAAATTACAATCTGCTTTGGATAGTTTAGAGGTGGAAGTTGACCAAAATCGCTTCGAGCAGGAGTTGATTTATTATTTGGAAAAATATGATATCACTGAAGAGAAAGTTCGACTC
The DNA here is from genome assembly GCA_913020295.1 of uncultured Flavobacteriaceae bacterium. Taxonomy (GTDB): domain Bacteria; phylum Bacteroidota; class Bacteroidia; order Flavobacteriales; family Flavobacteriaceae; genus UBA8316. Next base: position 21,325 of record CAJWAA010000009.1, on the reverse strand, counting down.
AAAAATCATATCGAATATTTTAAAAATAACCTAGACGATGATACTTCAAATGGAAAAAAGCTAGGTTTTATTGCTCAGGAAATCGGTAGGGAGATAAATACAATTGGATCGAAAGCCAATCATGCCAACCTCCAAAAACTGGTCATACAAATGAAAGATGAACTTGAAAAAATAAAGGAGCAATTACTTAATGTTTTATAATTGAAGGAAGGAAAACTTATTGTTATTTCGGCACCATCAGGTAGTGGTAAATCCACTTTGGTTCATGCCTTGTTGAAACAAAATCTCCCCTTGGTTTTTTCTATTTCGGCTACCTGCCGCCCCCCACGTGGTAAAGAACAAGACGGCATCGATTATCATTTCCTGACCCCAGAAGCTTTCCAGAAAAAAATTGAAGAAAATGCTTTTGTCGAATATGAAGAGGTTTATCCGGGTAAATTTTATGGAACCTTGCGTTCGGAGTTGGAAAGTAAATGGTCTGACGGACACCACATTGTTTTTGATATCGATGTAGTTGGGGGGCTGAATATCAAATCTCAATACCCAGAACAAACTTTATCGATTTTTATTCAAGTTCCCAGTTTTGAAATATTAAAACAACGATTACGGGCTAGAGGAACCGAAAATGAAGCTTTACTCCTTGAGCGTGTTGCCAAAGCAAAAATTGAAGTAGAGTCTGCTCCCGAATTTGATTTGGTGATTGTCAACGAAGATCTAGAAAAAGCAAAAAAAGAGATGTTCCAGGGGGTAAAAGAATTTGTCAACTCATAAAGTTGTAATGAAAAGAATCGGCCTCCTCTTTGGAACCTTCAATCCTATCCATTTAGGACATTTGGCAGTTGCAGAATTTTTTGCTGATAATACAAACTTGGATGAAGTTTGGCTAGTGATCAGTCCTCAAAGTCCATTCAAGAAAAAAAATGACTTGATGGAAAACCATCATCGATTGGCCATGATCGAATTGGCCATTGTAGGTAAATCGAAACTCAAAGCCTGTTCAGAAGAATTTGATTTACCAACTCCTAATTATACCATTCAAACCCTAAATCATCTTAAAAAAAAATATCTCAAAAATCAATTTACATTAATTTTGGGTCAAGACAATATGGAGCATTTCGACCGATGGGAAGAATATCATCAGATTTTGGAACAATTTCAGATTTTTGTTTATCCCCGCTCCCAATCGAATAAAATCCCCGAAACATTTTTAGATCATCCGAAAGTTGTGTATTTTAAAGCTCCTTTATTAAATATTTCAGCGACCGAAATTCGAGATGCTCTTGTTAAAAAAAAATTATTGGTTGATTTTCTTCCCCCCAAAATTCAAGATTATCTTCTAAAATTCAACTTCTATAACTAATTACCCTTTAGTATGAAACCTGTTAAATCGAGTAAATCATTTTTAAACACCTCCTCTTCCGATTGGGAGGCGGTAGAGCCAAAGATTAAAAGAAAAATATTGGGCTATGACGATCAATTGATGTTGGTTCAAGTTCATTTTGAAAAAGGAGGTATAGGTTCCGAACACCAGCATCACCACTCACAGTCAACCCTTATCGGGTCGGGTGTGTTTGAAATCACCGTTGATGGTGTTACCCAAAAACTGAAAAAAGGAGATTCATTCTACGTACCTCCAAATACCCTTCACAGTGCGTTATGTATTGAAGAAGGGGAACTTATCGATGCTTTTAGTCCAATGAGAGAGGATTTTATTGGTTGAAAATCAATGGGCAAACTTTCCCTGTGCCAAAATATTGTTTAATACAGATGTAATATTTTTCCTGCTCCATTTGTCAATCTCAGGTAGGATATTAGTGGCCTTACCTTTTAGACGAAAAACTTTTTGAATAAATATTTTTTGGGCATCAACATCGTTGGCATCAATCATCCGAGCAAGGGAAGATTTAATTAATAGTCTACCAGCCTCTGACTTGGGATTTCCTATTGATAAAATCGGGACTTGGGAGGCCAAGTACTCCAATAATTTCCCTGAGATCATGTCCTGATCAGCTCCTTTAAATAGAAAATTGAGCAATAAATCCCCGCTTTTCATCAAACTAATGACATCTTTGTGGGCCAAGTATCCCTTGTAAACAACCTCTATATTTGGGGCGTTATTTTTTATTTTTTTAATTATATCGATAGGAATATTTCCTGCTAAGGATAGACGAATATTCTTTGGGCCAGCCAATTCATCAAGTACTTTAATAACAGGGAGATAGTCTTGATTTTCAGTCAATAATCCGGTATAAACAACATGGAAGGGCTTTTGGCTTGCTTTGGGGATTGAAGACATCAATGAAGCGTCATAGCCATTGGGTAATATGTGAATGCTCTGTTCAGGTGCTTTGATTTGGAGTTTGCGAACCAAATTTCCTCCCACCGTGGTAAAAATACCTTCTGCGGTTTTTAATACTTTTTCTTCCAATCGGGCATCAATACTTTTGACCCAAGCAGTGCGGTACAAATCTTTGTTGTAAAATATATCCGTCCAAGGATCGCGAAAATCGGCCCACCAGTGTACACCGAATTTTACTTTTAATTCCAAACCAATCAGATGGGTTGAATGGGGTGGTCCTGTAGTGATTACTTTTTTGATGCCTCGTTGAAGGATGAGTTTTTCGGCTTCACTTTTGGCATAGGTATTCCACCCTTTTCGGGCATCGGGAATAAAGAAATTGCCACGAACAAAAGCAGCACATTTACGAAACAAGCTCTTTTTGGGAACCTGTCCTTGTGGGACGCCTTTGTCGGGTTTACCGGAAACTACTAGAGAATAAAATCTTATGGGTTCTTTAGTGTCGGTTTTGATTACTTGAATATCTTTTACCTCATCCAAGAGTTCGAAATCCAAAACAGGATAGGACGCTTGTTTTTCATCAACTGTAATGACATAAGGAGTCCACCCTAACTGCTTGAGATATTTTGCAAAATACATCCAACGTTGAACACCTGAACCCCCAGATGGAGGCCAGTAATAAGTCAAAATCAATATTTTTTTGGCGTCTTTCAAATGAAACTGCTTACCTCAAATGTAATTGATACAAAATAAGCATTTAAAAAAAATGTAACAAGCGTAACTTAAATTATCAAAATGTAATAGATTAAATGGAGCACAGGCTATTGTCGGACCTTATGGCATATTATTATGAACGCCACAATCCAGTAAAAAAACCTCACTGATTGAGTTTGTAAAGTTACGTATGGCTGAAATAGGATTAAATTAAAAAACCTTTATACTTACTTATAGAGAGTTTAAATTCAAGAGTAATCTAATAGCTCAACGGAAAAGAGAGCCTAATTCAATAAAAGTAAATGATATCACTGTATAACTAAGTATTGATACTTAAATTGTTTTCGTGATTCAAACCCCTCATTTGTGGGGGAAAATTAATCTTAAAAGAATGTTATTTAAAATTTGTATTTACCCCTGCAAGGGAACTATTTCTTCTTTTTGTATAAGGGGACCGTGGAACATGCTTCACCGTAAAAAAGACTTTTAACAACGGGCTGAAGTTTCGCAATTAATTGAATGTAGGCATCCTGAGGGACCATTTTTTCACTACAACCTTTGATGATGACTGGTTTGTCTTTTAATGGAGATAAATCCAAAAGTTGAATTTCTTCAAGAAACAGCTGTAATTCTAAGTCTTTTAAATTCCCCAGCACTACCTTACGGGCATGAGGCTTTAGGTAAGTGGTAATCAATAGGGGAGCCCATGTGGGTAAAATGGCTTCTGTAGAACAGTTTAAGGCGATAAATTGGTCTTTGTAGATACTCCAGTCATAGGCCTTGAGTTGGGCTCTAAATTCCTTTTCTTTGAGAAGTAGACCTTGGTCTAACCATTGGGATAAATCAATGGTCTGTCGGGTCCCGATTTTATAAAGTTTTTCAAGATCGAAGGTGATCAAGTCACTTGCTGCCACACGATTAACAATGGTATCTGCCATTTATAACATTCCTAATTCTAATTTGGCCTCTTCACTCATCAGGTCTTGAGACCAAGGGGGGTCGAAGGTAATTTCCACCTCTGCATCCTTGACTTCGTCCAAGGATTTTACTTTTTCTTCCACTTCACGTGGGAGTGTTTCCGCTACCGGACAGTTGGGAGTCGTTAGGGTCATCAGTATTTTAACATCAGCATCTTCATTTACAAAAACGTCATAGATCAATCCCAGCTCGTAAATATCCACCGGGATTTCGGGGTCATAGATAGTTTTGAGTACTCCGACAATTTTGTCACCTAATTCAGCCGTTTCAATAATTTCCTCTGACATGATCAGTTCAATTGGGTTTTAAAGGCAATGGCATACATTTTCAGTTGTTTAATCATAGAGACCAAACCATTGGCACGGGTCGGGGATAAATGTTCCTTTAAGCCAATTTTGTCAATAAATTCTGTATTTGCCTCGAGTATGGCATCGGGATGTTGATTAGAAAATACACGTATCAAAATGGCAATAATACCCTTGGTAATGATGGCGTCGCTGTCGGCCGTAAAAATCAATTTATCATCAACTAAATCGGCATGAACCCAGACTTTACTCTGGCATCCCTTAATGATGAAATCATCTATCTTGAATTGTGGGTCTATCAAAGGAAGTGATTTTCCCAATTCTATCATATATTCATAGCGTTGCATCCAGTCTTCAAACATTGAAAACTCCTCTACAATTTCATCCTGAGCGGCTTCTATAGTTTCCATACCCAAAATTAATGATTTATTGTAACATCGAGATAGCCTTTTTGAGTGCTTCTAACATTGTGTCAATCTCTTCGAAAGTATTATAAAAAGAAAAGGAAACCCTAACCGTTCCAGGGATTTTATAAAAGTCCATAATAGGCTGTGCACAGTGGTGTCCAGTTCTTACAGCAATGCCAAGCTTGTCCAAAATACTACCAATGTCGTAGGGGTGAATGCCTTGCACATTGAAAGAAATGACTGCTGTTTTTTTTGTAGCTGTACCATAAATTTTTAATCCTGGAAATTTACTTAGCTTTTCTGTGGCATATTGCAAGAGTTCTTCCTCATAAGCGGCTATCTGCTGCATCCCAATAGCATTGATGTAGTCCAGAGCGGCACCAAAAGCGATTCCTCCAGCAATATTGGGCGTGCCAGCTTCAAACTTGTGGGGTAAATCGGCATAGGTGGTTTTCTCAAAAGTTACCTCTGCAATCATTTCGCCTCCACCTTGGTAGGGAGGTAAACGCCTTAAGGCAGATTCTTTTCCGTATAGGATCCCGATTCCTGTAGGACCGCATAGTTTGTGCGCAGAAGTAACGTAGTAGTCTACATCCAAAGCCTGAAAATCGGCTTGGATGTGAGGAGAAGCTTGTGCACCATCGATCAAAACTTCAGCCCCGAAAGCATGTGCCTTGGTGATAATTTCTACTATTGGATTGACCGTTCCCAGAGCATTTGAGACGTGATTGACGAAGACCAACTTTGTTTTGTCGGAGAGTAGTTTTTTGTACTCGTCCATAATCAAAACCCCGTCTTGGTCGATGGGAATGACTTTTAGTACTGCTCCAGTTTTTTCGCAAAGCATTTGCCATGGGACAATATTTGAATGGTGCTCCAAAGCAGAAACGATGAGTTCGTCTCCCTGCGCCAATAATTGACCATATCCACTACTTACAATATTTATACTGTGAGTTGTACCGGAGGTAAAAATGATTTCATGAGGCTGACTAGCATTGAAATGTTTTTGAATTTTACGCCTTGCAGCTTCATAAAGATCTGTAGCCTCCTGACTTAAGGCATGTACCCCACGATGGATATTTGCATTATAATTTTTGTAGTAATCAGAAATAGTGTCAATAACTTTAACTGGGGTTTGGGAGGTAGCGGCGTTGTCAAAATAAACCAAAGGTTTCCCGTTTACTTCCCGATTTAAAATGGGAAAATCTTTACGGATTTTTTGAACATCCATGGGCTATAAATCAAATCCAAGATTGACTCCCAATTTTTGGGCAATCAATTTGTTAATACGCTTTTTCAAAATGGGTAGCTCAACACTTTCCAAAACGTTGTTTGCAAAAGCATAGGTCATCAATGCTTTAGCCTCTTTTTTGGGGATACCCCTTGACATCAGGTAGAAGAGAACGTTTTCGTCTAATTGACCAACAGTACAACCATGGGAACATTTGACATCATCGGCAAAAATTTCTAATTGTGGTTTGGTGTTAACCATAGCTTTATCGTCGAGTAATATATTATTGTTTTGTTGGAATGCATTGGTCTTTTGTGCCAGCTGGTCTACATGGATTTTACCATTAAATACGCCTTTGGAACCTTCTGAAAAAACTCCCTTATAATCTTGGTGACTTTCGCAATTGGGAGAGACATGATCTACCAAAGTGTAATGGTCTACATGTTGCTGATTCTTGAGTAGGGTAATACCTTTAAGAGTTGAATTACTGTGTTGCCCTCTAAGGTAAAAATTCAAATTATTCCGAATTAATTTTCCACCTAACGAGAAGGTATGCACCCTTGCATTACTGTTTTTTTCTTGGGAAATATAGGTGTTGTCTATAAGTGAAGCAGTACTCAGGTCATTTTGAATTTTGTAATAATCTACAAATGCATCTTGATGGGTATAAATTTCAGTAACAGAATTGGTGACTACATCGTGTTCTTTGAGACTTTGGTGTCGCTCGAGAATTTGAACTTGCGCATTTTGTTCAACTACTATCAAATTTCTGGGTTGCAACCACAATGCTTTTTCCTGACCAGAAGAAAAGTGAATGATCTCAATAGGTTTTTCTGCTACTACACTTTTGGGAATGTAAACATAGGCTCCCTCTAGTGTGTAGGAGGTGTTGAGGGCTGTGAGACTGTCTTCTTTATTGGTAATTTTATCGAAATAAGTATCAATTAAACTACGATATTTTGCCTTGGATAATGCCGCAGACATAAGACAAACATCCAAACCGTCGTGGGTGGTGTCTGATAGAAAAGGACTGTAAACGCCATCGATAAAAACCACTTTGTAGGTGTCAATTTCATATAAGAAATACTTTTTTACTTTTTTGAGTTGAATTGTGGTTTCAGCCTCTGGGAATAGGGCATAATCTTGACGTATTGTAGCACCAAGTGAAGTAAATTTCCAAGCTTCATCACTTCGGGAAGGGAATCCCTTTTTCTCAAAAATTTCAAGAGCATCTAATCGCATTTGATGAACAGGATCGGAATGGTCTATCCTTTCTTCAAATGCCAAATGGGAAGCCAATAATTTTTCTTTAAAATCCATAAAATTTAAGCCATTTCCTTGATCCAGTCGTATCCTTTCTCCTCCAATTCTACGGCTAAGTCCTTGGTTCCAGATTTGACAATTTTACCGTCTAAAAGTACGTGGACAAAATCAGGAACAATGTATTCCAACAATCTTTGGTAATGAGTTATTACAATGGTAGCATTGTCTTTGGATCTCAATCTATTGACCCCATTGGCCACAATCTTAAGTGCATCTATATCCAAACCCGAATCAGTTTCATCGAGAATGGAAAGTTTGGGTTCCATCATAGCCATTTGGAATATTTCATTACGTTTTTTTTCTCCACCAGAAAAACCTTCATTGAGAGAGCGTGAAAGAAAACGAGAATCAATTTCTAATAGAGAGGATTTTTCCCTAATTTTTTTTAACATTACATTAGCAGGCATATCCTCTAGCCCTTTTGCCTTTCGAGAAGCATTGATAGCGGTTTTAATGAAATTGGTGACGCTTACTCCAGGAATTTCAACAGGGTATTGAAAAGAGAGGAAGATGCCTTTGTGTGCTCGTTCTTCGGGTGACAAATCCACCAAATCTTCCCCTTCCAATAGCATAGTTCCATGATTGACTTCATAATCTTGATGACCAGCAATGACAGAAGATAGGGTACTTTTTCCCGACCCATTTGGTCCCATTATGGCATGTACTTCTCCAGCTTTGACATCCAAGTCGATACCGTTGAGGATTTGTTTGTTCTCTACTTGAGCATGAAGATTTTCTATCGTTAACATAATTATTTTTTATCCTACAGATCCCTCAAGTGAGATTTCTAATAATTTTTGTGCTTCAACTGCAAATTCCATAGGGAGCTTGTTGAGTACTTCTTTACTAAAACCATTAACGACCAACGCAATGGCTTTTTCAGGATCAATCCCCCTTTGGTTGCAGTAAAATATTTGATCCTCACCAATCTTACTGGTAGTGGCCTCATGTTCGATTTGGGCCGTTTTATTTTTGGCCTCAATGTATGGGAAGGTATGGGCCCCACATTGGTTTCCCATTAATAAAGAATCGCATTGAGAAAAGTTTCTGGCGTTTGTTGCTCTTGGGAGTACTTGTACCAGACCACGGTAACTATTCTGTGACTTGCCCGCAGAAATCCCCTTGGAAATAATAGTACTTTTAGTGTTTTTACCCAAATGAATCATCTTGGTTCCAGTATCAGCTTGCTGATAATTATTGGTCAATGCAATGGAATAAAATTCCCCTATAGAATTATCACCTTTAAGGATACAAGAGGGATATTTCCAAGTAACTGCAGAACCCGTCTCTACTTGAGTCCATGATATTTTGGAATTTTTATGGCAAATTCCTCTTTTAGTCACGAAATTGTATACGCCTCCTTTACCATTTTTGTCTCCGGGAAACCAGTTTTGAACGGTAGAGTATTTGATTTCGGCATCGTCCAAAGCGACAAGTTCAACTACTGCAGCATGCAACTGGTTTTCGTCTCGTGAGGGAGCTGTACAACCTTCCAAATAACTCACATAACTCGATTGGTCAGCAATTACAAGGGTTCGTTCAAACTGACCTGTTCCCGCTTGATTGATCCTGAAATACGTGGAAAGTTCCATAGGACAGCGAACTCCCTTGGGGATATAACAAAAAGAACCGTCCGAAAATACCGCAGAATTGAGAGCCGAAAAATAATTGTCCTGAATTGGGACTACAGTGCCAATATATTTTTTTACCAAATCGGGATGTTCTTGAATGGCTTCTGAAATGGAGCAGAAAATAATACCTTTTTTAGCTAAGGTATCCTTAAATGTTGTAGCGACGGAAACAGAGTCCATAACAATGTCCACGGCTACTCCGGTTAGTTTCTTTTGCTCATCAATTGAAATACCAAGTTTATCAAAAGTTTTGAGTAATTCGGGATCTACCTCATCTAAGCTTTTGTATTGGTCTTTTTTCTTAGGGGCAGAGTAATAAGAGATAGCCTGATAATCCGGTTTGGAATATTGTACATTGGCCCAATCGGGTTCATCCATCTCTTTCCAGGCTTGATAGGCTTTCAACCGCCATTGTGTCATCCATTCAGGCTCCTTCTTTTTTTGAGAGATTCGAAGTACAACTTCTTCATTTAAGCCAACAGGAAAAGTCTCTGAATCAATATCTGTGTAAAAACCGTATTCGTATTCTTTGGTTTCCAATTCCTTTTTTAATTCCTCTTCAGTATAGGCCATATTTTGGTTTGTTACAATGAAAAACTTTCCCCACATCCGCAAGTTCGCTCTGCATTAGGGTTGTTAAAAATAAATCCTTTACCATTCAATCCTCCAGAGTAATCTAATGTGGTTCCCAAAAGGTATAATAAGCTTTTTTTATCGACCAAAATCTTTATCTTATTATCTTCAAATAGCCGATCCTCGCTGGTTTGAGATCGGTCAAAACTTAAATCATATGATAAGCCTGAGCAACCCCCACTTTTTACCCCTACTCGGACGAAATCTTGGTCAGGGTTGAATCCCTCCTCACACATCAATTGCGACACTTTTTTTTGTGCGTTGGTTGAGACCTTAATCATACTTTGATAGTTATTTAATCAATGCAAATATAGCGTATTTCCCTTAAAGAAGCGGCTTTTGCAATCAATTCTGACTATTACACAATCGATTATACTTAGTGCCATCTGACAACAAGAATGTCGCTTTTTCCCTTATTATTTTGGAAGCGCTTATTTTTGCTGAAGGATTCGCCAACAACAGTTACCCCGCCGTCGCTTTGTATTAAAATATCATAAGCAAAGTCTTGTCCCTCTCCTCCCACACTAATAGTTTTAAAATTGCTACTGGGGTCGGGCGAATAAATCAAAAAAATATCGTTTTCTCCCTGATTACTGATCATATCCCCATTAATACTCCGGGAATAACCTGTTATGAATAATTCGCCCCATTGTCCTTCACTGATAGCAGTGCCTCGGTCAAAGTCGCTTCCTCCAAAATTATAACTATTGATCAATTTTCCAGATTTATCAATCGTGATTTGCCATACGTCCGATGAGCCTTTTGCGTTGGTTACATCCATGTCTTTGCTATGAGTATTGCCAATGATTCTAAAATTTCCATAAGAGTCCTCTATTACTTTTGATGCCTCGTCAACCAAACTCCCTCCATACGAATTCTCCCAAATTAAGTCTCCTGAGGGAGAGACCATAACCACCCAAACATCATAACCCCCCTTTGGATTTTTTACATCTACATCTTCACTTTCTGAGGTACCCACTACCAAAAAATTACCTTGCCGAGTTTGAATCGCATCATAGGACCGATCATTATTGTTACCTCCAAAATATCTTTGCCACTGTATATTTCCATCGGCATCAATTTTATGACACCAAAATTCCCCCACTCCGTGACGGTTGGGTTGGTAAAATTTACCAGAATTTCCCTTTCCATTGGAAGCGGTTACATCCAAAAACCCATTCAAAAAATACCCTCCGTCTGAAGTTGGAATTACATTATAAGCGTGGTCGTGACCCGAATATCCCATGGATTTTTTCCATATTACCCTTCCTGACGCATCTACTTTGATGATCCAATTGTCGTGGTATCCCATAGTAGGAGGAACATCCCCATCCTGACTATTGCTGTAACCCATTAGAACAAATCCTTCTTCCGGTGTTTCTAGCAAGGAAAAGCCAAAATCATCAGCGCTACCTCCGTATGTTTTTTTCCAAGTCACCTCCCCTTGCTCATCCATTTTTATTAAGAATAAATCCCAATCATTGGAAGAGCGGTCAATAAAATCCCCATCGATACTATTGGTACTCCCCACCATAGCAAATCCTCCTTCTCGAAGTTCTATCATTTCCCTTGCCACTTCTTCATCACTTCCCCCCAAAAGTCTAACCTCTGTCAGGATTCCAGAAAATAGAATTGACGGAGTAGTATTGAAAATACGATCGGGTAAACATGACCAAAAAAGTAATATTGAAAAAACAGGTAGGAGTTTTTTGTACACTTTTACTTTGATTTTTTGACGAGGAATAGCCCCCTATCGTAGTCACTGATTGCGATCACTCCACTATCAAAAAAAGGATACACATTCCAAACGCCATTATAAGTGGTGGAATTGTGCTCGGGAAAGGTATCAAAGAAACCTATTTCATTCATGTTTTTATTTTTAAGGTCATTTATAGATATTAACCTAATGCCAGCAGTGTAATTGGCCAGATAAAATTCATCTCCTTTTACATATCCGTTGTGGTCTATGGCATCAGTTGGGCCAAAATAAGTATGAAAAAGCTGAGGCTTGTCCAGATCAGTGAGATCAAAAACCAATGTTCTGGTTTTACCACCGATTCTTGACTCGTCCAATTCATCGCCCAGGATGAAGTACTTTTGATCTTCAGTAAACCAGCCTTGATGGGTATAGAAAACGTTTGGGTAGCTTTGTTCAGCAATTTTCTTTGGGTTCTCTTTATCTGAAACATCAACAATGACCAATTTAGTTTCATTGGATCCCAAGAAAATTTCCTTACCCGTGTAGTTCTGGTCAGGTCCATTGTATTTGACAACTTGGGCGTCGTGGCTATATCCTGCTTCACCATATCCGCCGACAAATCGGTTACTATTGGGTTCATTGAGATCTAGGAAATGTACCCCTCCAGAATATTCATCGTTTCTATTGGTTCCAACAACATATCCGTAACCACTTTCTGGGTTGATAACCATATTATGTGCAGTAGGAACGGTTTGTAATATCCTGTCTGGGGTAAAATTTTGTTTAGGTTTTGCCCCCCTTAACCGGGTGAGGTCAAAAACTTGGATGCCGTGGTCCGTTGCCTCACTCACTATGTAGGCATGATTTTTATATACCTTGATATCTCTCCAAACACTTTTCTCTGTTGTGGTGGGCAATTTCCCTAACAAAATGGGATCCATAGCCTCACTTATGTCTACAAATGCCGTACCATCATCTAAACCCATAAGTACATATTCTTTTTGAGTATCGGGATCAGTCCAACCCCAAGAATCGTTACCCGAATAACTTTCAAATGTAGAAAGGTTGATGTGTGCTAATAGATCGAGACCTTTGCAAGGATATTTACCTGCATATCCGTTCTCACACGGGGCTCCAACTCCTTGGTTATTTGTTAAATCATGGTTTCCATTATTATTTTCATTCAGATCGACCGTTTTATAATTATTGTCAATTAATCGTTCTTTTTGGCAAGAAATTAACATAAAAAATGATATTAATAGTGTAAATATAAATCCAAGTTTCATCTGGTTATTTGGGTGAGATTAAAATTTGAAAGTCTAAATTAAAGAAGAAATTGAGAGTTTGTCTAAAAACATACTAATTTTAACAGATGTCTAAAATTAAAAATACCACCTCCCTTAATAAAATAGGAGAATTTGGCTTGATTGATCATTTGACTAAAAATTTTTCTGTTGTTCATTCCACAACCCACAAAGGTATCGGAGACGATGCTGCGGTGATAAACTTTACAGAAGGGCAAACGTTGGTGAGTACTGATCTTTTAATAGAGGGTATTCATTTTGATTTGTCTTACATGCCATTAAAACATTTGGGCTATAAGTCTGTGGTGGTTAATCTTTCAGATGTATATGCAATGAATGCTCATCCTACCCAAATAACTATGTCTATTGCAGTATCCAATCGTTTTACTCTGGAGGCTTTGGAGGAGTTGTATAAAGGTGTAGAACTGGCTTGTAAAAATTACAAGGTAGATTTGGTAGGGGGAGATACATCAAGCAGTACCACTGGACTAATCATTTCGGTTACAGTAATGGGACAAGCCGAAAAGGGAAAAATATCTTATCGTTCAGGAGCAAAACCTAACGACCTCTTATTGGTGAGTGGTGATTTGGGTGGAGCCTACATGGGCTTGCAAGTTCTGGAACGCGAAAAAGATGTTTTTAAGGTGAATCCCAACAACCAACCGGATTTGGCGCTTTACTCATATTGTGTAGAAAGGCAATTGAAACCCGAAGCAAGAAAGGACATAATAGAACTTTTGGAGGAAGTGGGTATTATACCCAACGCCATGATAGATCTTAGTGATGGCCTTTCTTCAGAAATTTTTCATCTCTGCAAGTCATCCGGGGTGGGATGTGATGTATACGAGGAAAAACTTCCTGCTGATCCACAGACTTCAAGCACCGCAGAGGAATTCAAAATCAACACTAGCACAGCCCTACTGAACGGTGGAGAGGATTATGAATTATTGATGGCCATCAAAACAGAAGATTATGATAAGATTAAAGGACATCCTTTATTGACACCCATTGGTCATTTTACGGATAAAAAAGAAGTTTGCAATATGATTACGGGATTGGGACAATCCATTTCGTTAGAAGCACAAGGCTGGAAAAATTTCAATAAAGGGCAGTCAGCCTAAGGCCACATCCAAGACCATCATTACAATAAAACCTCCAATAAATCCCATTGTAGCCACATCAGTATACTTGTCAAGCTGGGTCTCTGGAATGACCTCCTCCACGACTACAAAGATCATGGCTCCTGCAGCGAAAGCCAATGCATAGGGTAAAATTGGAGTGAAAAAAGTTACCGCTATGGCTCCTAATACTGCAGATATGGGTTCTACAATGGCAGATAATTGACCATACCAAAAGCTTTTGAATTTGCTAACCCCCTGCCTTCGCAATGGCATCGAAACAGCAATTCCCTCTGGAAAGTTTTGAATCCCAATTCCAATTGCCAATGCTACTGCTCCTCCTATTGAGGCCTCAGGTATTCCAGCGGCCACACCTCCAAAAAGTACACCTACTGCCAAGCCCTCGGGAATATTGTGCATGGTAATGGCCAAGACCAATAGCGTTGTTTTATGCCACGGAGTCTTGATTCCTTCAGAGTCTTGGAAATTGATGTGAATGTGGGGTAAAATTTTGTCCAAACCAAAAATGAAAAGAGCACCCAAACCAAATCCAAAGGCAGCGGGAATAACCTTGACAAAACCCTCGCCAGGCGACATTTCAATGCCAGGTGCTAATAGGCTCCAAAAACTTGCAGCCACCATTACACCTCCAGTAAAACCAAGCATTCCATCTAAAAATCCACGGTGCATAGTTTTGAATAAAAAAACAAATGAGGCTCCAAATGCAGTCAATAACCAAGTAAAAACAGTTGCATAAAATGCACCCTCAACGGGACTTATTTTAGAAAAAAACTCAATGATATCGCCCATAGAAGCTGGTTAAATCGCCGACAAATATATATAAAAGTAACTAATTCTAATGACTGTTCCAGGGATTGACTAATTTTGGAGTAAGATGAGTAAAAATCATTACGATTATATTATATGTGGAGGTGGAGCATCGGGTTTGCTTCTTGCATTCAGGTTATGTAAAGATCCCTATTTTAAAGACCAATCCATACTGTTGATTGAAAAAGATACCAAAAATATCAATGACCGTACTTGGTGCTTTTGGGAGTCGGATGAGGGAGATTTGGAGGAAATAGTTCACAAAAATTGGAATAGAGCCTATTTCAACGCCGATGGCTTTGATCTGGACTTTTCCATGGAACCTTTTCAATACAAAATGATACGAAGTCTTGATTTTTACCGATCAATGAAAAAGAAACTGTCAGAATTCGATCATCTTACCCGGATCAGAGAAAAAGTAATTAGGATTGATGAAGATCATGTAACCACCGAGGTCCAAACCTTTCATGGAGATAAAATTTTTTCCAGTATTTACGATCCCAAAAGATTAGACCAACAAAAAAAATACCCTGTTTTGCTACAACATTTTGTGGGACAAGTGGTTCAAACCAAAAAGCCATGTTTTGAACCTAAAAAAATTGATTTTATGAATTTTAACGTTCCCCAAAAAGGAAATACGCGTTTCATGTATGTATTACCCTTGAACGCTAATACAGCCCTTATTGAATATACACTTTTTTCTAAAAACGTTTTGGAAAGAAAAGAGTATTTGGATGCTATAGGTGCTTTTCTTAGTCAATTGCCAACTGGAGGCTATGAGGTGATCGAAGAGGAGGAGGGTAAAATCCCAATGACTTGTTATCGTTTTGATTCAGAAAACAGCGCAAAAATTTTACATATTGGAACTGCTGGAGGTTGGACCAAACCCAGCACTGGATATACCTTCCAACGTATTAACGAAAAGACCAAAGAATTGATTGATTTCCTCAAAAAAGGACAACCCCTATCTAGATTTAGTAGAAGAAATCGATTTTGGTATTACGACTTGCTGTTTATAGATGTGCTGGCCAGAAATAATGAAAATGGGGCTAAGCTATTTAAAAGAATGTTTGAAAAAAATTCCCCCGAAGTAATTTTTAATTTCTTGGACGAAAAAAGCTCATTTTTGCAGGAGTTTCAGATCATGCGATCCTTTGAAGTATGGCAATTTGTGAATGCCCTTTGGAAAAGAATATTTTAGTAACTGCGCTGCATCAACCAATCTTTGAGGTCCCTAAAGCGATTTTTTTGATCCTCGCTGATAGTGAGTTTCTCCAGTTCGATGTCCGCCAAATAAGAATGATGTTGAATCAAATCCCCGGTAGCAGAGTGAGCTCCTGTTGCCACAAATAAGGCCTTGACTTTACGGATTTTTTCTTCCTCATCCATTTGGATATTTCCCCCCAAAAGGTATTGCAATGTTTCGCACTGGGATTCATTTGTGGTTTTGAGGGCCAGATGATAAAGAATGGTTTTTTTACCCTCTAAAATGTCCCCCCCTATTTTTTTTCCAAAGGTATCTTGATCCCCAAAAGTATCTAAATAGTCGTCTTGCAATTGAAAAGCCAATCCCAGTTGAATGCCAAAATCATAAATTGCCTGTTGATCCTCCTCGCTCGCTCTACTAATGATGGCACCCATTTGGAGCGCACACCCTACCAAAACTGCTGTTTTCAGTCGGATCATTTCGATGTATTCTTCCTCAGAAGTGTTTGGTCGGGTTTCAAAATCTATATCGTGTTGCTGACCTTCACACACCTCAATGGCGGTTTTGCTCAATAAACGTGTGAGCTTTTGAAATACATCGGTAGGATAACTTTCTAAAGATTGATAGGCTTTGATCAACATGGCATCACCGGATAAGATGGCGGTATTCACATCCCATTTTTCGTGAACTGTAAGCTTGCCCCTTCGCAATCTCGCCTTGTCCATGATATCGTCATGCATCAAAGTAAAATTGTGGAACACCTCCACTGCCATTGCCGCACCCATTGCGTCTTTTGCAGAAACGCCATAAGCTTCGCCTGCCATCAAAGTCAGAAAAGGACGTATTCTCTTTCCTCCCAAATCCAAAAGATATTGAATGGGTAGGTAAAGGTTTTGTGGAGATTGATCTTTATAGAAGTCTTCAAGTGCAGACTCAAATGCTTGTTGATTGGCCTTGGAAAGATTCATAAAAATTGATTTTGTTAAAAATACACCGCCAAAAGTTAAAGGAAGATAAAAAAGATATAAACTTTGGAAACTTTTTTTGTTTTTTAAGTTTTCTACAATAATTTTGCAAAAAAAATTGCTTTGGAAAAAGAAATCGTTGTATCGGCTTCATCATTGTTCTTACAATATGGCTATAAGGCGGTAACGATGGACGATATCGCTGAATATATGCACATCTCCAAAAAAACGATCTATGTCCATTTTAATGATAAAACTTCTTTAGTCAGATCGGCAGTTTTTCATGTTTTTGAGGAAGTGAAAAACAAAATCATTGCCGTTCAATCTTCAATTGAAAATCCCATCAAAGCCTTATATGAAATCAAAAAAATAGCGGTAGAAGTTTTGGGGAAAAAAGAAAAGTCTCCCCAATACCAATTGCAAAAATATTATCCTGCCATCTACTCGGAAATTAGAAAGAAGGAACTTTCGGCCTTTGGAGAAACATTTAAAATGAGTTTGAAAAAAGGAATGGAGTTGGGCCTTTTTAGGACTTCCATTGATACCGAATTTATTACAAGGATCTACTTTAATGGTTTTGGAGGTTTACGAGATATTGAGTTGTTTCCCCCCAAGGATAATGATATTGATCTGATCATCGGAAAATACATTGACTATCACCTCAGAGCAATTGTTACCCCAAAAGGATTGAATTTTTTAGAAAAATACAATAAAACGAATACTCCATGAAGATTCATTTATTTTTGTTTATAATTTTACTCACAGGAGTGACTCAAGCCCAAGAACTGCCTGAGTCACTTTCGCTGGAAGAAGCCATTGCTTACGGGTTAACCCACAACCGTTCGATCATCAATGCCGATCGGGAAATTCAAAAAGCAAAAAAAGAAAAATGGAAAACCATTGCTACGGGACTGCCACAAATCAGCTCTGAGATCAATTATCAAAACTTTTTGGAAATGCCAGTTTCGCTGGTTCCTGCCGAGTTTTTTGGAGGAAACCCGGAAGAATTTAGGGAACTCACCTTTGGGACAGAACAAAATATGATCGGAACGTTAAAAATGGAGCAACTCATTTTTGACGGTTCTTATATGGTAGGGCTTCAGGCTACTAAAGTTTACCTCGCCATTTCAGAAAACCTCTTTGAAAAAACAAATTTGGATGTAAAAAAGATGGTCACCAACCTCTATTCCAATGTCCTATTGGCGAAATACAACATCCGGTTTTTGGAAAAAAATAAATCTTCTTTGGAAAACAATTTCCAAGAAATCCATCAAATGTTTAGAAATGGCTTTGAAGAAGAGGAAAGCGTAGAACAAATTCAACTGTCATTGGCACAAACCAACAGCCAATTGAAATATGCCAAAAACCTACTAAAGATCGAACAAGAGATGCTGAAATTTGTCATTGGCTACCCCATTGAAAACCCTTTAAAACTCTCTAATGAACTTGACGATATTTTCAATGAAGATCTTTACTTCGAAACCCTGCCGAACACAGACAATATTGATAACAATATCGACATCAGAATCGCTGATAACAATGTAAAATCTGAAGCTTTAAAATTAAAACTTGAACAATCCAAAGCACTCCCCAAGGTCAATGCTTTCATCAACCAGACCTACACAGGAAACAGCAATGAATTCACCTTCACCAACAGTGACCAAAAGTGGTATAGATCTTCGCTACTGGGATTTAACGTGAAAATTCCCATATTCAGTTCCTTGGGAAGAAGTGCAAACACACAAAAGGCAAAAATCAGCTTGGATCAGGCCAAAACCCAACTGGAGGTAACCCAATCCAAGATTAGAATTGATGCGAATGCGGCTTTGAACGAATACCAACTGGCCATCGACAATTACTATACTGAAAAAGAGAATCTGAGGCTGGCCGAGAGGATAGAGAAAAAAAACCAAACTAAATTCTTTGAGGGCATGATCCAAAGTTTTGAACTCCGTATGGTCCAGCTTCAGCTCTATAGTGCTCAAAGTAATTTTGTTAATGCCATTCAAAAAGTGATTAACAATAAAATAGAACTGGAAACCCTACTCAATCAATCTAAAACTGACTAATCCATGAAAAAAATTATACACCCCCTCTACATTATTGCCTTTGCCATTGGCTGTTCCGGAGATCAATCTGTAACCACTTCAGATCTGATCAGAGCTAATGATCTCAATGGTTTAAAGACACAAAAAGAGCAAAAGTTAAAAATCCTCAATGTCTTGAAGACAGAATTGAATGAAATTAATGACGCTATTTCGGATTTGGATCCCTCCGAAAAACTGGCGCTGATTTCTATGTTTGAGGTAAAACCGGAAAATTTTGATCATTACATAGAAATACAAGCCAACATTAAAACCCGACAAAATGTTCTGCTTTATCCCGAATACACCGGTATACTCAAAAAGATCTATGTCGAGGAGGGGCAGGAGGTCAAAAAAGGAAAACTCCTGGCACAAATCGACGATGCAGGACTCAAAAATCAATTAGAGCAATTGCAGATTCAAACAGCCCTATCAAAAACAACTTACGAACGCACCCAAAGGCTGTGGGATCAAAACATAGGCGCTGAAATGCAGTTACTTCAAGCCAAAGCCGCCTATGAAAGTCAATTAAAAACCATAGCCCAGCTGAAAAAACAGTTACAACGCACCCAGATTTTAGCTCCTTTCTCGGGAGTCATTGACGAAATTGTTGCAAATACCGGCGCCAACTTGTTACCCGGTCAAACCCCGGTGCTAAGAATAGTCAATCTAAAAAAGATGTACACAGAGGCAAGCGTTCCGGAGCGTTACCTCAGTCAGATTAAAAAAGGCACAACAGCAATAGTAAAAATTCCTATGTTGAATAAAGAGTATACAACTACCATTCGTCAAATCGGAAACTTTATCAATCCCAACAACCGTAGTTTTAGGGTGGAAACTCCACTTCCTAACTCCGATGAATTGATCAAACCCAACCTGAGTTGTAAGTTAAAAATCAAGGATTACAGTAATCCCGAAGCACTGATGATTCCGTTGCGAATTATCAAAGAAAATGCCGTTGGCAAAAAATACATTTTCAAATTAAATCCCGATGGTAAAGATCAGGTCTATCGCACGGAAAAAACTTTTATCCAATTAGGCAAATACAGCATTGACAAGGTTGAAGTATTGGTGGGCATTCAGTCCGGTGACCTTTTAGTAGATGAGGGCGCAACTATCGTTGAAAATAACCAAAGGGTTAAAAATATTCAATAATTGGAATGTAAAAAATGAAAAAAATACTTAAAGAATTTCCTCTATCCAGTTGGGCCATAGACCACAAAACAGTTATCTATGTCATCATGGCTATCTTTTTCTTTTTGGGTGTCCGTTCCTATAAAATAATGCCACGAGAAAGCTTTCCAGAAATCAATGATACTAGAGTTTTTGTCTCTGCGGTTTTTCCAGGAAATACCGCCGAAGACATTGAACGACTGATTGTTGATCCATTAGAAGATGCACTCAAAGGGGTTTCTAACTTGGTTGATATTACCTCCACCTCAGAAGAGGATTTTGCCGTGATTCAATTAGAGTTTGATGAAAATATTCCGCTAGATCTAGCCAAACAAAAAACAAAAGATCTGGTCGATGGAGTAGTATCGGGTGCCGATTGGCCCACTTTTAATAATGCAAAAGTTGAGCCCACTGTGGCAGAATTAGATTTTTCTGAATTAATGCCCATTTTGAGTATCAGCATGGTGGGTAATTATCCTATAGAACAGATGAAAAATTTTGCGGGATATCTCGAGGAAAAAATTGAGCAATTGCCTGAGGTAAAATCAGCAGATGTAAGAGGGATTCAGGCTTTTGAAGTTGAAGTCGCTGTTGACATCTATAAAATGACTGCAGCGAAAATTAGTTTTAACGACATTATTAGTTCTATTGGAAGTGATAATACAACTATTTCAGCAGGAAATATAATTAGCGACGGTAATAGAAGGAGTTTAAGAATTATCGGTGAAATTTCTAATCCTAGTGAGTTAGAAAACTTTGTGGTTAAAAGTGAAAATGGTGTAACATATTTGAATGATATTGCTAAAATTAGATTTAAAGAAAAAGAAATCACTTCGTTCGCAAGATCATATGGTGAAAAGGTTGTTTTAATTCATGTAAAAAAAAGAGGGGGGAAAAATCTAATTGAAGCTTCGCAGAAAATTCAATCTATGGTGAATGAGATTGAGAAAAACACCTTTCCTAAAGGAATTCAATTAAGTATCTCCAACGACCAATCATCAATTACTCTAAATCAAGTTAGTGATTTGGTTAACAATATCATCTTTGGAATATTATTGGTGGTTACGGTACTCATGTTCTTTTTGGGCTTCAGGAACTCCCTCTTCGTAGGTTTTGCGATTCCCATGTCCATGTTCATGTCTTTTATGATTTTATCCCTATTAGGTTATACCATGAACACAATGGTTCTGTTTGGACTAGTAATGGGACTTGGAATGTTGGTAGATAATGGGATAGTTGTAGTCGAAAATGTCTATCGTTTGATGGAAAAAGAGGGTATGAGCCGAATTCAAGCGGCCAAAATGGGAATAGGAGAAATTGCCTATCCAATTATTGTTTCCACAGCAACCACCATAGCCGCATTTGTTCCCCTAGGAGCATGGCCTGGACTAATGGGTGAATTTATGATCTACTTCCCCATCACCCT
>CAJWAA010000008.1 GCA_913020295.1 uncultured Flavobacteriaceae bacterium | reverse complement strand
ATCCCCAACAACCGGATTATAATTGGTGTTGAATCTGGTGTATTTATTGATTATTAGTGTATCAATTATCCCTCCTGTATTATTACTGTCATAATATTGTCCAAAACTAGTACTAATAACCTGAGGATCATTTTGGTAATTAGTGCTGTTTTGTAAAATTTCAAGCTTTCGGATTCTGTCTACCCGATAACCAACGCTTCTCCATGAAGGGGCATCCTCCGAAATAACATGTCCAAAATTATCCTTTCTATAATAACTTCCTTCAAGCTCCCCTGTTTTGATATGAATTGTTGTACTTGAAAAATCGGTAATCATATTACGATTATTGCTGTTTGCCTCAATTTTAAACCTATACCCATTGATAGTTATTTTCGATACCCCTGTATTAATTGTTGTGGTAACTGAACCCGCTGGAGATCCATAAAAAACAACTTGATTGAAGCTTAAATCATAATCATTTGAATTATATGTTGAACCACTTCTAACATATAATCCTTTATTATTAGAGTTAAAATTATCAAGCTGGTTAAATACACCTCCACTTTTATCGATATCTAGGTTACCAGTGTTATGACCAGCTGATGTAAGAAAACTATTGGAATTAGTAATAAATTTTAATGTCCCAGGACTACTAATTGACATATCAGCAGTATAAGTAACTGACCCTGAAATCTCCAAGGATTTTGAAGTCATATTAAACTGTGGACTGTTAGTAACTCCTGTCCAATCAAGGTTAACTATCCCGTTATTATCAACATCTAGAGTAATGACTTGATTTGCAGTAGAAAACGAGTTCGAAGTGAAATACACATTATCATTGGGTGTGGGCGCACATTGACCAACAGTCCCGCCGTCAGATAAAGACCAATGATTACTATCTGACCAATTTCCACTTCCTCCAACCCAATACAAGTTTCTTGAACTAAGTTGAGTAATCGCTACACCGGAATTATTTCCCTGATCTACCGATGCCTGAGCTACTAGAGTGCCGCTTCCAGTAAATGCCATATCCTTTAAACTCAAATTCGTTGCCGTAACCGTATCACTAAAAAGCAGATTTAAAGTGGCTTGATTTCCTCCAGATGTTGATTTGAGGGTAGTTACAGAACAACCGCCTCCATCAAAAGACATACTGTTTGAAACCGTAAGCGTTCCACTAGTTCCAAACTCAACAGTTAGAGCATTCCCTTTAAATTGAATATCCCCAACAACCGGATTATAATTGGTGTTGAATCTGGTGTATTTATTGATTATTAGTGTATCAATTATCCCTCCTGTATTATTACTGTCATAATATTGTCCAAAACTAGTACTAATAACCTGAGGATCATTTTGGTAATTAGTGCTGTTTTGTAAAATTTCAAGCTTTCGGATTCTGTCTACCCGATAACCAACGCTTCTCCATGAAGGGGCATCCTCCGAAATAACATGTCCAAAATTATCCTTTCTATAATAACTTCCTTCAAGCTCCCCTGTTTTGATATGAATTGTTGTACTTGAAAAATCGGTAATCATATTACGATTATTGCTGTTTGCCTCAATTTTAAACCTATACCCATTGATAGTTATTTTCGATACCCCTGTATTAATTGTTGTGGTAACTGAACCCGCTGGAGATCCATAAAAAACAACTTGATTGAAGCTTAAATCATAATCATTTGAATTATATGTTGAACCACTTCTAACATATAATCCTTTATTATTAGAGTTAAAATTATCAAGCTGGTTAAATACACCTCCACTTTTATCGATATCTAGGTTACCAGTGTTATGACCAGCTGATATGAAAGAAGAGTTTTTTACAGATGAAAATTTATGAGTCCCAGGGCTAGATATTATCATTTCTGGATCATAGGTTACTGAGCCATATATCATCAATGTTTTTCCACTCATATTAAAAGTTGGATTATTACTCACTCCAAACCAGGAGATATCTCCAACGCTTTCGTTGTCTGCATCTAGAGTGACAGTCTGATTTTCGTTACTAAAAGAATTATTATCAAAAATTACTTTGTCTTCAGATCCTGGTGTAGTTGTATGAAAAATATTTCCACCTGAAGATGTAGCCCAATGAGAAGAGTAATTTGACCAATTACCACTACCACCTACCCAATAAAAATCTGACTGACTAAAAGCGCTCAGAAATAAAAATGATAGTAAAAAAGAGTAATAAATTCTCTGCATTTTACATGGCTTGATTTGTATCGAAAATGGCGGTTTTATATCAAAATTTTTGGTGAATAATAAAATCCTTAAAAAGACAATAAAAAAGTAATATATATAGGCTTAATATGCAGTATTTTTGAAGTACATAATTAATTGTAAATCAATATATGAAACAAATATTATATTTTTGAAACATGATACTTGATTTAATTTCTCTTTTTGTTTCCTTCCTGTGTTTGCTAATCTTTATTATGATGATTGGTTCGTTTAAGTATAATAGAAGAATTAATATACCGTTTGTCATAATTATCTTGTTTGTTGGAATTCAGAGATTTCAGAGTTCTACGTCAAATCTTAAATTATTAGAATCTAAATCACCTTTTGAAGAATTTCCTTTTTTTGCTTTAATTTTCATTCCGCTATTCTTATACTTTTTTAAGGAATCAATTAATAAAAAAAGAACCTCATTAAAAGACATTAGTCACCTATTACCTCCCGTTTTTTTAATCTTATTAAAAAAAGTTGAAATTATCCCAGATCAAATAAGTAGAGTCATATTTTTTCTTTATTCCCTTCTTTACTGGGTTATTATTCTATCGGTGATAATAAAGTATTATAAGAGCTCATTAATGAAATACTCATTGAATAGGATAAATTTTAGATGGTTAATTCTAATTTTTTCAAATGTTACCCTAATAATGTTTTTTTTAAATTACATGGTTATCTATTGGGATTTAAATAAATCTGATATTTCTCTATCAAAATTTTACAGAGGAACTTCAATAGCGTGGATTATTGCATTAGTATATTTATTTTTTAATCCGATAATTATTTTTGGTAGAAATTATATGCTAAATCAGCTTTCGATTAGAACAAAATTGTACGATCCATGGAGTTATAAATCAATAATTAAATTAGAGACCAAAGAGTTGAGTTTATACAAAAAATTAAAAACAATAGTCCCAGAGCTCATATACAAGACGAAAATACTTGAACAGGACTTTAGTTTTTTAGGCACTGAGGACAAAGACTCAAAATCATTATCCAATAAACTAAATATTCCAAATACTCATTTAAAAATACTTTTCAAATATCATTGTAAACTCTCGCTCCATGAATATTTTAATTTACTTAAAATCTCTCATTCGATAGAACTGATCAGACAGGGGTTTTTAAAGAATCAAACTATAGAATCTTTGTCAAATAAATGCTTTTTTGATTCCAGGATAACGTTCTATAAGAATTTCAAAAAGTTCACTGGAGTAAGTCCCTCTGAATTCTCATAAGAAAGATTTCACTCTAG
Source organism: uncultured Flavobacteriaceae bacterium (assembly GCA_913020295.1). Lineage (GTDB taxonomy): Bacteria > Bacteroidota > Bacteroidia > Flavobacteriales > Flavobacteriaceae > UBA8316. The sequence continues at coordinate 96,594 of CAJWAA010000008.1, read as the reverse complement.
AAACAATACTCATCCCCTACAGCATATTTGTCATATTCTTCTTTAGAAACCTTTCCAGATGCATATTGAGAAGCAAAACCAGTTCCCCCAATATTATTGGCTTGAGAGTTTGGAAGAAAATTTGAGCGAAAATAAAAATAATAGTTTCCATTTACCTCGTCTTTATCCCTTATAATCTCACACTCCTGCTCACTGTTACATGAAAGGGTAAATAAAATAATTAAAATTGTCGTGATAATTTTCATGGCCAATTTTTACAAAGTTAGTAAATTGATGTTCGATACAATCATACAAAAATTCAAGACTACTAAAGACAAGAATGAAAAACAAGACTACAGACAGTCTCCAATTCGGTGAAGGTAATTTTCTCAGAGCTTTTGTAGATTTTTGTCTGCAAACCCTCAACGAGAAAACATCTTTTTCAGGTAAAGTAAACATCGTACAACCCCTTCCAAACGGGATGATAGAACAGCTAAAAAACCAAAATGGAAAATATCATCTGTTTCAAGAAGGAGTGATGGCAGGTGAAAATATAAGATTGGGGCAGCAGATCAACTGTATTGACCAGATGGTTAACCCTTACCAAGAATTCAGTAATTTCTTAAAACTTGCAGAAAATGAAAATTTAACTTTTGTTTTTTCAAATACTACCGAGGCTGGAATTATGCTAGATCATAAAGATCAATTCAATAACACGCCAGCACTTTCATTCCCAGGTAAACTTACTCAGTTACTCTATCACAGATACAAAACATTCAATGGCGATCATTCTAAGATACTTCACATCATACCTTGCGAACTAATTGAAAAAAATGGGGACAAACTAAAAGAAATCATATTGGAACTATGCGATATCTGGGAATTAGATGACAATTTCCAATTATGGATTCAACAAAACCATTTTTACAATACCTTGGTCGATAGGATCGTGCCTGGTTTTCCCAAAAACGATGTGGAATTTTACCAAAAAAATCTCCCCTTCGATGACCAACTAATAGTTACCTGTGAACCCTTTTTCCTTTGGGTTATTGAGGGAAATACTAAACTACTCGATATTTTTCCCGTAAATCAATTAAAAAATATAGATGTTAAAATTGTTCCTGACCTAGGCGTCTATAGAACTCGAAAAGTGAGAATTCTAAATGGTAGCCACACCACGCTTGTGCCTGTTGGATTACTAAACGGAACCTCGACTGTATCTGAATCTCTCAAAGACAATTTTTTAAAAACTTTCCTGTTTCAAACACTTTTCAATGAAATCATTCCAAGTGTAGATTTTGATAAAAAGGAATTAGAAAATTACGCCCATTCTGTTTTGGAACGTTTTTCCAATCCTTTCATTATTCATCAATTGGAATCTATTTCTTTAAATTCTATCTCAAAATTCAAGGTTAGAGTGTTGCCCAGTTTACTTTCATATTTCAAAAAAGAAGGAAAAGTTCCAAAAAATCTCACCTTTGCCATGGCTGCACTTATATATTTCTATGGTAAAGAAGTTTCAAAACATACCTACTCAATAAAAGATGATCCTAAAAACATCACTTTTTTTAATCAACTTTGGAAAGATAATAATATCGAAAAAGTAGTTTTAGAAGCCCTTTCAAACACGGCCTTATGGGGTCAAAACTTAGCCCAGATTAGCCCCCTAAAAGACAGTCTTACCCAAGCCCTGAATACAATAATATCCCAAGACAAAATAAGCGACGCACATAGTATTTTTCAAAACCTTCAGTAATGAGTAAAGCCATTAAAATCAATCCACAAGACAACATGATTGTTGCCCTTGAAAATCTTAAAAAAGGGGAAGTAATTGAAATTGAGAAGGAGCAAATCACCTTAGTGGAAGATATTCAACAAAAACATAAATTCACACAAAAACCCATGAAAAAAGGGGGCCTACTGATGATGTACGGTGTGAAAGTTGGCATTGCCAACCAAGAAATTCCAAAAGGTGCTGCTCTGACTACAAACAATATGGACAATGCTTTCAATAATGATATCAGCTTCGATAACGTTGGAAAAATAGTATCCCAAAACCAGAACAAAAATGAAAAATATTTTATGGGATACCCTCGTAAAGATGGGACCGTTGGAACCCAAAACATCTGGCTTTTTTTTCCTCTTGTTTTTTGCGAAAACAAAAACGTAGAACTTCTCAAAACCATATTCGAACGAGAATTCTATCCCGACAAATTATCTAAACACCAACATTTCTTAAGAACTCTGATTCATGGAAAAACAGATACCGTCCAAGTCCCTGAAACCATTAATCCATTTCCCAATGTTGAAGTAAGATTCATTACCCACAATGCAGGTTGTGGAGGTACAAGAGCCGATGCCACAATGCTAGGAAAACTTTTAGCGGGTTATATCAATAATCCTAATGTGGCAGGAGCATCCGTTCTGAGTTTAGGTTGTCAAAACTTACAAGTCGAACTATTCCTTGAACAGCTTAAAATAATCAACAAAAACTTTGATAAACCCCTACTGGTATTTGACCAGCAACAGGAGGGAAACAGTGAAAGCTTAATTCAAAAAATAATCAAAGAATCCCTAGTAGAAATAAAAAAAGCCAATGAGGTCTATAGAAAAAAAACACCCCTTTCCAAACTAACTATTGGATTAGAGTGCGGAGGTTCTGACGGTTTTTCAGGCATCTCTGCCAACCCTACTTTAGGAGTCACAATGGATAAGCATATCGCATCGGGAGGAAGTGCCATACTTTCAGAATTTCCAGAACTAAGGGGAGTTGAGCAAGAGTTGGTTGACCGCTGCGTTGATGTTACAAAAGCTGAAAAATTCATCAACCTTATGCAATCCTATGAGAGCAAAGTGATTGCCTCAGGAACTGATTTCAGTACCAACCCCTCACCAGGAAACATTAAAGACGGACTCATCACCGATGCCATGAAATCAGCCGGTGCTGCCAAAAAAGGTGGTAGTTCCCCAATAGTCGATGTATTGGACTATGGAGAATATTTAAACAATCATGGGTTAAACCTACTTTGTACCCCAGGAAACGATGTGGAAAGTACTACTGCAATGGCTGGATCGGGCGCCAACCTGATAATATTTACCACGGGGCTTGGAACCCCAACAGGCAACCCAATTGCTCCAGTCATCAAAGTATCCTCAAATACATCCGTATATCACAAAATGAAAGATATCATTGATTTCAATACTGGGTCTATCATACAGGGAGACCAATCACTGGACGAACTTTCTGATGATCTACTCGATTATATTATAAAAGTTGCCAGTGGTAAAAGAGTCACAAAAGCGTCGCAAAACAGACAGTTTGACTTTCTCCCCTGGAAACGGGATATATCTCTCTAAATCAAAAAAAACAATTTTGTAATAATTAAAAAACTTAACTACATTTACTACAACTGTAAAATAAAAAAAATGCACAAAAAACAATCCAAATCACGCAGAAATTTTATCAAAAAAACAGGTATGATAGGTACGGGCGTATTCATTGTTCCTCGGCACGTTCTTGGTGGTGAAGGTTATACTGCTCCAAGCGACCAACTGGGGTTAGCAGCTATTGGATCAGGTGGAAAAGGAACATCCGACATTAGAAATGCCTACCAAGATGGAAAAAACAGAGTCGTTGCCCTTTGCGACGTTGATCCCGCAAGTGCCAAAAGTGCATATACTGCTCATGCCGATGTTAATAAGTACATTGACTACAGAGAAATGTTAGATAAAGAAAAGCATATTGATGCACTAACCATCTCTACTCCTGATCACAATCATGCAAAAATTGCATATGATTGCATGAACAGGGGGATTCATGTATACGTACAAAAACCCCTAACACATACTATTGCCGAAGCAAGACTTCTAGCAAAAACCGCAGAAAAAAATAAAGTTGTTACCCAAATGGGTAACCAAGGTGGATCCAGTATTGGAGTTCCCAAAATTCAAGAATGGATTGATAAAAATAAAATTGGAAAAGTTCACACTATATATGCTTGGACTAATCGCCCCGTATGGCCGCAAGGAGTGAACCATCCTAGTGCAAATGTGGCCAAAAAACCTGATTCATTGAACTGGGATTTATGGTTGGGAACTGCCCAATCAAAGCCCTACTCCCCTGGATTGCACCCATTCGATTGGAGAGGCTTTTGGGAATATGGAACCGGTGCACTAGGTGATATTGGATGCCATACCCTGGACGCACCATACAAAACATTAAAGTTGGGCTACCCCAGTAGTGTAGAATGTACAGCAACCAACGTATTTAAGAAAATGTGGACTCCAGAATATACTCCAGAGGGATGTCCCATTTCATCAATGGTTACTCTCGAATACAAAAACTCTCCACACAACAAAGATGGGATCAAACTGATATGGATGGACGGAGGACTCACACCCACTATTCCTGAGGAAATACAAGATGAATTCATCATGAATTACGACTTGGGTAACTCAAGTGGTATCATGATGCTAGGAGCTAAAGGGGTGATTACTTCAGAAATTTATGCCAACAATCCGACCTTATACATCAAAGGTGAGGATCCCGTAGTTTTTGATACAAGTAAACAACCTAATGTAAATGATGTTCATGCTGCAGCTTGGACCGAAGCATGCAAAGCCGGATACAATAGCACCGAATATAAAAATTTAACTTCTTCATTTGATTATTCAGGACCATTCACTGAAACAGTCATTATGGGTAACCTCGCCCTTCGCAGTAGAGATCTAAGAAAGGACGTTGGAACTCGAAAAAACGGTAGAAAAATCATTAAATATTACGGTAGAAAAAAACTAATTTGGGATGGCGAAAACATGAAAATCAAAAATCTAGAGGAAGCCAATGCCTTTGTGAGCAAAAAATACCGAAAAGGTTGGGAACTTCCCATTTAATGTTTTAAATCAAATATCCTATCTAAACAGGAATAGCAATTTGCTATTCCTGTTGTTTTGTTATCACATGAATCAGTCCAATCAATTCATTAAAGTCAAAAAACATATAGAATCTTTTGGATACCAAATAGTGGATTACGATTTTGAACGTCCTTGGGGAGGCTTCTTGGTCATCGATGAAGCCCAAGCGCAAAAATTTGCCAATCAATTTTTTGATGGTATCCCCATTGATAGACTAAAAATTGGTGGGAAACTCAGCCCTAAAGTACTTATTGTTAATCCAAACTCAAGACTCTCATGGCAATATCACCACCGAAGGGCTGAAATTTGGCGCGTTTATCAAGGAACCGTTGGCATTATCCGATCCAATGATAATGATGAAAAACCCATTTTAACACTAAATGAAGGGGATCAAGTAAGGCTTAACCAAGGAGAGCGACACCGACTTATTGGCTTACAGAAACAATCAATGGTTGCTGAAATCTGGCAACATACCGATCCCAATAACCCCTCCAACGAGGAGGACATAGTAAGACTTCAAGATGACTTTGGTCGTTAAGGCCAGCCGTTTGTTAAAAACATGTTTTCAATAAATCCTAAAGATGATATTGTTTTTAATTTAGTTGATAATTGTGTTGATTAGAGTAAAAATTAATGAATGAAAATCGAAATCGATTATTACAAAATTTGTAATGTAAATAAATACAGTATTCAAAAAAAAATGATTATTTCTCAAAAAGAAGAATTCAACAGTTGTTATGAAGAGGTATATAAATAAATTCAAGAGATTCAGACATAATGGAAAATGATAACATAGAAGTTTTAGACACCTTAATGCAAAACCCTTTTCTATGATTTTAATAAATAAAAAAATATATACTATTGTAAAAATTATTTCTAGAGCATTTCTCTTGTTGATTTTAATATCTCCATTGTGGATTTGCGCACAGGATCAACCTCTTTTTTTGGCCCCTACGGGTCAATCAATTGTTAGTACAGATCTACACATCCACACTACCTTCTCCGATGGATCTGTTTGGCCCAACATAAGAGTAGAAGAGGCGCTTAAAGAAGGACTGGATTTGATCTCTATTACAGATCATTTGGAGTATCAGCCCCACCGTAAAGATCTTCCCAATCCCGATAGAAATCGATCCTATGATATTGCCGAGGGAGCAGCCGAAAAATCAAAACTTACGGTGATCAGAGGTGCAGAAATCACAAGATCCATGCCCCCCGGACATATCAATGCAGTATTTATTAAGGATGCCAATAAGCTTTTTTTCCCTGATGACCCTACTGCCGGTATCATAGAGGCCAATCGTCAAAACGGATTTGTTTTTTGGAATCACCCCAATTGGGAAGCCCAACGTAAAGACGGAATAGCTAAACTTGATCCTATGCATATAGAACTCATTGAAAGAAAACTACTTCACGGGATCGAGGTGGTCAACTTCACAACACTCTCTGAGGAAGCCATTGAAATCGCATTAGAAAACAACCTTACCATGGTGGGAACTTCAGATATTCACAAATTGACCGCTTGGGATTTTGATATCCCTCATGGTGGTCACAGGCCCATGACATTTGTTATATCCAAAAATAATAGTCCCGAAGAAGTCAAAAATGCGCTCTTTGAGGGAAAAACAATGGTTTGGTTCAAGGAACTAATGATCGGAAAGGAAGAACATCTTTTTGAGGTGGTTAAAGCAAATCTCAGTGCCTCCCACCCAACCTACGAAGAAGACGAATTGATCGCAAAAGTCGTTTTGAAAAATCACTCCGCCAATATCCTCCACCTAAGATATACCGGACCCTTTACTTTCCATCAAGATGGTACCATTTTCAAAATTGATCCGTACAGTGAGAAAAACATAGACATCAAAACACTAGAAACAAAAACTTTCCTAGAACTTCCATTCGAATTACTCAATGGAATTATTGGCAAAAAAAAATACTTAAATTTTAAGATCCAAACACAATAGAATTTTTGAAAGCCTTTTTTTATTTACTTAGCCTTTTACTGTTTTTTTTAGGGCCAAAAAACAGTTTAAAGATTACTGCTCAAACAATAATATATAAGACCCAACTCCCCAAACAAATTTTGGAAACTTCTGGTTTAGAGTTTTTTAAAGATGCTTTCCTAACACACAATGATTCTGGGGGAAATCCCTCCTTATATGCATTTAATGAAGCAGGAATTATATTAAAGGAATACAGCATTATGGGAGCAGAAAATATTGACTGGGAAGACATTACACAAGATAAAAATTACATTTACATATCAGATAGCGGAAACAATAAAGGAAAAAGACAGAACCTCAACATCTTAATAGTTGACCCCAAAAATGATTTTAAAAAAGTTGGAAAAATAAAATTTAACTATGGTAAACAACTAAATTTTGATAAAAGAGGAAAACATCCTTTTGATGCAGAAGCACTTATAGCCACCACAAATGAATTGATCTTATTTTCTAAAAATAGAGTGGCCAATGCCACAGAATTGTATTCAATTCCTAAAACCCAAGGAGATTATAACATAAACCCCAAAAAATCTTTTGATGTTCAATCTTTGATTACAGGAGCCGATTATCACAGGCCAACAAATTTGGTCGCATTGGTAGGCTATAATCGATCTAGGGAACAATTTCTGTACACCTTAAGTTCATTTGATATGGAAAATCTAGACCAATTAAAAATGAAAAAATTTAAATTACCTCTAGATGGAAAACAAATAGAAGCCATTAAAATCATCGATCAAAATACCTTTTGGATAACCAGTGAAGGTGAGGTTGATAGTTACCCCATGCTATATAAAATCCGACTTTAATCCAAACCCATCAAATAAGCTTCAATCCTTTCAAATATTTTGGTAGATTCAAAATGCTTTATAACAAAGGCTTTGCCCGATTTCCCCATGAGACTGCGTTCCTCCGGATGGTCGTATAAATAAATAATTTTATCACAAAATGCTTCAACATCTTGAGATGGTGTCAAATATCCGGTAGCTTCATTGATCACCTCACCATTACTACTTACATCAAATGCAATAACGGGAAGTTCACTCAAAGAAGCCTCAACAATGACATATCCAAAACCCTCCCATAAAGAAGGCAAAAGAAAGACATCAGAGGACATCAGTAAGTCCTTGGGATTATCTAAAAAGCCCAAAAAATGAAATACATCCGTCAGATCATTTTCATCAACTAGCGATTTAAGTCTTGTCTCTTGGGAACCTTTTCCTCCGATTAAAAATTGAAAAGGAACACCCCTTTTTTTTAATTCTAAGGCCACGGGGACCAAAAACTTAAAATTTTTTTGTGGCTCCAACCTTCCCAATGCACCCAATACAATGGAGGATTTTTGTTTAGGCTGTAGAGCTTGAAAGTCCTTATTCAAAAATTTTTGAGTATCAATACCGTTGGGGATGACAGTTATTTTATCTGGATTAACCAAAGAAATACCATTAGATAAAATGGCTTTTTTGGTCGCCTGTGAATTGGTTAATATTCCCGTTACCACCTTTTGATATAAATAACGGTTTATAAAATAATTCCTGACACTACGATCACTTCCACGCCTGAAAATAATATTTTTTACCCCTGCCATCTGAGCAGAAATTCCACCACATTTTAAATCTCGAGAAAGATTTAAAACTACAGTATCCACCATGTTTGCTTTATATACATTTACCAATTTTCTTAAAACAAAAGGATTAAAAACACTCAAATTTTTCAAAGCAATGTCGAAGACTTTTATGCCCTCTTTACGGGCACATTTACCCAAAACAGCTTCTGGATATGTTATGACCATAACGAAGTGCCCCTTGGACCTAAGATGAAGCGCCATGTCCAAGTGCCAGCGTTCTCCTCCTCCCCATTCGTTTACAGTATTAAAAAAACAAAATGAACTCAAAATTAGTAGATAAAGTAATTCAAGAATAAGCAAAAAAATCTAGAGAATAAAGAGTGGATCTTTTTTTTGGTTAATATTACCATAACGATATTTAAAAATAAGATTTTTAAAAATTGGTATTCAATAATTTCCTTTCACAAACCTCTATATTTGGATGCCTCTGTAAACTTATTCTATCTACAAACATATCTTAATCTATTTTAACTATAATAAATCCGAAATGAGGAATTTTTTATCTAATGTACTAACTTTGAGGTAGTCATTTATGATAACACTAATCAGAAGTCTAGATTTAAGTTATCAAGTATCAACGTTGATATTTTTATTTAAGATATGTAAAAACATATCTATAATAATTTGAACAAACTACCAGAAGCATGAGTTCTCAAAAGTTTTATCAGAAAACTATTAGATGGTCAAAATATTGATCCTCCAACATAAAATGATCGGAGATGTTCTGATCTGTAGCTTGCTATGTAAAAATCTAAGGTTGTGGAATCCAAATGCCAATATTGATTTTGTTGCCAATCGTCACACTTTGGATGTAATTCGAAACAATCCATACATCGATAAGATTATAGTTTTTGAAGACAGTTTTGCAAATGATAAATTGGGGCTTTTGAAGTTTTTAAATCAGTTGAGAAAAAAAAGGTATGATTACGTCATTGATGCCTATGGCAAACTGGAAAGCTTACTGATTTGTTTGTTTACCCCTGCGAGACACAAAATTGGTTATAAAAAATTCTACTCCTCTATTGTTTACAATCAATCCATCGTAAGAAAGAAAACTCTAGAGGGTAAACTTCAATTGTCAATCAAAAACAGGCTTCAGTTGTTAGAGCCTATTATAGGGGATTTCCCAAAAAACAGTGAAGTTGAAATATATCTTACCCCAGAGGAAATTAGAAGCACCAGAGTGCGTTTAGACTCTGTCTTGGGCAAGGGAAATCAAGCCATCATGGTCTCTGCCTTGGGCAGCAGTGAAAATAAAACCTACCCATTTGAGTATATGGCTCAATTGATGGATACTGCCCATCAAACAACAAAGCTTCCATTCATACTAAATTACCGTCCCGATCAAAAAGATCAAATTAACAAACTGATTGAGCATCTTGGCCCTACCACTCAAAAGGCGGTGGTGAAATCCTTAACCCCAAATTCTTTGAGGGATTATATGACCACAGCTTACCATTGTGTTGCAGTAGTTGGTAATGAGGGAGGAGCCATTAATATTGCCAAAGGACTTAATAAGCCCACCTTTGCGATTTTTTCTCCATTAATCGATCCCGTGGGCTGGCATACTGAAATTCCAAATAAAAGTATGGCAGTAAATCTTCAAATGTTTTTTCCCGATAAAATTAATTACAAAGATCATCGCAAGATCGCAAAAGATCCTGCAAACGTTTTGGAACTCTATAAAATGCTAAAACCTGAACTATATAAAAAAAAGTGGGTTGATTTTTTTAAAAGCTTAATTTCTTACTAATTATTATTTATTAAAGGATTATTTAAATTTTTTATATGTTTTTTCTTAAAAAAGGAAACTTTAAAAAAGTGCGTAAAATCGTCTTTAAAAGTTTTTAAAACTTAATTCCAGAACTTCATTCATTCTTTAATTAAATTTATCGTTAAAAAAAGTTCATCTTTTTGAGTAGATTTTAACTTCCATTTAACCTCTCTTTACCAATTCTTTAACAACTCGCGTTTTAACTTTATAAGTGCTTATAATAAGAACATTTTTGTTTGTTTAATTGGTTTGACCCGTGAAAGTTTGAGTAAAACTTAGCGGGTTTTTTTTGTGAATAGAAAAGATAATTATTGTGAAATTTCGTATTCAAACTCCCAATTTGGATTATCTAATTTATTGATGATGTACTTAATGGTAATTTCTTGACCCTTAACAATAGATTCTATTGCTTCAATACGTATGTGTCTCATCTTTCCCATTTCTTTGTCTTCCTCTGCTATAATGGCTCTACAATTAGGAATCTCATGATGATTGATAAATCCCCCCAACGGCAATCGAATATATCCATCTGGGAAACGTTCGTCGAAAATATGTGAAATACCCAAGTCAAAACCTTTGGACAAATCCCTTTTGGCAAAAACCCCCAAGCCCTCAATTTTACTTTCCTTGATAGTCAAAAATTTAGGCAAAGGACGCCAAGTTGTTTTTTTTATCATGTCTATATTTTTGAGGTTTTATATGATACCTATGAATAATTGTTACTAATATTTTTTTTACACATTTACACTTTACAATGATTTCAGGTTGAAATCAATCTAAACCTTAAAACTCATCTGTTAAAATTAATCATTTTACTTTAAAATTACTTAAGTATGGACCTCAATACAGGTTCGTAGGCGTCGGCATAACGGACCATTCCTAGATCGCTGGGATGAGAGCCGTCAGTAGCTGCCTCTCCATCGTTACCCAATAGGTGATCTCCATCCATGTAATACAAGTTTCCAACACCTGCATCACTCAGTTCGGCATAAGCTTTTTTGAGAGCTGCTCGGCTCTTTTGATGATGAGATTTTCTTTGGGGAAAAAATGAGGTATTGGTGAAATTTCGATCCTCTACTAACAATATGGGTGTTTTGTTGTTTGCTTCCCTTAATTTTTTAACCAATGGAATAGCTCGCTCTGAAATAGTAATTTCGTTCATATTGGGAAGACAATCAATTACATAAAGAGAGGGGTCTAATTCGGCCAATAAGTTAGCGACCTCACCCTCCATACGACCATTACCAGAGAATCCCAAGTTGATAGTCGGCCGCCTTAACCTTCTGCCCAAAATAGATGGAAAAGCCATACCAGGTCGAGAGGCACAGGCGCCATGCATGATCGAAGTTCCATAAAAAAGAATGGGTTTCTCTTTGCGTGGAACTAAGGGCTCAAAAGATTCTCCTTTAAGTACACCAACCTCCAATGAATCTAATCCATTAAATAGAGGCAAATAAAGCGTATATTGTCTGGAACCTGGGCGGAGATTTTCGGCTATCGAGGTTTCTATCTGCTGTTTTTCGGGTCTTACGACTCCCACCCAACGGTCCACTCCAATATCATCACCAGCGTACAAATCCAAGCCGCTCACTCCTGTAGCAGGCATATGTGACATAGCCAATCGTTCCAAATAGAGACTGTATCGGACATATATATTAGAAGAATCCGAAACAAAACGCATACACATACCGGCTGAATGGCGGGAGAGATTCCATACTGGCTCCCTAACCATTGTCCTCGCTTTCGCAGGCAAACGGTCAAAATATCTTATAGTCTCAGTCCACGCTTTTCCCTCTACCCCAATTTCTTTTACATCATACCAATCTATTTCGCTATCTGAGACTAATGTTTGTTGTGCAAATAGGATCGGAGAAAGACCTATGCAAATCGCACTTCCTAACAATTCGGAAGTAAACTGCCGACGACTGTATTGAACTTTTTTCATGGATTATTTTTGTTTAGTTATAAATTCCTAATATAAAATGAAATCTTCTTTGAGGTTTTATTTGTCTTTATTATTGTAAGAATTTGCAGATCTGCTGAAAATGGCCACAAAAATACTTCCGTAAAGAGAATGAACTAGGCTAGAAATGGCAGCTGGAATAGCTACTGCGGGATTGATGAAATTTTCCTTGGCCAAAACCACTCCCAAGCCAGAATTTTGCATTCCAACCTCTACAGAAATAGTTTTACTGACCGAATCGTTTTTTAACAAAATTTTACTCAAAAAATAACCAAAAAAGAATCCTGACAGATGAAGGATCATTATGGAAAAAATCAATGATAACCCTGAATCTAAAATGATTTCTTTTCCCTGACCAATGATACTGGCAACAATTAATGTGATAAGAATTACCGCTACTGATGGAGCGTAAAATTGAATCTTTTTAGTGTAACGTGGTAATCGGTTATTAAGAAATACACCCAAAACAACAGGAACCAAAACCACCTTAAGGGTACTGTAAAATAATCCCATAGCGTCTACCTCTATCTTATTGCCCGAAAGACTGCTGGTCAACAAAGGAGTCAACACTATGGCCGCCATGGTCGAGATGGCTGTCATTGTAACCGATAGTGCCAAATTAGATCGAGACAAAAACACGATCACATTAGATGCGGTTCCACCTGGACAACTAGATACTAAAATCAATCCTACAGCAAAAAAAGGGGTTAGATCAAAAACCTTTCCCAATAGCCATCCAAAAAAAGGCATGACCGTAAACTGTAAAAACAATCCCGTCATTACCCACTTTGGTGTACGGGTGACCTGAATAAAATCTTCCAATCGCAAGGTTAAACCCATACCCAACATAATACCCCCCAGGCCTAAGGTTATCAAATTCCCAGAAAACCATGTGAAAATGGGGGGATAGAATAGCGCTAAGCAAGAAGCTGAAATTACAATCCATGGGAAAGCTAAGGGGATATGGTTAAAAATTCGCAATGGCTAAGGAGTTCTGAATGTCCATATTTCGTGTAAAGGGTCTCCCTTACTGCTGAATCCCTTGTGAAACCAATCTGTCCCTTTTTTTACATATTCAAACCCTAATGAAATGCCCACTTTATTATTATCCCTGGAAAAATAATCTATATTTTCTGTGTAAGTGCCCGCTGTTGCCCTGTAAGTTCCACCTCCAGCTCCATAAAAGGAAAATCTCTTTGTGTCATACGCAATCCACTGGAAATAGCCCCCCAACAGAATTTTCATCGTTTTTCTTGGGCGATTGGTATCTCTTCTTCGCTTTTCCTCACCATTGATTCGCCCTGCCATCAACCACTTCCCCTGAAGGGGTAGGGTTTTTTTAGAAATTTTTTCCCATCCTTCCTGTTTCTCGATCAAAATATGTTTAAGACTGTCCTGTGAAAAATTGGAATTGAACTCTAAGTTAACTCTAAGTAGGTTTCCCTCTTTTTTATAAAAACCCCCTATGGTTTTTATGAATTGATTAGGCTTGGTAGTAAACTGAGTTTCTACATAATACTCCTCATCCATTAATATTCTGTGGTGAATGTCCTGGCCATTTTCTAGGGTTTTGTAGGAAAATACTTGACCAAATAGTGTTTGACAAATAAATAGTTGTATCAGTAAAAAGAAAAAAAGTTTATGTTTCACGCCATTAAATTTAAGTTAATTCATTGATATTTAATCATTTCTTTCTGAAAACAAACAGTTTTTTTAAGGTATTTATCTTTTTTTAATTCCCCGCCTTAGTATCTCGTATTCGTAAACAGCTCTGCCCAGAGCACCAAGAAAAGGAATCCCCAAATCCTCATATTCATATTCTCCATCATTGAATATTTGGTTTCGATTAACCAAAATTGTTGCTGCCAAAAGAAACTCCACTCCCAAATCATCTTTTATATAAGCCACATCTGTCAAAGTACCATAGGCCAAACCAACTTTATTGTATATTCGTATTCGATTGGACATTTCCCCTCTTGTATCTCCATACATCAAAAATTTGCAATAACTGTCATAATAATGATCTCTATCGTAGAGAGGGACATTAACTTCGGCAGGTGTTCTACTCATCCAGAATCTTATAAACTCATAATCCTCTGAGTTAAGATCAAAAACCTCTTGTTTTGGGAATTGATTCGGAAAAATCAACCTTTTTAGAATTTGATTCAATGCGCTAAGAGAGGCGTAATTCTTTTTTGAAAAATCCATTGGATCTTTGATCAATACTCCTTCCTCAATAAAGCCTTTTCCCTTAAGTACTCCAATAAAATCATTTTTTTTTAAATCTATTTTATACGCCCTCGATGGCTGACGATAAATCTCTTTACTGTCCTCTGAGTAAAACACATACTCAGGGCTTTTATTGTTGTTTGTCGAATCAGAAAACTTATGGAAAACCTGAAAATCATGGATTCTTTTTTTAGCAAGACTTTCATTGATACTATCTCGACCTAAAAAATCAAAAAGATAATTGTATGACGGATTGTCACTCACTAAAAATAATTTTTTGATTAAATGAGAAATGGTGAGCTTCCCATCGGGATGGGTACTGTCCATAACTGATAGAGTATTATGATTATCATCGAGAATCTCAAAAGGTGAATCAGGAGTGATCTCAATCCCTTGCCTTCGAAGTCTTCTTAATTTTTCCAAAGCCAAAATCGCTACTGGAAGCTTGACAGTACTCGCTGGATAAAAATAACGTTTGGGATTTTCTTGATAACTAAATTCTTTAAAACTAGGATTACCTTCTGTATCCCTTATAATCTGTGTGTAAAGGATTTGAATTTCGTGTATAGCTCTATTTGAGTATATTTTTTGAATTAAAGAATCCTTGCTATTATTGAGCAATTGGGTCAAGACATTTTGATCTTTTTCGAAGTTAGGTACACATCCAATAACCAAACTAATAATCAAGAGCACTCGTGTTAAAAGGAATTTTTTTTTAATTGCAATTCTTGATGACTTCCCGAGGTTATCTGATTTCAAATAATTTAGTTTTAACACTCTTAACATATAATTTGTTAAATTGAATTAAATTTAACCTGAATTATTTTATGAAAAAACTTAACCTTAGCATACTTACAATATTATGGGTTGGCTGTCAACTCTTTTACGGACAAAAAGTAGCATTTGAAGAATACGATCTCGAAAACGGTCTTCATGTAATTTTGCATCAAGACAACTCAGTTCCTATAGTCACAACCTCTGTACTCTATCATGTAGGTTCCAAAGATGAAAACCCCGAAAGAACGGGTTTTGCGCATTTCTTCGAACACCTTCTGTTTGAAGGTACCAAAAACATTCCAAAAGGAAAATGGTTCAGTATAGTCACGGGTAACGGAGGCTCCAATAACGCCTATACCACCAATGATTTTACTTATTATTACGAAAATTTCCCCTCCAACAATCTTAAACTGGGTCTTTGGATGGAATCTGAACGCATGCTCCATCCCATTATAGATCAGACTGGAGTAGACACCCAAAACGAGGTGGTCAAAGAGGAAAAACGAATGCGTTATGACAACAGGCCTTATGGAAAATGGAATGAAGAGGTCAAATCATATTTATATAAACTACATCCATACAGCAGAACAAGCATTGGAAAAATGGAACATTTGGATGCTGCAACCCTAAAAGAGTTTATGGCCTTCAATAAAAAATTTTACATCCCCAACAATGCCACTCTTACTGTTGCAGGAGATATTAACGTTGCCCAGACCAAAAAATGGATTGAAGAATATTTTGGACCAATTCCTAAAGGCACCAATATTAAAAGAGACTTTCCTAAAGAATCCCCCATTACCAAAACTATTAGGGCAGAAGCATTTGACCCCAACATTCAAATACCCGCAATTTTTTTGGCCTACAGAACACCGGGGCGAAATTCCAGAGATGCCCGTGTGCTGGATGTAATTTCGACCTACCTTAGTCAAGGCAAAAGTTCCAAACTTTATAAAAAATTGGTGGATGACCAAAAAATGTCACTTGAAGTCACAGCTTTCAATATGAATAATGAAGATTACAGTACTTATGTGATCTTGAGTTTACCTTTAGGTGAAACCAAACTGGAAAATTTGATCACTGAAATTGATGAGGAACTCACCAAAATTCAAAAAGAACTTATCTCCGAAAAAGATTACCAAAAACTTCAAAATCAATTTGAATCCGAATTTGTCAATTCTAATTCAACTATTGAAGGTATTGCAAATTCATTGGCAGAATACTACGTTTTTTACAATGGAGACACTAACCTTATCAACAAAGAGCTAGACATTTACAAGTCCATTACCAAGGAAGAAATTCGTAATGTGGCACAAAAATATCTCAATCCCAACCAGCGATTGGAGCTACACTATTTACCTAAAGCCCAAAAAGAAGAAAAATGAAAAAAGCCCTTACATTATTTATTTACGTTGGCTTTTTCAGCACTTTACAATCACAAATTGACCGATCCGTTCAACCCCAAGCTGGCCCTGCTCCGGAAATTAATTTTGGAACACCGAAAGAATACCGCTTTGACAACGGACTTACACTAATGGTAGTTGAAAATCATAAATTACCCCAGGTCTCTGTTTCACTTCGTATAGACAACCCCCTTTATGTAGAGGGAGAAAAAGCGGGCTTGTCAGGACTATTGAGCAAAATGATGGGAAAAGGATCCAAAAACACCCCAAAAGACGATTTTGAGGAGGAAGTTGATTTTATGGGAGCCCGCCTTAGCCTTAACGCTCAAGGTGGCTATGCAAACGCCTTAAAACGCTACTTCCCCAGGGTTTTTGAAATGATGGCTGATGCTATACTAAACCCGGATTTTGTTGAAGAGGAGTTCAAAAAAGAAGTTGATAAAGTAATAGAAGGTTTGAAATCCAGTGAAAAAAATGTGAAAACTGCAGCTCGCAGGGTAGAAAACTTTCTCTCTTACGGCAAAGATCATCCCTATGGTGAATACGTTTCACAAGAAAGTGTAAACAGGATATCGATGGATGATATGGATAAATTGTATCAAAAAAACTTTCACGCTCAAGATGCTTTTATTACGATAGTAGGAGATATTAATTTTGAAACCGCAAAAAAGCTAACCCAAAAATACTTTGGCAAATGGGCTAAGGGAAGTATTACCCCCTCATCGTTTCCCGCACCGGAAAACGTAGCCCAAACCCAAATCGCATTTGTGGAAATGCCCAATGCCGTTCAATCAGAAATTTCTGTATTAAGTACTGCAAATATCGATAGAAAAAACCCTGATTACTTCGCTCTGACCATTGCCAATCAGATCTTGGGAGGTGGTGGTGAAGCCCGGCTATTCCTAAACCTAAGAGAAGATAAAGGTTATACCTATGGATCCTATTCTCGTTTTAATGTCAACCACAAAACCAAATCACAATTTCGGGCTTTTACCGCGGTTCGTAATACCGTAACTGACAGTGCTGTGGTAGAATTATTATACGAAATTGACCGTATGAATAAAGAAATGGTCACAAATGAAGAACTCAAACTGGTCAAAGAAAAATATGCAGGTTCACTTATCCGATCTATGGAAGATCCTGAAAACATTGCCAATTTTGCTTACAACACTAAGACACAAAATTTGCCGCCCAATTTCTATAACAACCTTTTAAAAAATATACAAAAGGTAACAAAAGAAGACATTTCTAGAGTCTCCAAAAAATACTTTAACCTCAATTCAATGCGGGTGGTGGTTACCGGTAAAGGAAGGGATATTTTGACTCCATTGGAAAAAATAGAATTCAATGGTAATCAGTTAAAGGTCAACTATTATGATAAATATGGCAATGCCACAGTCCGACCCGAATTTTCCAAACCCTTACCGGAAGGTTTGACTGCCAAAAGTGTAATGGAAGGGTATATTGAGTCCATCGGTGGTAAAGACAAATTGCAAGCAATAAAAACCAAATCATCGATCTCGGAAGCCAGCATGCAGGGCATGACCTTACAGGTCTCCAACCGACAAACTGCCAAAAATCAAATGCGTTTAGAGGTCAGTATAATGGGTAATATGATACAAAAAACCGTTATAAATGCCACGAAAGGTTATAACGAAATGCAGGGACAAAAAAAAGAAATGAAAGGCGCGGAGTTGGAAAATGCCCTAAATGATGCTGCCATATTCCCGGAATTGGAAATCGACTCTGATCAAATTTTGCTGCAAGGGATCGTGTCTGTTGATGGAATTGACGCCTATGAAATCAAATGGTCTGACAGTAAAATCGTTTTTTATTCTACAGAGGATTTTCTTAAACTACAAACCATAGAAACCATCGAAACACAGGGGCAAATTCAATCTTCCATCACCTCCTTTAGTGATTATAAGACAGTAGAGGGGATACGCTTCCCCCACATAGTGAGACAAGACATGGGCCCACAAAAAATAGATTTTCAGGTCAAATCCATCATCCTTAACGAACCTATGCCCGATAGTTTATTCGATTAAAATACCACCTCCTTTAAAAAACTTTTTTTTTACCCAAAAAAGAAGTCATCCATTAACCCAAAACATTCTGATCATTTTCTTATTTAATATTATCTTTATTGCGTGAAAAAAATAAATTTCTTATTTCCATTGATCGGACTGTCAATTTTTTGTGCATGTAAAAATAATAAAGCTCCAAAAACGGTTATAGTAGAAACAAGAGTTGTAGAGACCGTTGAAACCTTTTTCCATGAGGCTCGGTCATTGGCTATGAACATCGAAGGAATGGTTTGTGCTGTGGGTTGTGCAGCAATAATTGAAAAAAACCTTAACCAGACTGAAGGTATCAAAGAAGCTAAAGTAGATTTTGAGACCAAAAAAGCCACTTTAATCTTTGATGCAAATATCTTGTCAGCCAATGAAGTTAAGCAAGTTGTGCTGAACACGGGTAAGGCCTATACAGTCAAAAATCTTCAACTATTGGATTAATCTTTCCAGCTAAGGGTTTCCATCAAGTGCATTACATCTCGCTCCACATATTTGGCTGCAGGCATTATAGAATCATAATTGGGTCGTGAGTAAAAATAGAGTGAACCCATCAGAAAGTGATTAGAAGAATCTGTTAGAAAAAACTGCAGTTGAGATGCTGCATTTCCAACCACTGTAAAAAGTGTCCCATAGACCCTTTTATCAGGTGCCATAAAGACTCTTTCGGGAATTTCCTCAGCTTTGACCATGTGCTTTCCGGGAAGCTGATAAGCGTCGTTCAAAAGAGAATTTATATTGTTCTCCACCTTCTCATAAGACAAATATAGGGTAGCTTTCATTTTGGGATAATATAGATCTGGAGTAGTATTTGTAGTTCTTTTCAATTGTGCCCAATCGTTGTATTCGAAGTCAAACGGGAAAATATTGGGTGCTGATTTATATTTTGGCTGGGGATACTGGAGGAGCAGTTGTGCTTTGGGTTTGGGCTGTTTGACACTTTCACAACTTAACAATAGTAGAATCATAAACATTGAAAAAGCTAAGTTATATATAGTTAATCTCATGGGGAGGAAGGTAAAATAACCTTAATTCTTTTAATTCTTTTTCGATCGACGGATTCAATGACAAACTGGTATCCTTCAAATTTAATGACTTGACTTATCTTAGGAAAGGCCTGGGCAATCTCAAGGAGAAAACCCGCTATGGATTCTGACTCCCCCTTGGCTTTTTCAAAAATTTCCTCATCCTTCAAATCAATGACTTTGTAAAAATCTTTGAGATTGATTTTGGCATCAAAAACATAGTTAAAATCATCCAACTTGGAATATGTCAATTCATTATCGTCAAATTCGTCACTGATATCGCCTACAATTTCCTCGATCACATCCTCTAAAGTAATTACTCCAGAAGTACCCCCATATTCATCAACCACTACTGCCAAATGAATTTTTTTTTGTTGAAATTCCTTTAAAAGATCATCCAATTTCTTGTTTTCGGGAACATAAAAAGGAGGCTTTAAAAGCATTTGCCACTTAAAGTTGGATTGCTCAAGATGTGGCAGTAAATCTTTAGTATATAAAATTCCAACTACGTTATCCATATTCTCGGAATAAACCGGAACCCTAGAAAATCCTTTTTCCAAGATTAGCGGAAGTATGATTTCCATATCCATTTCCTCCGAGAGTGAAAAAACATCGATACGTGGACACATGACTTGTTTGGTGTCAGTATTCCCAAAATTTAGGATTCCTTGCAAAATTTTGTGTTCCTCCTTAGTGGTTTCCTCCTCATTTGTCAACTCCAGAGCTTGAGACAGTTTGTCAATCGAAAATTCATTGTTTTTTTGTGCCAAACGAGATTCCATAAATCGAGTGATTTTACTCATAGGAATGGTGAGAAAAAATAAAAAATAACGATCTATTGTATAAATGGGGAAAGCTACTGTTTTGGAAAAAGACAATGCGTTTCTGTTGGCATAAACCTTAGGGAGGATCTCTCCAAAAAAGAGAATCAAAAAAGTAATGACCCCTATTTCAATCAAAAGGACAATAAAAGGATTATCGATTAGGCCAAAAAGGTTCTCTCCAAGGGAGGCAAATAGCAACACAATAGCAATATTGATAAAATTATTGGTGATTAGAATGGTAGCTAAAAGACGTTTGGGGTTATGAAGCATCTTTTTGATAATCTCCATTTGCCGTGACTTTTTCTCCTTTTCAGAATCCAATATTTCTTTAGTTAAAGAAAAGAAAGCTACCTCAGCACCAGAAACTAGCCCTGAAGTGACCAATAGCAATACAAGAAAAACGACCTGGATCAACAACGACCCTTGAACATCTATGGTAATGATTAGTATACTTAAAGGGTCGAGATCCAATTAACTGATACTTTAATTAAAACGGAAGATCACTTTCCGGAGGGTTTTCTTCCTTAGGTGGTGAAGCAGATGTGGCGGAGTTCAACCCTTCTGATTCAGTCTTTTTAGTTGTCAAAAAAGTAAATTCATCTAAATTGATTTCAGTAGTATATCGATCTTTTTGATCCTGATCTTGCCACTTTCTGGTTTTGATTCGTCCCTCAATGTAAATCTTATCTCCTTTGCTAAGGTACTTCTCACAAATCTCTGCGGCCTTGTTCCTGACCACTATGTTGTGCCAGTCTGTATTGGTCACTTTTTCCCCTGAAGTTTTGTTAGTATATACCTCGTTGGTTGCAAGGGGGAATCTTCCTATACAACCTCCACCATCGAAGTAATGCATTTTAACATCATCCCCCAGGTGGCCAATTAACATTACTTTGTTTAAAGTACCACTCATGATAAAAGATTTTTGGATTACTATTTCAAAAGTAATGAATCACAATCAGTTGATAAAAAAATTGTCTCTAAAATTTTGGAGCACCTTAGGCATAGGATAATCTTGAATCTTACTACTTTGTGTACTCAAATTGGCACCGTCTTTCAACTTGAGAATCCAAAAATTAATTTCTAAATGCTGATGCGTAAGTTTTTGAAATATTGGCCTATCATTCCATTTCTCCATGGTAAAATCTGAGGTAATCTGATATTTAGCCAATAGAGAATCGATTTGGTTTTTTTTAATTTTTTTTTGTTTATCAAAAGTTTCAATTAAAGGAAATTGATATAAGTTTTGCCAAATTCCTTTTTCTTTTCTTTTTTGTAGGAGTGTATTTTTAGAACTATCTATCATTACAAAAAAATGTAAGAATCGGTTTTTTACTTTCACTTTTCTGACTTTAATTGGAAATATGCCTACTTTTCCAATTTGGAAAGCCAGGCAGTCTTTTTTAAAAATACAAACTTGGCAATTGGGGTTTTTTGGAATACATTGAAGTGCCCCAAACTCCATCATGGCTTGGTTGAAGTCCCCTGGAGGGGTCCCCTTGATTAACTGTTGGGCTTTTTTTTTGAAAATTTTGTGGGATCCTGAAGCATCAATGGGTTGATCAATACCAAAAATTCTTGACAATACCCTGTAAACATTGCCATCCACAACTGCTTGTTCTTGATCAAAACAAATAGAGGCAATGGCACTTGCAGTGTAGTCTCCAATCCCTTTTAAACTTTTGATATGATTGAAATTTTTGGGGAACTTTCCGCCGTACTGATTTATAATTATTTTGGCAGTAGCATGAAGGTTTCTAGCTCTTGAATAATAACCCAAGCCTTCCCATAATCTCATTATTTCGTCTTCTTTTGCCCGAGCCAATTTCTCAATTGTAGGAAAATTTGAAATAAAAGATTCATAATAGGGTAATCCTTGGGCAGCCCTTGTCTGCTGTAAAATAATTTCTGATAGCCAAACATTATAAGGTTCAGCTTTGTTCCGCCAAGGAAAAGGTCTGCGGTTTTCTTTAAACCATTCTAACAATTTTATTTGAAAGCTCATTCTGTAACTAAAAAGAGTAAATTTTGGGAAAAAGCATCTGTAAAGATAAAAAGGTAAGACTGAATGAATTATAATTTTAATTTTTATATTTGCAAGCCTCTAAACTATTAATAGTAATACACAATAAAAATTATGACAAAAGCTGATATAGTAAACAATATATCCGATCAGCTGGGGATTGACAAAACAGATGTTCAAGCCACTGTGGAGAACTTCATGAAAGAGATTAAAAATTCTTTAGAAAGTGGTGAGAATGTCTATTTGCGGGGTTTTGGAAGCTTTATTATCAAAACCAGAGCTGAGAAAACAGGTAGAAATATTTCAAAAAATGTAGCTGTTAGAATACCGGCACACAATATTCCTGCCTTCAAACCTGCAAAAACTTTCACCAATGGCGTAAAATCGAAGGTAGAAGTTGCTTAAAAAATTATTTATGAATTCTAACTTAAAGTCAAACAATGCCAAGTGGTAAAAAAAGAAAGCGGCATAAGGTAGCCACGCACAAAAGAAAAAAGCGTCGAAGAGCGAACCGCCACAAGAAAAAATAGTGTTTGGAAATTCACTTAAAAATTTATCCGAAGTTCATTGAAATTTGATACCGCCCTGTCGGTATCACCAGGAAAATCCTGAATATTTATTGTTTAACATCGACACAAAAAAAGGTGTCGTATCTAAATTCAACAGAGTGAATAAAGAACTGATAATACGATCGAATTCCTCTGCTGTTGATTTTGCACTGCTCAAGGATGGAAAATTAATTGAGCTCAATAAAGAAGTAGATAATAATAAGTTTTCTGTTGGCGACATTTATGCAGCCAGGATAAGAAAACCTATTTCCGGTCTAAATGCAGCTTTTGTTGGCGTAGGCCACGAAAAAGATGGTTTTTTACACTATCATGATTTAGGACCTAACCTCACTACTTTATTAAAATTTTTTAAACTGGTAAGCTCAGGTAGAACCAAAAATTATTCTTTAAAGAATTTTCGTTTTGAAAAAGAAATACCTAAGGACGGATCTATACAAGACTATCTAAAACCCCAACAACAGATCCTTGTTCAAATAGTTAAGGAGCCCATTTCGACAAAGGGACCAAGAGTTAGCTCTGAATTGTCTCTCGCTGGAAGGTTCATGGTACTCATTCCCTTTTCGGATCGCATTTCTATTTCCCAAAAAATTGAAAGTAACGCTGAAAAAAGTCGGTTAAAAAAACTCGTCAAAAGCATCAGGCCAAAAGGCTTCGGTGTCATTATTAGAACGGTAGCCAAAGACCAAAAAGTCAAAGAACTGGACGCAGATTTACATCAATTATTGGGCCGATGGAAAAACTTGTGTGAGAAATTTGTAAAAGTGGATCAATACCCCACCAAAATTCTCAGTGAAATAAATAGATCCTCCTCTATCTTGAGAGACATTTTTGACAATGATTTTTCGGGCATCCACGTAGATGACCCCGAAATGCAGTCAGAAATCAAAGATTATTTAGAAACCATTGCTCCGGACAAAGCGTCCATTGTAAAGTATTTCAAAAACAAATCAATACCCATTTTCGATCATTTTGGAGTTGAAAGGCAAATCAAAACCTCATTTGGTAAAACGGTATCCATGCAGAAAGGTGCCTACTTGGTCATAGAACACACCGAGGCATTGCATGTAATAGACGTGAATAGTGGCAACAGATCTAACAAGGCCAAATCTCAAGAACAAACTGCCTTGGAAGTAAATTTGATCGCTGCTAGTGAAATTGCAAGACAATTAAGGTTGAGAGATATGGGAGGGATTATTGTTGTTGATTTCATCGACCTCAATACCAACGAAAATCGAACAAAATTATTTGAACATCTTCGAAAGGAAATGGAAAGTGACAGAACTAAACACAAAATTCTGCCTCCTTCACGATTTGGATTGATCCAAATTACCCGCCAACGCGTCCGTCAGGAGATGAGTATTAAGACACGAGAGCCCAATCCCAACAAAAATGGTGAGGTTGAGGCTCCCATTGTTCTAATAGACAAAATCAACGCAGAACTTGACAAAATTGTCAAGCACAGGCACAACAAAAGGAAAAAGTTGCATTTGCATCTTCACCCTTTTGTCGCTGCCTACCTAACCAGCGGTTTCCCCTCCATCCGGGCCAACTGGTATCTTAAACACAAAAAGTGGGTGCATATTGTAACCCGTGATGCTTATCGTTATTTGGAGTTTCGTTTTTTGGATCAAAACAGAAGACTACTCCGAACCAAATAACCGAAAACCGCCTTGAGATCAGGGCGGTTTTTTTATGCCTTTATTGTACTGGCTATTTGTAATTTCTCTTATTTGCCGGCTTACAATATTTGATCCTTTAGTTATATTACCTCTTTTTATTTTTTAATCACCTTTAACTATAATTTAAGATTGGAGATTTTAATTGAGTGAAATAAGCACAAGCAATTTTTTTGAAGCTTTAAAACTTAGTAATTTTAACTATGCCAAATGAAGTAATTCTCTTAATTGAAATCCAGAAGAAATTAGAATATTATTGTGCCTATCAAGAGCGTTGCCATCAAGAAGTATCAAAAAAACTAAATGAACTGGGTGTGTTCGGAACACAAATTGATACTATTATTTCTCATTTAATAGAGCAAAATTATCTAAACGAGACGCGCTTTGCAGAACAATTTATCCATGGAAAATTCAACATCAAAAAATGGGGGAAAAGACGACTGGTCAGGGAACTAAAACAACGAGATATCTCTGACTGGAACATCAAAAATGCAATGAAAGAAATTTCTGATAAAGCTTATTGGGAATGTGGTCAAGTTCTAGCAGAAAAAGTTTGGAATGCCCATCAATATCGCCCACTAGCAGTTAAAAAGAAAAAGGTTTGGAATGCCATGCATTACAGAGGCTGGGAAACAGATCTGATTATGGAAAATATCCTAAGACTGGAACATCAAAAAGAATAACTCAGTCCCAAAAGTCCGTTACCTTTGGGCATAGGAACCAAATTAGATTCCCAATACTCCGTGTTAAAAATATTGTTAAAATAAATGCTAATTTGACATCGACTGATTGTCCATTGTGCAGAAACATCAATCACTGAGTAGGCATCACCAGAGGTTCTTTCCACGTATTTGTATACAAAGAAGGTGTTGAAATTTTTATTAATCGGCAGGTAATAGTTAGACACAAAATGATGTTTTAAGTCATTATTGATAGAATATCGGGAAAGATTAAAGCCACTATTTTTCAAGTTGTTTTCCAGATAGGAATAACTGATCTTGAACTCGTGAATTAGGGTGTTGATAGGAATAAGGTGTATGAACTCAAAATCGATTCCACTGGTGTTAACCTGCTGTATGTTTTCTGCCTTAAAGGGAATAGTCTCATCCTGGTTGTTTTTGACATAGTCTATTAGGTTTATGGCCTTACGACTAAAAAAGGCCAAAGAGAGAGAAACTTTGGGGTTAAAAAGGCGTATCCCTAATTCATTAGAGTTAGCTTCTTCGGGTTTTAAATTGGCATTACCTAAAGTGGTTCTGTCTGAATAATAAAGATCAGTAAATGTCGGGATGCGAAAGGTAACCCCTGAGTTTGCATAAAGGCGAAACTTAGGGCTGATTTGCCAACCTATGTCGATACCAGGAAAACTATAACTTCCAAAGTCAGAGAAATAGTTTGCAACCAAGCCAGGGGTAATATCTACACTTTTATTGAACAGATAGAATCTATGTTCTAAAAAGAAATTCATCATGGTTCGACTTCGATCACCCAGATTATTACTACGGATACTGACCTTGGAGATGTCAACTCCGACTCCCGTAAATCCCCAATTCGAAGCTACAGAAGTGTCAAAAGCTGTCCCTATTTTATTGGTGAGATGGAGATTACGGTATATTTCAGGTTTATTTCGGATGTATTCATACATGTCCTGTCCCCTACGCCAATAAACTTTAGGTTTGAATATCCAGGCTCCTTTCTTTCGTCTTTGTGACAATGAAATGAGGCTAGCCTGAGTTTCCTCGTATTGTTCCTTTGCCGAAGGAGTGGCATAAAAACCATTGGCTCCAAAATTTCGTCCCGAAAAGGTAGCAATAAGATCTAGCGGGGTTTTATGCCGGTTAAAGGTGGATTTAATAAAATATTGAGTTTGGTTGTAGTCGGTGTTGTAACGGTAGCCGTCTGAGGTATTTCTGGAAAAAAATCCCATAACACTAGTTTTTTCACCTGGCTTTCCCAAAAAAATCGAACCATTTGTTTGATCATAATTACCCTGTTGCAAATTCAGGGTCAATGTTTTAGGGATCTCTTTTTTGGTTACTATATTTATGGCACCTGTAAAAGCATTTTGGCCATATACTCTGGCAGCAGGGCCTTTGATAATTTCGATTCGTTCAACCATTTGAGGAGGTGGGAGAAAATTTAGGGTATGGTGTCCGGTTTGGGCATCGTCTAATTTGATTCCGTCAATAAGCAAAAGGGTTTGGTCAAAAGTTCCACCCCGAATGTTGAGATCAGCTTGAGTTGATCCTGCTCCCCTTCTTTTAATGTCTACTCCTGCAATTTGTTGCAACAGGTCTACAACGTGGGTGACTCCACTTTGACGGATTTGGTCTGAATTAAGGATTTGTATAGTCTTGGAGTTTTGACGTAATGGGGTTTCCAAACGGTTTGAAGAAAGGACTACTTCATCGAGTTTTTGCGTTTGAAAAGAGTCAATCTCTACTTTTTTTTGGGCTTTGATCCCACAAATCGCAAAAAAAAGACACAGGAGTGTTTTGACTCGGTTTTTTTTCATGATCAATAAAGTTTTGATGGAGCAAATTAATCTGCTAGGAGTATCAATTTGTTATTCCTCATTTCAACAGTACCGGAACTAATCTGAAATAGCGTTGTATTATCGTCTTGTTTTTTAAACTTGTCTTTAAAAGTATCATCCAAGTCCATTTTACCGGAAATCTTAACGATTCCCTCTTTGAGGGTAGAGACAATGGGTGCATGGTTATTGAGCATTTGAAAAGATCCCAAAGATCCTGGAACAATTACTGACTCAACTTCACCACTGAATAGGGTGGCTTCGGGGGAAATGATTTCTATGTGCATTATACTTCTGCTAACATTTTTTCTCCAGCCTCAATGGCATCTTCTATGGTTCCCTTTAAGTTGAAGGCTGCTTCGGGTAAGTGATCTAATTCACCATCCATGATCATATTGAATCCTTTGATGGTGTCTTTGATGTCCACCAATACTCCAGGGATTCCGGTAAATTGTTCGGCTACATGGAAAGGTTGAGAGAGAAAACGTTGCACCCTTCTGGCTCTTGATACAGCCAACTTGTCTTCTTCGGAGAGTTCCTCCATTCCCAAAATAGCAATGATATCTTGTAACTCCTTATAACGTTGTAACAATTCCTTAACCCTTTGGGCACAGTTATAATGATCGTCTCCTAAAATATCAGCAGTTAGAATTCTAGAGGAGGATTCTAATGGGTCTACTGCAGGATAAATTCCCAACTCAGCAATTTTACGCGACAGTACTGTAGTAGCATCTAAGTGGGCAAAGGTAGTAGCAGGTGCTGGATCCGTCAAGTCATCTGCGGGGACATATACCGCTTGTACTGAAGTAATGGATCCTTTTTTGGTAGAAGTAATTCTTTCTTGCATAGCTCCCATTTCGGTAGCCAATGTGGGCTGATAACCTACGGCAGAAGGCATACGTCCCAAAAGGGCCGAAACCTCTGAACCAGCTTGCGTAAATCGGAAAATATTATCGACAAAGAAAAGTACATCTTTCCCCTGTCCATCTCCGGCACCATCCCTAAAATATTCAGCGATGGTTAATCCTGAAAGGGCTACACGAGCTCTTGCTCCAGGAGGCTCATTCATCTGGCCAAAAACAAATGTGGCTTTGGATTCGAGCATGGCTTTCTTATCCACTTTAGTTAAATCCCATCCACCTTCTTCCATAGAGTTTAAAAAGTCATCACCATATTTTATAATACCTGATTCTAACATCTCTCGCAAAAGGTCATTTCCTTCTCTAGTTCTCTCGCCTACTCCAGCAAATACCGAGAGCCCCCCATGACCTTTAGCAATGTTGTTGATCAATTCCTGAATCAAAACAGTTTTACCAACTCCAGCTCCTCCAAACAAACCAATTTTTCCTCCTTTAGCATAGGGTTCAATAAGATCAATTACTTTTATACCAGTAAAAAGAACTTCGGTAGAAGTAGAAAGATCTTCGAAGGCAGGTGCTTGACGGTGAATGGGCAGTCCGTTTTCATTTTCTTTTGGTAGATTTCCCAATCCGTCAATGGCATCACCTATCACATTAAATAGTCTTCCATAGACCTCCTCGCCTGTGGGCATTTGGATTGGGCTTCCTGTGGCTTTGGCTTCAGTACCTCGGCTCAAACCGTCTGTAGAGTCCATGGATACAGTTCTTACGGTATTCTCTCCAATATGAGATTGAACTTCAAGTACCAACTTAGTACCGTCAGCTTTAGATATTTCAAGGGAATCATATATTTTTGGGAGGGAATTTCCCTTACCAGTAAAAGTTACATCTACAACGGGTCCTATTATTTGGGATACTAATCCTAGTGAATCTGCCATTTAAATAAGTTTGAATGCAAATATAGTATTTAGCTATAAATTAAAATCAAAAAATTTCCACAGAAATCTAACATTTTACCTTAATCCAATTTTAAAAAAATCCAAAAAAAAAAAGAGCAACTTAAGTTGCTCTTTTTTGTTAATTAAATGATTGGATTAAAAGTCAAAAGTCGCCTTCAGAATAGCCCTTCTTTTTATAACAGGTAGTCCTGGATAAGCTCTATATTCAACATTAGCTAAATTAGTTACTTGTAAATCAAGTCCAATTTTGCTAGTTAAAGGAAATCCTACATTAAAATCAAGAAGATTTCTCTCAGGGGTGTCCCCACCAAGTCCTTGACCAAAGTTAGAAAAGAATGCATCATCATGTTGGAAAGCGAGTCCAGCTCTTATACCGCTTTGATTTGAGAATTTAACCCCCAATCTATATTTATTTAGTGGCGTATTTAAATAAGATGGGAAAGGAAGACCATCATCATCAGCTTCTCCTGGGATCCATTCATTTTGACTGATGTAAGAATAGTTTCCCCAAAAAGTTAAATTGTCATTTGCAAAATACTCCACAGCAACATCAGCGCCCCAATGACTCCTTTTTGCACCAGGATAATTTCTGTAACCAGCCATGCTGTGAGTTACACCATCGTTTGGAGCTCTATTACTTTCAACAGTACCAAAATATTGTCGATTAATATTACCCTCGAAAGCTTGACCTCCGGCTGCGAAGCCACCAGCTACTTGCTGACTGAGACCCGCCAAAGCACCTTGAGT
Source organism: uncultured Flavobacteriaceae bacterium (assembly GCA_913020295.1). Taxonomy (GTDB): domain Bacteria; phylum Bacteroidota; class Bacteroidia; order Flavobacteriales; family Flavobacteriaceae; genus UBA8316. Next base: position 66,646 of record CAJWAA010000008.1, on the reverse strand, counting down.
AGCTAAATCTGCTGAAGGTAGAGAGCCATCTCCCGCGAGTAAACCAGCAGCTGTCAGAGCAGGGCCTAATCCAAGACCGGTTACTTGAGCTACAGATAAGCCAGTAAGTGGAAGGCCATTATTAGTGTAGGCGGCCTGCAGTGCACCACCAACGACTGCTTGAATTGTTGGATCTGCAACAAGGTCAGCTCCAACTTGTGAAAGTGTACTAGGAATATCTCCACCAACTAAAGAGTATGTAGGCCCAACTCCGGTAAACTCGATGAAACCTTCCCTTTCAAATGTGTAAACATCCACAGCCAGTGAAAGCTTATCACCCAGTAAACCTTTGTAACCGACCTCCCAACCATTGGTATATGCTATTTGTCCACTAGCAGTATCATCTAAGTTAGGCATTGCTTGTGATGGGTTAAATATATTATAAGGAGCAAGTTGTCCAATTAGAGCAGATGGTCCTTGATAGGTAGTAAAAAAATCTGTTATAAACGGAACTAGAGCTCCTTGACCAGCATTAGTTAAACCATCATATACCTGAGGTAGTACAAGGTCTTTTACAGCAGCGTATGGGATGGCGGCTGGTAAACCAGTTAAACTTCTTGGTATAGAAGTCCCTAGTCCAACCAATTCTATTGGAGCATTGGGGTCAAAAATATGAGGTTCAATGTTACCAGCTAACCAAACATCTAGCACGCCTGGCGCAAGAGTTGCAACAGGAAAGTCAATGAATGATTCTAAGGCAGATGGACCAGTAGTTGATCTACTGAAAGAAACTCTGAAGGAATTTCTTTCATTTGCTTTGTAAACTAAAGCTACCCTTGGGGCAAATGCAGATTCATCAATTATACTCATTTTGTCCCTTCTAAGTGCGTAGGTTAGTTTTAGTTTTTCACCTAAGCTTGAGGTCCCTTGAATATAGCCCCCCATTATTCCATAATCAGAATCATTTTCATTGTTTCCATAAAGTGTATACTCTGAGTCAGAGGTCGTATTTCTGTAATCCAATCCCACAATAAAATTTGTGTCTAGAAATGAAATATCAAAATTGTATTGTAAAAGCGCCTCTGTTGCTCCTCGAGCCGAAACTACACGGTTCCCCGTGGAATATAAAAATGTTGGATTATCCTCAGCTCCACCATCATTGTAGGTGTAAGCAACCTGAGCGAAAAAGTTGCCTTTTGTTAATCTTGCTTGGCCCCACATATCATTACCTTGAGTCAAACCAAAACCTTGATCATTGACAAAAATACCAGATCCATTAGCAATTCCTCCGGAGATAATACCAGATGTATCGCTATTTGGTCTAAATTCAAGATGTACATTTGCAGAAACATTTCTATACTCTTGTTGTAATGGATTACCGTCAAGATCAGGGTCAAGGTCTGATCTTCTTAAAAGAACTTTGCCAGGGAGAGTAGCATCTACAACATTATTTGTTATTGCAGGCTGTTTAATAGTAGTTTGGAATGAAGCAATTCGTTCAGCATCCTCATCGGGATCTAGAGTAAAATCATCACCTTCTGAGTATTTTACATTTAATTTGTAGCCAAATGTTTTTGATTCGTTGGAAAAAGCATGTCTTACGGCACCTCCCATTGAACTCATATTTCCTCCATATAATTCTGCAGTTGTTCCTGGATAATCAATTGCTTTCTTTGTCATAAAATGGACAACACCAGCTTCAACACCAGGACCATACAAAGCAGAATTTGCTCCTCTTACTACCTCAATACGTTCTAAATCAAGGTTTGAAAGTCCAGCCTGATAGGTGAAAAAGGATCTCGCAACTGGAGTTACAATATTTCTATAATCTAACATTGGATAAACCCCTGTCCCGAATAAACCATTACCTCCTCTCATTTCTATATTCATAGTATTAGCTGTTTGCTGCTGGACAGTTACTCCGGGAATATTGATAAGGTGTCTAACAGGGTCAATAGCTTCGGAGGAATTTTGAATGTCACGCGCAGTTATTAACGAAATTGAAGCGGGAGCGTCTTGAATTTTTTCTGTTCTTCTATTTGCAGAAATGATTACTTCTTCGAGTAAATCATTACCTTCTATCATAGATACATTAATTTCTTGAGAACTATCAGTGACCTGAATTACCTGAGTTACAAAACCTAGATAACTTAATTCAACGGAAAAAGGTAGTTCTTGGGAAATATTAATTGTAAAATTCCCATCAAAATCTGCTGTAGTACCAAAATTCGATCCTTGAACAACAATATTTACACCTGGTAATGGGTTGTTTTGCTCATCCACTACCGAACCACTGATACTGGTCTGAGCAAACATGATATTTATTATGAGCATTGCAAATAATAAACTTAAATTTTTAATAATTGTTTTTGTTTTCATTTAATTATTGTTAAAGTTAATGTGGTCAATAATATTTCGGATACAAATACCCGGTTTGGTTTTTTCGGGTAAATATACTACTTTTCAAATAAAACAGTATGAGGGGCTTCATGCCAGCTCTTGTAGTTCTTAGAGTACATTTCTTCGACATTTCCTCTTTTGATCTTTAAAGTGGGTCCCAAAATCATATTTTGTTCCGTCCATTGTTCTTTTACCAATATTAGGGTAGAAATTTTTTTGTAGCTTTCTAATTCAGCGTTGATCTCTAGCAATTTTCCTTCCATTAAAACTTTAAGTTCTTCTTTGGGGAGGGCTTTACCTATTTCTGATAATTGAGCCAAGGCGATGGGTTGGGGTAAACCCAAGCCAGTAATACAAACTTCCTCTAGTTCTTTGATGTTTCCAAAGTGATTTTCTATAGTTAAAGGTTCAATGAATTTGCCTTTGGAGGTTTTAAAACTGTCAGCTACTCTACCGGTAATAAATAAATAATTGTCCTCATCCAAATAACCTTTATCTCCTGTATGCAACCAACCGTCCACAAGGGTAGATTTGCTCATCTTTTCATTTTTGAAATAACCATCCATTACAAATGGGCCTTTCATAAGAATTTCTTCGGTATTTTGATCTATTTTGATCTGTACACCACATTGTGGTTTTCCAACAGAATCTAGCTTTTCGAAATCCCGACCGTCTACTTGAGTGCAAATTGCGCAATTTTCCGTCATTCCATAGCCATTGGTGATAAAAATATCTATTTTTCTAAACCATTCTATAATAGACAATTGTAAAGGGGCTGATCCTGATACTGTTGATCTGGCTCGACTTAAACCAAGATTCTTTTTTAATTTTCGCTTTATCAAAGCCGAAACCAAGGGTACTTTAAGTAAAGTGGCTAATTTTCCCTGAGGAACTTTTGCTAAAATTCCCATTTGAAATTTAGTCCATATCCTAGGTGCCGCAAAAAATACATGGGGTTGGATGTCTTTAAGGTTTGTAGCGAAAGTGTCCAAAGATTCTACAAAAGATATACTGCCACCAAATCTAAGACAGACATGCTCTACCACAACTCGCTCAGCAATATGGTTCAAGGGTAAATAAGATATAAAGTCATTATTTCCTGAAAAATCAATCTTCAAAGGGTTGACCTGTTCGGTAATAATCTTTGTTTCATCTAAGGCCAAATAAGACAGCATAACGCCTTTGGGATTCCCTGTAGTACCCGATGTAAAGATAATGGTCCACAAATCAGAGAGTTTAGGGATATGAGGATCTTTTATGGGTTGGTATCGGTTGATAAAATCAAACCACTCCTCACCTCTATCTACGGGAGTGCACCCTTTGTAGTGGGGGAACCTGATAATAGGAAAATCTTTAGGAATATGAGTTTGTATTTCGTCCCAAGTCTCAATTTTTCCTACAAATATTAAGTCAACTTCACCAAAATCAAGCAGATATCCCAACTCTGCTCCCTTGAGTGAAGGAAAAAAAGGAACTGATACATAGCCTGCAATCATAATTGCCATATCGGCGATGATCCATTCTCTACAATTTTTTGAAATAAGCCCAATGTGAGCATTTTCCCTTAGGCCCATTGACTTCAATCCAGAAGCTAATTTTCTAGCCATTTGTCCTACTTCAGCCCATGTATACTCTTCCCATTGATCACCAAAGGGTTGTCTCAGAAAAGGGCGGTCGTGGAACTTTTTTTCCCACTCATAAAATTTAAAGTCAAACTGATGATCTTTGCTCATAATTGTATGGTTTTTTATGTTTTGTCTCCAGAAAATGGAGGTGACAACTTTAATTTAGAGAAGTTGAATTTCTAAATTATAACAATATAAAAAAAAATAACAAAATCTTTACAAAATCGCTGGATGCGATAGATTTATAAATTTTATATTTTTTATAAATTGTGACGAATTTTAAGGTGAATTTTTATGCCTAAATCTTCAAATTTACCCACAGTTATTCAATGAAGAAGCTATTTTACTACTTCACAAAGTATATCATCAGGATTATTACCAACTGTTATTTCAGAAGAATCAGGATTTATGGCCTGGAAAATATCCCCAAAAATGGGGGTGTTTTGTTTTCTCCTAATCATCAAGGCGCTTTTATGGACCCACTACTTGTAGGTTGTAACATAGATAGGCCCGTAACATCTCTCACCCGTAGTGATATTTTTGGTGGTCCAATGCAATGGTTTATGGATGCATTGAAAATGCTTCCGGTATACAGAATCAGAAATGGCTATACCAACCTGAAAAAAAATGAAGCCATTTTTAATCGATGTAAGAAACTACTTTCTGATAATCAATCGATTATGATGTTCTCAGAGGCTGGGCATCACAATGAGTTTTTCCTTAAACCCTTATCTAAGGGAAGCAGCCGATTAGCTTATGAAGCCCAAGAGAACTCTGATAACCCAATTTACATTGTTCCGGTAGGGATTAATTACGGCCACCACAGGAATCCACTTTGTGATCTGCATTTGGTTTTTGGAGAAGCAATTATTATTAATTCCTTCACTGAGAACTACGGTGAAAAACCCGAGCGGATCAATGCAATCAGAGAGTCTTTAGAATTACATATGAAAAAATGTTTATGGCTTCCAGAGAAAGATGAGCATTATGAAGATCGAAAAAAGTTGATTCACAGTGCAAACACCAAAATGTCTTTTAAAGAAATGAAAAAAGGGATTGAGAAAAAAATCCTACCCCACAAAAAAAGTATTGAAAAACAAAAATGGCATAAGCTAATAATCGGTTTATTTTCCATACCCAATCTCCCTCCCTTGATCATACTAAAAAAAATTTTGGTACTATTTAAGGATGTAGTTTTCTATAGTTCAATCAAAATGAGTGCTGGATTTATCTTGTTTGTTTTCTGGTGGAAAATTATTTTTCTATGCGTTAGTATTCTATTAAGTTGGAATATAGGACTGGTTGTAACAGTTTTATGTATAATTTTCTTATATATTAGACAATTTCTATCAATTAAGTATTTATGATAATTTATTATTATAATATACTTCTATTAAGTGAAAAAAAATAAGAATACAAGAATATTGCCGTATAATTATAGATTTAATTTATAGTTAAAATAAATATAATATTAATTAGCTATAATAATATAAAAGCAAGAAAAGAAGTGGTATAAAAAGTTTAATTTAACTAATACTCAGTGTAGAAAATCTCAAGTTTTAATCCACCATTCTCCAGATTAGTTTTATTTTCACTACCATGTAGAATGACTCCCCTTGGATTTAAAATTGCCGTGGTCGGATAATTAATAAATTCTTGGTCGTTAGTCTCTGCTCTTATTGAATAAATTGCTGTAAGGCCGTTGGCTGGAACCAAACCAAGTGATATATTGGTGGAATCTTTTCTGATCAGCCTATTTACATGATCCGTTAACCTAAATTTATAACGATATGGCTTGTTAGCATCATCCAGTTCTAAGATTCCTCCATAAATGAATTTGTTCCTATTCCTAACCGTATTGTTCACTGAATTGTCAATGTTAAAATCGGTTAGTGGAGCTCCGGAGTTAAACCTATACAGGTAAAGTCGATCTGGAAATTGAGATTGATCAAGAGAGCTATACTGATCTTGATCAATATAAAGTACTAAATTAGCCTCATTAATTATCCATTGATTGTTTCTGAGGTCATTCAATATTTGATTTCCTTCTCCGTTTGGCTCGAATAGTTTCAATGTGGAAAACAATCCATTTCCGCTTAGGTAAATTTGTTTAGAAGGTTTATTATTTTGACCGGAAAGAATCTCCTGGTCAATTTGGGAATTTAAATTATTGTTTTTAATGGTATTAAAATGCATGCCAAAATTCATTAGAAAGGTTTTTGACATCTTTTCTGTGACATCATCAGAGGTGTCACTTTCAGTTCCATTAGTGTCCACTTGATCATATTCATATTCAATTCTAATTATTGCATTTCTTATATCCAATAACATGTATAAGTCATCCTCGAAATTATCAGCTCTAATAATAATTCCCCTTAGGTGCTGAGAAAAATTGTCTTCATTAGAAAAAACAGTTTCACCTTCTTGATTGAGAATTTTTTCTTGAAAAAAGTCTTTGTCCAAAGGGATACGAATTCTGGGGGTTAACCGAGTTTGTACGGTTTCACGCTCATCAACGTCTTCTGTATCGGGATCGTCCTGTTCATAATTAAAACGTAACTCTTCAAAATTGAGTTGATAAGAGGCATCGTGGAGTGTTTTCCCATAAAAGCCGGTCTCAAAAAAGTCTGTATTAGAGAAATATTTTGTTTGTTTTTGAAATTCTGTAGCAGGGTCATATTTAGATAAAAAATACTTTAGTTCATATACTTTGAGTTCAAAACGAGCTTCACGATTTCCATAGATCGAATCGATTTCATAGACTTTGTTTTCATGATCATATGTCTTGTTATCTTGGTCGTCTCCATCCAAAATACCATCGCCGTCGCTATCATCACTTAATGGATTAAGATTGTTTTGAGTCTCGTCAAAATCACTAATCCCATCCCCATCAGTATCACTATCTTGATCCTCAGAATCTATATCTAAAGAATCTATGACACCGTCACCATCCTTATCATTTGTATTGTTAAAAAATGGTATTTCGAGATAGACTTGAGTTACAGTTTCTTTTTCATCAATTATAGCAACATTGTTTTCATCTCCCTCATCCTCTCTTTTTTGGGTGAAATTACCAAAAGCTGGGTTTTGGGCAATGACCAACTTGGAAGTAATATTGGCTTCGGTAGTTCCAAATCCAGTTAAGCGAATTTTACCGAGTTGACCCAAAGGAAGTCCATCGGTTTGAAAATAATTAACTTTCTTCTGGTACGAGAAAACTGGAGCAACATAGGATTTTGACTTAAGGGCAGTCGAAAGCAAAATTTCAGAGCCAGCAGCGTGATATTCTTTATCACATGAAAAAATCGTTAGAGACAATAACAAAAGAATAGACACACGATTGATGAAAATCCTCAAAAAATACATCCGTTATTTTAAAATAAGATTAGTGTAAAATTCAACTAAAGCTTCTTGGTTTTGAGATTCTTGGTAGCTTAGAACAGGGATTTGTTTTTCTTTTGAATATTTTTCTATTGACTCAGGAACCTCAGCATCTGCAATTACATAACCCTCCGAAAAGTTTAAACTCAATTTCTCTAAATTTTCAAAATTAGAATTTTTTAATGGTTCAATCAATTCGTCTGGTATTTTGTCAAATGCGACTTTCTGGTAGAATTGGTCTGAAAGAACACCTTCAAAATCTTTAGCATAAACCGATGTTACGATTTTACTTTGAGCAAATATGGGTTCATCTTTATAATATGTATTAAGATAAAGTGGAAAAAGACAAGTGAACCAACCGTGTAAATGGATAATATCAGGAGACCAATTTAGTTTTTTAATCGTTTCTATTACCCCTTTAGTAAAAAAAATCATCCTTTCGTCATTGTCTGCAAAAAGATTTTGATTTTCGTTTCTCAACACGGCTCGTCTTTTGAAATATTCATCATTGTCGATAAAATAGACTTGCATTCTCTCCTTAGGTATTGAGGCAACTTTTATAATCAAAGGCATATCAACATCGTTGATCACCAAATTCATCCCTGAAAGACGAATTACCTCGTGTAGCTGATGTCTTCTCTCGTTGATAAGTCCGTATCGAGGCATAAAAATCCGAGTCTGGCCACCATGATCATTAATGAATTTCGGGATTTTATATGAATTAATCGCTTGATTGGTCTGTGGGAGATATGGAACCACTTCAGACGAGATATTCAGAACTTTTTTGTCTTTCATAAACTCTCTATAAATAATCAAGTAGGTAAAGCTTGGCAAAATTACAAAAATTTAACGGAATATGTTGAATTCTGTATCTTTACACCTGTTAATTTTTTACTAAATGAGGGTTTTCAGGACATCTAAATCCTTGGTTGAACATTTATCATTTGAAACTCGCCCAATTGGAATGGTTCCAACCATGGGTGCGCTTCACCAGGGACATTTGTCTTTGATTGAAAGGGCTGTGGAAGAAAATAAAACGGCTTTAATAAGTATTTTTATAAATCCTACTCAATTTGACGACAAAACCGACCTAGATGATTATCCCGTCAATATCAATGAGGACCTACGTTTGATAGGAGAAATTAGTAATGATATAATTGTTTACGTTCCCGAAGCAAATGATGTTTACGGTAATATCGTGAAATCAGAATACTTTGACTTAGGTGGATTAGACCTTGTGATGGAAGGAGAAAAAAGAGAAGGACATTTCCAAGGGGTAGCTACGGTAGTGACCCATTTTCTCAAAACATTCTCCCCAGATCACGCTTATTTTGGAGAAAAAGATTTTCAACAGCTTCTGATTATAAGTCATATAACCCGTTCCTTGAAGTTAAAAACTAAAGTTATTGGATGCCCTACAATTAGAGAAAGTAATGGGCTGGCTATGAGTTCAAGGAATATTTTACTTTCTGCAGATCATAAAAGATTGGCTTCAAAATTATTTGAAGGACTTACATTTGCAAAGTCCATTACCAAAAAGGTCCCCTACAAAAAAGTTAAAAGCATGGTTATTGATTTTTTTGAAAATCAAAGTGAGTTAAAATTGGATTATTTCAAAATAACAGACCCTGAAACACTTAAAGAGATTGATTTGGAAAAATTTAGTCATCGAGGTCGAGGTTTTATTGCCGCCTACCTAGGGAAAATAAGGTTAATAGATAATTTGGATATGTCTTAAATCACTAAATTTGGCGAATGTTGATAGAAGTAATAAAATCGAAAATACATAGGGTTAAGGTTACCGATGCTGACTTGAGTTACGTTGGTAGTATAACCTTAGACAAAGAATTAATCGATGCTGCTAATTTTATAGTAGGCGAAAAAGTACAAGTAGTAAATATTAATAACGGTGAACGACTAGAAACCTACATCATAGAGGGTAAAAGATCCAGTGGAGAGGTGACCCTTAACGGACCTGCAGCCAGGAAAGCCCAAAAAGGAGACATCATAATTATTATTGGATATGCACAAATGGAATTTGAAGAGGCCAAAAATTTTAAGCCCACCATTATTTTTCCCAACGAAAAAACCAACCGCCTAAATTAAAATATTGAAGAAAATCCTTTCACTTTCAAAAAAAATGATTCCGTTAGCCATAGGGGTATTCTTTATTTATCTTAGTTACCAAAACACAACTCCCGAAGACCGCCTCAACATCAATAGGTACATCAAAAATGCGGATTATCGTTTCGTATGCCTTTCTGCGTTTTTTGGAATATTAAGCTATATTTCTAGGGCGATACGATGGAAATATCTCCTGGCACCACTAGGTTATCATCCAAAAACCATCAATTCTATTTTGGCCGTATTAATCTGTTATTTATCAAATTTAGGTATTCCCCGATCTGGGGAATTACTTCGAGCCTCAACTATGAGTCGTTATGAAAATATCCCTTTTCAGAAAGGGTTTGGCACTATTATAGCGGAGCGGGTGATAGATCTTATCTTACTAATGGTCTGCATCCTATTCGCATTGGTAATTCAGTATGATTTAATTGTAAATAATCTCAATTTTGAAAAGCTAAACTTTTTTCAAATTGGACTTAGTCTGTTTATTTTAGCCTCAGGATTTATAATCTTTAGAGTGTTTTTCCTCCAATCGACTCACCCCTCTACATATCGAATAAAAAAATTTTTTCAGGGTATTTGGGAGGGAATGATTTCCTTAAAAAAAATTAATAATAAGGAATTTTTTGTGGCCCACACTCTATTTATTTGGATGATGTATATTTTGATGTTTTGGATAGTCAAATTTTCCATTACTGAGACAGCAAGTCTAGGAATGAATGCAATGATTCCTGCTTTTGTCATTGGGGGGCTTTCGATCTCTGCTACCAACGGAGGTATCGGTATTTACCCCTATTCAGTTTCCTTGGTATTAGTTGCTTATGGTGTTTCAAATGAATCCAGCTTGGCCTTTGGGTGGATAATATGGACATGCCAGACGCTTATTGTGGTAACTTTTGGTGCCATGGCATTTTTTGCTTTACCTTTGGTTAATCGCCATAAATAATTTTGATTTTTTCATATTGTCCACATGAGTAAAGTTAAAACCTCTTTCTTTTGTCAAAACTGTGGAACGCAACACGCACAATGGCAAGGCCAATGCAAGTCATGCAAAAAATGGAACACCCTCACAGAAGAGGTGTTGGAAAAAACGGATAAAAAAGATTGGAAAAGTGAAAAAAAGATCAACACCATCTCAAAACCCCTTAAAATCAATCAGATTGAAATTTCTTCAGAATCAAGAATCGATACTGGAGACAACGAATTGAATCGAGTCTTGGGAGGGGGGATCATTCCAGGAGCCTTAATGCTTTTAGGAGGCGAGCCTGGTATTGGAAAGTCAACTTTGCTGTTGCAAATTGCCATGACCATCAAATGTAAAATACTTTATGTGTCCGGAGAAGAAAGCCAACAACAGATCAAAATCCGTTCCGACCGAATGAATAGCTCCTCAGATCATTGTTTTGTCCTCAGTGAAACAAAAACCCAAAATATTTTTTCACAAATAGAAAAATTAACTCCTGAGATGGTAATTATTGATTCGGTCCAAACCCTGCAAACCGACTATATTGACAGTAGTCCGGGGAGTGTGTCACAAATCAAAGAATGTACTGCAGAATTTATCAAATTTGCCAAGGAAACTCATGTGCCTGTTTTTTTAGTGGGACATATTACAAAAGAAGGTCAAATTGCAGGCCCCAAGATATTGGAACATATGGTCGATGTCGTATTACATTTCGAGGGTGACCGAAATCACATCTACCGCATCTTGAGAACCCAAAAAAATCGCTTTGGTGCTACATCCGAGGTCGGAATTTATGAAATGCAATCTAAAGGTTTAAGGGCAGTTAGCAACCCCAGTGAACTTTTGATTTCGGAGAAAGATGAAAAATTGAGTGGACACGCCATCGCTGCAACTATTGAAGGTATTCGCCCCTTGATGATAGAAATTCAAGCTTTGGTAAGTACTGCCGTATATGGTACTCCTCAAAGAACCACTACTGGCTACAATACCAAAAGGCTCAATATGCTTTTAGCTGTTTTGGAAAAAAGAGCAGGTTTTACCCTAGGTACCAAAGATGTTTTTATCAATATTACTGGAGGCATTTCTATTGCCGATCCTGCCATTGATCTAGCGGTCATCGTTGCAATATTATCCAGTTATCATGATATGGCTGTTTGTGAAAACTTTTGCTTTGCAGCAGAGGTGGGGCTATCGGGCGAAATCAGGCCCGTACCTAAAACCGAACAACGCATACAAGAAGCATCAAAACTAGGTTTTGATACCATTGTTATCTCTAAATTTGCTAAAATTAGCAAACAAAATGAATTCATTAAAGTGATTGCCGTTTCTAAAGTTGAAACTTTAATATCACTACTTTTTGGTTGAAATTTAAATTCATTCCCACTATAAAAATGTAAATTTAATTGATCAAAAATCAATCCCATGGACAAAATAATCAAGGATTTTCTGGCTGAAGTAAACGAGAGAAATCAAAATGAGCCTGAATTTATGCAGGCAGTAACCGAAGTAGCCGAGACAGTTATCCCTTATATCGTAAAAAATAATGTTTACTACGGTCAAAATATTCTTTTGCGTATGGTTGAACCCGAACGCGTGATCTCCTTTCGTGTAGCGTGGATTGATGATAAAGAAGAAATTCAGGTAAACAGAGGTTACAGAATTGAAATGAATTCCGCCATTGGTCCCTATAAGGGAGGATTGCGTTTTCATCCCAGTGTTAACTTGAGTGTTTTAAAGTTTTTGGCTTTTGAACAGATCTTTAAAAACAGTTTGACCACCCTTCCTATGGGTGGAGGAAAAGGAGGTTCAGATTTTGATCCCAAAGGAAAAACTGACACTGAAGTAATGCGTTTTTGCCAAAGTTTTATGACTGAATTGTTTAGACACATCGGCCCAAACAGAGATATCCCTGCTGGAGATATCGGAGTAGGTAGTAGAGAAATAGGCTATATGTTCGGACAATACAAGCGATTGAAAAATGAGTTTACAGGGGTTTTGACAGGAAAAGGTATTTCTTGGGGAGGTTCGCTTATTAGACCGGAGGCCACAGGTTATGGAGTGGTTTATTTTGTTCAAAAAATGATGGAAAATAATGGAACTGGCCTCAAGAGCAAAAAGGTAGTGATTTCGGGAAGTGGAAATGTAGCCCAGTACGCTGCCGAGAAAGCCATTCAATTAGGAGGTATAGTATTGACCTTGTCAGATTCTTCCGGGTATATTTTTGACTCGGAGGGCATAGACGAGGAAAAATTAAAACATGTAATGACACTCAAAAACATAAAAAGGGAGCGTATCAGTTCCTACATCAAAAAATATCCAAAGGCGAAATTCGTTGCCGGAAAAACCCCATGGGAAGTTGCCTGCGAGGTAGCTCTACCTTGTGCTACCCAAAATGAACTGAATGAAAAAGATGCTGATTTATTGATAAAAAATGGCTGTGTATGTGTTGGAGAGGGAGCCAATATGCCCTCTACTCCGGAAGCCATACACCAATTCACCAATCACAAAATTCTTTATGCCCCCGGTAAGGCCTCAAATGCAGGTGGTGTTGCTGTTTCAGGTTTAGAAATGGCACAAAACTCACTCAGGTACAATTGGTCCAGAGAGGAAGTAGATGCCAAATTACAATCCATCATGGCCGAAATTCATCAATCTTGTTTGTATTACGGTAAAGAAGAGGGGTACGTAAATTATGTTAAAGGAGCCAATATTGCAGGTTTTGTAAAAGTAGCTGATGCCATGCTCGCTCAAGGGGTGGTCTAATTCCGCTTAAGAAGATGTTAATTGAAACCGATGCCGTTGTTATTAGCACTTTAAAATACAGTGAATCCAGCCTAATAGCCCGTTGCTATTGCAAAGAACTGGGATTAAAATCTTTTATGCTAAAAGGCATACTCTCCTCCAAAAAGGGTCCCCTAAAAAAGTCACTTTTTCAACCCCTGAGTATCATCAATATCATCACACATGTGAAAAACGAAAACAATGAGGTGCTTCATTTTATCAAAGAGGCCAGAGTCCAATTTCCATTGATTGAAATTCCATCAGACATCAAAAAAAATACCGTAGCCCTCTTTTTGTCTGAGGTTATATCACGAGTTATTACCGAGGAAGGCACCCCTAATTCAACGCTTTTCAGTTTTATACAAAAAAATATTATTTATTTAGAGGAAAAAGGGTTTTCTCCTCTTTTTCATTTAAAGTTTATGATGGATCTCAGTCATCATCTAGGATTCTATCCCAATCAATCTGATTTAAAAGAGAATTTTTTTAATTTGGAAAGTGGATGTTTTTGTATTTCATCTCCATCTAAATATGTTATTGGAGGAGACTTGGTCATAGCATTTAAAAAATTACTTGGCACTAATTTTGAGGCTTTAAATGATTTAAATATACCCAATTCACTGAGAGTAAAAGTGTTGAGCGTATTGATTGATTATTTTAATTTACATTTACAGGGTTTTGGAAAAATAAAATCAGTAGAAATACTCCATGAAATCTTTCGCTAAGAATTGTTTTCTCTTGCTGATCACTTCCTTTTCTTTCCACTACAGTATTAGTGGTCAAGAAGTTTGGGTAGAAGACTGGGTAACCGGTGAGCCTCTAGAAAATGTGGTAATTTTCTCAGAAAACGGCAATCATAACGCGCTAACCAATAACTTAGGTAAAGCCGAACTCAATGATTTTCCTCGTGATGGACAAATCAACTTTAGTCTGCTTGGGTATCAGCCCTTAACAATTTCAATTCTTGAAGTTTTGCAAGGTAAAAAAGTAATCCCGTTAAACTCGGAAGATGAAATTTTGGAAGAAGTGGTCCTTTCTGTGGCTCGATCCCAAGCCACCCGAGACAAAATTGCCGAACAAGTTGGAATTATCTCCCAAAAAGAAATTGAAATTGGTGTGGTGGCAACCGGGGCAGACCTTTTGGAAATAAATCCCAATATTAGGGTTCAAAAATCTCAAGGTGGAGGTGGAAGCCCTGTTTTGAGGGGATTTGAAGCCAATCGGGTTTTGATCGTGGTCGATGGAGTTAGAATGAACAACGCTATATACAGATCAGGTCACCTACAAAACGCCATTACCATCGACCCTCATAACATAGATCGGGTGGAGGTCACTTTTGGATCTTCCTCTGTTGGTTATGGTTCCGATGCGCTGGGTGGAGTCATTCACTACTATACCAAATCACCTAAGCTTAACAGTAAAACACCAGTAAAATCTGAGTTTTCATCTACTTTCAATTATGCCAACCAGTCTTTAATAAATAATACGAATACCTCTTTGAGCTACAAAAAATGGGGGAGCTTTACCAGTGTGAGTTATTCTAATTTTGGTGACATCAGAATTGGTGAGAATAGATCCCACGGATTTTCAAAATGGGGACTGACCCCTTTCTTCTCCCTCAACAGTCGAGATAAATACAATGAAACTCCTGTCAGTAATTCCAATCCCAACATTCAAAAGAATACGGGTTACGACCAATTCGACATTTTCCAAAAATTCCTTGTTCGCCTTCCCAGCGAGATGATTTTAAAGATCAATGTTCAATATTCAGAATCATCTGACATTGATCGATACGATAAATTGACAGAGGAACGCAATGGAGATCTCCGCTTTAGCGAATGGTATTACGGACCCCAAAAAAGGTTATTTCTCTCCCCACAACTCAGATTTTTCTTGGGTAAAAATTGGTTAAAAAAGGGAACTCTAACTGCTGCCTATCAAAATGTAGAAGAGTCGAGGGTCAATCGAAAGTTTGGAAGCCTTACCCGTTCCCACCAGATTGAAAAGGTTGATGTTTTCAGTATTAATGCTGATTTTTATGGAAATATTGCCCAAGGACATTCCTTTTCCTATGGTCTTGAATGGACTTACAACAAAATTCGATCCCAAGGATACTCCCTTGATTTGGTTCTCGATTTGGAGAATATCATCAGTTACACCAACCGAACCATGATCCCATCCCGATACCCCAGTGATGGCAGTAGTGCCAACAGTTTTGCTGGTTATTTAAATTGGATTTACAAAGCAAACGATCGTTTGACAATCAATGGGGGATTAAGACTAACTGGATCAAAGATCGTTGCTCGGTGGAATGACTCTGCTCAAATAGACAAACTCCTGACCACAGTTGACTTGCAATCTGATGCTTTAACCTATACTTTGGCCATGACTTATAGACCTGATGAAAAATGGCAAATCAACAGTTTGATTTCTAGTGGATTTAGAAATCCCAACATTGATGACATAGGAAAAATAAGAGAGAACAACGGTATTCTATTGGTTCCCAATTCTTTCTTAAAACCCGAATATGCCTATACATTAGAATCCGGAATTAAATATACCAGTTCTAATAAAATCAATTATATTGACCTAAGAGCTTTTACCACACTGGTTTCTCGACACATCGTAAGGTCTGATTTTATTGTTTTTTCTGACACCAGTACCCTTGATGAAGATACTATTCTGTACAATGAAGAGGAAGTGTTTACACAAGCGAATAAAAACCTGGGAAACCGATTTATTTATGGGGGTTCCCTCCAAGGAAAATGGGTATTAAGTGATCCGATCGAAATCTCGGGTGGAATAACCTATACTACCGCAGATCAAAACGCTGATTATGGCCCCATGCCTTCTATAGCTCCTCTATTTGGAACTTTTACACTCTCGCATGAAATTAAAAACTGGAAAACCTTTCTGATTTGGAAATTCAGTGACCAGAAACTGCCCGCTGATTACAGTTGGGGCGGAGAAGATGGACTGAACGAAACTCCTTTAGTGAATTCTAATGCCACTGGAGAGATCAATAAATATTTCGGCATGCCTTCATGGAACACATGGTCTATTTTGTCCCAATTTCGGTTTAGAAAATCCTTCATTTTTAATGTAGGGCTGAAAAACATTTTTGATCTTCACTACAGAACTTTTGCTTCGGGTATCTCTGCTGAGGGGAGGAGTTTGCAGTTAGGAGTGAAGGTTAAAATCTAAATTCCTTTTTTTTACCTAAAATCCTTAATTTCGCATTTTTAATAAATGCACCCTGTCATGGTATTCAAAGAGTACAAAGGATTGGATTTACCGAAAATTTCTTTAGAAATACTCAACTTCTGGGAGAAACACCGGATTTTTGAGAAAAGCACTTACGAAAGAGAAAGTCGTCCTCCTTATATTTTTTACGAAGGCCCGCCATCCGCCAATGGAATGCCGGGAATTCACCATGTTATGGCACGAACCATCAAAGACATTTTTTGCCGCTACAAAACCCAAAAAGGCTATCTGGTAAAACGAAAAGCAGGCTGGGATACCCATGGGCTGCCGGTGGAGCTGGGGGTTGAAAAGGGATTGGGCATTACCAAAGATGCCATTGGAAAGTCTATTTCTATAGAGCAATACAATAGAGCATGCAAGGAAGCAGTGATGAAATATACCGATGTTTGGAACCAATTGACCCGTAAGATGGGCTATTGGGTTGATATAGATGATCCCTATGTGACCTACACCTCCAAATACATGGAAACCGTATGGTGGCTGATTAAACAAATTCATGAAAAAGGACTTCTTTATAAGGGATATACCATTCAGCCATACTCCCCAAAGGCAGGAACAGGGCTGAGTTCTCACGAGTTGAACCAACCCGGTACCTATCAAGAGGTGAGTGACACCACTGTAACCGCTCAGTTCAAAACCATAAAAAATTCATTGCCTGACTCACTAAAAGGGAGCAACCCACTTTATTTATTGGCATGGACCACCACGCCATGGACACTCCCTTCCAATACCGCATTGACCGTCGGTCCAAAAATAGACTACGTAGTAGTTCATACTTTCAACCAGTATACCTTTCAACCCATTCGCGTAATATTAGCCAAAGCCCTGGTCAGTAAACAGTTTTCTGGAAAATATAAAGCAGTAACATCTTTATCTTCATTAAGCGACTACACTGAAGGAGCAAAAAAAATTCCATACTTCCTTGAAAAAGAAATTAAAGGTAAAGACCTCCTTGATATCAGATATGAGAAAATTTGGCAAGAGGCACCGGAACCCATTGATCATCCCGAAAATGCTTATCGGGTTATTTTGGGAGATTTTGTAACCACCGAAGATGGTACAGGAATTGTCCATACCTCTCCAACTTTTGGTGCCGATGACGCGAAAGTAGCCAAAGAAGCAACTCCCGAAGTTCCCCCACTTTTGATTTTGGACGAAAACAACAACAAAGTTCCACTGGTAGATCTACAGGGAAAGTTTAGGCCGGAAATGGGAAGTTTAGCAGGACAGTATGTGAAAAAGGAATACTACGAAGAAGGCAAGGCTCCGGACAAATCAAGTGATGTTCAAATCGCCATCCGTCTCAAAGAAGAGAATGCCGCATTTAAAGTCGAAAAATATGTTCACTCCTATCCCAACTGCTGGAGAACAGACAAACCCATTCTTTACTACCCACTCGACTCATGGTTTATCAAAATCACAGAAGTAAAAGATAGACTCACAGCATTGAATCAAGAAATCAACTGGAAACCTAAATCCACAGGGGAGGGAAGGTTTGGCAACTGGTTGGCCAACGCCAACGACTGGAACCTCTCAAGATCTCGATTTTGGGGTATTCCACTTCCCGTATGGAGAACAGAGGAAGGAGAGGAAACCAAAGTAATTGGATCGGTCGAAGAATTATATCAAGAAATCGAAAAATCCATTCAAAACGGTCACATGAGTGCAAATCCGTTAGGAGGTTTTAAAATGGGTGACATGAGTGAAGCGAACTATGATAAAATCGACCTCCACAAGCACATCGTTGATGAGATTGTACTGACCTCTACGCTAGGGGCTCCCATGCAACGTGAAAAAGACTTAATAGATGTTTGGTTTGACTCTGGCTCCATGCCCTATGCCCAATGGCACTATCCATTCGAAAACAAAGAAAAGATTGATCAAGGTATTGCTTTCCCGGCTGACTATATAGCAGAGGGCGTGGATCAAACCCGTGGTTGGTTCTATACCCTTCATGCCATCAGCACGCTAGTTTTTGATTCTATCTCATACAAAAATGTAATTTCCAACGGACTGGTTTTAGACAAAAACGGACAGAAAATGTCCAAACGCTTGGGCAATACAGTGGATCCGTTCGAGACAATTGAACAATACGGAGCAGATACTACTCGCTGGTATATGATTTCCAATGCCAATCCCTGGGACAATCTCAAATTCGACTTGGACGGTATAGGCGAAGTACAGCGTAAATTTTTTGGTACTCTTCATAACACCTATTCCTTCTTCAGCTTATATGCCAATATAGACAATTATAAAAATGAAGAAGACTTCATTCCACTTAAAGAACGTCCTGAACTGGACCGCTGGATTTTATCCGAATTGAACAGTTTAATTCAAAAAGTTGATGCTTTTTACCAAGATTATGAGCCTACCAAAGCGACCCGAGCCATATCGGAATTCGTTCAGGAAAAATTAAGCAACTGGTATGTAAGATTGTGCCGAAGACGTTTTTGGAAAGGTGAATATCAAAAAGATAAAATTGCAGCCTACCAAACCCTTTGGGAGTGCTTGCTCACCTTAACCCAATTGATCGCCCCAGTAGCCCCCTTTTACAGTGACCGTTTGTATCAAGATTTGACAGAAAATACAGCCAACCAAAAATCTGCATCAGTTCATTTGTCTAGCTTCCCTTTAGTTAATCCTGATACTATCGATATTGCCTTAGAAAATCGAATTAATATAGCTAGAAACATTACCTCTCTTGGTCTTTCACTGAGAAAGAAAGAACAAATCAAAGTCAGACAGCCTCTGAAAACTATGATGGTTGTAGTAAAAGGTCCCGAGGGAAAAAGCGAAATCGAAAAAATCCAAGCTCAGTTGTGTTCTGAGGTCAATGTGAAATCTATTGAATTGATTGATGACGAAAGTAATATCTTGGTTAAAGAAATCAAACCCAACTTTAAAGAACTGGGTCCCCGATTTGGAAAAGATGTAGGACAAGTGGTTGCTATTATCAATGCATTTGGAGATGCAGAAATAAAAATCTTGGAGCAGGATCAAAAGATAAACATTAACCTTAATGAAAAAAATATTATTTTAGAACTTAGTGATGTAGAGATTAATTCCAAAGATATTGAGGGTTGGCTGGTTGCTCATGGTAATGGTTTAACGGTGGCCTTAGATATTACACTGAATGAAGATTTAATAAATGAAGGTATTGCGAGAGAGTTGGTCAACCGCATTCAAAATATTCGAAAAGATGCCGGACTGGAAGTAACCGATAAAATTGAAATCAGTTTTTTAGCTAATACTGATTTAAAACAAAGAATTGAAAATAATATTACTTACATACTAACTGAAACTCTTGGAGAAAAAATTGATTTTCCAGAGAAAATGAATGATGGAACCGAGGTTGTATTTGACAATATAAAAACACAAATAACCATTAAAAAAATTTAAAAATGGCTAAAGAAATAAAAGCTCGATATTCGGACGAGGAGTTAGAAAACTTCAAAAATTTAATCGAAGAAAAGATAAATAAGGCCCAGACAGATTTGGAACTTCTGAGAAGTGCTTACATGAATGATGGGAATAATGGAACAGAAGACACCTCACCCACTTTTAAGGCTTTTGAGGAAGGCTCAGAAACAATGTCCAAAGAGGCCAATACACAATTGGCTATCCGTCAAGAAAAGTTCATTCGGGACCTAAAAAACGCTATGATTCGTATCGAAAACAAGACCTATGGCGTTTGTCGTATTACTGGAAAATTGATCAATAAACAGAGGCTTTTATTAGTGCCTCACGCCACTTTGAGCATTGAGGCTAAAAATATGCAAAAATAGATCGCACTTGAAGTTTAAGGTTTCCAATATCAACCCGCTTACAGCTACAGTCATTATATTGAGCTTGCTGTTGACGGACCAGGCGTTTAAGTTTTTTATAAAACTGCATTACCCGCTATCTGTGTATGGAAATGATGCGATCATTGACTGGGGCTTTTTTAAACTACTTTTTGTGGAGAACAAAGGAATGGCCATGGGAACAAAACTGAATGATATTCTTCCCTTTTTCTCCGACATAACGGCAAAACTTGTTCTTACAATCTTTCGTTTGGTAGCCATAGTAGGAATTGGTTATTGGTTGTTGGACAACATTCGAAAACAATCCAATAATCTTTTTTGTTGGGCCCTGTGTTTGATCTTTGCCGGAGCTTTGGGGAATATCATAGACTCAGTTTTTTACGGGGTTATATTTTCCCACAGTTACGGACAGGTGGCTACACTCCTTCCAGATGGTGGTGGGTACGCCCCCATATTTCAAGGGCATGTAGTAGATATGTTACAGTTTCCTCTTGTGAGTTGGAATTGGCCTGATTGGATGCCTTGGGTGGGTGGTGAAAACTACACTTTTTTTCAATATGTCTTTAATATTGCCGACACAGCCATAAGTATAGGGGTTGGTATTATTATTGTTTTCAATAAAAGAATTTTCGGGCAAAAGGTTAACCACGGTTTAAATTAAAAGGCATAAATCCTTTCAGGGGTTAGGGCAAAGTCCAAAGAAATGTCATGGTTTTCGATATCCTCAATTTTAGTAACGGGATCAAAAAAAGTTAAGCCCACTTTTAGGGTGCTTTCAGAGCACTGATCCAAAAAACGGTCATAATAACCCTTTCCATAGCCCACACGATGACCCTCTTGATCAAAGACCAAAAGAGGAACAAAAACCACTTCTATTTGTTTAGGGTTGATAGTAATTCCACTAAGCGGTTCGGGAATGCCCCAACGATTATTTTTTAGAGGTGTTTGATCATTAAGCAGAAAATGTTCTAAACTATCATCATCAACTATCTTTGGAATTACAGGCTGTTTGTCTTTACCTTGTATAACGGAGAGTAAATAGGAAGTATCTATTTCTTTATTTTTTTCGGTGGTCATAAACAAGTGGTAAAGAGAGTATTCCCAAATATTCAGTTTCAAACTCAGATTAGAAATTTGGATACTGCATTCAGCAATTTGCTCCTCTGTTAATGAATCCCTGCGCTTTTTGTATTCAGTTCTTAAAACTTCCTTTGTGTTCAAATTGTTTTGATTAACAAGGTAAAATTAAGCATATTTGACCCTTCTATATCAGAAAGAGTTTTTTTATAATGCTTATAGAAAACGTAACTTCGTTTTTATGGAACAACTACCCATTACAATTCAGTTAAAAACAATACCTAGCGATCCTGGAGTCTATCAATATTTTGACAAAAATAATACAGTGATTTACGTGGGTAAAGCAAAAAACTTAAAACGCAGGGTAACTTCCTATTTTACCAAGGTACATGACAATGCCAAAACCCGAATTCTTGTGAAGAAAATTCACCGTATGGAGCATATTGTGGTTCCCACGGAGGTTGATGCCTTGTTACTTGAAAACAATCTGATCAAAAAATATCGCCCTCGATACAATATTCTTTTAAAAGATGACAAAACCTATCCTTGGATTTGCATAAAAAAGAATCCTTTTCCTCAAGTGGTGAGTACTCGTAAATTAATTCGAGACGGTTCAGAGTACTTTGGTCCATACCCTAATGTGAAAACAGTTTATACTCTTATTGAACTAATTAAAGATATTTATCCATTTCTTAACCACGAATTAAATCATTTAACTAAAGAGAATGATATTAATAAAGTCCATAAACTTTTTGAAGATAATAAAACTTCAATAAGACATTTGATTAATGGAAATTTTAAAACATCGATTGATAAGCTTCAAATTCAAATGAAAAAACACGCTAGTAACCTGGAATTTGAGGAGGCAAATACTATTAAACTTAAATTAGATTCCTTGAAAAATTATCAGTCAAAGTCCACTGTGGTCAACTCCAAAATTACTAATTTGGATGTATTTTCTATAATTTCGGACGAAAGCTATGCCTATGTGAATTTTTTTCAGGTTGCATTTGGTTCTATCATCCGCTCCCATACATTGGAAATCAAAAAAAAACTGGAAGAGACTGAAGCTGAAATTTTACCTATTGCAATTGTTGAGCTTCGGCAACGATTCAATTCTCAATCGAAAGAGATATGCATACCTTTTGAAGTGGGCTTGGGGCCCAAAATCAAAGTAACGATTCCCAAACTTGGTGAGAAAAAAAAACTTCTTGACCTGTCTCAAAGAAATGCCAAGTTTTTTAGAATGGAACGTTTTAAACAAATGAAAATAGTAAATCCAGAAAGACATATTAAAAGACTAATGAATCAGTTGAAAACAGATCTACATCTCAAAGAAGAGCCCACTCACATTGAATGTTTTGACAATTCCAACATACAAGGAACAAATCCTACTGCCGCATGTGTAGTTTTTAGAAATGGCAAACCTTTCAAAAAGGATTACCGGCATTTTAAAATCAAAACCGTAGAGGGGCCCGATGATTTTGCCTCCATGGAAGAAGTCGTCCACCGCCGTTATAAAAGACTCTCCGAAGAAGGACATTCACTTCCTCAACTGATTGTGATTGATGGAGGAAAGGGACAACTTTCCTCGGCTGTAAAAAGCCTAGATCGTCTGGGGCTTAGGGAACAAATTGCAATCATTGGTATCGCCAAAAGGTTGGAGGAAATCTATTATCCTGGAGACAGTATTCCAATGTATTTGAATAAAAAATCAGAGACTTTAAAGGTTATTCAGCAATTAAGAAATGAGGCGCACCGCTTTGGGTTGAAACTTCACCGCAACATCCGTAGTAAAAATGCATTAAAATCTCGATTGGATCAGATAGAGGGCATAGGCCCCAAGACAAAAGAAAAATTACTCAAAAGGTTTAAATCTTTTAAGAGAATTAAAGCTGCTTCAAATAAGGAAATCACAGGCTTACTGGGTGGTGTAAAAGGAGTCAAAATTTTTCAAAAACTCCAGGAACTCTAATTTTTTGTTGATTTCCGGTCTTCGTCATAATGGTTTTTCACTCAATTAGTTAATTTTGTCATCATGTCCATTGGGAAAATACCGTTACTTCTTTTGGTTTCTAACATAAGCCTATTTGGATTTGCTCAATCAATAACCGAGGAATCTACTTCAGAGGTAAATCTTCCTTTTAGGACAGGGGAATGGTTTGAATTTAGGATTTACTATGGTTTTTTCAATGCCAGCTATGCTACATTAGAACTATCAAATGATACACTCAACGGCAGACCTGTTTTGCATGCCAAAGGATATGGTACAACAACAGGTCTTCTTCGTTGGTTTTTTAAGGTAGAAGATCACTATGATACATATTTTGATAATAAAAAGGTTATCCCATACTGGTTTATCCGGGACATCTATGAAGGTGGCTACACAAAAAATTTAGAGATCAATTTTGATCATGACCAAAATCTAGCACATGTCAATGATCTGAAATATAAAAAACAGGAAACTTTCAAAATTACCGACAGTGCTCAAGATCTTATCTCTGCCTTTTATTACCTTAGAGCATTTTATCCAAGCGAGAAATTGAAGCTAAATGAATCCTTTAGCATCAATATGTTTTTTGATAAAGAAAATTATATTTTTAAAATGAAGTTTTTGGGAAAGGAATTACTTAACACGAAATTCGGGAAGATCCAATGCATGAAGTTCAGGCCCTATGTTCAGTCCGGAAGAGTTTTTAGAGAGAAGGAGAGCGTAACCCTTTGGATCACGGACGATGGAAATAAAATTCCCATTCGATTACAAGCTGATTTAGCGATTGGCTCCATCAAAGTTGACTTGGAAAAATTTAAAAACTTGGTGGCTCCATTTGTAATACAATTCAATTAGACACTATGATTGTTTATTAATCTTTGAATAACTTTTTCCTAAATACATTGGTATTCAGTATTTAAAGCTAGAAATTTATATTAAATAAAAATATATACTAACAATTTTGTGTAAAGTTTTTACTATATTAAATTTCTTAGTAATTGTAGTTTTGTTTCCCTCCTGTGAAATCAAAAAACAAACTCCATTGATCGAGACCCAGGCTGCTGAACAGAAGGTTAAACCAAAAAATGTTAAATATGGCTTTGACTTGAATCACTTTAGAATTGTAAAGAAGAAAATCAGACGAGGAGATACTTTTGGCTCTATTCTGGAAGATAATGGTATTGACTACCCGGAAGTACATCACATACTAAAAGTTCTTAAAAATAAAGTGGGTGTCAAACGACTGTTAGTTGGAAAGCAATACAATCTATTATTTTCAAAAGACAGCATATTAACCCCCAAAGCCTTTATCTACGAACCCCAAATTGACAGTTATACGGTTGTTCAACTCCGAGACAGTATTTATGGTAAAAAGGTGGTAAAGCCCATCAAAATCGTGACCAAGGAGGGAAATGGTCTGATCGAAAATTCGCTATACGAAACTATGATCAGCAGCGGGTTAAATGACAAATTGACATATCATCTTGCAGATGTCTATGCATGGAATATCGATTTTTACAGGCTTCATAAAGGAGATCGATTCAAAGTTATTTATACTGAAAAGTTTGTCGATGACTCTATATCAATCGGTATTGAACGAATTAAAGCAGCTATTTTCGAACATGCCGGAAAAGAATTTTATGCTTTCGAGTTTCAGCCCGATTCTCTTAACGGAGTCGTAGAATATTTCGATGAAAATGCCAAAAACTTGAGAAGAGCGTTTCTCAAGGCGCCTGTAAAGTTTGGTCCTGTTACTTCACGTTACAATCTCAAACGCAGAATTGCCTATTATGGTAATCGTATCAAACCTCATCGCGGTACAGATTTTGCCGCTAGTGTGGGAACCCCTATATTAGCCACCGCCAATGGGGTAGTTGTCAAATCTTCCTACACAAGAGGTAATGGAAACTATGTAACCATCAAACACAACAATACCTATAGCACCCAATACCTCCACATGAGACGCCGGAAAGTAAAAGTAGGGGAATTGGTTACCCAAGGACAGGTCATCGGTTGGGTTGGCATGACCGGCTATACTTCTGGACCACATGTGTGCTATCGATTCTGGAAAAACGGTAGACAAGTAGACCCATTCAGGCAAAAACTTCCCGATGCCAAGCCCATTTCCAATGAATTAAAAATTAATTATTTAAATGCCATAGTCGATTTGAAAACCCAACTCGATTGCATATCTTTCACCCCGGAATCAACGTACATTAATTCAGCTTTAGCTTTATCAAATAGTGACATTAAATAAGCATAACCCATTGTCCCTCAAATCATGGAAATTACTTGAGTCCAACTTCCAAAAAAACGCTCAAAAAAAGATCACAGACTACTTCTCTGAGGATGCCGATCGCGTCAAAAAACTTTCTCTTCAGTGGGAATCTTTTTATGTGGATTACTCAAAAAATCTGCTCGATCAAGAGACCTTGGATCTTCTTGTGGCTGTGGCCGAGGAATCCGGACTCAATCTGGCAATTAAAGCCTATTTTGAAGGTAAAAAGATTAACGAGACTGAAGACAGGGCCGTCCTTCATACTGCACTTAGACAGCTAAAACCCTCCTCAATTATGGTTGATGGTGAGGACATCACCCCAAAAATAGAAGAAGTCAAAAAACAAATGTATGATTTTGCCGACAGGGTAATCTCTGGTAACTGGAAAGGACATACGGGAAAAGCTATTAAACACGTGGTTAATATTGGAATTGGCGGTTCGGATTTAGGCCCTGCCATGGTAACCGAAGCACTTGAGTTTTACAGCAATCAGCTGAGGTTGACTTTTATTTCCAACGTCGAGGGCGATCATGTGGAAGAATTGATCAAAAAAATTGATCCGGAAACAACACTTTTTATAATTGTGTCAAAAAGTTTTACTACCCAAGAAACAATTAGTAATGCCAATACCATCAGAAAATGGTTTTTGAATTATTCCCCTTCGTCTGCCATCAGACAACATTTTGTTGCTGTTTCTAACAACTTGGAAAAGGTAACCGAATTTGGAATTGCAGCCAAAAATATCTTCCCAATAAATGATTGGGTTGGAGGGCGCTTTTCCTTATGGAGCAGTGCAGGACTATCGATCTGTTTATCCATAGGCCCAAAGAATTATGAAGATTTACTTCTGGGGTCGGGAAAAATGGATGAGCATTTTCGCACTGCTGATTTCAAGGAAAATATGCCCGTTATTTTGGCTATGATTACTGTGTGGTATAATAACTTTTGGGAAGTAGAAACCGAGGCCATCATTCCCTATTCACAATACCTTAGAAACCTTCCCGCCTATCTTCAACAAGCCATCATGGAAAGCAACGGAAAAGGCGTCGACCAAAATGGCAAACCGGTAGATTATCAAACCGGTAATATTATTTGGGGAGCGTCCGGAACTAACGCCCAACACGCATTCTTCCAATTAATGCATCAAGGTACCAAGATGATTCCTGCTGACTTTATTGGCTTTGCCAAACCCCTTCACCAAGGTAATGATCATCATGATAAATTGGTGTCCAATTTTTTCGCGCAAACACAAGCACTAATGCAAGGTAAAAATGCTGAGACCGTAAGAGAGGAACTGACCCAGCAAGGAAAATCCCCGCAAGAAATCGAGGTACTACTCCCTTTTAAAGTTTTTGAAGGGAACCGCCCTACCAACACCCTTTTTATTGAACAGCTCACCCCTGCTAACCTGGGTTCACTGATTGCACTTTACGAACATAGAATTTTTGTTCAGGGGATCATCTGGAATATCTATAGCTACGACCAGTGGGGTGTGGAGTTGGGAAAGCAACTAGCCAACAATATCCTCCAAGATTTTGATAAAAAACAGATAGACCACCACGACCCCTCTACTCAAGGGTTGATCGAATTCTATAAAAGATTCAGAAACTAGTTCGAGAAACTTAAATCTTTTAGTTTGAGTTGTAAGTGCTTATCCCCCCTGAATTCGTTTTCGTCCACTGTATACAAAATCTGAAAAGGATCCCTACTTTTGATTTTAATAATATGATTTGCCATACCAAAACCAATTCCCGGTAAGGTTGAAGTTGAATCATCTGTTACATCTAATTTTAGATGACTTTGGTCTGCACCTATAACTTTTGATCCTCCTGCATCCAAACAGTCTTTCGTCAAAAATACAGGTCGCAAATTACCGGGTCCAAATGGTGCCATTTGTGCCATAATCCTGTAAAATTTTGGAGTGATTTTATCAAATGTCATTTCGAGATCATATGAGCTGGTGGGAATACGCTCCTCTGGTTTTATACTTTTAGCCACAGCCAGTTCAAAAGCTTTTTTAAAAGAAAGGTATTCCTTGGGTCTTATCGTTAACCCAGCTGCGTAGCGGTGGCCTCCAAATTGAACAATGTGTTCCCTGCAGGTCTCTAAAATCTGATAGATATCAAATCCTTTGACGGAGCGAACAGAACCGGTATAATATTCTCCAGATGCAGTAAAAACAATCGTGGGTCGGTAGTAGGTTTCAATTAAGCGAGAAGCTACAATACCCAGCACTCCTTTATGCCAGTCTGGTTGATAAACAACCGTTGAATTGAGTTCCTCCTCTTGATTCTTTTCGATTTGATCCAATGCCTGTATAGTGATCTTTTGGTCTAATTCCTTTCGCTCACTATTGTAGAACTCTATGGCTCTTGCTCGAGAGAGTGTCTCATCCGGGTCCTCCGACAAAAGTAAAGCAACGGCATGACTCCCGTGCTTTATCCTCCCAGCTCCATTAATCCTTGGGGCAATTACAAATACCAAATCAGAAACGTTAATTTTTCTTTTAAGTTCTTTAATGAAAAAACGAATTCCCAGTCGGGGATTTTCTTGAATTTGTTGAATCCCAAAATAGGTGAGTACTCTGTTCTCTCCTACCATAGGAACCATATCTGCTGCAATGGCCATAGCGACCAAATCCATATATGAAATGATTTGATCGACTGCCCCTCCCCGCTCCAGGGTGAGGGCATTGATGAGCTTGAACCCAATACCACAACCACATAAGTCTTTGAAAGGATAAGAACAATTAGCTTGTTTGGGGTTTAAAATAGCATAGGCCTCCGGAAGTGTTTCTCCAGGTAAATGGTGGTCACAGATAATAAAATCTATCCCCAGAGTTTGAGCATAAGAAACTTTATCCACTGCTTTGATTCCGCAATCCAAAGCTATAATCAGACTTACATTTTCTGCTTTGGCATAATCGATTCCTTTAATAGATATACCATAACCTTCGTCATATCGGTCAGGGATGTAATAAATACAATCGGATTGGATTTCTTTTAAAAAGGAATAGACCAAAGCAACGGCAGTAGTTCCATCGACATCATAGTCACCGTAAATCATAATTTTTTCACCCTTATTAATACCACGAAAAATACGATCCACTGCCTCTTTCATACCCAACATCTTGAATGGATCGTGAAAGTCTGAAAGCTCTGGTCTGAAAAAAGATTTAGCGGTTTCATAATCTTGAATCCCTCTTTGAATTAAAAGACAAGCAATTTCATGAGGAACTCCTATTTCGATCTGAAGTTGCTTTACTTTATCCATATTGGGTTGGGGTTTGGGGCTCCAGTGCATATTAATTATTTCTTTTGTGATCCAGACACACAAATGACAAATTCCCCTTTAGGTGAATGAATATTAAAGTGATTCAATGCTTGCTCTAATGTGCCTCTAAAAGTTTCTTCAAACATTTTTGAAAGCTCCCTAGAGACGGAGACCTGCCGGTCAAGACCAAAGATCTCGGAGAACTGGATAAGTGTTTTTAGAAGCTTATGAGGTGATTCATAAAAAATAAGGGTTCGATTTTCGACAGAAAGGTTTTCCAAGCGTTTGTTTCTACCCTTTTTGGGAGGTAAAAATCCTTCAAAAACAAAACGATCTAAAGCCAAACCACTTTGTACCAAAGCGGGAATTAAAGCAGTAGGCCCAGGTAAACAGGCAACTTTCAAGTTAAGGGTCAATGCTTCTCGAACCAATAGAAAACCTGGGTCGGAAATACCGGGAGTTCCTGCATCAGAGATAATAGCTATGCGCTTTCCAAGAGTCAATTTTGAAATAAACTCAGCTAATTTTCTATGCTCATTGTGCATATGGAAAGCTTGCATTGGGGTTCTAATTTGATAATGATTCAATAGTTTACTACTTTTTCGGGTGTCCTCAGCCAATATTAAATCGACCACTTTAAGAGTTGCTACTGCCCTGTAGGTCATATCCCCCAAATTACCTATTGGTGTCGGTACTAAAAAAAGTTCCCCCCCTTCCATTTTGTCGTTCATAAAATGAAAATACTATTGAAAATTATTCTCTACAATTTTCAAAAAACGAATTTCATATTGTTCTTTACCTTCCCATTGATTGTAATCTGGCTTGATCATTTCTAAAATAAATTTTTGTGCATGCTCCCATGTCTGAAGAGTAGCAATCTGAGAAATGGCACGGTGATATTCATTTGTATTTTGATCAAATAAATGTTTGATGAATGCCAATCGGTCATTCAAATCTATCTGAAGTCCTTTAGAAAATTTATCATTTAAGCTTTTCTTTATCTCTTTTTCAGTCACGGGAGTCTCTTTTTTCCGTTCGAAAGACAAGACTTTCCTGTTCTCTTTTAATAAATCCACCTCAACAGTCTTTTTATCAGGGATTTCTTTAATAATTTCCTTATAAGTATCCACTATGGAGGGCAAATCTTCAATGTCATTAGAATTTTCACGTTTTGTTTCAGACCTTGGTTTGACTCTAATAAAATCCCCCACCTGATTTAAATTTTTTTCTAGGTTTCCCCTGAAATTATCATTAAAACCATTTGTGTTTTTGATTAAAATCAAGCTTTCTAAAAGTAACAAAGTAGCGTCATAAACTTTTTCATAGTCATAAGGCTCCTCCATTTCCAGAATTTCTTTGGCAAGTTTTTTAAGTTGTTGATGGATTTTATTGGGCATAAATTTTAGTATTGCAAAGTTTAGTTTTTAATACCTTTGTTTGACGGTAAATTACAAAATGTTTTTAGAAAATCCTTTAAATCATAAAGAACAATTTGGAAGGATCGAAGTGATCTGTGGATCAATGTTTTCTGGAAAAACAGAGGAGTTGATACGTCGTCTAAAACGCGCTCAGTTTGCCAATCAAAAAATTGAAATTTTTAAACCCGCCATTGACCGGAGATACGATGATCAGATGGTTACCTCACACGATTCGAATCAGATCCATTCGACCTCAGTAAGTGCAGCGGCAAATATTCCCGTTTTGGCCAACGAATGCCAGGTTGTTGGAATTGATGAAGCTCAGTTTTTTGATGATGAGATCGTTGAGGTTTGCAATAATTTGGCCAATCAAGGGATACGAGTAATTATTGCTGGACTGGATATGGATTATCAGGGAAAGCCTTTTGGACCAATGCCTGCATTGATGGCCACTGCCGAATATGTTACTAAGGTCCATGCCATTTGTACTCAAACTGGTAATTTAGCTCATTATAGTCATAGAAAATCAGATCAAAAGGATTTGGTCCTTTTAGGTGAAAAAGACGGTTATGAGCCCCTAAGTAGAGTAGCGTTTCATAAAGTTTTAAGTAAAGACAAAAAAAAGGAACCAAAAAAGAATGTTAAAAAGAAAAGATCTTGACTTTCCTTGAAATTGATATAGAAAAGTTAGAATACAACTATCATTCTCTGAGAAATAGATTGAGTCCCAATACCAAAATGATAGGGGTCATCAAAGCCAATGCCTATGGAGCTATCTGTGGTCCCATCTCAGAAAAATTAATTGAATTAGGAACAGAGGCCTTAGCCGTCGCCTATACAGAAGAAGGCATCCAATTGAGAAAATTAGGAATCACTGCTCCCGTTTTAGTGTTTTATCCGCAAGAAGAACGTTTTACAGATATTATCCGCCACGAACTTGAGCCTGTAATATATAGTAAAAGGAGTTTGAAGAAGTTTAAGACAGCCTTAGAGGAGGAAAAAAAATCAGCTTACCCCATTCACATAAAGTACAACACAGGTTTGAATCGCATTGGGTTTCACCCTGAAGAAGGAGACTGGGTTTTGCAACAATTAAGAACATCTTATTTTAAAGTAAAGTCCGTCTATACTCATCTGGGTCAATCAGAAGCTCCAAAACCAGACAAACCGACAGAGAGGCAAATTTCCCTATTTAAGCAAATAATGATGAAACACAAGCGGGTAGCAGGGCAAAAGACCGATTATCACCTCTTGAATACCTCGGGGCTATTCAACTACCCCGAATATCATTTGGATTGGGTAAGAGTTGGTATAGGATTGTACGGGTTTGCCAACCACCCTAAGTGGAATGAGACCCTCCAACCTATTGCTCAACTTAAAACAAAAATTACCCAAATTCACCAGATTAATTCGGGTGAAACTGTTGGTTACAATTGTGGATGGAAAGCGACAAAAAATACTCGTGTTGCGGTTTTACCTATTGGACATGCAGATGGTTTCTTAAGACAATTCGGGCATGGTAATAGCTGGGTAATGATCAATGGACAGAAAGCATATGTTGTGGGCAATGTTTGCATGGATATGATCATGGTAGACATTAGAGATATTCCCTGTTGCGAAAAAAGTGAAGTAGTGGTTATAGGATCGGGAGCAAGAGCAGATAAGTTAGCAAAAAATGCTGGAACCATTTCCTATGAGTTACTTTCAGCTTTGGGAAACCGAATAACAAGAGTAATAAAAACTAAATAAATGGTGTTATAAATCAAACAGTTAGTTGAGTTTTTGAAAAAAAAACCTTTGAAGTTGTGCGCTTAGGCATAAAGCTTATTTTTGCAGGTAATTTAAATCATGAAACCCTATTAAATAGATTTAAACAACTAAGATAAATTCCTTGATAAAAACAACTATATACAGGTTTATGAATTTCAATTTAAACTTATGAAATTAGCAGTTGTAGGTGCAACAGGGATGGTTGGAGAGGTTATGCTCCAGGTTCTGTCGGAGAGAAATTTCCCTTATACGGAATTGATTCCAGTAGCTTCAAAAAGATCTGTGGGGAAAAAAGTCTTTTGTGGTGGTAAATCCCACGAAGTAGTTGGTTTGGAAACTGCAGTTTCTATCAAACCCGATATAGCCTTGTTCTCTGCTGGTGGATCGATATCGTTGGAATGGGCGCCAAAGTTTGCCGACTCAGGAACTGTGGTGATTGATAACTCCTCTGCCTGGCGGATGGACTCCTCCAAAAAATTGATCATCCCAGAGATAAATGCAAACAAATTAACCGCTTCAGACAAAATCATTGCCAATCCCAACTGCTCTACCATTCAAATGTTGGTAGCATTGGCTCCTTTAAAAGAAAATTACGGAATTAAACGCATTGTGGTATCGACCTATCAGTCAATTACAGGCACTGGAGTCAAGGCAGTACAACAGTTGGAAAATGAATACAAAAGTAAAATAGGCGAAATGGCTTACCCTTATCCCATCCATCGCAATGCACTGCCACACTGTGATGTTTTTATGGACAATGGCTACACCAAAGAGGAAATGAAATTGGTTAATGAAACTCATAAGATTCTCGATGATCTATCGATAAGGATTACTGCTACTGCAATCAGAATTCCAGTGGTAGGAGGACATAGTGAGTCAATCAATGTTCAGTTGAAAAAAGATTTCGAATTAGAAACAATCAGAAAGCTATTAAATGAAAGCCCCGGCGTGGTTGTTCAAGACAATCCCGAAAACAATGTTTATCCTATGCCAATTTATGCGGCTGGTAAAAACGAGGTATTTGTAGGTAGAATCAGAAAAGATGAATCCCAGAAGAAAACACTTAACCTCTGGGTGGTTGCAGACAACCTTAGAAAAGGAGCTGCTACAAATACTATTCAAATTGCTGAGTATATTGTTAAAGAGAATTTGATCTAATAATTTAATATCCTCTTAAGGAATTAAAAAAGAAATGCCAAATTATAGAGTAAAAATTGACATTACTGAAAAATTATGTATTTAAAATTAGGAAAGAAAAAAGCTACAAATCCTCTATCGAAAAAATCTCCATAAATTTGGTTGTATAGTTTCCAGAAATATAATCAGGGTGATCCATGAGTTTACGATGAAAAGGAATTGTGGTTTTTATCCCTTCAATTACGAACTCATCCAAAGCACGCCTCATCTTATTGATAGCCTCCTCTCTGGTCTGGGCTGTTGTAATCAACTTGGCAATCATAGAATCATAGTGAGATGGTATGATGTAGCCTCCATAAACATGGGTGTCTAATCTGACTCCATGCCCACCCGGAAAGTGAAGGGT
Organism: uncultured Flavobacteriaceae bacterium; assembly: GCA_913020295.1. GTDB lineage: Bacteria > Bacteroidota > Bacteroidia > Flavobacteriales > Flavobacteriaceae > UBA8316. Next base: position 32,970 of record CAJWAA010000008.1, on the reverse strand, counting down.
AGATATTTTACCAGGACTGGGTCTAAAATCATTAAACGGGTCCTCAGCATTGATTCTACATTCAATTGAGTGCATACCGGGTAAATAATTCTCTCCCGATATAGCTATCCCAGCAGCGACCATAATTTGCTCCCTTATTAAATCAAAGTTGATTACTTGTTCTGTTATGGGATGCTCCACTTGGATACGTGTGTTCATCTCCATAAAGTAGAAATTACGATGTTTATCAACCAAAAACTCGATGGTTCCTGCCCCTTCATATTTGATGAACTCAGCGGCTTTGACAGCCGCTGCTCCCATCTCATCTCTCAACTCTGGGGTCATAAAAGGCGATGGGGTTTCTTCGGTCAACTTTTGATGTCTTCTTTGAATGGAGCAATCGCGTTCGGATAAGTGACAGGCTTTGCCATTAGAATCTCCAACAATTTGAACTTCAATATGACGTGGTTCTTCAATAAGTTTTTCCATATACATACCATCGTTTCCAAAAGATGCAGCGGCTTCTTGTCGAGCACTATCCCAAGCTTTCTTGAGATCTTCTTCTTTCCATACAGCGCGCATACCTTTGCCTCCTCCGCCAGCAGTAGCTTTTAACATTACCGGATATCCTATTTTTTTAGCTATTTTTTTTGCTTGATCAAAAGATTCCAATATACCTTCGGATCCAGGTATGGTCGGAACTCCTGCTGCCTTCATCGTTGCCTTTGCAGTGGCCTTGTCTCCCATTTTTTCAATCATCTCGGAAGAAGCACCAATAAATTTAATCCTATGTTCTTTACAAATTTTTGAGAATTTAGCATTTTCAGACAAAAATCCATAACCCGGATGGATGGCATCGGCATTACAAATTTCTGCAGCGGCCATGATATTGGCCATTTTCAAATAAGACTCCGAACTGGATGGAGGGCCAATACAAACTGCCTCATCGGCAAAACGTACATGAAGACTTTCTTGGTCGGCAGTTGAGTAAACAGCAACTGTTTTAATACCCATCTCTTTACAAGTCCTTATCAGTCGCATGGCGATTTCACCACGATTGGCAATTAGAATCTTTTTAAACATTGTTAAAAAAATTTAAATCGGTTCAACTAAAAAGAGGGGTTGATCAAATTCAACAGGGGAAGAATCATCGACCAAAATTTTAATAATCTTACAACTTATATCGGATTCTATCTCATTGAACAGCTTCATGGCTTCAACCACACATAAAACATCTCCCTCTTTAACGATATCTCCCACCTCGATAAATACATCTTTGTCCGGAGAGGGTTTTCTGTAAAAAGTTCCAATCATAGGAGATTTAATTGTAATTAGATTGTCAACTTCATCATTGACAGGCTTGCTTTCAGTTTTTGCAGGTGGTTCAGTATCAGTTGCAACTGCGGGTTGATGTGGCGCAGGCACCATTATGTTTGGCACACTTTGCACTGTAGATTGCATTTCTGAAGAATTAGAATCAGCATTGGTTTTGATGGTGATCTTGAAATTATCCATTTCAAGTTTCACCTCATGTGCTCCAGATTTTGCTACAAACTTGATTAAATTTTGAATTTCCTTAATTTCCATTATTCAAATAATTAAAATTTTAATATGTCCATGTTAAATAGGCTGCCCCCCAAGTGAAACCTCCACCAAAAGCAGCAAAAACCAATCGATCCCCTGGACTTAATTTTGATTCGTAATCTTTTAATAAAAGCGGTAGTGTTGCCGCAGTTGTATTTCCATAATATTCAATATTTGACATGACTTTCTCGTCAGGTAAACCAATACGTTTTGCAATAGCATCAATAATTCTTTTGTTGGCCTGATGTGGAACTAAATAAGATATTTTCTCCTGGTTAATGTCATTGCGTTTCAAAATTTGCTCTATGGCATTAGCCATTTCTGAGACAGCGTATTTAAATACGGTTTTGCCATCTTGATAAAGATTATGCATTCCCCTTTTGAGGGTTTCCTCTGAAGTGGGAAACAATGATCCTCCACCTTTTATATTAAGAAAAGTCCTTCCAGTACCGTCGGATCTCAAAAACTCGTCTTCCAATCCATAACCGGATTCACTGGGTTCAAACAGAACCGCTCCTGCACCATCCCCAAAAATAATAGATGTTGTTCTATCTGAGTAATCAATTATAGAAGACATTTTATCTGCTCCTATCAATAATACTTTTTTATACCGCCCACTGGCTATCATATTGGAAGAATTGGACATTCCATACAGGAAACCAGAACAAGCAGCTTGAAGGTCATAGCCAAAGGCATTGGTCGCACCGATTTCCGAAGCCACGTATGCAGCAGTAGCAGCAACATTCATATCCGGGGTGATGGAAGCAAGGATGACAGCATCAATTTCTTTAGGATTTAAATTTCTTTTACTGAGGAGGTCTTCAGCAGCCTTGATAGCCATAAAAGAAGTTCCTTTTGATGAATCTTTTAAAATTCTTCTTTCTTTAATCCCCGTTCTTACCACTATCCAATCATCATTGGTATCAACCATCTTTTCCAATTCAGCGTTGGTAAGCTTTTCCTCAGGAACATAAGCGCCTACTGCAGTTATAGCAGCCTTTATGGGGCTTGGATTGATATAATTCATCAGTAGATTACTTCCTTTTGAATTGTCAATATTATGTGTGAAGATAGTAGTTTTTTAGAGCAATCAAAATCTTTCTACACAAAAAGAGCCCTCCAAAAAAAGAAGAGCTTATGTGTAATTGCTGTTCTAAATTATACTTCGATTTCCTCGTTATTGTCAATCAGAACTTTACCTCTATAGTAAAGTTTACCTTCATGCCAATGAGCACGATGGTACAAGTGGGCTTCACCTGTAGTACTACAAGTACTAATTTGAGGGGTGATTGCCTTTAAATGGGTTCTTCTTTTATCCCTTCTGGTTTTCGATATTTTTCTTTTAGGATGCGCCATTCTTGTCGCTTTTAATTTTTATATATTATTTTAATAAGTCTTTCAATTTGTCCCACCTTGGATCTGTTCCGATTGATGAGGGTTTTACTTGAGGCTTTAAATCATTTAGTTTTTCCAAAATCTCTGATTTTAAAGTCCCATCTTCAATTCCTGGATGAACTTTTTTTTGTGGCAGCGACAACACAATCATTTCATATATGAACTGGGCTACATGAATTTCATGAGAACCATGTGAAAGGATTAAAATCTCATGATTGTCAGAGTTTTCTTCCGCCCCAAACTTAACCACCAATCTAAATGAGGTGTCAATTGACAAATCAAAAAGTTCAGTGGAGACATCACATGGGACTGTAACTTCACCTTTTGCTATGAAATTCAGCTCCAAAAGGTTTGTTTTTTTTTGAAAATCCAAACTAACCTGAATCCGTGAGTCACGGAAATCTAAAAAATCAAAGCTTTCAAAGAACGTATTGTCAACCTTAAATTCGAAACAATGTAAACCTTCCTTTAGACCGACGAACGGAATCAAGTATTCTGAAAGCTGCCCCATCCTTCCAACTTTTAGCCTGCAAATTTATCAAAAAAAAAGATTTTTAAAGTATTCTTATCTTATTTTTCAACTTTACTGATGTTGGTAAGATTTTTTTTCTCTTGTCTATTAAAATAAATTCTTCGGGCTAAAAACATTGCATTTCTAAATGATTCGGTTTCAGCCAAACCTTTTCCTGCAATTTCAAAAGCAGTACCATGATCAGGTGAAGTCCTTACCTTACTTAGGCCCGCGGTAAAATTGACACCTGTACCAAAAGTTAGAGTTTTAAAAGGAATCAGACCCTGATCGTGATAAATTGCCATAACAGCATCGAATCTGAGGTGGGTTTGATGGCCAAAAAAACTGTCGGCTGCATAGGGCCCGAAAACCAAATGGCCTAATTGTGATAATTCTTTAATTAATGGACGGGTAATTTCATCGTCTTCCTTACCGATTACACCTTTGTCCCCTGTGTGAGGATTAAGACCCAAAACGGCAATTCTTGGTCGACTGATTTTAAAATCCTCTTTTAGAGCACTTTCTAAATAATAGATTTTTTCTCTCAATAATTCAATGGAAAGTATACCAGAAATTTCTTTAACTGCAATATGATCACTGACAAGGGCTACTTTCAATGACTCAGAGATCATAAACATTAAACTTTTTCCATCAAGTTCTTTGGCTAAGTAATCGGTATGGCCGGTAAAGTCAAAATCCTTGGATTGTATGGTATCTTTGTTAATTGGCGCAGTGACCAAAGCATCAATCTCATCTTTTTTTAAAGCTGTTGTAGCTGACTTTAACGACTCGAAAGCAATTAACCCTGCTGTTTTTGAAGCCTCTCCAAAAACTAAATTCCCAGCCGGCATGGGAAGATCAAATACATTTAATTGAGCTTTATGCAATCGGTGATTGATCTTTCTCAGGGTAAGGCTTGAATTGAATTGAAAATGTTTTTTTTGATTTTCCAATAGTTTTATAGGTGCAAAAATCAAGGGGGTAAAGAATTCAAATAATCTTCGGTCTTCAAAAATTTTTAAGATGATTTCGATCCCAATACCATTGGGATCTCCTACAGAAATGCCCAGCTTAATTTTCCCCAACATTGGTGTCGCTTTTATTGCTAATTTTACCTAACAAATGTAATTAAATCTAACAGATGTTTACTGGAATAATTGAGGGGTTTGGGAAAGTAGTTGATCTTGAAAAAGATCAAGAGAACCTTCACTTGAACCTTGAAAGTAGTTTGACCAAAGAATTAAAGATAGACCAAAGCTTGGCCCATAACGGTGTTTGCCTCACCGTAGTGGAAACAAAAGCTGATCGATACAAGGTCACCGCAATCCAAGAAACTATGGAAAAGTCAAATCTTGGGGAGCTAAAAAAAGGAGATTTAGTCAATCTGGAAAGGGCAATGAAAATGAATAATCGTTTGGATGGACACATTGTTCAAGGCCATGTAGATCAAGTCGGTTTTTGTACCGGGGTTGATTTCAGGGGTGGAAGCTGGTTCTTTGATTTCGAGTATGGGAAGTATCAAAAAAACATAACCATAGAAAAAGGTTCCATTTGTGTCAACGGTGTCAGTCTAACTGTCGTAAACTCAGGGCTAAATAACTTTTCTGTTGCCATTATTCCTTATACATATGAACACACCAACTTCCACATGATCCAAAAAGGAGATTCTGTGAACCTGGAGTTCGACATGATCGGAAAATACATCTCAAAACTTCACGAAATGCACTTGTAAAATTTTTAGCTTATATTTAAAAAAACTATCGATAATGGGCATTCTTGAATTATCTACTATTTTGATAACTTTAGCAGCAGTTTTTACACTCATTAATATAAGGCTTTTAAAGCTCCCACAAACTATTGGTTTGATGATTTTGGCACTTTGCTCGTCAATAATTGTTACCATAGTTGGAATTATTTTTCCTCAGATATTCGAAACCGTAGCAGAAGTAACGAAAGAATTTGATTTTAGTGAGTTGTTAGTAAATGTGATGTTACCTTTCTTACTTTTCGCAGGGGCCATAAGCGTAAACGTTCACGAACTGATGAAAGACAAATTGACAATTCTTCTCTTGGCCAGCTTTGGGGTGCTTTTTTCCACCTTTGCTGTTGGGTCAGGTGTATATTGGTTGATTGAGCAACCAATATTTGGTCTAGATAACATGGGTTTGACTTATATAGATTGCCTTTTGTTTGGCGCGCTAATTGCACCTACTGATCCCATAGCAGTTTTAGCCATGATCAAAAAAATGAACTTGTCTTCTATCACAGAGACTCGAATTGCCGGAGAATCTCTTTTCAACGACGGTATTGGAGTTGTTGTTTTTTTAACCCTTTTAAGTATCAAACAAGATGGTGTCGAAAACATTACTGCAGCTGCAGTTGGTAGCTTGTTTGTAACCGAAGTTCTCGGGGGTATTGCTCTTGGAACAGTAATGGGCTATTTTGGCCTAAAGCTTTTAAAATATATAGAAAATGAACATACCGAATTAGAAGTTTTAGTGACTATCTCATTGGTACTATTATTACCTATCATTTCTCATCAATTTCACTTTTCCGCCGTTTTGGGGGTAGTGATGATGGGATTATTTCTGAATCAAAATTTAGATATTGACAGTAAACAGGACGGCGTCCAAAAGGCCATGGGTGATTATGTCTACAAATTTTGGCACCTTTTGGATGAGACTCTAAACGCGATTTTATTCATTCTTATCGGATTGGAAATTATTATGATTTTTGAGTCCTTCCAATTACCGTTCATAGCCATTTCCTTATTAGTAATTGTTCTGGTAGTGTTGTCCAGAGGTATTGGAGTAAGTATTCCTATAGCCTTTTTGTCACTATTCAAAAAGTTTGAAAAGAAAACGGCCTTGATAATTACTTGGGGGGGGCTCAGAGGAGGTTTAAGTGTTGCCCTTGCATTGAATCTACCCGATGACATTGGAGAGGGTAAAGCTTTAATTCTTTTTCTCACCTATGTGATTGTTCTGTTTACAATATTAGTACAAGGATTAACACTAAAAAATATTGTAAAATAATAGTCATAAATTTTTAGTCTGCTTATATTTGTCATTGAGATGTCAACGCTGTGACAACAGCCATGTCTAACTAATTTAGAAAGGAGGTGTCAAATGTCTTATTTATGTAATTTAGGGAAGTTAGGACAGCAGATACCTACGAGTACTGTGTTCTAAGCTATCCTTATCTATAGGTTTAATGCGAGTCGATGGGCTCGCATTTTTTTTGATTTTGCTTAAAGGCTCTTTTTAAAGAATAATTATGTAGTAAATAATTATATTTATCTTTTAAAGCTATGCAAAATGATTTGGCCATTGTTGTTCCCTGCTATAACGAGGCCAATCGATTGCCTTTTAGAAAATTTGAAGATTTCCTCTCCCTTAATTCCACTGTGTTTATTTATTTCGTTAATGATGGCTCTAAAGACCATACAATAGAGCTTCTAGAAGCCCTAAGAAATAAGTTCTCAAAGCAAATAGAAATTCACAATTTATTGCAAAACCAGGGTAAAGCCAACGCTGTTTTAAAAGGGATGACAAAGGTTTTGGAAGATAAACGTTTTAAAAAAGTGGCTTATCTGGATGCTGATTTGGCCACTAGTCTTGATGAGTGCTTGCGCTTATCAATGTACGTTAAAGAGAAGGTGGTGTTGGCTTTTGGATCGAGAATTTTAAAAATTGACAATCAAATCAAAAGAAAATGGTATCGTTTTATTATGGGCAGATTAGTTGCAACAGCCATTTCTAAAATCCTTGAGCTGAGTATTTATGATTCTCAATGTGGATGTAAAATTTTTGAAGCTCAAATAGCAAAAAAAATTTTTGACAAACCTTTTATTTCTAGATGGCTTTTTGATGTAGAAATTTTCTTCAGAATGATTCGTATTTTCGGGAGAATCGAGATTCAAAATCATCTCAGAGAAATTCCCCTAAAAGTATGGATAGACACTCCTGACTCAAGAATCAGTCCCATGTATTTTTTTAAATTATGGTGGGATCTTTTTCAGATTAAAAAAAATTATAAAATTTGAGTTTAACCAAAAAAATTAAAAAAGACTTCAGATCACTTTATGGTTTGATATTTATACTTCTTGCAGGCTTAAGATTATTTTTTAATGTTCTTATTCCTCTGACAGATAAGACAGAAGCCCGCTATGGAGAAGTTGCCAGGTTGATGGCTGAAACCGGTAATTGGATTGTTCCACAAATTGACTACGGTATTCCCTTTTGGGCAAAGCCACCCCTTTCCACTTGGCTTTCGGCTGGTAGCATAAGCCTGTTTGGAGATAGTGAGTTTGGATTAAGGCTACCTTATTGGATTGTAGCTATTTTGATTGCTTTTCTAATGATACCTTATGGTCACAAAAAAAAAATCAATGGTTTAATTCCTGGAATTATCCTTTTTACCCTCCCTGAATTTTTTCTTCATGCCGGTGTACTCTCTACCGATTTGATGCTTTCTTTTTCAGTTGCTATAATTATGATGGGGTTCTGGGAATTTCTGCATTCTGAAAAAAACTTAATCCCAGGATTGCTTTTTTTTGTAGGAATGGGTTTCGGCTTATTGGCTAAAGGTCCAATTATTTGCGTGTTGAGTTTTCCTCCTCTATTTATATGGTGTATTCTCCATCAAATTTCATTTAAAAAGATCTTTAAGATGCCCTGGCTCAAGGGGGGAATTTTAGCCCTATTGATTGCTCTTCCATGGTACTACCTAATGGAAAAAAAATCTCCTGGTTTTATTAACTATTTTGTGTTAGGTGAACACTTTCTCCGCTTTATTGACTCTTCTTGGTCAGGGGACAAATACGGTTTTCCCAAGCAACAACCCTTGGGGATTATTTGGGCCTTTCTTATTGTGGGTACTTTGCCATGGTCTTTTGTTCTTTTGGGTCAACTGAAACATGGGTTTCGAAAAATTTGGAACGATCCTTGGCAACTATTCCTTTGGCTTTGGATTCTATGGACTCCTCTTTTTTTCACATTTTCAAAAAGTCTAATCCACACATATACCCTTCCGGTAATGATTCCTATTGCTCTTTTAATCACCCATCACTGGCCCTCCTCCAAAAGAAAAAAAACTACGATATTGATTGCTTTAGCTTTACCCATTTTGTTGTTCGGTGCTTACTTTTTGGAACCCACTAAAAAAATAATCTCTACCAGCACAGACAAAAACTTAGTAATCCATCCCGAAGTCAATCCCTCAAAACTTTATGCATTCCCCTTCAAATCATACTCCAGTCAGTTTTACTCTAAAGGGAAAATAAAAGTTATTCCTCTAGATAGGTTGGAAAAAATGGTAGAGGATACTATTGATTTCTCCATCATTATAAAAAACAGAGGACTTAAAGATCTCTCACCAGAAGTTGTCAATAAATTAAATCCAGTAATGGAAAGAGGAAAAGATGGGCTTTATCAATTAAAATAAATTGAAATGGTATTTTTGCATTGTAATTTGAAAAGAAAATTATAAATCAAAAAATATTGAATGAAATCGAGTAGAAATGATCTTTAGAAAATGTAATGTTAATCACATTTTCATTTTTTTTATGTCATTTATTCTTAATGGTCAAATAACAGGAACCGTTATGAATAAATATACCAATGTGCCTATTGAATATGCCACAATAATATTAAAAGAGGATGATGAAATTTTGGAGGGAACCATTTCAAAACCGGACGGTAGTTTTATTCTCCCCATTTCGGCTAAAGGAAATTTTATCATAGAAGTTTCATTTCTTGGCTATCAGACTATTGTTAGAGATAACATTGGTGTTGAAAAAAATACTCCTCTTGATCTGGGAGTCATAAGCTTACAAACTACGCAAAACTTGTTGAGTGAAGTGGTAGTAAACACTCAACGCTCTGCAATTCAAAATAAAATTGACAGACAGGTGTATTCAGCCAGTGAATTTTCAATTGCTAGGGGTGGTACAGGAATGGATATCATCAGAAACCTACCTTCAATTACTATTAATAGCTTGGGTGAAATCAACTTTAGAGGAAGCTCTGGTTTAGTGGTGTTGGTTAACAACAAACCTGTACAGTCTGATATTAATAGTTTATTGAATCAAATTCCAGCTAACAGCATCAAAAATATCGAGATCATTACTGCTCCCTCTGCCCAATACGATGCAGAGGGAAAGGCAGGAATCATTAACATCCTAACCCTTAAAAATGCACTACAAGGTGACTATTTTCAGGTCAATACCATCCTGGGAGCTCCATCCATCGAGGACTATGAAAACGCTCATCTGGCCCAACGATATGGTGTAGACATAAACTATAACACGGTAGGTGAAAAATGGAATTTTTCATCTGGTTTGAGCTTTCAAAGAAATGACCTTTCCGGAAGAAGAGAAGGAGACGTATATACTATAATTGAGGATAAGTACACCCGATTTCCGTCTGATGGGGAAAGAAGTTTTGACGAAATCAATTACTCAGGTCGACTTACTGCAGATTATCAGCCTTCTGATAAGGATCTGTTTTCACTTGGGCTTTATGTTGGAAAAAGAACCAAAGAACGAACTGCCGATATTGTATATTATAATAATTATGCAATCACTGATAAAATTGACTACCAGTTTCAATATTACAATAAGAACCTGAGGATCAGAAAAAGTGATTTTGTTTTGGGGAGTTTGGATTATGATCATAGTTTTGAAAATTCAGCTCAGCTCAACACTTCCATTCTTTATGAATACACACTTTTGGGAGGACCAACTACAAATAGAAATTTGGGTCACCCCGACAATACAATTGTCTATCAAGATGAATATAATACCAACGAAAATCCGCTCTTAGGCATGCGGATCAATCTAGATTACACTTTCAAGCCCTTGAGCATAGGTAATCTAAAAATTGGTTACCAATATAGGAATCTAGATCACACTGGAGATTTTATCTATCAAAGAAAAAACAATGAATCGCTCCTTTTTGAATTAGTCCCAGAGTTTTCGAGTGAAGTAAACCTAAAACGTTCCATACATTCTTCATATTTTCAACATAATATCTCCTTAGAAAAATGGAATTTTGCCACAGGATTGCGCATAGAAAATATGGATCGGAACTTGTCTTTAAATGACAAAACCGGGCAATTAAATGAAAGCTTCACAATGAATTTTACCAAGCTTTTCCCTTCTGCCAGTATTCATTACCAACTGAAAGAAAATCTTTCGATTAACATGGCTTACAGCAAAAGAATAGAGCGCACTACTACCTTCAAAATGAATCCCTTTCCTGAAAGAGAACACTCTGAAACTCTTGAGCAAGGTGACCCCAATTTACATCCTGAGTTGATCGACCAAGTTGAGTTTGGAATAAATAAAAAAACTAAAAAAGGGAACAGTAGATTTTTTAGAATATATTATCGCTATGTTAAAGATTTGATTAATAGGGTTAATACAGTATACAATGACACAATTTTGAATCGTATATATTCAAATGTGGGAAATGCTAAAGTAATTGGAAGAGAAAATGGAGGAGAATATAATTTAGGTAAAAAATTAAAGATTTTTTATTCGACCAGCTTTTATTATTACATAATTAAAGGGTCATTTGACGATCATATTATAAACACAGATGACTATGTATATAGTTTAAATTTAAATAGTACTTATAATTTCTCAAATAGCTCTTTTGTCCAACTTAACTTTAATTATCTTTCAAATAAAATAACTGCTCAGGGTAAAGATTCTGAGTATTACTCTCCTAATTTGATCTTTGTCAGGCGTTTTTGGGACAATCAATTGACCGTTTCTCTACAATGGAAAAATATTGATATGGGACTTATGAATAGCAATGAACAACGGATTACCACTCAAAGAGAAGGTGAGTTTTACACCACTACGAATTATATTTATGAGGTAGATATGATTCTGCTCAGCCTAAGTTATAATTTTAAAAATCGAAAAAACACCACCAAGTTCATCGAAAGCGAATTTGGGAAAAGGGAGTTCTAAGTTTTGTGTGAACCATCACCAAAAGGCATTTCTTTGGATTTGTTACAACCACAAAGGGTGAATCTGTTTCCATGTTTAATTGAGTTTCCCTCTAAGTCGGTTAGATTAACTTTCCCTTCAATTACAATCTAACCTTTGGCTTTTCGATAAGTCCTTGGGGTTTGTTCTTCGTTCATATCTAATGTCATTTTTTTAATATTCTTCGATTAAATAATCCATCCTTCTATTAATCAGATCGTTGGGCTTGTCATACCACTGAGAAGGAAAAATTTCTTTAGACAAATTGAATTTCAAATGGGGTTTTAAGTATTTGATCAGGGCCACGCTATTGAGTATAAGGTTGGCCTCTGTCTCTGACTTGGCGTTCTTCAACAACTCTTCAATGATTTTGATATCGAACGAAACTTGGTTAAAAAATAAATATTCAGCAGCACGTAACCGGACTATGTTTTCGTTATCCTGATGCATCAGGTTTTTGATTTGAGTAGTAAATGTTTTTGCTTTTTCTCCAAAAGTGGTACATACCACCAGACCCCAATATCTTTTCCAGGGGTTATCATTGGTAAGGGCTTGTTTTATTTTTGCTTGAGCTGAATCAAAGCTTAATAAATTTAGGTCTGCAATAGCAATCAATTCCTTGATTTCAGAATGACTCTTCTGGCCAAAAGCTACAGGATTTTCAATTGCATGCTCTAATAAATAGGGTTCTGGATAAAAGCTAAGGTCGGGCATAGCAGCGAGTTTTTGTTGTAACTGTTTTCGCATCATCATCAAAATTTTCTGATGATCTTTACTTCTTGAGAGGTCATTCACCTCATGGGGATCTTGCTCTATATCGTATAATCCCTCAGGGCCTCTTGGTTCAAAAAATTGGCGCTGTTTTGCGTTGAGATTTCCAGCATTATAAAGTGTATTCCATTCTTGAAATGCAAGCATTTTATAACGATAAAAATTAAATAAGGCATCAATATTAAAAGGTTGATAGTTTCTTATGTACTTGTATTTTCCAATCCTCAGAGTTCTAACTAGGTCGTATTTCTCGTCAAAGCGATCAGCGTAGCCAAAAGTTGTATTCTTGTTTTTGATTTTAGAAGCATCAGAAAATTTTCCTGAAACGGCTGTACCATCGATGTTTTTAGGTTGAGAAATCCCTGCTAGAGAAAGTACTGTTGGAGCCAAATCGACAAACTCAACAAAAGTTTTTGCTCTCGAACCTTTATTATGATGAAATAAGTGCTTCCATTTTTCTGGAACATAAACAACCAAGGGAACCTGTAATCCGCTTTCATAGGCATAACCTTTACTTCTGGGAAGAACACCTCCATGATCTCCAAAATAGAAGATGATGGTTTCTTCCATAAGTCCCTGCTGCTCTAACTCATCTATGAATTCTCCCATCTTAAGGTCTACTAAAACATGTCTGTTTTGAAAATGATGGTAAGAGTACCGAAAGGTTTTCGTGTCAGGATGATATGGAAAAACTTTAATGTTCTCCAACACTTGGTCAGGAGTATTATCAATTTTGTTTTGATCAAAATGTAAATTACTTTCATGAGTGATCGTATAATTTTGAACATGAAAAAAGGGTTGACCCTGTTTCCTATTTTTGTATGTAGCTTTTTTTGAAGATTCATCCCATACACCTTCAGGCAATAGAAAGTTATAATCTTCCTTGCTGTTGTTTGTAGTGTAATATCCTGCTTTTTTTAGGTAGTAAGGAAATGGCATTACACCCTCTGGCAATGGTACATGTCGAGTTCTTCGGTGGAATTGGGTAAATATTCTGGGGGCATAACAGCCGGTAATCAATGTACTTCGTGCCACAGAGCAGACTGGGGCATTAGAAAAAGCGTTGTCAAAGACAATTCCGTCTTTTGCCAATTTCTCTATTGCAGGCATAGCAACACCATCACCATTATACAATTTCATGTATTGGGGAGAATTGTCTTCAGTAGTCAACCAAACTATATTGGGATAAGATTGATCTTTTGGATTACATGCTGAAAAAAACAGCAATATTCCCACTACAATTGAAATTCGCATTGATTACAGCTGAGAATAAGGCAGAGCAATTAAGAAAGCTCGTGTGATCGACGAACAACAGCTGTCTTTATAGGCTGGGTCGCTTTTCAATTTTGTCCAAGTAGGGTGGTCAGAAAACTGTCCCCAGTTTTCATTGCGCTCCTCCAAGCTTTCGAAAGCTAGCATATAAGTCAAACAAGGCATTCGCTCTCCGGCGATTTTATCTCCAAAAAAGACAGATCCAAAATCCAACTGATCGAATAACTCCAATTCACCCTCGTTAAACATATCGACTTTTCGTCTGTATGCATCCTCTGAATGGCTTTCATAAGTGCGTAATTCAAAAAATCGATTTTTATCATCGGGTTTAACCATTTTGGGCATTCCATCAAAAGCCATGTAAAGGGAAGTCTCATATCGATTGAAAATCGGCTTATTCACAGGACTAAGTTCAGCTGATGCTTTCTGAATAATTTCATTAGATGCCATAAGCAAACGTGCCTTATGGTAAGACTTAATATCAGCATAGGGGATAAAAACATATATCTTTCTGGGCAGATCTTCTGAAACTTCTTTGAATACTCCTATGTTATTAATTCCTTGTTGATTGAGGGATGGTATGAAATGATTTTCAAAATAGTTGTTGAAATTTTTAAAATTAGAATATTGAAAAAGTTCATAAGTTCTGATTTCATATAATTCATTTTGTCCAAAGAGATCAAAGCAGGTTATAAGGGCGTATAGAAGGATAATTTTTTTCATTTTTATTTTTTTAAGTTTTAAAATAATTTTTTTACTCAGAATTGTGTATGTTATAAATTAATATTTTAGTTAAAGAAAAAGTCGCTTTCTAAATAAAATTGCCCTTTTTTGCCCAAAAAAATGACTAAAAATGAGATAAAAAATACTGAAAAAGAGAAAAACGATCACTTTAGGCTTCCCTCTATTTGACGATCAATCTCCTCTGCTAATTGAAAATCAAGTTTTGAAATGGCATTTTGATCGTGGGTCCACAATTTTAATGTAACGGTATTATATAGATTGATTATTTTGGGGTGATGATTCATCGACTCAGCTATTTGGCCGACAGTGTTGATGAATTTTAGTGCTTCATTAAAATCTTTGAATTTAAAGGTTTTAACTAATTTACCGGAGTTCTGTGTCCATTCGTTATGCATTATCATTGAATTAGGTCAAAATTTAATTATATAAAAAAATGAAAAAAAGCTTACAATCCCCATTATTATTGATGATTTTTTTACTTTTATCCTGTTGTAAGGAAAAGCATTCAGTACCTCCAAATATCATTTATATTTTAGCAGATGACTTGGGTTATGGAGATTTGGGAGCTTTTAATCCAGAGGGAAAAATAAAAACACCTCATCTGGATCAAATGGCTCACCAAGGAATGATTTTTACGGATGCGCATACTTCCTCCTCGGTTTGCACTCCAACCCGATATGGGATTTTAACAGGCAGATACAACTGGCGCAGTCCACTCAAAAAAAGTGTTTTGAGTGGTACCTCCCAAGCTCTAATCCCGCAAGACAGAACCACTGTGGCTTCTTTTTTAAAAAACAATGGCTACCAAACAGCTTTTATTGGCAAGTGGCATTTGGGCTGGGATTGGGCTTTAAAAGACAGCACTTTTAATAATAAACCCATCAAGGATCATGAGATTTTTGAGAAAATCGATTTTTCAAAAAATATCACCAACAGTCCAAATGGATTAGGTTTTGATTACTCATATGGTCACTGTGGCTCGCTAGACATGCCACCCTATGTATATGTTGAAAATGAAATGATTACTGCTCGTGTTGAGAATATCACTGAAAGAAAAGGAGACTACCACTGGTGGAGAAAAGGCCCTACAGCCAATGACTTTGATCATGAAAGGGTTACTCCTAACTTGTTTAATAAGGCAGAGGGATTTGTCATCGATATGAATAAGAAGGGGAAACCCTTTTTTTTGTATTTGCCTTTGCCCTCACCCCATACTCCCATTTTGCCAACTGAGCAATGGAAAGGGAAGAGTGGATTGAATCCTTATGCGGATTTTGTAATGCAGATAGACCATCGGGTAGGAAGGCTGAATGAGCTTTTGGATGAATTAGGAATATCAAAAAACACCATTGTAATTTTTACTAGTGATAATGGCTGTTCACCTCAAGCTAAATTTGATGAATTGGAAAAAAAAGGACATGACCCGAGTGGATTGTTTAGAGGGCATAAAGCCGATATTTTTGAGGGAGGTCATCGAGTGCCTTTTATCGTAAAATGGCCTAAAAAAATTCAAGTGGCCGCAATTTCACACAAAACTATTTGTACCACTGATTTGCTTGCCACCTGTGCTGATATTTTGGGAAAAACGCTCAAGGATGATGAGGGAGAGGACAGTTTTTCTATTTTACCATTATTATCCGAAGAAACTAAAAATCAATACAAAAGACATTTTACCATACACCATTCCATTAATGGAAGTTTTGCCATCAGAAAAGGGGATTTTAAGTTTATTTTCTGTCCTGGATCCGGGGGCTGGAGTTTTCCAAGGCCATTGAAAAAAGAAACTCAAGGGTTACCAAAATTTCAACTTTACAATCTGAGGGAGGATCCTGGAGAAATGAAAAATCTCTTCGGTCAGCACCCAAAAATAGAACATGAATTGATTAATCTTTTTAAAGATGCCATCCAAAAAGGGAGAACTACCAAAGGGGTTCCACAGAAAAATTTCAATTACCACTTATCATCAGTAAAATGGGAACCTTTGGATGTTTTTGAAAATGAATGATCCCATTTGAAATGAATTGAAAAACACATATAGTAGGTTGAACCAATAGATCAACTCTAGATTGATAAACCTGAACTAGGATCGAGCAATTAATAAATTTTTACTATTATGTTTCTAACGGGTTTAATAATTATCATTATTGTTTTTGGTAAAGATTGAAACCAAAAAATTATACAGTTTTTTCACCAATTAGAAATTTGAGGAATTGTTGATGAATTCCGATGCCATCAATGTTAAATAAATCCCCTTCGGGTTTATATCCCAAGTTTGAGTAAAATTCTGATGCATTGATTCTGGCATTCAACCATAGAAGGTCAACTCTTTTATTCTTCAACTCCTGCTCGGCACATATCATTAATCGGGATCCATATCCCAATCTTTGAAATGAATCTAATGTCGCAATACCTCTTATTCTCATAGCATTTAATTCAGGAAAAGAAGAGTATTGGATAGGAAGTGCTGAAAGCACAGATATGACTTTCCCATCCAATTCTATACAAAAATGGATTGATAATGGATGATCATCAAACTCAAAAGAGCAATCCTCGATCGGTCTTCCAGGGCGAAGAACAGGATGCCTAACTGAGTAGGTTTGATGTGCTGAAATTCTCTTTATTTCCATCATTTTTATGAATAATACATAAGGCAACAGTGATGGGCGAAAATTCACGGCATTAATTTACCGTAATCGTTCCATACATTGCGTTATGAATCGAGCATTGATAGTAATAGGTTCCTGCAGCATTTGGTATCCAAGAAACTGTTCCTATTGTTGCTCCATTGCCTGTCGCTCCTGAGATTAAATTATCGGTGCCGGTTTCCTGAACTGTTTTCAGATAAAAAGGATGTTGAGTCGCATTTACTGCAAAGTTTAAAGTGTCTCCAACCCTAACAGTCACAGATGGATCGGCACCTGAAACAGTTCCGTTTCTATCAAATCCACTTAGGTTGTAGTCACTAACACTGGATGCTGTGACGCTGATAGTATATGTTTCAGCCGAAAAAGTATTTGAGGAGGTGGTTGAAGTAGTTGTTCCAGTATTAGTTGATGTTGTTGCCTCCACTGTTAATTTAAATCTATGAGAAATTGACTGCGATCCATATGTTGCGATCATCTCAATATCGTGAGTTCCAAGAGACGAAGATTCAGCGGTGCCAAAAACAACAATAGTTTGTGTTGTAGGATCCCAATCTCCGAATACTCCGCTAGGTAATCCTTTGACATCAACCTGAACATCATTGAAAAAATCAAGATTTGTCAGACAATTTTCACTATCTGACCCAGAATTATCGGTGTACCTTACCCCTGTTGAAAAATAACGTGCATCTATTGAAATTGTTTCACCCACAGTCATACCCCCATCAGTTGCAGTAAAAGTAAACTCTAATTGGCAATTCCTTGCGGTAGTTCCAGATGTGGTTGTTGACGTATTAGTTCCTGAAGTATTATTAACCCCTCCACCATCATTTTGATTGGTTTGAGAAACAATTTGTTCAACTATAATTTGACCACTGACAATAATTGTTGGACTTGCTACACTTAGCATTATATCATAGTCAAAGGTTCCAACTGAGTTGGACGATGGAGTCCCCGAAATCTTAATTTGGTTATTGTCAAGACTTACCAAAACCCCCTCTGGAAGGTTAGAGGAACTGACACTAAGTGTTTCAGTACAAGTTGATCCTACCGTTACATCAATCAAAATATCTTGGATTGAATCTCCCACGCTTACCGTTTGATTAATGTTATCAGAGGTTAGTTCCGTTTCAATAGTACAAGGGCTGGATGCAATAGTGGAGGATTCGGTATTAGAAGGAGCAATAGGATCAGTTGCCTCGTCGTATGTTGGATCTCTATCAGCTTCTAGCTTTTCATCACATACCCCAGTCAGTTCAATATTAAAGCTGAAGTAGTTTTGAGTTAAAATAATATCGGTAAGCCTTCCAATATTTGTTTCCCCCTGATTTAAACTTATCGAGGTTTCAGAGTCAATCGAGTACTGACCTGTTATGGTTGATGTTTCGGTAATGATTGTAAATGAGTTGTCTGTTCTTAATATGATCTCATTAACCTGACATTCAACAGCTCTTGCAGATGTTGAGCTTTGGGAACCTGGGCGTTTCTTCCTGATTTTCCATTTTCCTATCGTATTATTTTTGTCAGTATTCTCCGGATTTATTAGCGGAAGTTTTTCCTCGAAAGTGGCTGTAACAGTTTTGGATTGATCCATTATAAGTTCCAGAGGATTCTCATAGCTGTTTTCGCTGAGATTATTATGTAAGTATTCCCAATCGTAAAACAAAAAATCACTTTGGGGAGAAGCAGTTAATCTGATGGTATTACCTGATTCGTATTCGGTTGTCTCCCGGGCAGAATTAACAACCTGTTGGGCTACTTGCCCACTCCCCACAGTATCAACGGTCAGAGTATATTTGGACCTTACAAAATTGGCAATTATAGTTTGATTGGATATTACTTTTACATTTATTGAATTGCCTGTGAGGGATGTTCCGGTCCAGCTTGAGAACTCATATCCCTGCGCTGGAGATGCCGTAATTGATACTGAAGTATTTTCATTAAATACCCCCCCTGTAGTACTAACGTTTCCCCCTTCAGAAGCAGATACCGATAAGGTATATTTTTGGGGAATTTTTGGGGAATTATCATCTGCCTTATTACAATTGTAAGCTAATAGACATATCCCTATAAGCAGCAGTCCCTTATTTAATTTATCCAAGTTGGTTTTGAGATATATTGCCACGTTTTATGCCGTAATTAAATCTTTCTACCTAATAACTGCTAAGTTAAAAAATGAATTGTCTTTTTTTATAACTTAATTATAATTCTGTAATTTTTTAAACTATATAATTTTTGACAATTAATTATGATCTGTTGTCTGCTCAAGTAAAATTTTGCCATAAAATCCATTGATGGTTTTATGGCATCAAACTGTCTCTTGGATAATGGAGAAGTTGATTGTTCCCAGATTTATCAATTTTTTTGATTTTGAAGCGTGTACGACTTAAGTATCAGAAGTCTAACAATTATTCTTCAAGAGTTACCTTTCTTTCTGAGGGATTAAATGGTGAATCTATTAAATTTCCTTTGGAATCAATCAGTTCTAATTTAATTGAAACCTCACCTTTTGGTAGTCCTTCAATATAGTATGGAGCCCACTCATCTATTATGAATTCAGTCCCTTGTATTGTAGCCCTTACCTTATTGCCCTGAGGGGATATTTTAGTATTGACAAGATAAAAGTCTAATAATACCTTTTCTGTTGCTTCTCCTTTATATACCCCTTTAGGTCTACTGTAAAACAATAATTGCCCAGAAAGGTCAATTTTGTTTCCATCACCAATTTGATCTAAATAATAAGCATTACGATTTTTTACCGATTCATGATAAGATCGAGATAAGAATGCAAGAATGACATTATTTCCCTGATTTAACTTTTGAACAAACTCATCAGAATATTTTGCAGAATAAGGCCCATTGTTGATTATAAAATGTATATGTTGTCCTTTGTCAGAATTTGCCAGTTTATATTCAAATTGTTTTTGGGTTTGAACTCCTAATTCGTAATTTTCAATATTGAAAGAAAAGGTGTAATCCTCTCCACTCTGATAGATGGTATCTGTCAATGTGATTTTGGCACTTTCATAGGATGGTGATCCCTCAACCCTTGTTATTGAAATATCTCTTGAATTACTACATGAAATAATAAAACAAGAAATCAGTAAAATAGTAATCTTTTTCATTTTAATTTTTTTAATGTAATATCTAAATAAAGCTATTTTTTTTAAATATGTTAAATCAAATACAATTTTTCAGATTTATTAAAATTAACAGCAGATATTAAAGTGTTGCGAATTTTGACGTGTGATCTATAAACTATTTATATATTAGACATATAAAATGGTAAACTAGAGGCCATTTTCGGACAAGTAAATTTACGTAATTGGATCTTGCCAATAGAAATTATCTTTAAATAAGTTTTCAAAATTAATGAAGAATATTCTGATTTATTTTGTGACTTTCCTTTTAGTATTCTCAAATGTTAAATCACAATACGGTTCAATAGAACTCAATACCGGAGGCTTTTCATTTATTCCTCTTTTTACATCTGACAAACCTCACTTTATTCTTCGAGCCGGAACAAGCGATAAAAAGAGACTAAGTTTAAACCTAATCAATCTAATTATGATGGATGGTTTTCATCCTGCAAATTATTCGTTGATAGCCAGGTGTAAATTGATTGATAAAAAATTTAAGTTAAAAATCGGCTTTCAGTTACCAGGATATCGCCTGTTTGAAAACGAAGATTATAAGGCAAGAAATGTACAAGAAATAAGAGCTTCAATTTCTTTAAATCCAAAAACAGATTTTTTATTTCTGTATTTACATGGGGAAGGGAAAAATTTTGACATGAACAATAATTTTTATTCCGTTTACTTTAGAAAAACTCTTAATAAGTTAGTTACCAACTTACAATTATATGTTTTATTTACGAGTTTGGAACCCGATTCTTCATACGGAATTGCACAAAAAATATCCTATCAACTTAAAGATAAAATTAGCGTAAATTTTTTCATAAATAAATCTCTAACCAATGAAGTTTTTAATAAAACATTGGGTGTTCAATTTCATTTTTAAAAATGGGGTTTGTTTAAAACCCAACTAATCTTTTCCCAAAAGCTTCATAAAAATGGTTTATATTGAAGTTGGATTATTCCTTTAAAAGAAAGTTGTACTTTGATTTTTAAATTTTTTAAAATTTAAAACTTTCATTGATTAAATATTTATAAAATGAATATAACTTTATTAATGAAAAAATCAGAAAAATAGTTTTGAGGTTTATATTCATTATATTTTTTACTGTTGTTTTAAACCCTAACTATTCTCAGGATTTAAAAATAAAATATATTGATAGTGACCACACTTATAATTCTGATTTTACTGATGGTCAAATGCTTCACTCAATTGGAACTCATAATATTCAAATTTTAAGAGCAAATAGATCTTATCCGGAAAGTGCAGAGGGATTGGGTTGGACATATAATCATGCTCCTTTTTTATCTTATTGGAAAGGATATTTTTATTGTCAATATCTATCAACACCCATGGGAGAGCACTCAAGTCCGGGTGTTTCTCTGATTACAAGGTCTAAAAATGGATATGAATGGGATAAACCAAAAATTATTTTTCCAATCTATTTTGATTATCATAAGTCTGACAAATATGTTGATGTGAAAAATTTAATAATGCATCAAAGAATGGCGTTTCATGTATCAACCAATGGAAGGTTTTTGGTCTTTGGTCATTACGGAGGGAACAATGGTGATGGGGTTGGTAGAGTTGTAAGAGAAGTATTTGAAGATTTTACCTATGGACCTATTTACTTTATAAGGTTAAATGAATCCTGGAAGGGAAATATTTCTTACCCTTACTATAAAACTTCTGATGATAAAGGATTTATTTTTGCTTGTGAGGAATTTGTTAAGGACCCTATAAAAAGAATTCAATGGTGGGAGGAAGATTATTTATCATCTGACTCTGGAAAATTTTATCTTCCATTTAAAAGACAAAAAGCATTCACATTCTATAGTATTTCTGATAAGATTAAAATAGGATTATTTAAATCCAGAATGGTTAATTGGAGTATGGATGGTGGTAATACGTGGAGTAAACCTGAGAGATCGGAATCTTTAAAATATGGAGGTGCAAAAATTTGGGGGCAAAAATTAGATTCTAATCTCTACGCAATTGTATATAATCCAACTGATAATAAAAATAGACATCCAATGGGAGTTGCAACAAGTAAAGATGGAATTAAATATCAAAACCTTTCACTTGTTCATGGAGAAGTCCCACTGAAAAGGTATTGGGGTGTTGAAAAAAGACCAGGACCTCAATATGTTCGTGGAATTTCAGAGGGAAATGGGAATCCACCAGGTGATGATCTTTGGGTAGTATATTCTGTAAGTAAAGAGGATATATGGATTTCAAAAATTCCTTTTCCAATTTCTACAACATGGGAAGGAACTATATCGGATGATTTTAATAATCCATCATCTAAGTATTTGATTGAAAACTGGAATATTTATTCTCCAAAATGGTGTCCTATTATCATTGAAAATGGTCCTAATGGACAAGGAAAATCCTTGGTACTTGAAGACTTTGACCCATATGATTATGCTAAAGCAGTACGAACTATAGATAATCAAACTCAAGGTAATATATTAATGGATTTTTATGTGGAGTCTGTCAATGATCCCTTTTTTGTTGATATTACAGATAAATTTGGGAAAAGACTTATAAGTCTAAAAATTGATAAAATAGATTTATTAAATGTTATTGAAAAAGGTGAAAACTCTAGAATGAAATTCATTTTAGATCAAAAATCATGGAACAAAATATTAATACTTTATAATAGTAAAATGTTAGAATTTAAACTTAAAATAAATCAAAATGAAATAACAAAATCAATATCATTTTTAAACAAGGGTATCCCAAATAGAGTAGAGTTAAGAACAGGTAAATATAGAATGGACAGAAAAATTCAAGAATATAAAAGTAATGATCAAAAAGTACCTGGTTGGGACGAACCAAATAGTGAACGACCATCAAAATCCACTAAGATTTATATTGATAATTTTATTTCTGGGAACTATTCAGGCTATCTAAGAGATTAAATTATTGATATTCATACGTAATACATTAGTTTCAATTATATTAATATGAGATTAAAACAAACACTAATTATTTTTTTCAATTTATTTCTTTTTTTCAATTGTGAGGATAAAGTAAACTACGTTTCAATTGATGGTATTAAAAATTCGGAACAACCAGTGTCAGATTCTAATAATATTTTTTTAGATGAAAATAATGTCACAATAAAATGCCATCTGGCAGAGGTTGGAGATAAAGCAATAATAAATGGTATCAATTATACTGTTGTAAATGAATCTATTTTAAGGGAAATGGTTGAAAATAATGAAGATGTCACTAATGTTTGTACCTCACACATTAGTGATATGAGCTCTTTATTTAATAACAAGGAATTATTCAATCAGAATATTGGAAGTTGGGATACCTCTAATGTTACAAATATGGATAACTTGTTTAGTCTCGCTGAATCATTTAATCAAAATCTGCAAAATTGGGATACATCTAAGGTTAAATCTATGGAAGAGATGTTCTCAAATACACCATTTAATTACGACATAAGCAATTGGAATACAACTAACGTAATAAGTATGAGAGGTATGTTTTATTCAGCATATGCTTTTAATCAAGATATTGGTAGTTGGGATACTTCTAACGTTACTGATATGAGTTTCATGTTTACATTTACAATTTTCAACCAAAATCTAAAAAACTGGTGTGTTACCAAAATACCTAGCGAGCCAAATAATTTCTCATTTTTGTCCTCACTAACAGACGAAAATAAACCGCTTTGGGGAAGCTGTCCTTAAAATTTTGATAAAAAACTTGAGTTAAATTTACTCTCTGGGTGTTAAGCTGTGATTAATATTACAGAACAGAAGATTAATTAATCGAAAAAAAATATAAAGAAATAGTAATTGGGGAATCTATAATGAATCTTCCTTCTACATTAATCAAACAACATTATTTCATCCCCACTTACTAGATATTTTCTACAAATTTTACAATCATAAATAGTAAATAACAATTGTTTTGAATAAGTAATTCTTATCAAAAAATAATTTCAACTTATATAAATTCAAATCATATTAAATATAGCAGTAGTTATATAAAAGATTACGTCTTTCGAAACTGGGTTGGACTTTTTACCTAAACCCAAATCAGATCAATAAAACCAATAAGGTAATTATCTTAAATTTAGCATTAGAAAGATTTTTTTTATAATAAATAAATTTCTTTTTTAACCACCAAATAATCAAATTGGAGGTAATCTTTTAAATAAAAAATAGATATTTACAATAATAGATTGAGTATCCTAGGCTTCGTAACAAATTAAAATAATTTTTTAAACTTAAATAGTAAAAATGATTTTGATACTATTTAAATAATAAATCTTTAATAAGTCAATGTTATAAAATGATTAATTTGAATGAAATTTTAATAAAAAGAATCAGTAAAAATGATTTGCCGAAAGTAATTGATATACTTCAGGAAATCTCAGTTTATCGCCCCCCAAAAATAAAACATGAGAGTATTTGGGAAAGTTATTCAAACCAACAAAATATATTTGGATATTGTTTTTTTTATAATAGAAAACTTATTGGATATGGATCAATAAACTTAAAGATGAAATTAAAAAAAGGTTTAATGGCCTACATAGAAGATATAGTTGTTCATAAAAAATTTCAAAATAAAAAAATAGGGAAACAAATTGTAAATCATTTGATCAGTATCGCTAAGAAAGAAAATTGCTATAAAATCAAGTTAGACTCTAGTTATGATAAACTTCCCTTTTATGAAAAATTGGGTTTTAAAGAAAACGGTTTTAGTATGGTTAAATCACTTTAAAAAATAAAAATGAAAGATATGTTAGTCAAACTCTATGAACTTCCTAAGGAGTGCGTAGAATACCAAAAATTAAAAAAGGAAATAGATTTTAGGCGTCCTTTGGCTGCTGAAAAATATCTAGTAATCAAATGGGTTGAAGAAAACTTTGGAAATGGTTGGAAGAGTGAAGTTGACGTGTCATTTTCGAAAAATCCAATTTCAACATTCATAGCTGTAAAAGATGGAAAAATCATAGGTTTTTCTACTTATGACTCGGCTTATTTAAATTTTTTAGGACCAATGGGGGTGTCTAAAGGTTACAGAAAAAGAGGACTTGGTAAAGTACTTCTTTACTTAGCACTTAAATCAATGAAAGAGATGGGTTATGCATATGCAATAATTGGTGGGGTGGGGCCTGCTAAATTTTATGAAATAACTTTTGGAGCTAAAATTATTAAAGGTTCAGATCCAGGAATATATAAAGGTATTTTAAGTCATGTCCCTGTCTAGTAATGATAATGATTCTAGAGAATTAGCTAAGTTTGGTTACAAACAGGACTTGAAGAGATCTATGAAGAAATTCTCTTCATTCGCTGTATCATTTTCTTTAATCTCTATCCTTACTGGTATATTTGCAAATTTCCATTTTGGATTTTCAGAAGTTGGAAGTTTCATCCCTTTTTCATGGACTATTGTATTTGTAGGACAGTTTATTGTTGCTTTAATAATGGCAGAATTATCAGTTAATTTTCCAATTTCAGGGTATGGATATCAGTGGACTTATAGATTAGTCGGTCCAAAACTTGGGTTTACTACAGGGTGGTTATTATTATTACAATTTCTTACTGGTTTTCCTGGCATATGCAAGGCGCTTAGCATCCTTTTAAGTGATCTGATTTTTCAAAATTTTAATCTTAATATTAGTAGCTTGTTAATTTCTGTTGTAGTAATATGGGTCGTTACATTTATTCATTTGAAGGGAATAAATTTAGTCTCCAAAATAAATAATTTTGGTGTTATTACAGAAATTATAGGAGTCTTCATTTTAATAATATTTTTAGGATACTTTTTGTTCAAAAAAAGTGATTTGGATATTTTAAATAATTTAAATAACCTTAATCTTTCGGATTTCACATTGAAATCATTTGCATTATCGATTTTGCTTGGTGCATGGTGCTTAACAGGATTTGAAGCGGCAGCTGACATGTCAGAAGAGACAAAAAATCCAAAATTTACTGTCCCTAAATCAATTAAGTATTCACTAGTTAGCTCAGGTATTTTAGGATTAATAATAATTTTATTATCAACTATATTCTTGAGTACAAATAATTATCAGAAAATAAATAATAATTATTTAACAGATATGCTTCAATTTGAATTTGGTGCACCAATTTATTTAACTACTCTTTTTTTTATAATAATTGCAATTTTTGCTTGTGCAGTCGCCTGTATGGCTACTGCTTCAAGATTAATTTTTTCCATGTCAAGGGATTCTATCTTACCTAAATCTAAATGGTTAAGTTTCGTTGACAAGAATAAATCACCTTCAAATTCATTAATTTTTATTGGAGTAATTTCAACTTTATTTATAATAATTTTTGAGAAAATTGAGTTGATTACCAGCGTATCTGCAATTTCAGGGTACATTGGTTATTGTGGAATTATTTATTCCTCATTTTTTTTAACAGGCAATAATTTTATAAATAAAATTCCTAAAGTTTTAAAAACAATTGGACTAGTCTGGTGTGTACTTGTTGTTCTTTGTCTGCTGCTTCCTGGTCAAGCTGTAGATGGTTTTAATTTCGAATATATTCATGCAATTTCTCTTTTTGTGTTCTTGATTATTGGTTTTTTTGTATACTTAAGTAAATTTAAATAATGCAGTATTTTAGTTTATCTACTAATGTTAACGAACTTAGAATTGGTAATGATTCCACAAAAAATATAGGTAATGAGATTGGAAAGTTTGTAGTTTCAACAATGGAAATTCCATGGGAAATAACTAAAGGTAAACTAGGTCAATCTCCAGAAAAGGTCATAAGTGTTACAAGTGTAGAGTTAAGTTGGATTGAGAACCAAATTAATGATTTACCTGATTTTGATACTATAGTAGGTATTGGAGGTGGGATGGCAATTGACGTAGCTAAATATATTTCATGGAAATTAGACAAGAGACTTGTATCTATCCCAACAATTCTAAGTGTTGATGCATTTACAACACCGGCAGCAGGTATTAGAAATAACCATGATGTCCAATATCTTGGTAGAGCTACTCCCGATCCACTTATTATTGATTATAATATCTTACGTACTGCACCAAAAGAATTAAATATTGCAGGAATAGGAGATTTGTTTTCTATTCATACCGCATCTTTTGATTGGACTTATGCTAATTCCAAAGGAAAATCAGAATATCCATACAGTGACCTAGCTATTGATGGGGGAAAGAAAATATTAGAATTTATATATAACAATATTGGTAATATAAAAGAAAATAACAATAATGGATTAAGGGCAATCGTTGAAGCGTATATTTCATTAAATACAATTTGTCTTCCACTTGATCATTTTAGAATTGAGGAAGGATCTGAACATTATTTATTTTATGAACTTGAGGAAAGACTAAAAAGACCATTTATTCATGGTAATATTATTGGACTTGGGATTTATCTTTTAAGCAGATTACAAAATAATGATCCCAAATTAATTACGGAAATAATGAATGACTCGGGACTTGTTTACCATCCTTTTTCTATGAATATTAAAAAAAATGATTTAGTTGATTCATTGTTGAATCTTAAAAATTTTGTTAAATCAAAAGACACTCTCTGGTATACAGTAATTGATGATAGCCACATTGACTTAGAGTGGATTAATAAAAATATTTCAGGATTAAAATTTGATTGAGTTATGTATTTCATTTTACAAACAATAAATGAAATATACTTCTATTGAACAGAGGCTAAAAATAAGTCAATCATCTAATAATGTTAAAGGCAAGTCATATTCATGAGCTTTGGTAGATAATTTATTTGGTGTAACCAATATTGCTCACCTTATTTAATTACATAAAAAAATACAGTTAGTTATATTAGATTTTGAATTTTCCTATTTGTTTATCCCTTTGCATATATCATTTGTAAATCTTCTAATGGATAAATCCTTGTGTATTAAAGTGTTAAAAACCAATTATCTCCTACCTTTATTGTATAAAAAAAAGACTGTTCTTTGCTTGCATGCTCAAGAGTGAATTTAATTTTCGTGGGGTTTTTGTTAATAATCTCCTTGCCGATGATTTTTATTGATTTATAATTTTCAGAATTAGTGATTCTATTTTTTTTATTGAGTGTTTTAATTCTAGATTTAATTATATTTTGCGATGAAATATCATAAAGCTCCAACAATTTATCATAATCCATATTGACTATTGAATCTACAGCCTTATTAACAATGTCTATGGGTTTATGGGTTTGCTCAGAACAAGCAAAAAATGTTAGGAAAATTGAAAAAGAAATTATTAACTTCATTGTAGTTTCAAATTAAAACTTTGATTTGTACAATCTTCAATAAAAGTAATAATTAACTGATAGTTTATTAATTAAAATTTTTTAAAAAATAAATCTATATATGTATAATTTAATTGAATTTAAAAAAAATAAAATGTTTTTGAAATGAATTACAACATTGGTTAAATTAAACTCAACTTCTAAATAAATATATATTTTATGTATTTAGCATACTCAGACTTAATTATTATGATTTTATGTTTGAAACAAATTTTTAGTAAAATGAGAATTTTGCTTACATGTTTATTTTTATTGTCAAGCTGCACTAAGGAGTTAAAAAATGAAATTAATAATCTAAACAACGTAATAGATTCAATGCGAATTGAAATAGACTCATTAAATAATAATTTATCTAATCTTCAGCTCAATGAGTTTGAATTAAATCAAATTATTGATGATTTAGAAATACAATTAGGAAACTTTAATGAATTATATGAAAGCGAAATAATTGGATGTTGGTATAATGAGTCTTTTAGAATCGGTAATACACCACTATTTATTGAAATGAATCTATTTAAAGGGGGTGTAGGGGCTTTAGATTTTGGAGGGGGAGTATATCAAGTTTTCTCGTGGTCATCAGATAATGAACAAATAATCCTTCACTTTGGTGATGTTCTTGATACAAGTTCATTTGGAGTTATATATAACTTTATAAATGACTCTGCATACATTTTGTATGGAGAAATTTTTGACAGTGATAGAGAGGTTAACTTAATCTCAACAGAAGGTAATAGTGACAGTTTTGTTATAAATAATTGGAGAGGGGATGAGGTAATGTTTAATCGTTGCAATTAAATGATAAAATCTCGCTCAGAAATTATAAATAATTGGATATACTGGGTACCCTGTATTTACAAACTCTATTAATCTCACCAACTATTGACTATTTAATCAAAGTGAATATTCTTTTTTCTTTTTTTATTAAATGGCAATTGAATTAATGTTCATAATGAAATTCATATATTAGTTAAATGGAATGGTATATGAAAAACCGTTGGTGGATATGGGCATTTACAGGAGTATATCTCGCCTATAGAATTTACCTCTCATTAGCATTTTAAATATGAATAAAAAGCTATTAAGGTTGATCGGAATTCAAATAATCATTTTAGGATTCGTTCTATCTATTTTTGAGTTTCTAATTGACAATAGCGGATTTGTAGTTGGGTCTGGAATAATTATATTAATTGCATCTCTTTTTCTAAGATCCTAAATAAAATTTCTAAAGATAATTAGGAATTGAAAATGAATTCATCTAATAATAAGGGTAGAAATAATAGTCAACGACTTAGAAGGTTTGATCATTACCCCCCTAAAACCACTTCACAGGGATCTTATGTTAAGGTAATGATATCAATGGATTAGAGAGGATTTGGATTGTATCCATTTGTGTAAAAGAAAAATCGTTCAAATGATAAGAGACAGAATTATTATTCATCTTTAAATGCATATTTCACAAGAGTATTAAGCTCAGTGTAATTAAGAGTTTTCTCATGCGTTGCCTCAAGGATAAGCATAGGCGCTTTACCTGCCTTATGTGCCTGAATCCATCTACTAACACACAAGCACCATTTATCACCGGCTTTGAGACCAGGAAACTTATAGTAAGTCATTGGAGTAATTAAGTCATTACCCATAGAAGCAGAAAACTTTAGAAATTCATCCGTCATGACTGCACATACAGTATGAGTTCCATTGTCTTGTGATACTGTTCTACATAAGCCATCTCTGAAGTAACCTGTCATAGGGCTTGTACAGCAAATTTCCAGAGGTTCGCCAAATACATTTTTTTCCATAAAACCCAATCTTTACTCCTAAGGTAAAGAGAATGGGTTGAAAAGAAAAACCCTCCACTTGGGAGGGTTTTACACTAAAGATTTCTTAATGCAAGTCGTTACTTAAATAATTTTATTTTGCGACTTTTATTAATTTTAATTTCGCACTACCCAACATATCTCTTGAGTTTCCAACTAAATTAGCAAGTTTTTTAAAGGTAAACTCCCCCCCAAACATGGCTTGAGACTTTTTTGAGTTCCATTGGGGTTTTTTTCCTTCAACAGGTATTTTCCAAGTGAAATGTGTAATTTCGCTTAATGCTTGTTCGTTTTTGTCTATTACTTTCGTAAACCCCCACCATTTTAACATTTTCTGATTTACATTATCTTGAAAGATAGGCTTTGCCCAATTTGATTCATATTTTTCATAATCTGGATTCTTTTGCACCATTGCATCTACATTTATTACCTCACCTACATTCATCTCCACAGAGGGCATAGTTTGGTCTGTTAATTCAATCGTATAGCTATGATGCATTTTTTTTGGGTCAGTTTCAAGAATCTTTCTTATTTGTTTTGAATTTAATTTCCCTCTTAACCTTTTTCTGACTATTTTATTGAATTTATCAGGAGTCATTCCGACATAGGCTTTTTTTTGCGCTTCGACTGATTCATATCGATTCAATGTCATATATTGAGGCACATCTGGTCCAGGATTAGAAACTGATTCAATTTTGAATAGTGACCATCCGTACATTTTACCGTCCTCAATCATTTGACTATGAAATTCAGACCATACTTCTTCTAATTCCAAATATTCTTTCTCCATGCCATCTTTTAGGAAAAAAATATCAATAGTTGCAACTTGAGCAAACGAAAAGGTGCTCGTTAGTAAAATTGCTAGCAGCAGTAATTTCTTCATTTTTATTGCTTTATGGTTAATAATAACTCCAATATAGAAAGATTAGCTTACATATCAAGTCACACATACTTGATTCAATATAAAACCCCCCTAACAACACCCCCCCTAAAACGACAACTCAAAAACAGGGCTTAATCCCGTATCAATCAGATTATTGTAAGAAAATGCTTTTGTATGCAATTATGCGGATAAGGTTTTGGGGTTACTTTAAAGACTTCTTATATTTCATGTAACTTCCAAACTTTTCTACTATAGTTTTATGCTCTTCTGAAACGGGACCCCATTTATCATCTATACTTGTGGAGCCAGAAAAATTTGATTCATAATTTTAATTCTTACTCGCAGAATTGATCATTTTAGCAGTATTTTTTGTCAAATTTATTGCCCTGTTTCCGTGTTTTTCTATATTCTTCCGCCTTAAATGTTGAATTATTACAGAGAATGGCGGATGAAAATGAATAAAGATTGATTGATACTGGAGCTAAAAAGAGTTGAGTTTTCACCTCTTTTTTTCTTTAATAGAAAAACGATTATAAACCCCAATCCCTCTCAATAATCTATTCCCTACATAATCACTTTCAGAAAAAAGTAAATGGTAAGCACCTCAGAAACACTATAATATCGATAAAACAAGTAAAGAAAATCCAGTCATCCACTAAAATCAAAAAAGATCATTTTTGTCACTTTTCGGCCATTTTTAATCAATTTTGACTCGTTTTTGGTAATTTTTGATACTTTTTGGCTGTTTTTTGACACTTTTTGAATTTTGGTCACTGGTCCAAAAAACCATTCCACAAAACCCACCCCAGCTCAAAGCTTTAAGACAGGTAAAAAGTTTTTAGTGTTATTTAACAATCACAAAAATTTGTAAGTCTTGATCTATTTTTTCTATTTTTAGACATGAAAAAAAATATTCTCTGCTTATTTTTTGTAATATTTCTATTAAAAGTAAATGCTCAAAGGAAACTTCAATTACAAAAAATAAATTCTGATAATAAGCCATGGACTTATGACAGGGTAAATGATCATAAAAACAAATTTAATTTTGTAGTAGTTGCTGATAGAACTGGAGGCGAACGTAAAGGGATTTGGCAAAAAGGTATTAAAAAAATTAATCTGATGCAGCCAGCTTTCGTTGTTAGTGTTGGAGACTTGATTAATGGTTATACCAAAGATCTTGATACAATTAATGCTGAATGGGAGGAATTTAATTCGTTTGTAAAAAAACTTGAAATGCCTTTTTTTTATGTTGCAGGAAACCACGATTACACAAATGAGGTAATGGAGAATGAGTGGTTTAAAAGATTTGGTACAGACCACTACCATTTTTTATATAAAAATATACTTTTTATATGCTTGAATTCAGAGCACGGTCATACAGCTCTAAAAGATCCTGATTTAGGAGAGGAACAAGTTAAATTTGTAGAAAAAATTCTCAGAAAAAATCCGAATGTTGATTGGACAATGATATTTATGCATCAACCTCTTTGGCTTAGGGGAAGTGGAAAGAATTGGTTAAAAGTTGAAAATCTTCTTAAAGATAGAAAACACAGTGTTTTTACTGGTCACCATCATAAATATAAATTGTACAACAGGAATAAAAGCGATTATTTTGTTTTAGCGACAATGGGTGGTGGTAGTAAATTAAGAGGAAATGAATTCGGTGAATTTGATCATTTTATGTTCATTACCATGACTGAAAACGGTCCTTATTTTTCAAACCTTAAACTTGATGGAATTGAAGATAAGAATGTCAGAAAAAACTTTCCCTAGCTTATCAATACAAAGTCAGAATCCACATCATTACCGAAGTGCTTTACAACTATTTTAAATTGGGTTATTTAAAGAACTCTATGATTTGTTTATTTATAAAGTCAGCATCTTCTTTAACAAACCCAGCTCCAGCTATATGACCCCATAAAGATGGAATTATTTTGAGATTAACTCTAG
>CAJWAA010000007.1 GCA_913020295.1 uncultured Flavobacteriaceae bacterium | reverse complement strand
TTAATATCGTAAAAAAGCTTTTCTTCATTGTTAATCGATTAGTAATGAATAATGCAACCAATATAGAAAGATTAGATTACATATCTAATCTCACGCTGCAGCTGCAATAGAAAAACCGTTCTACAAAACCCACACCACCATCAAGTAATCAGATAGGCAGGAAAGTTTTTAGGTTTTAAAAAAGGTAGGTTTGTTGCCAATATATTGCCAAATAGAGAATAAAAAAACCGCAATAACTTGTTTTATAGATTATTACGGTTTTTGTTGGTGGTCCCACCTGGGCTCGAACCAGGGACCAACTGATTATGAGTCAGCTACTCTTTGCTTTCTACGAAAGCTACTAACCAATGAGCTTCAAGTACTTACGATTAAGTTGAACATTGATGTTTAACTAAATTGTCATATAAGTGTCAAAAAATAGCCTTTCCTATCCTAAAGTCTGCAAACGTAAAGACGGTAAATATCACGTTGATTTTAAATTAAACAATAAACGCTACAGGTTGTTTAGTGGTCGTTTAATTGGTTCTTCTTTGAATCCTAATTCGTATCCTGCTAAACTTCGTTACTCTATAACCTCAACTCTTGCAAAACAGGTTTATGAGTTTATAGTATCTAACGATTATTCTTTTACTAAACCTCTTTCTTCTGTTGAGTATTATGATAGCCTGATACGAGATAAACTTGCACAACCTTTATCTAATCGCTACAAAAAGACATTAGAGAGTCTATCAAGTATTTTAAGAGATGAGTTAATTAAGAAAGGTTGTATAAGTTCTGCATTTATAGATTCTATTCCACTTAAATACGATAACAATACAAGCTATAATACAACAAGAAGACAAGTGAATGTATTAGTAAACTATTTATATGGTAGAGACTTTCCTATTGAACTATCTAAACTTAAAACACGTAAACAAAATGAGGTTCTTCATAGTCCAATAAGTAACGTGAAAGAACTACTATTAAGAATAAAAGATTTTAATGAAAACTTGTATCTCTGTTGTTTACTTACTTATGGTTGTTTATTAAGACCACATCAAGAAATAAGACTATTAAAGTGGGAAGACTTTAGTGATGATTTATCGCATATTAATCTAACAGGAAGCAAAGTAAAATCAAAGCGTAATCGTATTGTACCGATTCCATCTTACATAAAAGAAGTACTAATAAAAAGAAGCTCTAATTATAATGTGTTTTCTAACTCAATAGAGCCATATAACAAGGGTTATTTTTCACTTATTTGGAGGCGTTTTAAGAGACTTAATCCTGATGTTAAAACAAGTGTTACTATCTACTCTTTTAGACACACAGGAGCCATAGAAATCTTTAAGAGAACAGGTAGTATAACCAAGCTACAGAAAGCTATGGGACATTCATCTATAAATGTTAGTTTGACTTATTTAAGGGGCTTAGAAATACCTGAACTTAATGAAGAGGATATGCCGATGATTTAAATATTCCTAAATTGTATATGTGAAACTAAAAGTTGTAAGATATAAGAATTATGGCTGTACTATGACAGGTCCTGCCGATAATGAGAGTGATTGGGAAAATAAGTTTTACTGGTCTTTTTATGAGTTAAATAATGGTAATATAATTTGTCTAAATTATACTGAAAATTGGGAAAAGAATAAATTCATAGATGCAGACTATGATTATTCTTATACAAAATACGAGCTTAAAAACGGTGAAATTGTTGCTTATGAATTTGGTAGTGTAAAAGCTAATGATATTAATGCAATGTCTGAAGAGTTTTATGATTGGTTTGAATCTCTTCCTCCATATAATCAAGTAAAAAATTCTACTCATCCATCTTTAGAAGAAAAGAAATGTATTAAAACTTTTTTTGAAAAGCATATAGAAAAAGACACAAAAACAAATACTATCTTTCTCTAAAGTTTCAATAATATATGTCACAGATAATCAATTGTAATTTTCAAACTTGGTCAAAAAAGTCATTTGTTTACGCTTCCTCTTTTCTTTTAAGTAGACCATTTAGTATACCGATTAAGGAAATTTAACCCTATTTTTCCTTCCTTAATTCCCACCTTATCTCATTTTTTATACTTTAGGTTTTATTAATTAAAATTTAAATGATGAAAAATATCAAAGACATTACTATTTCAATCTTTGCAGTTATCGTTTTCGTTACTATTATTACTGCCTTTACCAATCAGCAACAAAAAAATGATGTTGTAATTCTTAAACTGATGGGTAAAAAACTTGAATCAGCATATGTTATTGATGACGGTCGTGAGGACAAGGTAAGAGATGGATTGACAGGTGATGAAGCACTTGAAAAGTTTTTGGATAATGGTTGGAATATTAAGGGAACTTCAGTTGCATCAGATGCAGGAAGATTTAGTGTTGTTTACACATTAACAAGGCAAAAATAACCTTTAACCCACTCATTCTTTTCTAAGTTCCCATCTAAGATTATATAACTAATCAATAAACAGAGGTAAATCTTCATCTTTTACCTTTTCTGTATAGATAGATTTTAGTCTTGGTAGTATGTACTGTGAAGTTATTTGAAGTAGTTTAAGTTTTTGGTCTATTGTCATCTCTGTAATATCCAAAGTATCTACAACACCTTCTACTAATGTTTGTAGTTTCTCTTTTACTTCTGATGTTAGTTTGTTGGGTATTCCTGCTATTCTGCCCATAAGTGTAGGTTTAGTTTTTTGGGTTATTATTTGTTTCAGCTTTTTTAAGATTAAATTCAAAAACTCCGTCTATTTTATTTTCCCCTTTTAGATTAACACCTCTTAAAGTATCAATTATTACTTGAACTTTTTCAATATCTAAATTTTCAGGAACAGTGATATCAACTTTTATAGTCTCAGGAAACCTTATAGATACACAAGAGAAAATAGACGTAACAAAAAGAAATATTAATAGAATTTTTTTAATCATTTTAAGTATTTAAATTGTTTGTTATGAGATAATAAATTCTTGTACTTTAATTCGTTTAAGAAGATACTTTATTTGGGGTTATGGAGGACAAGTTCCCCAATTAGGTATGTTTTCATTTGATAGAGCAGATTGGTAGGAGAAACCACCCGGTTCAGAAGTTATATTGGTAACACACCAAACTGATAGGTCTTGGTTAAAAGTTTCAGCAGAACCAAACATATTTCTCATATCATTAACACTTGAGACATCCCAATTACCGATGTCTTGGTTAAAATTAGTAGCGTCACGAAACATAGCAATCATATTAGTGACACTTGAAGTGTCCCAATTACCGATATCTTGGTTAAAATTAGTAGCGTCACGAAACATATAACCCATATCATTAACACTTGAGACATCCCAATTACCGATATCTTGGTTAAAAGTTTCAGCTTTATAAAACATCCAATTCATATTAATGACACTTGAAGTGTCCCAATTACCGATATCTTGGTTAAATGCTAAAGCACGAAGAAATATCGATTGCATATTAGTGACACTTGAAGTGTCCCAATTACCGATATCTTGGTTAAAAGTTTCAGCAGAAGTAAACATATATTTCATATCAATGACACTTGAAGTATCCCAAGAACCAATATTTTGATTAAATGACCTTGCATCATAAAACATCGAACTCATATCGGTAAAACTTGAGGTATCCCAAGAACCAATATCTTGATTAAATTGTTGTCCCAAATTTTTAATTACTGTTGAAGTAGTACCTGTATTATCAGTGTAAGAGTTAGTAATCTTTGACGTACACAGACAAGTAAGGTCTATATCAACTCCATCCCAATACTGTTGCATTTTATCTGCCATAGAATTATTATCTACAACCTCATATGTCTTACCATTTAGAGTTTGAGTGTAACCTACTTCTGCATTCTCACACTTAATAGTAACACCGTTATCAGCTAAATATATTCCTGTAGATGTAGTTGAAGATGAAGTAATCGTTAAAACAAAATCGTCTGTTAAAGTAGTAGAACCAATTAATGCGACTACAGTAAGAGAATATGTTCCTGCTGTTCCTACTGCAGGTGTTCCTACGAGTTTATAATCCATCGTCGTATCTTCCCAATTGAAGGATAATCCACTCGGAACAGTTCCTGTAATTGTAACACTTGCTGTTCCACTATTATTTTGTGGACAAAAATCAATCATACCATATATTTCGCCGTTTTGTGCTTGTTCACCTTCTGTCAATGTGTAATTATCAATTTGATGTGATAATTTTGGTAAACATATTCCTGCATTTACAAGTTGTTTTAATTCTGCTATTTGACGTTGTAAGTCACTTATAACAGCAAGTACATTTGTAACCGTTCCGCTATAGGTAAGAGTTGTTTGGTCAGCATTCCCCCTAAATGATGTTGCTGAAACAACACCTGTTGTATTAAAAGTAGATATGTTACTATCAAGATTGATAGTTGAAGAAATAGTATTTAGCCCTGCTACTCTTTTTGCATACTCTGCTACAGGAACACTTGCAATCTGTCTTGTCCCCATATCCTGATATCCATTTCCTGTATCTAACTCCTCTTTCATAAATACCATCTGTGCCCAATCTATATTAGAGAAAGTGCCATTTACAACTGTACCTCCTCCTACAGTTAAATTAACCACACCATCAGAAGGAGTAGTAACTGAATGTTCCTCAATATAAAAAGGTGAAGCATCAGCAAACAGATACATTAATGAAAATTTAAAACTTACAACATTGTTAGTCACAAGATTCCCATTACTGTCCTTTACTATAGCTTGGTAGTTGAACTGTGCGTTTAGTCCAACAGATATTAGTAAAAAGAGAAGTAGTTTTTTCATCTATTTTAGAATCTCTAAAACTAATAATTTTAAGTATTTGTTCAAAGATAAGTTCTTGTGATGTGCTTTATCAATTAACCTTCTTCTTTCACTACTGTCTATTTCAATTATTACTTTCTCCTTCATAGCTTTTATTATTATACTTTCTTATTTGGGTATTAGCAGACCACCTAACAAATCCTGCTACAGTAAGACCTAATTCATCACTTAGCGTTTTATACTTTTGCTTTTCTACTTCTGATACTCTAAACTTTATAAAGTTGTCTTTTAACATTTTCATTGTTTCTACTTTTTATTTGTTTTATACTATTTGTTTTTTTACACACCACTTTATTAAACCACTCTGCCGAAGCGGGTAAGCGAGGCAACTACTGTTGTATAATCATTTAGTTGTCTAAACAGTATATAGTAAACCCCTTACAGCCCATCTGCATCTTTTTTATTACTTCTTACATTTCGATTAATCAGTTCGTCAGTTTTACCCTACACCCATACTAACCTTATAGTAAGACCATTTTTGTAACTATCGGAGAAACCTCAACCACTATTTATAAGTATTATTTCAACCCTGTAGTTTACTATCCGACGTCTAACCCACTAACCAACTTTCGCCCCTCGTGGGTGGTACACTTTCTTTTCATTTAACTAATCCTCCTGACAGATTAGAGTATGTTACATATATACAATAAGATTGTGTTAAAAGTGTTAATGCATTTGGGTAGTAAAATTTTTTGTTATTTGAGTTTTTATTATCTAACAGGTTGATTATCAAGTAATAATATTGTGTAAAACTTTTATTAGTTTAGATGAATGTTTAAAAAAGTATTCTTCATTAATCACGCACCTAAAGAATTTCACAACTTACTTGTGGTACTTGTTGTTTCTGGTATGCTGTTAACTCCAATTTATTTCTTTTATGGAGAAAAAACAGTTTATAAAACTTCAACTGTTGGACAAACTGAAAAGACATTTAAAATTGCATATAAAGAATTTACTAAAGATGGTTACAATGGTTCAAAGGCTCAATTTGATTCACTCTTAAAAGTTAATTCAGAAGCTGTTGAAATTGCATTTAAATTAGTGGATAAAGATTATT
This sequence comes from uncultured Flavobacteriaceae bacterium, assembly GCA_913020295.1. Classification (GTDB taxonomy): domain Bacteria; phylum Bacteroidota; class Bacteroidia; order Flavobacteriales; family Flavobacteriaceae; genus UBA8316. Next base: position 101,302 of record CAJWAA010000007.1, on the reverse strand, counting down.
CACTTGGTTCTTTATATACACCTTACTTATTTTCTAATAAAAGAGAAAAATTTAAATACCTTTTGGGCTTACCTTTTGAATACTACAATAAAGTACCTGATTGGATAGGTAGATTTTCAGCTTTTGCTTCGTGCTGGGTTGTTATTGGTTTAAGTTTACTATTTCTAAACTTTACGCTGAAACCTATTGCAAATAGGTACAAATACTTTTGGTTTGTACCATACATCCTTTCAATTGCAATACCATCTATTTTCGGTGTTATTGTAATGTTGATTTTGGCTGGTTAGCATACTTTTTTAGCGAACCCTAAATTACATAATCCGCAATTTCACCATATATGCAAATAATATGCCTTTGGTTTCTGAATGGATACAAACGAAGTATTGTAATCGTAAAGGGGGGTGTTAATATTTAAGAGTGTCAAATAAGTGTCAAGATATTGACTAACTTTAAACTAACTTAATTGTAAAGAAAAACCCCTCGATTACTCGAAGGGCTTGTTCTGATTGAGCTCGCGCTCTTTCTTTGTTGGTGGTCCCACCTGGGCTCGAACCAGGGACCAACTGATTATGAGTCAGCTACTCTAACCAACTGAGCTATAGGACCGTTAAGTATAACAAATATAAGTAAACAGTAAAAAACATAAGGGATTTGATTCCTGTATTCTAGCAAAAAATCGTTCGTAAATTTCAGAAATGTTTTCATTTAATTTTACGAAAAACTGTTCATTTTGGCAATAAATGATGTGGAGTTTGATTCTGGTAATCTCTCCAGCTGCTATATGAATATCTTTATATTTACATAAATGAATTATAGGAAATGAAAAAACTTGGTGCCTTGGTTATTGGCGCAACAGGTGCTACTGGACAAGAGATAGTTTCTCAATTATTGGGAGATGAAAGTTTTGATTCGGTTTCAATATTTGTAAGAAAAGACCCAAACATAACTCATAATAAACTTAAAACTTATGTCATTGATTTTTCAAAGATTGAAAATTACAAGGATTTAATAAAAGGAGATGTTCTTTTCTCTTGTCTTGGAACTACACTTCGTGTTGCAGGAAGTAAGGATAAACAATATCTGGTAGACTATACCTATCAATATGAATTTGCTAAAATAGCGTCAGACAATGGAGTTTCAGATTATTCAATTGTTTCATCTATCGGAGCTAACGAAAAATCTCCTTTTTTCTATCCAAAAATAAAAGGTGAACTTGAAATGGCCATCAAAAGATTTCCTTTTAAGACAATTCAGATATTCCAGCCTCCAACTTTAATTAGACAACAAGAACTAATAAGGACAGGTGAAAAAATTGGAATTAAAATTTTTAGGTGGTTGAATTATTTTGGTATACTAAAATCTCAAAAACCGTTGCCAGTCAATATTCTTGCAGAATTTATGATTGACCAAATTAAAAAGAAACAAAAGGAAAAAATTACAACTTTTAAATCCATTAATTAATCTTAATTCTACCATCAAAAGATAGTAACGCTTGAAATAGAGATATTAAGGTTATTTTGTTGGGTACTCATATTATTTTTCAATAATTTTTATATTTAATAAATATGAGTAAGCGGCAATCTAGAGACCTTCCAATTATATTTACAATGTTAGCATTGTTGGTTTCATCAGCGTCTGATAAAATTGAAGAATAACTTCTATCCCTTCAGAGGTTATAATTTATATTGGCTTGGTTTTTCTTTTAATACCATTATACATTTGGATTAGGGATTGTCTAAAAAGCAGAAAATAAATTCATGTTCTGTAAATGAAAATTCTGATTTTTTATACTATGTTGGATTAGCCTAATCAGTTTATTTTCTTCTCAAACGTTGTGACCAGTCTTGTGACTGCTGTTCTTTTCTTATGCGTTCGATTATTTCGGTACGTTTGAGCATTGGGTGCATTGGCTCTCGTGATGTGAGATGAAACTGTATACATTCAGAACATAAGTAATAGTTATTAGCAGGATTATTATACCGAATATGAGAGCGAACTAGGGCCTCCATGGCCTCTTCTTCAGTGTAATATTGATTTTTTTTGCTGCTACAGTCCATAAACTAGAGCTGTAATTCGATCAAAAAAGTAGTCAGAAAACCCCAAAAGGTCCCTGTTGCCATGCTCACAATGGCTAAAACCACTGCGTGGGGCATCAGTTTTTTATTATAAGTAGAGGCTAAGGCAGGGGATGTGGAAATCCCCCCAATATTGGCCATCATTGCAATAGGACCCCAGGCCATAGAAATTTTTAGCTTGTAATTTAAATAGGCAATGACCAAAATATTGATGATCATCCAATTGATCATAAATAAAATCAAAACCCAAGGGAGCTCAAAACCGGCGAACTTGAGTTTAAGTCCAAGTATGGACATGATAACAATGATTCCTACAGAACCTATTTTAAGGTTGATACCAAAAGACCAAAATTTTAAAATATTCCCAATCACTAATCCCAAAATAGAGAGTATAATTACGTTGACGATAAAGTCAAATTCCAACCAGACTACTGTCCCTGTAATCAATACCGCAATCAGTATAGACCAATAAGGGTTTTTATTAGTCAGTTGCTCATTTGTCTTGTTTTCAGTAAAAGATATAGATTGAGAAATATTAAATTTCTGGTTGAAATGGTCGGTCCTTCTGATAATTTGAAAAAGGAAAATCATAACGATATTCTGGATCATATTGTCCAACAGTAAAACAGATAGAAAAAGATCCTCTCTAACTGATACATATTCTTTTAGAACTAACATACTGGAACTGCCTCCGATCCAACTCCCCACTATGGGAATTATTCCTCTCCACAATTCTAACATTTGCTCACTTCCCATAAGGTAGAGGAAAAATAAAAAGGCAGGAATGACAGCTATTGTAAAGGAACCTACTAAAAAAAGTAAGAGAGGCTTTACTCCTACAATTTTGAGTTGTGCCAAAGACATGGAACTCATAATACAAAAAATTGTAATGGGATAGATATAGGCTTTACTCCAATTGTGAAGGGGGATGTTTTCCAGAGACAGATCAAATATAAAAGACAAAATACCAGGAATAAGAAAAGTGAGTAATATGGCTGGAAGCCAATGTAGGATTTTTTGGACGATTTTATTTTTAAATTTGGCAATATAAATGACAAACACCGAAACAGAGATGGCGATGAAAATACCTAAAAGGTTGGAAGTGTTCATTGTAAATTTTACGTATCAAGTTTAGTTAAAATTTCCCATCAAAAAAAAAATAATTTAGGATGGGTGTTGGAATATTTGTTGTATCTAATGCCCTCTTTTTCTTGCCATCATGGGATAACAATACTTTTTTAAGTAAATCTTCTTCGCGTTGATCCATAGTGGATTCGTGATTCGGTTTTGACCTAATCATTTTTGTGATTTTTTTAAAATTTTTATAAACCCCAAACGAGCACTACTTTTAAAAAAAATCTTAGTTGCCAACGAAATGAAACATTTAATCCAAATCAAATAGATGTAGACTCTTACTAATCTGCATAAGATCCATTTTATCAGATGATCTACGGTGTTTTGATGATAAGAATATTATATTTAACTTTAATTAACCATTTTTAAAAAATGAAATATTCTAAATATTTATCTATTTTGGTTTCTGTTGTTGTTCTGAGTGCTTGGAGTTTTAAATTAAACCAACCTTCTGTTTTTAGAGGAGGAGATGCTATGAGCATGTCTGAAGAATTTTCAGCTTATGGACTAAACGATTCAATCATGGTTGTTGTGGGTATAGTTAAGATACTCTTAGCGCTATTGCTTTTGGCTGGAGGGTTAAAATTCACAGCCCTACTGAAACCCTCGGCTGCTATTATGTCCTTATTCATGATTGGAGCTGTTTATTTTCACATTAGTATTTCTGATGGAATTCTCCCTACACTACCATCGGCAACTATGTTATTGTGTTGTTTATTGATTGTATTTAGCCCAAAGTTTGTCAGAGAGAAAAAATCCTGAATACAATCGATTAATTTCTGTATTTTTTCTAATCGTTACTATTTTAATAAATTACGTCTTTGACCCCTTTTGATCTACTTTTTTGGTTTTCTGCTGTTTCATTTTTGTTTTACGGAATTAATTGCTTCACCAGTGATTTTATGGTAAATGAATTCGTACGTTACGGAATTCCTCAATTCAGAAAATTGACAGGCGTACTTCAACTGTTGGGGGCATTAGGTATTATCATTGGGTTTTGGGCAAGGCATTTACAGCTCATCAGCGTTATTGGACTTTCTCTTTTGATGCTTTTAGGGATCTTTACCCGTATAATGATCAAAGACGACTTAATTAAAACTTTTCCAGCAATATTTTACTTTTTACTAAACGCATATTTGGGTTTTGAACTAATCAAAACCTTACCATAAAAATTCCAGCTAACGTTGGACTTTATGAGATTGGTGAATTCTAAGGTACTTATTCCGACTGGATTCCTAATGCGCCTCTGAGATTATCCATTCCAAATTCATTTCCATAGAGTAAAGTTGAAAAACGAGCTACTTCAGCAGCTATAAAAATGGCTGCTTTGATCTCATCATCAGTTGCACCAGCCGCTTTTGCCAAATGCACCTGTGCGGTGATACAATATTCACACTTCATGGCCGCAGAAGCCGAAATGGCTGCCAAGCGCGCCTCTTTCATTGGAATAGGCCCTTCTGTAAAAATCTTATTCCATGCCCCAAAGTAGGCCGCAGCATCGGCCGCGGTTGCTTTGGGGTACATCTTGTTAAAAGGGCTTTTTTTCTTCAGGACATCATACTCTTGATCTGTAGTTTGGCTATACCCAAACGCAGTTATCAATAAAAATAGTAATACAAATTTTTTCATCAAAAAAATTAATAGTAGTTAGTAAAATCAGACCGTTCCCTTTTTGGAACCGTAGTAAAATAGCCCCATAGTAACCAATCCTAAAATAATCACAGGAAGAGGAGCCGTTGGATCTCCATTAATAAATCCAATCAGATCCGGAAGTGCAAAAAAACCAGCCAATACAAACAACAAAAAGGATATTCTTTTTAAAGTATCCAAATCCGTTAAAGAAGTTATTCCAATGATTAGAAAAATAATCCCCAACACTAACAGTCCTACGACCAAAGCAAAAGTTTCAAACATGGTTACTGCATCAGCAGATGGGTTGGATCCAAAAGCGTCGGCAATGAGCATCAGTTTAAATTCGGTTGAAAAAAGCGATAAAAACAAGGGAATCCCTTGAATAAAAATAAGAGCAGCACAAATTCTAAAAATAGTTTTAATTTTCATTTCAAATTGATTTATGTTCTCACCAATTTAGTAAAAAAAAGAGTGCGAAATCTGAAAAAAACTATCTCCTTCTACCTCTAAACTCCATGGCTTCTCCTTTTCCAAAACCATAGCTGAACCCGATGACCCAAAACCTTCCGTAAACCGAGCGGCTCCATATATTGAAATCATTTCTGATGGTTTGGTTTTCCCTTACGCGTGTGGCAAAAAGGTCTCTTATGTTGACGCTAATAACCCCTTTACCTTTGAGTAATTTTTTTCGCGCTCCTAAATTCAGAAAATAGCTGGGAGCCGATTCTCCATCAATGGTTTTGAACCCCGACTGATAATTCAAACTCATTTCTAGATCCAAATCCTTGGGAAACTTAAACTTGGAAGTTATCTCAGAACTCCAATTATTGCCTTCAAAATCGAAAGATTGATTTTGCCATGTGGCCTTGCGATCAAAGCTGTTGTAATTGAAATCCCCATTGACCACAATCTTTTTAGTGGGAGTGATTTTTGCGTTCAGCTCTATACCATTTACCCTTTTGGTTCCCAAGTTTTCGGGCCCACTCACACTGATGTTGTTTTGAAATGTAGTGACCGATTCGATGGTATTGTTGGTATACAACTGGTATAGACTCATGTTTAATGAAGTGATTCCATTGAGGTAAATGGCCGATATTTCATATGAATCAGAATATTCTGATCTGAGGTTAGGATTTCCTTTTCTGTAGTTAAAACTGTTACGTATATTAAAAAAAGGGTTTAAATCCCATAAACGCGGTCGGTAAATTCTTCTGGAATATCCCGCTTGTAGGGAAAAATTCGTGTTGAACTTATATGAAGTATTTATGGAAGGAAACAAATCGGTAAAGTTTTGATTGTTTTTTTGGTTGGTATTGACCAAAAGGGTGCTAATTTTTGTATTTTCTGTTCTCAATCCAAGCTGTATCCCCCAGGTATCCGATTCATAGGCCGCCATTCCATAGACACCCATAACACCTTGAACGAATTCAAATACATTGGTCAAACCGGCATCGACCACCCATTGACCGTCCAATTCGTCCTTGACTTCAAAATCATTACTCACATCATTGTTGGTATATTGAAATCCTCCCTCGATGGTCCATTCTTCTCCATATGGATGCGTATAATCCAATTTGAAAGTATGAACCGATTCACGAAAAAAAGTGCTCGTCTGTTGATCTTCAAAGGTGTCGGAGCCAAATACAGTCGTATTGAAAAATTCCGAACTTTGATCTTTACTGAACAGATTTCCGGTTGCACTGAAAATCAAGTCGTGATCTTCATCATCCAAAAAATCTTTCTTATAAATCAACTCATATTGATATTTGGGATTGCCGGCTGTTGTTATTTCCTGGCGGTTCCATTCTGAGGTTAATTGGGTATTATTTTTATACTGCTTAACATGGGTATTCGAAGGCTGATCTTCTGCTTCAAAAGCATAAAAACCAGAGAGGGTAATTACATTTTGGGGATTGATGTAATAATCTGTTCCCAGTATGATGTTGTAAAATTCTTCATTTCGGTACTGAGTTCCCTCAGTCAATACCTGAGTGTTGTCCAAAAAGTTATCGTTCTTGTTCTTACTCTTTCGGGGATAACTTCTTGATCCATATCCTATTTGAGTAAAGAGATTAAACTTTTCGGTACGTCGATTGAGACTCAGGCCGAGACTGTTGTTGTCAGGCAGCCCATAGTTGACGGTAAAAGAACCGTTGATCCCCTTTCTTTCATCTTTTTTGATTACAATATTTATGATTCCTGCTGTTCCTTCCGCTTCATACTTGGCAGAGGGATTTGTGATTACTTCGACTTTATCAATCATCTCAGCAGTAATGGATGCTAAAGCATTACCTCCCTCAGAGGTCAGTACTGAGGGTTTTCCGTTAATCAAAATTTGAACACCGGCATTGCCCCTAAGTCTGACTTGCCCCTCAATACTAACGGTTACAGAGGGTACATTGTCCAAAACCTCCAAAGCACTTGCACCGGTACTGCTCAAATCATTTCCCACATTAAATACCCGTTTGTCCAACTTAAACTCCATGGTGGATTTCTCTCCGCTTACCTCCACCTCATTCAACATTTCAAACTGTTTGCTTAGGGCTATGGTCCCAATATCCATGAGCTTTCCTTTTGTTGCAATGTTTTCCAGTCTCACAGGTTCATAGCCTATAAAACTAATCTCAACATAAATGTCTTCAGAGGGAGATAGGACTGTAAAGGATCCGTCATCCATTGTTGTAACCCCTGTTAGGGGTTGGAGGGTATCCTTTTCCCCCACCAAAATAGTAGCAAAAGGAATGGGTTTCTTTGTGGCCAGATCAATTACAGATCCTGTTATTTCAATATCATTTTGTTGGGCGTAAAGATTGGCTACACAAAAATTAAAACAAAATATAAGAAGAACCTTTTTCAATTTTGAAGTACTTAAATTCCTTTGACAGTTTTTTTTAAACGTTTAATTTTGATTAGTGTTTGAAGATTAAAATACTGCTTTTAACTCCTGAGATATTGTATATCTCAAATTATAAGCAAATAAAATCAATTATAATTAAGGTATAAAACAACTTTTTGGTAATTTTTTGAAAGCTATTATTCATCAAGTTGCTAAGTTTGAAATCCAAAGTAATTTTTTTAAAAAATGACATGGTTAAAATTGTTGGCGGGGGGAAATTCTCTAGTTTAGAGAATGCGATAAATTATATGGGTGGAGAAAAGGATTTTTAAATAGAAAATATATGTCTAATCAAAAAAACTTAAAATCAAGTATATGAAAGTTGAACAAATTTATACCGGATGTTTAGCACAAGGAGCTTACTATATAGAAAGTGAAGGTGAAGTTGCCATCGTTGACCCTTTGCGCGAAATAACCCCCTATCTAGAGCGAGTAAAAAAAGATAAGGCTAAAGTTAAATATATTTTCGAAACCCATTTTCATGCTGACTTTGTAAGTGGGCACCTCACACTTTCTAAAGTAACTGGTGCACCTATAGTATTCGGCCCTGGTGCCAAGCCCGATTTTGAATCCATTACAGCTAGAGATGGACAGGCATTTTCCCTGGGCAATGTTTCTATAATTGCTATTCATACACCCGGACATACAATGGAAAGCACAACCTATTTGCTAAAGGATGAAATCGGAAAAGACATAGCTATATTCAGTGGAGACACCCTTTTTTTGGGAGATGTTGGGAGGCCAGATTTGTCACAGAAAGCTGAACATATAACTCAAGACGAATTGGCTGGCCTTCTTTTCGATAGTCTTAGAAATAAAATAATGCCTTTGTCGGATGATATTACGGTATATCCAGCTCATGGTGCCGGTTCGGCTTGTGGTAAAAATATGATGAAAGTTACGGTTGATACACTTGGGAATCAAAAAAAAGTTAACTATGCTTTAAGAGAAAACATGACCAGAGAGGAGTTCATCAAAGAAGTTACAGATGGACTACAGGCCCCTCCACAATATTTCCCCTTAAACGTAAAAATGAATAAATCAGGATATGATGATGTTGAAAACGTTTTGAGTCGAGGCCTAAACCCTTTAGATCCTGAATCCTTTGAAATTTTGGCCAATAAAGCAGGAGCGCTCATACTTGATGTCAGACATCAGGATGAATTCGTAAAAGGGCATGTGCCGCAGTCGATTTTTATAGGTTTAGATGGTGGATTTGCTCCATGGGTGGGTGCCCTGATTGGAGATGTGAATCAGCCCTTGATGATCATTACGCCGGAGGGAAGAGAGGAAGAAACCATTACTCGATTGTCACGAGTAGGATTTGATCAAACCTTAGGTTACCTTAAAGGGGGGATTGAGGCATGGAAAAGTTCAGGAAAAGAATACGATATGATTAGTGGAGTAAATGCTAAAGATCTTGAAAAAATAGTGAAACAAGAAAAAGTTCCTGTATTTGATGTTCGAAAAGAGAATGAATACCTCTCAGGACACATCTCATTTGCTCAAAACACCCCTTTGGATTACCTTAATGACTACCTAGATCGCTTTCCCAAAAATAATCCCTTTTTTATCCATTGTGCTGGTGGCTATAGAAGCGTTATCGCTGCCTCCATCCTTAAGAAAAGGGGGATTCACAATCTTATTGATGTTCAGGGTGGTTTTAAAAAAATAAAAGAGACTGAAATAGAATTAGCAGACTATATTTTTCCATCAAACACAAACTAAAATAGAATGATAAATTTTTTAACCCATCCTTGGCATTGGTCTTTTGAAAGAATAATTTTGGTTGTGGATTGGCCGTTACATTATCCCGTCTGGATCAAATATTTTCACTTTTGTGATGAGGTTTATTCCCAACTTTTATGGTGATTATCTATTCAAATTTTATCACCATTTTAAGGTTTCCTTCGGTCCAAACTGCCCCCGTTTAAATTTTTTAGACTATGAGAAATCTTTTACTTCTTTTTGGTTTGATCCTTTTGATCAGATGTAAAAATACTCCAACCAAAATAGAAAAGAGCAGCACTCCCAACATTATCCTCATAGTGGCCGACGATCTCGGGTACGGAGATATAGGTGTTTATGGACAATCCCTTTTCACTACTCCAAACATTGACCGTTTGGCTAAAGGAGGAATCCGTTTTTTACAACACTATTCCGGCTCAACTGTATGCGCACCCTCAAGATCAGCACTGATGACAGGCCAACATAGCGGTCATACTTTTATTCGGGATAACCTTGAAAGAGGTTTTACCCTAGATAACGAAGGTCAATACCCATTGGCCTCTGAAGAACTTACCATCGCAGAAGTACTAAAAGAAGCTAACTACCGTACCGGAGCTTTTGGAAAATGGGGGCTGGGGTATCCTGGCTCTGAGGGTGATCCAAACTTTCAAGGCTTTGATCAATTCTACGGTTATAACTGTCAGCGGGTAGCGCATAATTATTATCCTACCCATCTATGGAACAATCAGAAAAAAGAGAAACTTAGAGGTAACGACGGTGCTACAACTAAAACCTACGCTCCGGAATTGATCCACCAAAAAGCATTATCCTTTTTAGAGGAAAATAAGGAATCGCCTTTTTTTATGTTTTACCCTTCGGTGATTCCACATGCCGAACTCTTAGCTCCCATGGAATATATGACTAGATATCGTGGCCTTTTTTTACCTGAAAAAAAATTCATTCGAAAAAAGGGTGGATACAATGTGGGAAGATACAATCCTCAGGAGGAGAGTCACGCTGCATTTGCCGCCATGATAAATGTGCTGGACGATCAAGTGGGTGAAATTATAGATAAAATTCACGAATTGGGGATTGCCGAAAATACCCTTATACTATTTACCTCAGATAATGGCCCGCATCTGGAAGGAGGAGCAGATCCCGACTATTTCAACAGTAATGGTCCCCTAAGGGGTTACAAGAGAGACCTATATGAAGGAGGAATTCGCGTTCCAATGATAGCCTATTGGCCTTCAAAAATTCAGCCCGGCTCCACCACCGATCATCCCTCTGCCTTTTGGGATTTTTTCCCAACTGCCATTGAAATTGCAGGCCTTAATAAAAATTGGGCAGATATTGATGGAATCTCCTTTTTGCCCACGCTAACTGGTAAAGAACAGAAAGCTCACCCCTACCTATATTGGGAATTTTTAAAAAAAGGAGGTAGGCAAGCCGTTAGGATGGATCAATGGAAAGCCGTTCGCTTGAATATGTCCAATAATCCAGATGCTCCAATTGAACTCTACAGACTAACTGATGATATTGGTGAGGAAAATAACATCGCAGAACAATATCCCGAAATGATAAAAATAATGGATAGTCTGATGAGTAATGCCCATGAATATTCCGAGATTTTTCCTTTTGCCCACGAGAGAAAATAAACTTAATTTTGGATACTTTCCAAAATTTGATCCCTATAAGCGTTGGGTGTCAATTGAGTGATCTTTCGAAAATTTCTAAAAAAATTGGAAAGATTATTGAATCCGCTTTCATAACAGATAGTTTTGATATCACCATCTGTCTCAGAAAGCAGTTTGGTAGCATGGTTAATTCTATATTCATTGAGGAAAACAGTAAAGGTCTTATTTGTACTTTTTTTAAAAAATCTACAAAAAGATTGCGGCGTCATAAAAACTATGGCAGAAATGTCCTCCAACGCAATGGGTTCCATAAAATGATCCCTAATGTAATTGAAAATGGTCTTGAGCCTCTTGTTCTCGTTTGGACTACTAATAAAAGCGTAACCTTCCGCATTGAGGATTTTTTTATCTTTCTCTTTTGCCAAATCGTAAAGGATCTTGACAAAAGTCAATAAAGCATCGATACGTGATTCGTATTGAAGCCCTTCCATTCTCAATCCAATATCCTCTTTTATGGGCCCTTCAAATACAATTCCTTTTTTGGAGAGCTCTAACAACTGATGGATTAGCTTTAACTCCTCAAAATTTTGTAAAGCGTTATAAAAGGTGTCGGGCTTAAACTGGATTACAATTTCTTTTTGATTCTCTTCAAAACCTTTGGTAAAACCGGTATGTGGTAGATATGAACCAATCAATATCAAATCTCCATCTTGATAATTGGACAAATGTGTTCCCACCTGTCTCTTCCCAACCCCGGTGTTGATGTAAACCAATTCTACCTCTGGGTGGTAATGCCATTTTACCTTATTGGTATTGGGGGAAGACTTATCGAAATAAGCAAATTTATATGAATGACCCGTATCCGGGGAAATTGTTTCAAAATCTGGTTTATGCAAAAAGTTTTTTTTGAATTAAAAAAATTTAGTTATACCAAGTTAACTATAAATGCGTAAAAAGGTGTCTTTTTTGTTAAAATAAGGTATTATAAATGTGTTCAGTTAAGAAAAATACTGCAAGGCCTTTTAGTTTTGCATATAGTTTTTGAATAATTTAAAATAACTTTTTGCAACAGTTTTGGAAAATAGCATATGTTTTGCAAGACATCAAAAGATTTTGCGCATTAAGAAAATTTTTTTAGCAAATTCATTTTAGAGTCATCCAAATGATTGATGTTGTTAGAGAATCTATCTAAATCTTTATATTTACTAAAACTAATTCATAAAAATGAATACTACTGACAAGGGGTCGATTTTAATTATATGTCTATTTTATGTTCTTACCTTGACGAGTGGGTATTTTATTCACAAGAATCAATTGGTTCACAAAAATGATGTAACTAGATTAATCCTTACCATTAACAGCAGTGATATTAATACAGAAAATAACAGCGCCATTGTCTATGAGGACGTTGGTGAACCGCAACCTATTCAGAAAGTTTATGCTGCAGGATCTGTTGTGGCCATCTCTTCCATTTATGAGCAAAAAGGATACGAACTGGTTCACATTTCAGAGTTCTTAAAAAAGATACTAGATCAAGAGGTGATCGTCACCCGAATTTGGTTTACAAAAAAAAATTGAGTGGGTTACTTTCTTCAAAATATCATTCTCTATTCAGTCATTGTTTTTTTAGTGTTTTTGCTCTACAAGGCTATAAAAGACATGAATAAATAATCTTCCTTGGGCGCAAAAAACCTACAAGGTTTTGAAACTCACTATCTTTACAAAAAAATATTGAATTGAAAAAGAAAAAACCAGATAGCATTGTTTGGGATGACGTGCAGGAGGAATACATTGCCCGGTTGCTTCCCTATGCTAGTCAAGCAAGCGGACCTGTCATCAAAATTCCTAACGTAGATGCCTTTAAACAAAAAGGTGTGGATAAAGTATCCAAGCAATTTCAATCGGAACTTGAGGAGTTGAAGGGTAAAATCAAAGATTTTGTAAAAACCGCCAGTGATACCCAAAAAGTTTACACCGCAAGGTTTAAATTCGAACCAGTAGTTGGGGAAACCTATTTCCTCTACGAGGGTGATCAAGAGAATTATTTGTCACTTATTGCTCCAGATCAATGGAAGAAAAAATTCTTAGGGGCATACCGACTCAGCTCCGAATACAAATGGGAATACGTGAAGTGGTAAGTTATCGAAAGTTTTGGGTGCCAAAACCCATCCCATTTTCATCAAAATACAATCCGACTCCCAAATGGGTATAATCCCCCAAGATATTTTTATAATGTGGAGAACTGTTCCTCCAACCTGTTACCATACATTGAGCTAAGTTTTCTGCCGTTTGAGTGTCTCCACATCCTCTTACATTTTCAAACCAAGGGGTTTGAGCGATATTTTCAGCGATGCCGGTAAATTGATTTCCATTCTTAACCCAAGCCTTGATATTGTATTTTTCAGCACGTTGAATAGGGTTTTGTCCCAAATGATCTACATGAGCGTAAAAGTTGTGTTTGACCATGTTCTCACTATGCATCTGGGCCAAATCCATCAGGGAATCTAAGGGTTTCAATTCGGGTAAACCCTTTTCCGCACGAAGTGCGTTAGTTTTTTCAAAGATCAGCATACGCATCAATTCTGTGTCTTTCTGAGCAAAACCAATTGTTAAGCTAAAAGCAATAAGAATAACTAATAATGAGTTTGTAATGCTTTTTCTCATGATGACAAAAATAATAATTATCGACAGGAATGCCTACTTTTGTTGATTATGGGGATTGAAGAAACACCGAGGCAAAAAAAAGTAGCTGCTGCAATACAAAAAGAGCTGGCCGCCATGCTCCAAGGCGCCATTAGAAACCAGGGGGCTTCCAACCTTGTGCTTTCCATCACCAAGGTCAACGTAACTATAGATATGTCTTTAGCCAAAGTTTACCTTAGTATTTTCCCACATGCCAAAGCTGATAGCTGCCTAAAAGGTATTAGAGAAAATAGCACTCACATCAGGCATGACATGTCGCAAAGAATGAAAAACCAGCTGCGACGTATGCCAGAATTTTCGTTCTTTATCGATGACTCTCTAGATTATGTAAATGCAATAGAAAAAGCCTTGAATCAACCTCAGAATCCCATTGAAGATATAAGCGATGTCAATAAAAGACAAAAAAAGTAAAGATGTCTGTTGTTCTCAAAATCGCATGGCGTTATTTTTTTTCTAAAAGTGGACAAACAGTAATCAACAGAATCAACTCCATAGCTCTTCTTGTTATCATAGTGGCTACCTCAGCTCTAATGATTGTATTAAGTGCCTTTTCGGGACTCAAAGATTTCGGGCTGTCTTTCTCAAATATTTTTGACCCCGACTTTCGGATAATTCCTAAACTTGGAAAGACCATTTCCCTAGACAGCAGCAAAATCCATCGACTAGAAAAAGTTGATGATATAAAAGCCTTCAGTCCAATTCTGGAGGAAAAAGTTTTTCTATCGTTTAAGGAAAAAACCCAAGTTGCTCATCTCAAAGGAGTAGGGTTGGATTACCTTAACGTCATTCCTGCAGATTCCCTGGTATCTGTCGGAGAATGGTTGGTGCCCGAATCCAATGCTATTGTTGCAGGCTATGGAATTGGTGCTGATATGAACCTCGGAGTATACGACTATGGATCTTTTCTCAACATTAGCATTCCCCGAAAAAATTTAAACAGCTCCTTAAGACAAAACCCTTTTCATACCCAACAGGCCGTTACTATAGGTCTGTATCAAATCAGTGAAGACATTGATCAAAAATACATTTTCAGTACTTTGGATTTTGCCCGAGACCTTTTGCAGTACCCACAAAATGTTTTCTCATCCATTGAAATAAAAGCCTCTCCTAAAGCCAATTCCAAAGTTTTAAAAAAGAAAATTCAAAAAATAATGGGAAACTCGGTTGAAATCAAAGACAGAACCCAAATCAACACTGCACTATATAAAATGCTAAATACTGAACATTTGGCTATCTATCTCATCTTTACTTTAGTACTGATCGTTGCTCTTTTTAATGTAGTAGGCGCTTTGGTGATGATGATTTTGGATAAAAAACCACAGATGAATATATTCAAAGCTATGGGGATTACCCAACATCAGTTAGGTCAAATCTTTTTCCTCTTAGGCATGATGATCGTCTTATTTGGTGGAATAATCGGTCTGGTATTATCTTCTGTTGTGATCTTGATTCAACAATGGGACCCCTTCATTAATATTCCTGGAACTTCTTTGGCTTATCCCGTAAAATGGGAATTTGAAAATATTCTTATTGTAATGGGAACACTTATTTTGCTAGGTAGTTTAGCATCGGCATGGGCAAGTCGAGGGGCAAATCGATAGATTAAACCCAGGCCGGTTCTGCAACTTCTTCCAAAATCCTATTGAAGATATCGAATACCTCTTTAGGATCATTGGCTGTTACCATAGAAGTTCTGTAGGGTTTGAAATTCGGAATACCCTTAAAATAATTGGTATAGTGACGTCGAGTCTCCAAAACACCTAATATTTCACCTTTCCAAGCAATAGACATCTCCAGGTGCCTTTTGGCCACCTCAACCCGATCTTTGAGGGTGGGGGGATCAGAGTGAACTCCACGATCAAAGTAGTGTTTTACATTATTAAAAAACCATGGATTACCAATACTGGCTCTACCAATCATAGCGCCGTCTAAACCATATCGGTCACGCATCTCCATAGCCCGCTCGGGGCTATCCACATCTCCGTTTCCAAAAACAGGAATATACATTCTGGGATTGTTCTTAACCTTAGCGATCGGACTCCAATTAGCTTCGCCCTTGTACATTTGAGCGCGAGTCCTACCGTGAATAGAAATAGCTTTGGCCCCAACATCTTGCAATCGCTCTGCTACCTCCACAATCTTAATAGAGTCGTGATCCCAGCCCAAACGCGTTTTGACGGTCAAAGGTAAAGAAGTACGTTTAACCATTTCGGCCGTTAATTTTACCATCATCGGAATATCTCTTAAAATTCCTGCTCCGGCCCCTTTGCTAACTACCTTTTTTACAGGACAACCAAAGTTGATGTCAATGATATCGGGCTCAGATGCCTCGACAATATCAACAGAGCTTAACATGGAGTCTAAATTGGCTCCAAAAATTTGTATCCCCACTGGACGCTCTTTTTCATAAATGTCTAATTTCTGAACGCTTTTTGCAGCATCACGGATCAATCCCTCACTGGAAATAAACTCGGTATAAACCACATCTGCACCATTTTCCTTACACAAAGCACGGAAAGGTGGGTCACTTACGTCCTCCATAGGAGCCAACAGTAAAGGGAAATTTCCTAACGTTATGTCGCCAATTTTGACCACTTTAAATTTTTAACAAAAGTAGCGAAATCATTTCCGATATCAGGCTACTATTCTAACTCAAAAGTATTTAAAATGTTTTGGGAAAAGTCTGTATCCCAAATTTCGGCTACATTTCCATTTTTTAGATAATATATCCTCGGTGGAGAGTCGCCAATTAAATCAAAAAAGGAGTTGACACCGATAATGGCATGGGAAAAAGATGATCGTGTAATGCTTTCAAAGCGCTCAACGGTGGAGGAACCTTCTTTATAAAAAAGCACATATAGCTCTGGAAAGTCCTCATGTTGCCTATTAAGTTCTCCCAACTCTGTGGCAGCCTCCTGACAATGTTCACAATCCAAATTGAAAATTGCGATCAACTTTTCACCAGAGGAAAGGTCAACTCTTCCTTTTGGTTCAAATTGAGTAAAGGTCTCAAAAGGGAAATTCTCGTGATTAGGCATCGGTAAAAACATCCACATACTAAGGATGGTTGCCCCTGTAAAACCCAAAGGAATAACTTTTGAAATCTGTCTGATTTGTGTTGTTTTGTATACCACAAAAGCAACTAATATCATTACTAAATTCTTAAGGATAGATTGCTCTGGTGTCATGGAAATCATCTCGCCAAAACAACCACAGTTTTCGGTATCTCCAATAGCCCATAAATAAATTAGATGAACCGTGAAGCCCCCCAACAATAAAAAGGTAAATTGCATCAATTGCTTAACGTAAAAAGGCAGAAGCATTAAGAAACCCAAAGCGAATTCCAAGCCAATAAAAAACCGAGCCATATGACCGGCCAAAACCCTACTTGGTGCCAAACCCTGATCCATTAAGGTAATTTCAAAAAAACCTGGGCCTACAGCTTTTGTATAAGCAGAAAAAATAAACGTCACGGCCAAAAGTATTTGCATTACTTTCGATAAGACTCTCATTATAGTATAAATTTTTACCTAAAATTAACTTTTCTAGGCCAAACAAAAAACCAAGCATTCAAAATAAGTATCTTTGTTATGGAAGAGGAAAATGCCCTGATGAAACAAATTAGAAATTTTTGTATAATAGCCCATATCGACCATGGCAAAAGCACACTTGCGGATCGTTTGTTGGATTTTACAGGTGCGGTAAGTTCTAGAGAAAAGCAAGATCAATTATTGGACAATATGGATTTGGAAAGGGAAAGAGGTATTACCATCAAATCTCACGCCATCCAAATGGAATATGAAAATCAAGGAAAGCAATATATCCTAAATTTGATTGATACTCCTGGCCATGTGGATTTTTCCTATGAAGTGTCTCGTTCCATTGCTGCCTGTGAAGGGGCGCTTTTAGTAGTAGATGCTGCTCAAAGCATTCAGGCCCAAACCATTTCCAATCTTTACCTTGCTTTAGAAAACGACTTAGAGATCATTCCGGTTTTGAATAAAGTAGATCTTCCCTCTGCCAATCCTGATGAAGTCACCGATGATATTGTTGACTTATTAGGTTGTAAAGCTGGAGAAATTATTCCCGCCTCCGCCAAAACTGGACTTGGAATTGAGGATATTTTACTTGCCATTATCGAACGCATACCTCCTCCGAAAGGAAAAGTAGATGCTCCCCTACAGGCACTAATTTTTGACTCAGTATACAACCCTTTTCGTGGGGTGGAAACTTACTTTAGAGTCGTCAACGGTGAGATCAAAAAGGGACAAAAAATCCAATTTATTGCTACAGGGAAAACTTATTTTGCTGATGAAATTGGTACGCTAAAGCTTAAACAAGTGCCAAAGAATATCATATCTGCAGGTGATGTAGGTTACCTCATCACAGGGGTCAAAGAAGCCAAAGAAGTAAAAGTAGGAGATACCCTTACAGGGGCAGACAAACCTACCCAAGAAATCATCGAAGGTTTTGAAGAGGTAAAACCCATGGTTTTTGCGGGAATTTATCCAGTAGATACAGAAGATTATGAGGAGCTACGCGCCAGTATGGAAAAATTGCAATTGAATGATGCTTCATTAGTGTTTGTGCCGGAAAGCTCGACAGCACTTGGATTTGGCTTTCGATGTGGATTTTTGGGGATGCTGCATCTAGAGATTATTCAGGAAAGACTAGAGCGGGAATTCAACATGACAGTGATAACAACTGTTCCTAATGTATCTTATCACGCATATACCAAAAAAGATCCCAATGAGATTATTATGGTAAACAATCCGTCTGACCTTCCTGATCCCTCTTTTTTGGATCGTGTTGAGGAACCTTATATCAAAGCGTCCATTATCACCAAATCGGACTTTGTAGGGAATGTCATGTCTCTCTGCATAGAAAAACGCGGTCAAATTACCAATCAAACCTACCTTACCACTGAAAGGGTAGAATTAAATTTTGATTTGCCATTGGCAGAAATTGTTTTTGATTTCTACGACCGCCTAAAGACAGTTTCAAAAGGCTATGCCTCTTTTGACTATTCCCCCATTGGATTGCGCCGGTCAAAACTTGTAAAGGTGGATATATTGCTAAACAGTAATCCCGTAGATGCACTTTCTGCTCTCATTCACGCCGACAATGCGTATTTAATAGGTAAAAAAATGTGTGAAAAGTTGAGAGGGTTGATCCCGAGGCAACAATTTGACATCCCTATTCAGGCAGCAATTGGCGCTAAAATCATTTCTCGAGAAACCATCAAAGCGCTGCGAAAGGATGTTACCGCAAAATGTTATGGGGGAGACATTACTCGAAAGCGTAAGTTGCTCGAAAAGCAGAAAAAAGGGAAAAAGAAAATGCGCCAAGTAGGCAGTGTAGAAATTCCTCAACAGGCCTTTATGGCGGTACTAAAATTAAATGATTAAGCATTTGCTATTCCTTTTTTATTGATCTTGCACTAAACTTGATTGATTCGGCCTATCTTGCCTGGGTAATTTTGATATGATGTTTTTAAAAAGATTTTCTATAGATGTTAATTGATCATCAATTGATAGAAATAAAAAATAACCGCTACCCATCGAGGGAACTGCCCCTTAAGTTAGAATGGCGGAAAAAGAAAACTAATTGGATAAAATACTAATAGCCTCCAATTAATAATATTTGGTTGGTGAAAATCGAATTTTTATATTGCTATAAATGAGTAAAGTAGCTTTCAAAAAAATAATGGTAGGGTTTGCCTTCTCTCCAAACCTTAAGGCAAATGTTTATGAGTCCTTAAGAATGGCTCATTATTTTGGTGGGGAGTTAATCTTTGTCCACGTTGGGAGTAAAACCCCAGAAAAAGAGTCTCGATTTAAAGAAATCGTTGCCTCAAGTCCTATTCATTCAGAAAAGTTCACAATCGAATGGCGAGAGGGTAATCCTGTAAACTCACTATTACAAGCTAGTGAAGAGTTCAAGGTAGATTTAATCCTGTTGGGAGCATTAAAGAGAGAAAATGTCGTAAAGTTTTATTTGGGTTCGATCGCAAGAAAAATTACCCGAAGGGCTAAGTGTTCAGTTCTGTTATTGATAAAACCCTCTGTTGAAAGAAAGCCATGCCAGCACATTGTCGTCAATGGTTTCGACAGTCCACAAACCAAAGATACCATAGAGTCTTCGTTTTTGGTTGCTAAAGCTTTGGGAGTTAAAAAGATATCACTAATTGAGGAGATAAGCACGTCAGAGGTTGCTGTCGCTGTAGATGATGACAAAAGCTTAAGGCGAGCTACCTTAAAAAAAGAAAAGTTGAGAAGACGGGAGCAAACAAGAGTAAAAGACGTTGTAAAAAAACTTCCTGCTAAACTTACCGCTGACATCAATTGGACTACCCAGAGTATATTTGGAAGAAGAGGATACTCAATTGGACATTATGCTAAAGTGGTTCGTGCCGATTTATTAGTTATGAATGCACAGGAAAATCTAGGTTTTATTGACCGACTAATCACAAGAGATTTGGAGCATATTTTGGCAGAATTACCCACAGATGTATTAATCATAAACCCTAGGAGAAATGTATAAAGCTACCCCTTTTAAACAGTTTTTGGGAGGCTTGCCTAAAAATATTTTTTCAGGTTTCGTCGTTTCGCTTATTGCTTTACCATTGGGGTTGGGATTGGCCATTGCCTCTGAGGCTCCACCCATTGCAGGTATTATTGCAGCGATTGCCGGTGGGATAATAGTTTCAATATTGGGCGGTTCACACCTCACCATTACGGGACCTGGAAATGGCCTGGTCATCGTCATTCTCTCAGCAATAGTTGGAATGGGAGGGGGAGATTTGTACCAAGGGTATCTATATACCCTGGCCGCTATCATTTTGTCCGGATTAATTCTTTTTATTTTTGGCGTCTTTCGACTGGGTGCTTTAAGTGAGTTTTTTCCTACTACAGCGTTACAGGGAATGTTGGCCGCCATTGGAGTAGGCATTTTGGCCAAACAATTTCATGTAATGCTAGGTTTTACAGATGTCAAAGGAAACACCATCAGTCAGTTGATCATGATACCAGTTTCCATCAAAAATTTATTAATTAACCCTTCCAAGGAAATTATATTAGCTTCCGCAATAGGGATGCTTGGTTTGGTCTTTTTGTTCCTGTATACCAGAATTAGAAATTCTGTTTTTCAATTGATCCCTGCCCCAATGTGGGTGGTAATCGTCTCCATAGGTGTGATGTATTATTATGATCTAATTCAAAAAACTCCTGAGGTGTTGGGTTCTAACCTTATGATTACACTGCCCGATAACCTGATGGCATCTTTACCAAGACCTGACTTTGGCAAAATTTTAAACTCTGATTTTATGGGCTATACCCTGTCCATCACGCTTGTCGCAGTAATTGAATCTTTGTTGAGTATCAAAGCTGTTGATAAGCTTGATCCGCTAAAGAGACGGTCAAATATCAATAAAGACCTAAGGGCGTTGGGGATTGCAACCGTTGTCAGTGGGTTTTTTGGTGGGCTCAATGTAGTAACGGTCATCGCTAGAAGTTCAGTGAACGTAAACAATGGCGGAAATAATCGTTCAGCAAACTTTTTTCATGCTGCATTTTTGCTTCTTTTTATTTTATTGTTTGCCAAACAAATACAAAAAATCCCTATGCCCGCTCTTGCGGCCATACTGGTATATACAGGGTATCGACTTGCAGCACCCGAAAACTTATTCCGTATATATAAAATTGGAAAAGAGCAAGCCATTATTTTTCTAACAACCTTGGTATCAACTCTAATGACCAGTCTTACCACCGGAATACTTTTGGGTATTATAGCCACAATTTTGGTACACATCATACTCAATAAAAGCTTGGTTTTGTTCTCTCGTAATTGGCTTAAACCCAACGTATTGATGTACTTGGAAGAGGAAACGGGTAATTATTATGTCAGTGTTAAGAATTTTTGTAGTTTTTTAAACTTTTTTAAACTAAAAGCCAAGCTTGATGAAATTCCTCCCAACGCACACGCTATTATCGATTTTTCTCTTTGTGAATTTGTCGATCACACAGTCATGGAGGGGCTAAACGATTACAATCGAAGCTTTTCTCGTCAAGGCGGTTTTTTTGAAATAATAGGGCTTGACGTTCACGAAGCCAAGACAGAACATCCGTTTGCAATCCGCAAAAGTCTTCCCGAATCATCTCTTTTAAATTTCCAAATTTCGTTAACCAAAAGACAAAAGCTTTTGCAAAAATTATCTAATATTTTAGATTGGAATTACCTTCCTGATCCAATATCAAATTACGGAGAGCTTGAGCATTTTCTGTACTTCAAAACTAAATGGATTAACTTTCGTTATAACAATTTAGAAAGTAGAAACAAAGATTTCTTGTTGTTTGATCTATCATATAGTGAGGGAGCTTTTATCGCTAAAGAAGATCTGAGGTCGACCTTTTTGCAAATCAAGGGGCCTAAGAAAATGCCTATTTTTGCCTTGGACAAGGAGAACTTTATGACTAACATACTGCAATTATCCGGTTTAAAAGATATTGATTTTAAAGAGTACCCTGATTTCTCAAAAAGATTTTATCTAAGGGGTGAAGATGAAAAAGCCATTCGTGCTTTTTTTACTGGTAATCTTATTTACTTCTTTGAAAGCCATCCAGCTTACTACCTCGAATCCAATGGGGATAGTCTCTTGATTCGAACTAAAGAACGATTGGCAAGCATCCAAGAAATAAAGCAAATTTTAGCCTTTGCAGAGGAACTTCTTAAAATTCTGGAGAAGAAATAAAAAAATTATCTTTTACTTTGGACTACAGGTGTAGTTCTTTTTTTAATAAAATTTCAAAATACAAAATCATGAAAGTTAATATTATTTCATTGCTTGCGATTTTCTTTTTTACCATCTTGAGTGCACAACAAAAAAAAACAATCGGCTCAGTTGAACGATTACTTCCTGAGATTAATCAGTTTGTTACCCCGGGAGCAGAGATCGAAATTCTCGCTGAGGGTTTTGGTTGGTCGGAAGGTCCCGTTTGGGTCGATCGTCTCAATGCGGTTTTATTTTCAGATGTACCCGGCAATAAAGTTTATCAATGGGAAGAAAAAAATGGCCTAAGCGTATTTCTCGATCCCAGTGGCCATACGGGAATTGCTCCAAGAGCAAAAAAAGGCAGTCTAAATGCTGTGAATAGAGATGAAAGTGGGTCTAATGGCCTAGTCTTAGATCAAAATGGTCAACTCATAATTTGCATGCACGGAGACAGAAGGGTTGCCCGCCTTACCGATTGGGAAAAGAAGGGTTTTAACACGATTGTTGGTAAATACCGGGGTAAATATTTCAACAGTCCTAATGATCTTGTTTACGCCAAAAACGGAGATTTATATTTTACTGATCCTCCATACGGTTTGAAAAATGGAGACAAGGACGCATTGAAAGAATTGGCTTTCAACGGTGTTTTTAAACTTACTTCCTCAGGAGAAATTTCCTTAATCATTGACAATTTGACAAGACCCAACGGAGTGGCTATTTCCAATGACCAAAAAACATTATATGTGGCTGTCTCTGATCCGAAGGATAAAAGAATCATGGCCTATGACATCACAAAAGACGGTGTAGAAAATTCCAGAGTATTTTTTAACGATGATTCCTTGGAAAAACAAAGCCGTGGAAACTTCGATGGAATTAAAATCCATCCCTCAGGAACAATTTTCGCCACCGGCCCCGGAGGTGTTCTAATTATTACCCCTGAAGGGAAGCATCTCGGAACTATTAAAACAGAAGAGAAAACAGCTAATTGTGCTTTTGATTCTAACCACAAGTACCTTTACATGACAACTCATATGTACCTTACACGTATTAAATTATAATTTTGTGAAATTACACTCGATTGAATGTGGTAATTTTAAATTGGATGGTGGTGCCATGTTCGGTGTTATACCCAAGCCACTTTGGGAAAAAACTAATCCTGCCGATGCCAACAATCGAATTGAAATGTGTAGTCGCTCATTGTTGGTTGAACAGGGTAACCGACTCATTCTAATCGATACAGGAATGGGCAATAAACAAAGTGAAAAGTTTTTTAGTCATTATGACCGTTCAAGTGATAAAAACCTAGATCAATCACTACTTCAAAAAGGTTTCCACAGGGACGATATCACAGATGTTTTTTTCACGCACCTCCATTTTGACCACTGTGGTGATGCAATAATAAGAAACAGCAATGGGTTGCTTGAACCAGCATTTAAAAATGCTGTTTTTTGGTCCCACGAAAATCACTGGCAATGGGCCACACGACCCAATCCTAGAGAAAAGGCTTCTTTCTTACCAGAGAATATCTTACCCATTGAAGAAAGTGGCCAGCTTAAACTGATAAAAGGAGAAAGTTTTATACTGGAAAATACCCCTTTGGGTTTTGATATTATTCTGGTTAATGGTCATACAGAAAAACAAATGTTACCCCTTATTAAATATCAGGGAAGAACTTTGGTTTTCACCGCTGATCTTATTCCCACGTTAGGTCATTTGCCAATCCCCTATGTAATGGGTTATGATACACGCCCCCTGATTACCATGGAGGAAAAAAGTCACTTTTTAAATTTAGCCTGCGAAAAGGATTTCTTACTATTTTTAGAACATGACCCATACCAGGAATTGATCTCTCTGAAGCAAACAGACAAGGGTGTGAGGTTTAGTGAAAAACTTATTTTAGAAGATTACTTTTAACAAAATGCACGAAAAGGGATTTATAACCAAACAAGAAAAACCTGTGGTTGGTGGGAATAATTAAGTTTCAACCAATTAACATAGATTTTAACGTGTGAAAAAACTCATTTATATATTCAGTCCTTTGGTAATATCCTGTAGTTCGATCAAATTTGTAGGAAACCCCACGATCACTCATCTTACTGACTACGTTAAAAAGGAGGTGCTGTCAGAATACGAAGAAAAATTCTGGCATTTGAAGGATCTCGCAAAAGACAGTATTCCAGGTATGAGCGTGGACCGTGCCCATGATGAGTTGATCAAGGGCCAAAAAGGAGAAACTGTAATTGTCGCTGTGATAGACTCAGGAGTCGACATTGAGCATCCTGAGCTTAAAGGAGCTATCTGGGTTAATGAGGATGAAATTCCAAACAATCTTGTTGATGATGACCAAAACGGTTATGTTGACGACATTCACGGTTGGAATTTTCTGGGTGATGCAGAGCTGGAAAATATGGAGTCTGTGCGATTGCAAAAAAAAGAAATACCCGGATCTAAAGCCTTTGAAAAATTTGAAAAAGACAGGCTGAAAAATATTAAAAATAAAAAAAAAGAACTAAGTGATATTGAGGACATTATCGAACAATATCATGAGTCAGATAGCATCATCAAGGTCACCCTTGGAAAAGAAAATTATACCTATGATGAGATTGAAAATTTTTCTCCTAAAACGTTTAGTCTTATGGAGGCCTTGATCTTCAGACGATTTCTGAATGATAATCAACTGACAAAATCAAAGCTTGAGGTTTATCTACAAGAAGCTCAAAATAGTATCAATGCCCATTACAATATCGATTTTAATGGTAGAGCAGTCGTTGGGGATGATCCATACGATATCAATGATAACAGATACGGAAATGCAAACGTTGTCGGCCCGAAAAAAGAGGGTGCCAACCACGGTACTCATGTGTCCGGTATCATTGCTTCCAGCCGAAATAATGACAATGGCAACAGAGGGGTTTTTGATAATTCCAGATTAATGGTTTTAAGAGCTGTTCCCGATGGTGATGAATACGACAAAGACATCGCCTTGGCCATACGCTATGCTGTAGATAATGGAGCTAAGATAATCAATACCAGCTTTGGAAAGGGTTACTCTCCCAACAAGGAGTGGGTTTGGGATGCTTTGAAATACGCTGAAAAAAAAGATGTTTTGATTGTCAATGCCGCTGGAAACAGCGGTGCCAATATTGACCCTGGTTATAAAAAAACTTATATAACCGATGATGTTGACGGAGAAGAAATTGTTTCAAATTTTTTAACAGTAGGAGCTGTTGGATCCTCCTATACTAATGAACAAGTGGCGTCTTTTTCCAACTTTGGGCCCATAAATGTTGATGTTTTTGCTCCTGGATCTGAAATCTGGTCATCTGTTCCTCACGAAAAGTATGAGTTCTACAGCGGGACCTCAATGGCGGCTCCAAATGCCTCCGGTGTGGCTGCAGTAATAAGGTCTTTTTTTCCAAAACTAAAAGCCCATCAGATAAAAAAAATACTAATGAATTCCGGTATGCCTATATATCCAGAGGTTGAGAATCCAGAGTCAGGTGAATTGGTTAGCCCTAAAACCCTATCTAAATCAGGAAAAATGGTTAATTTGTATAATGCCTTGATATATGCCTCAAACAAAAGCTATAAAAAATGAAAACAAACACATTTCTTTTAATGTTACTCTCATTCTGTTCCTTAACTTATTGTCAAAACTATTGGCAGCAATCGGTTAATTACAAAATGGAGGTAGATATTAATGTTAAAACCTTTAAATATTCCGGAAAGCAAGAGTTGTTATATACCAATAATTCCCCGGACAGTCTTAAAAAGGTTTTTTACCACCTCTATTTCAACGCTTTTCAGCCAGGCAGCGAAATGGCTGTAAGGGTCAAAACAGGAAAAGACAAAAATACTCGCTTTGATATTGACATTGACTCGCTTAGGCCGGATGAAATTGGCTATTTAAAAATTTTTAATTTAAAGCAAGACGGGGTTATTTTGAAAAATGAGCTTTCAGAAACTATTTTAGAAGTTTTGTTGTCTGATCCGCTTGGTCCTGGGGAAAGCACGCGGTTGACTTTAGATTTTGAGGGACAAGTTCCAAAATTAGTGCGTAGGGCCGGCAGAAATTCTGAGGAGGGTGTCGCGCTTTCTATGGCACAGTGGTATCCTAAAATAGCAGAATATGACTACGAAGGTTGGAATGCCGAACCATATTTGGGTAGGGAGTTTCACGGAGTTTGGGGAGATTTTGATGTAACCCTAACTATAGATAAAAAATATATTGTTGCTGCTAGCGGTTACCTCCAAAACCCCGATAATGTAGGACATGGATATAGCGATAGCAAAGGCAAGGCGAAAAAAGGAAAATTAAAATGGCATTTCGTTGCGCCAAAGGTACATGATTTTACTTGGTCCGCAGACCCAGACTACATTCATGATACCTTTAAAGGTCCAAATGATGTGATGTTACATTTCTTTTATAAAGACAATGGCCAGTATAATGAGAATTGGAAAAATCTTCAGCCCAAGACTGCGGAGTTGATGCGCTTTTACAATCAGACTATTGGCGAGTATCCTTATAAACAATATACTGTAGCTCAGGGGGGTGACGGAGGAATGGAATATGCAATGCTCACCCTAATTACAGGGAACAGGAGTTTTGAAAGCTTGGTAGGAGTAACGGCACACGAATTAGCCCACTCTTGGTTTCAACATGTTTTGGCGACCAACGAAATGAAATACGAGTGGATGGATGAAGGCTTTACAACTTATATATCCACATTGGCTGAGGATGAAGTTCTCAGTAAAAACAATTTTTTTCCCCTAGAAAGATCCTACAATAATTATCTATACTTAGCACTATCCGGAAAGGAAGAACCTCAGCAAACCAATGCAAACAGATATGAATATAATTTGGCATATGAATTATCAGCCTATAGCAAAGGTGCAGTCTTTTTAGGACAATTAGGGTATGTCATTGGTGCAGATAAGTTGGCCAAAACCTTAAAAGAGTACTATCGACTCTATAAGTTTCAACACCCATTGCCCAATGACTTTAGGAGAATAGCAGAGCGGGTGTCGGGCATTCAACTAAAATGGTACTTAACGGATTGGACGCAAACCATCAAGACTATCGACTACGGTATTAAGTCGGTAGAGGGAGATGAGACAAAAACCATTATAAAAATTGAAAGAATTGGCTCTATGCCTATGCCGTTAGAAATCTTGATCAATTTTAAGGATAAGCCTTCCGAAGTTCATTACATTGCTATTCCTCTAATGAGAGGAGAAAAGCAAAACCCTTACAAAACAAAATGGACTGTTCATAAGGACTGGCCCTGGGCCCATCCAGAATATGAGTTGATTATTGATCACCCAAAAAGTAAAATTAAAGATATTTTTATTGACCCTTCCTATTATATGGCCGATACTGACCGTGATAATAACTCATATTTCAATCAACCGTGATAGAAAATAATGATATAAAAAAACTCAAAAACAAAATCCAAATTGACCGTGTTTTCAAAGATGGAAAATCTATTAAGTCGGGAGACCTGATTATGCATTTTATTAGAGAGAGAGATGGGTTTAAAAGCATTTATATTGGGGTGGGGGTATACAAAAAATTTGTGCAATTGGCTTATCGTCGCAACCGAATCAAAAGACAAATAAGAGCAATCGTCCAGCAGCATAAAAAAGAGGTACTTCGTTCCTTACCCCCTGGGTTATATATGATCTTATATAAAGGTGAAGTTGATGTTGCCTCTGAGAAACTGGAAAAAGATTTTGTAGGCATGTTAAAAAACTTTACTGTCTGTGGTTGAAGTACATAGCAAAATGAGGAATCCCATCTTCCATGTAAGTTCTTCCCTTCTCTACGAACCCACACTGATTGTAAAATTTTTTTAGATAAACTTGTGCTGAAATTTTGATAATATTATTTCCAAATCTTTCTTTACAGAACCCTATACTTTTCTGAACTAAGTTATATCCTATTCCTTTTCCCCTATATTTTTTATAAGTTACAATTCTTCCAATCCTTGCGTAGTTTTTTTCGATAACTCCCGGGGCAAAAATACGAGAATAGGCAATAAGTTTGTTGTTTTTATATCCCATCAAATGGGTGGCCTCCGAATCTTTTCCGTCCAAATCTAAATAGGCGCATGATTGCTCTAAAACAAAAACAGTGGCCCTCAGCTTTAAAAGATCGTAAAGCTCACTGAGTTTTAGATCGTCATATTCTTTAAATGACCACTCCATAGTTTATGTGCAAGGTATCTTTTCAATTCTTTTTTGGTGTCTTCCTCCATCAAATGGGGTTGAGATAAACTGGTCAACTATATCCAGAGCCTGCTTTAATTTAACAAACCTAGCCGGTATACTGAGAATGTTAGCATCATTGTGTTGCCTTGATAGTTTCGAAATTTCTACAGACCAACATAGCGCTGCTCTTATATCATGGTACTTATTTGCAGTCATTGCTGCTCCATTCCCGCTTCCACAAATTATTATTCCTATGTTAGACTTTTTCTTTTCTACATCTAATGCTACAGGATGTATAAAGTCTGGGTAGTCAACACTATCTTCGTTGTTAGTTCCATGGTTGTGTAATTGATGTCCTTTTTGTTCTAAGTATGAAATAATTGCTTCTTTTAAATCAACTCCTGAATGGTCGTTACCTATTGATATGTTCATCTTACTTTTTTTATAAAGTTAAAACAAACCTTTATGGTGTTCGTTATTCTACTGATTATTTGTTGATAAGATTTACTTCTTTTTATTCTCAAATATTTATATAAATTATATTAAAAAAAATTTGTATAAATCCTATTTTAGTTGTTATTAATGATCCACTATTTATAAAGGAGTTTTTCCCTTTTCTTAACATTAAATTTAAGCTTAAATCATATAATTAATGAACGTTTATATACTCTTAACAGCTGTTTATATCTATTTTATTTAGTTCATTTACAGATTTTTAAAATATAATTTAGCATTAATAAAGTGTTTACTGTTTTGTTTAATTTAATTTTTGATAGATTTAAATTAAATTTTATTACAGCTATTCACATTCAATAATAAACATCATTAATATTTAAATTTTCTTCTAAAAAAATAATTTTAATTTAATAAGGTTTTGATAAGTTAATCCTTTGGCTTGAAAAGAAAACCTAAATTTGTCTCAGATAAATATTTGATGTCTAAAAAGAAAAAAACGGATAGGAATATTAGAGCAAAAGTTCTTACGGTTTTTAAAGAAAATCCTAGTAAATCATTCAATTACAAACAGGTTGCAGCAAAGCTTAATATAAATGATACCCAGAGAAGAAACTCAGTAATCAAGGCGCTGGGTCAACTTAATACACAAAAAATAATAAATCAAACAGATAAAGGAAAGTTTGTTTTTAGGGCCGATAAAAAAGATTATATTGATGGGATTATAGAGATGACTTCTTCTGGTAATGCTTATCTGCTAATGTCGGATAAAGAAGATATTTTTATAGCCAAAAGAAATACCAATAGAGCACTAGATGGAGACCATGTTTTGGTATATCAAAGCAAAAGAAGAAAAAATGGTAAAAAGGAGGGCGAGGTTGTAGAAATATTACAAAGAGCTACACATGATTTTATAGGTATCCTTGAAAGGAAGAAAGATTTTGGTTTTGTAAGTACCCGAAACTTTAGAGTATTTACCGATTTTTTTATTGAGGCAGAAGAATTAAAAGATTTTAAAAATGGGGATAAGGTTATTGTACATTTCAAAGATTGGCCCAAAAGAGCTTCATCCCCATTTGGAAAAATAATAAAATCCTTGGGAAAACCAGGAGAACTCAATACAGAAATGCATGCCATAATGTTTGAATATGGATTCCCTGATGTTTTTCCTCCCCAGGTAGATAGAATAGCACAGCGATTAAATGTAGGAATTGAAGACAAAGAAATTTCAAAAAGAAAAGATTTTAGAAACAAAACCACATTTACCATTGATCCAATAACTGCAAAAGACTTTGATGACGCAATTTCATTTACACCATTAAGTAATGGAAAAACAGAAATAGGAATTCATATTGCAGATGTCTCCCACTATGTCCAACCGGATAGTATCCTGGATCATGAAGCTTATCAAAGAGCGACTTCTGTTTATCTGGTAGATAGAGTGGTTCCTATGTTGCCAGAGATCTTATCCAATGGAGCCTGTTCCCTAAGGCCCCATGAGGAAAAATATACATTCTCTGCTGTTTTTACCGTAAATGAAAAAATGGAAATTCAAAAGGAATGGTTTGGTAAAACCGTAATACTTTCGGATCACAGATTTTCGTATGAGGAAGTTCAATACATTTTGGAAAGTGGTGATATAAACGTAAGCAAGGAAGTTTCACTAAATAAGAAGGAATATAAAGTATCAAAAGAAATATTTACTGCCCTGAGTAAGTTGGATAATTTTGCCAAAATATTAAGAGAAAAAAGAATGACCAAAGGGGCACTTTCTTTTGATCGTGTGGAAGTAAAATTTAATTTGGATAAGAAAGATAACCCGAAGAGCATATACTTTAAAAGCTCTAAAGATGCACATAAATTGGTTGAGGAATTCATGCTTCTAGCCAACAAAAGGGTTGCTGAATTTATAGGAAAACATAAATCAAAAAAAACCTTTGTTTATAGGGTTCATGACTTGCCTGATGAAGACAAGCTTATCAACTTAAAAACCATCGCAAATAATTTAGGATATAAATTAAATCTTGATACGAATAAATTAAAAGAATCTCTTAATAATTTACTCAAAGAAATAAACGGAAAAAAAGAACAAGAGCTCATAGATACACTAACGATTAGGAGCATGAGTAAGGCTATCTATACTATTGACAACATTGGACACTATGGATTGGCATTTGATTATTATACTCATTTTACATCTCCCATCAGAAGGTATCCGGATGTTTTGGTTCACAGATTGTTGGAGTCATATTTAAATGGACAAGAAAAAATAAATCCGAATGCTATAGAAAAGGCTTGTATTCATTCTTCAAACAAAGAACAGTTGGCCACAAAAGCCGAGAGAGATTCCGTAAAATATATGCAGGTAAAATTTATGGAAGATAAAATAAATCAGCTTTATGAAGGCGTTATATCAGGAGTAACAGATCGAGGAATTTATGTTGAGATCATAGAAAACAAATGCGAGGGTTTAGTAAAAATCTCAGAAATTGAGGGAGATTTTTTTACTTATGATGAGTCATTACACTGCCTCCAGGGACAAAGAACAAAGAAAAAATACCAACTTGGAGATTCAGTTAGTGTAATAGTTAAAAAAGCAGATCTTATGAAAAGACAATTGGACTTCATTTTGGATGAATCAAATGAATAATTATTTAATTTTGATTAAACTTAATACAAAGAGTATGTTTCGTATTTTTCTATGCTTTTTTCTACTAGCTATTTTCCAAGTTATAGCTCAAGAAGATTCCATACTGGAAGATAAAAGTTATGAGAGACAACTCAACATAAGAGAATTTATAAATATCAAGGTTTATTCAGGCATAGAAGTTAAACTTATCCCTGGAAAAGAGAATAAACTTTTGATTAGCGGAGAAGACCGAAAGGATGTAATTGCCAAAATCAAAGGTCAAACTCTCAAAATTCGTCATTCATTAGATCACATTCTTAATCCAACTTTTACTTATGTAGAATTAT
This sequence comes from uncultured Flavobacteriaceae bacterium, assembly GCA_913020295.1. Taxonomy (GTDB): domain Bacteria; phylum Bacteroidota; class Bacteroidia; order Flavobacteriales; family Flavobacteriaceae; genus UBA8316. The sequence continues at coordinate 69,088 of CAJWAA010000007.1, read as the reverse complement.
ATCATACTGAACTTTTGGATGAAATTACATTGTTTCAAGGAGCAACCTTAAAAGTAGACAGCACTTATCGTCAGACAAGTGTCTCGCTTAAGGTGCAGGAGGGATCTTCTATGAATTTTAAATTTGAAGGAGAAAAACTTACCTCAATGGTAAGTACAGGGGGTAAACTATTTATTACAGGTAGAGCCACTAACCACCGATCCTCGGTAAATAGTGGAGGATCCTGTGAAGCAGAAGTTTTCGAAACAGAACAGACAAAAGTAAATGTTACCGCAGGGGGATTGTCTTATGTAAAGGCCACCAAGCTGTTAGAGGCAAAAGTTACTGCAGGAGGGATCATTCGGATTTATGGTAATCCCAAGAAACTAGTGACTAAAAAAGCTATCGGAGGGCAGATTTTTGAAATGAAATAAAAATAACAATTAAAAACGGGAAGGAAGAGGCATCGAGCGGATTCGAACCGCTGTACAAGCTTTTGCAGAGCTCTGCCTAGCCACTCGGCCACGATGCCATGCCATAAAAATAGTAAAAATTTAAGCGTTTTAAGTTTTTGCCTCAACCTTTTAGGCGAACACACACTTCTCCAACATCCCCACCTATAGGAGGGTTTTGTTTGGCCACAGAAACCTCTATACTTTCTACCTCAGAAAACTGTTTTAATACCCTGTCTATTATTCTCTTTGCTACATGTTCCAAAAGCTTTGAAGAAACAGACATTTCTTCTTTTACAATTTTATTTAGACTCACATAGTCTACCGCATCAACAATATCATCAGTTTTGGCAGGATTAATCATATCTGTTTCAACTTCCAAATTGACGATATAGTCGCTGCCTATTCTTTTTTCCTCTTCCATGCAACCGTGGAAGGCATAGACCCTTATTTCATTTAATATTATTTTTCCCATCCAAGAGCTTTCAACAAATATATAATATCAGTATAACTATATTTAAAAATTATCCTTTTAATATCTTTGACAAAATTTAAGATGTCAGAAAAGACTCTCAATTTCATTGAACACATTATAGAGGAAGACCTTAAAACAGGGCTTTCTAAAAACCAACTTAGGTTTAGGTTTCCCCCTGAACCCAACGGATATCTTCATATCGGACACGTCAAAGCCATATGCCTTAACTTTAATTTAGGTAAACGATACCAAGCTCCTGTAAACCTCAGGTTTGATGATACAAACCCTGCAAAAGAGGAAATTCAATATGTACAAGCGATAAAAAATGACATTAAATGGTTGGGGTTTCAATGGGATAAAGAATGTTACGCATCCGATTATTTCTCGCAACTTTATAAATGGGCAAAAATATTAATAACCAGAGGGCTAGCATATGTTGACTCCCAAACCTCTCAGCTAATTTCTAATCAAAAAGGTACCCCAACTCAGTCCGGAACAAACAGTCCCTTCCGAGACCGCTCTGTAGAGGAGAACCTAACCCTTTTCCAAGAGATGAAAAAGGGTAAATATCAAGAGGGTACACATGTGCTAAGAGCAAAAATAGATATGTCCTCTCCCAATATGCTTTTGAGGGATCCCGTCATGTACAGAATTCTTTATAAATCACATCATCGAACAGGAGATGATTGGTGTATTTATCCCATGTATGACTGGACTCACGGAGAATCGGATTATTTAGAACAAATAACCCATTCCTTATGCTCATTAGAATTCAAACCCCACCGGGAGCTTTACGACTGGTTTTTGGATTCCTTATCCCCATTGGAGACCATTCGTCCCAAACAAAGGGAGTTTGCTAGGCTAAACCTCTCCTATACGGTTATGAGTAAAAGAAAATTAAAGGAGTTGATTGATCAAGGTTATGTTACCGGATGGGACGATCCCAGAATGCCCACTATAAGCGGACTGAGAAAAAGGGGATATACGCCAGAATCTTTACAAAATTTTGTAAATACTGCAGGGGTAGCAAAAAGGGAAAACATTATAGACGTATCGCTTTTAGAGTTTTGTATCCGAGAACATTTGAATAAAATTGCCCCAAGGGTTATGGCTGTTGTAAATCCAGTAAAGCTGACAATTAGAAATTATCCTAAGGGCCAAACCGAAATACTTAGTGCTGAAAATAACCCAGAAGATGACAAGGCAGGCTTCAGAGAAGTTCCTTTCTCAGGAAGTTTATATATAGAAAGAGAGGATTTTAAGGAGGAGGCCAATAGGAAGTTTTTTAGGCTAACCCTTGGGAAGGAAGTGCGCTTAAAGAACGCTTACATAATCAAAGGAGAAGAGGTTGTTAAAAATGAAAAAGGTAAAGTTATAGAAATCATTTGCAGCTACGATCCCATGAGTAAAAGTGGATCAGGTACGGAGGAAAGCCAAAGAAAAGTAAAAGGGACCCTCCATTGGGTTTCCAGAGAACACGCACAACCAATAAAGGTGAACCTTTACGATCGATTATTTTCAGTAGAAGAACCAGACAAAAATAAAGGCGAAAACCTTACCAAGTTTATTAATCCAAACTCATTTACTCAAGTCAAGGGATATATCGAGCCCTATGTGCTTAACGCAACTGATGGAGACAAATTCCAATTCCAACGACTTGGTTACTTTATTCTTGAAAATAAAACAGACGATGGAGTTTTGGTTTTTAATAAAACAGTGGGCCTACGGGACACTTGGAAAAAAAATTAACCTATTCCTCTGTGTTTTCTTTATTTTGTTTTTTCTGATTCTCTGCCTTCATTGCCTCCCCTATTTGGTTGCTTGCTGAGAAGGATGCCACCATATTGTTCAGCATATCACTCCCTGCTTGTGGTGAGTTGGGCAACAAGATTAGGTTGCTATTGGTTTCTTCTCCTATGGACTGTAAAGTATCGTAATGCTGAGTAACCACAATAAGCGCTGAGGCTTCTTGAGAATTAATACCCACATTGTTAAGTACATCAACAGACTCTTCAAGGCCCCTTGCAATTTCTCTTCTTTGATCAGCGATTCCTTGACCCTGTAGCCTTTTGCTTTCCGCTTCAGCTTTGGCTTTCTCAACAATCAAAATCCTTGCAGCATCACCTTCGTACTGAGCGGCAATTTTTTGTCTTTCAGCAGCATTGATCCTATTCATGGCAGTTTTTACTTCGCCATCAGGGTCAATATCCGTAACCAAGGCTTTTATGATATCGTATCCATAGTTGACCATAGCATCATTTAATTCTCCTTTTACTGCGTTGGCTATTTCATCTTTCTTTTCGAATACATCATCAAGTCTCATTTTGGGAACTACTGCCCTAACGACATCAAACACATAAGAGGTAATCTGATCTTGGGGAAAGTCTAGCTTATAAAAAGCGTCATATACATTGTCTGGAAGAATTTTGTACTGAACAGATACCTTTAGTTTTACAAAAACATCGTCTTTGGTTTTCGTTTCAACGATGACATCCAGTTGAAGGATTCTCAAGCTAACCCTTCCAGCAATTTTGTCAATTATGGGAATTTTAAAGTGTAATCCCGATTTACGAATGGCAATGAATTTTCCAAATCGCTCTATAACCGCAGAGGTCTGTTGTTTGACAACAAAAATACTTGAGATTAATATAAGTATTAAAATAAAAATAATTATATAGGTTGCTAAACTCATTATTAATTAGTGTTGGTGATTAAAAAAATTTTCTAGTCTTCTTAAAGATATTTCATTTCCTAGGATCTCGCAAATACTAAAAATATCTGGACCACTTAAATTACCCACAATGGCCAAACGTAAACTTTGCATTATTACCCCAAATGGTAATCCTTCTTTATCATTCCATTCTTGAATTTGGTGCTTCCAATTTTTTACAGGTACCCCTTCTTTGATTAATTTGCAAAATTGATTTACAATTTTCTTAGGATCGTGTCTTTGAATTTTGTTCAACACTTTAACATCGTATTCTGTTGGATCCACTAAAAACAGCTTAGATTCTATTTTTATCTCTTCGAGCAAAAACAATCTATCTTTTAGAAGCGTGTATATGATACTTCTCATTTTTTTTGACCATCTCTCTGGGAAGCAATCAAAAAACTCGGCAAATCGCTCTAAAATGACTTTTTCATCTGAAAACCCTAAAAATTTATGATTTATCCATCTTGCTTTTTCAAAATCAAATTTAGCTCCTGCTTTTTGAATTTTTTTTGTATCAAAATTTCTTATCAAGGCATCCATTTCAAAAATCTCTTCATCTGTTCCTGGGTTCCACCCCAAAAGAGCGAGATAGTTCATCAGCGCCTCTGGTAAAAACCCTCTTTCCTTAAACCCCCTTGACTTTCCCCACGCTATTGGAAAAACAGGAAAACCCATTTTTTCACCATCTCGTTTTGATAGCTTACCCTTTCCAATAGGTTTTAAAATCAAAGGTAAATGCATAAACACCGGGGCCTCCCAACCAAAAGCTTCATAAATCAACTGATGCAAGGCAAGTGAGGGCAACCATTCCTCTCCACGGATCACATGAGTGATCTTCATCAAATGATCGTCCACAATATTAGCAAAGTGATAGGTTGGCATCCCGTCAGCTTTTATCAATATCTTATCGTCAACTTCATCACTTTGAATTTCTATTAATCCTCTTACACCATCTTTGATCTTTATGGTTTCACCGCTATTAACCTTAAGTCTAACGACATAAGGACCCTTTTTCAGAAACTCTTTGGTGACGCTATCAGATTGACTAAGTGCATTTTTGAGTTGCATACGGTTATGAGTCCCATACTTAAAAGTTTTCTTTTGTCGCTCGTTATCCTCTCTTATTTTATTGAGTTCCTCGTTGGTATCAAAAGCATAATAAGCTTTTCCTTTATTAATTAACTCCCCAATATATTTATGGTAAATAGATACCCTTTCACTCTGTCGGTAGGGACCATAATCTCCAGGTGTTGAAGGACTCTCATCAGGTTTTATGCCACTCCAATTTAAGGCTTCTGTTATATACTCTTCGGCACCCTTTACTTTTCGGTACTTATCCGTATCTTCAATTCTAAGGATAAATTGACCCCCATTCTTTTTGGCATATAGGTAGTTGTACAATGCCGTTCTTAGCCCTCCAATGTGAAGAGCACCTGTGGGGCTTGGTGCAAATCTAACGCGAACACTCATTCTTTTTTTTGTCAAAGATAATATCAAGCTTGAGCCTAATGAAATTATTTGTTTTTTCTTTGTTCTATATTTGCAAAAAAAAAGCGTGATTCGTTTCACACATAACAACTTTCTTACTCTTGCTGAAGCGGACTTGGCGCAATGGCTTGAACGTATTGCTGCGCTTGAGGGTTATACTGTTGATGAATTGGAATATAATTTTGTTGATTCGAATGCTTTGTTTATCATTAACAAGGAATATCTTAATCACGACACGTATACTGATATTGTGACATTTGATTATACTGAAAATAAGGCGATCAAAGCTGAAGCATATATTTCTTGTGATGCCTTGAAAGAAAACGCGAAAAAATATAGACAAAGTGCTGAAAGTGAGTGCCTTAGGCTTTTGTCTCATGGCATTCTTCACTGTTTAGGGTTTAATGACAAATCTATAGAGGAAAAGGCACTAATGCGTTCAAAAGAAGAAGATTGTATTAATTTGTTCCACGTGAAACACTGATATGTTTGAAGGAGAATATGACGTAGTGGTTGTTGGAGGTGGCCATGCTGGCGCTGAGGCTGCTGCTGCTGCCGCCAACATGGGATCAAGAACCCTTTTGGTTACAATGAATTTACAAACCATCGGACAAATGTCTTGTAACCCAGCTATGGGTGGAATAGCAAAAGGACAAATAGTTAGAGAGATTGATGCTCTTGGTGGTTATAGTGGAATTGTTTCAGATGAATCCGCCATACAGTTTAAAATGTTAAATCAGTCCAAAGGCCCTGCCATGTGGAGCCCAAGAGCGCAATCTGACAGAATGCTTTTTGCCAGTAAATGGAGAGCTTTGCTGGAACAAACCCCTAATCTAGATTTCTATCAAGACATGATTAAAGACATAATTGTTAATGACGGGAGTATAGAGGGTGTAGTAACCTCTTTAGGGATTCCTATTCGCTCCAAAAGCGTGGTTTTGACTAATGGAACTTTTTTGAATGGGCTTATTCATATAGGAGAAAAAAATTATGGAGGAGGGCGCGCCGGCGAAAAAGCATCTACAGGATTAACTCATAGTTTAGAAAAATTAGGCTTTGTTTCCGGGCGAATGAAAACTGGAACACCACCAAGAGTGGATGGTCGTTCATTGAATTACGAAGTCATGGAAGAACAAGCCGGCGATGAAAAGCCAGCAAAATTTAGCTTTACCCCTACCACTCCATTAAAGTATCAGCGAAGCTGTTACATTACACATACTAGCTCAAAAGTCCACGATCTGTTGAGAGAGGGTTTTGATCGCTCTCCAATGTTCAACGGCAATATTCAGAGTACAGGACCAAGATATTGTCCTTCCATAGAAGACAAAATAAACAGATTTGCAGATAAATCTAGACACCAAATTTTTGTAGAGCCTGAAGGTTTGGATACTGTAGAGGTTTATGTTAATGGATTTTCTACCTCTCTTCCCGAAGATGTTCAGTACCAAGCACTTCGTTCAGTTAAGGGTTTTGAAAATGTAAAATTCTTCCGGCCTGGCTATGCAATAGAATATGACTATTTCCCCCCTACGCAGCTTAAAAACAGCTTGGAAACCAAATTGGTGTCAGGACTTTTTTTTGCGGGTCAAATCAATGGGACTACGGGTTATGAGGAAGCTGCCTCACAAGGCCTGATGGCAGGAATCAATGCACATCACAAGATAAACGACAAGGACCCTTTTATTATTAAAAGAAATCAAGCTTATATAGGGGTGTTGATCGACGACCTGATCACCAAAGGCACTGAAGAGCCCTATAGAATGTTTACTTCTAGGGCAGAATACCGAACTCTTTTGCGCCAAGATAATGCTGATTTAAGACTTACACCACTATCTTTTGATTTGGGACTGGCCAAAAAAGAACGCCTCCAAGCAGTAGAGGAAAAAGCTTCTAAGACTGAACAATTGATTCAGTTTTTTAAAACCCAAAGTTATTCACCGAAAGAAGTCAACCCAATACTCGAAAAAAACGCATCCGCTACAGTAAAACAATCTGACAAACTTAGCAAAATATTATCTCGACCGGGATTGAGCCGAAAAGATTTGGCAGATATCCTTTCAGTTAAAACATTTATTAATGAAAAACAGATTACAGATGAGGTGTATGAGCAAGCGGAAATTCAGATAAAATACTCTGGCTATATTGAGAAGGAAATGGCCAATGCAGAGAAGCTTAATCGTTTGGATCATATAAAAATACCGGATGACTTTGATTATGACATTCTCGCCTCACTTTCTCACGAGGCGAAGGAAAAGCTTAATTATATAAAACCCACTAACCTTTCTCAAGCCTCAAGGATCAGCGGGATCAATCCTAGTGACATAAGCGTACTTTTGGTCAAACTGGGGCGGTAAATGTTCCACGTGGAACCTATGAGCAAGGCAAAAAAAAATAAAATATTAGAGGCTACTGATCATCTAGTCAGCGGAGAATCTTTTTCAATACACTGGGATCCCACTCGCCACATGGCTTGGACTGATGTGGAGCATTTGGAAACACTCGATGCTTATTACGATTCTTTGGATTATATTTCTCATCGTTCAAAACCCGAGTCATTCATCTCATTGTTATACGTTTTGGCCAGAGAAATTATGCTAAATTATAAATATGCGCTTCTTAAAAAGCACCTTCAGCCCAAAAGCAGATTATTGGATATGGGTTGTGGCACTGGGGCCTTTTTGGCTTTTATGAAAAAAAGGGGATTTCAAGTTTATGGCATTGAAAGCAATCCCAAAGCAAGAGGTATATGTCTTAAAAACAATTTAGAGGTTTGGGATACAGAAAAGGGGTTAGCACCCAGTAGCTTTGACATGATCTCCCTTTGGCACGTACTTGAACATTTACCCGATCCCGAAACATCTATAACAGCCTATAAAGGTTTCTTAAAACCTCAAGGTCTTATGTTTGTTGCCGTTCCCAATTTTGAAAGCCATGATAGCATCCACTATAAAGAAGATTGGGCGGCTTTGGATGTTCCTAGACACCTATGGCATTTCACTTCCAAAGGGTTAATAAAAATGTTTAATGAATTAGGTTTTGATTTCGTTGAAAAAAGAGCCCTGGGATTTGATGTTTTCTACATCTGTTATATTTCAGAAAAACATAAGGGGAGATCATTATCTTTCTTTAGGGGAGTTATTAAGGGCCTTTTGTTTTCCGCCAAGGCCTTTTTTACAGGCAAATATTCATCTTGGGTTTATGTATTTAGGAAACAGGTTTCCTAGTGTTTAAATTTCTTGCCAATTCTAACGCAAAGTGGCTAAAAAGAATTCTAGGGTTGGCATTACGCTCCAAATGATAGGATGTGTCTTCCATTAGCCTTACCAAGGAAAGTAAGTTGGCACTGTGTACATAAGGAGCAAAATTTCGCATTTTGAAATCAGAATGAATTTTAAAGTCATGTAAAGATTTGGTCTGATAGGAGATTAACATGGCTTGACGGATAAACTCCAAAGCGTAGACTAAAAAAGCTTTTTGTTGCTCTCTCTCAAGATCGGCAGCCTGATCAGCCCATTGAATCAAATCAATAACAATACCTTTGTTTGAAGGAGCTTTGAATGCAGCTCTAAGAGATTGAATCAATAGTTTTTCAAAATGAATGGTGTGACTCGCAGAGTTAAGATCTTCTAAAACCTTTCGCCAACTTCCTCTACTCAAGGATGGAATTCGAGACGAACCTGATTCAATATTTAGTTTTTGAACACCAATTTTGATATCACTTGAAGTTATAGGGGTCAACTTTATCTCTTGGCAGCGAGACAACAAGGTGGGAAGCATACCTTCTATTTGTTCACAAATCAAGAGAAAAAAGCTGTTTTTTGGGGGCTCTTCCAAAAGCTTTAACAATTTATTGGAGGCATTTTCGCTTAATTTGTCAGCACCAAAGAGGATCATTACTTTATTTCCTCCATGGTGAGCTTTTAGATTCATTTTGTGATGTATTTTGGAGACCTCCTCTACCCCGATCATGCCTTGTTTGTTTCCACCTTCCAACTGACGAATCCAATCTTGTGTGGATCCGTATGGTTGATCGGCAATAAAATCAACCCAAGTGGATTTGTAATCATCAGAAACAGCCTTTGAGCTACCCGAAACTTTATTGATCAACGGATATACAAAATGTAAGTCGGGATGTTCCAATAATTTTAGAGATGGAGTTCCGCTTTTTTCAGAGGCCTCAATATTAGTGAAGCCGTGCAGTAAGCCTAAAGCACAGTACAAGGCTAAAGGGAGTCCACCAAAGCCAAATGAATCTATAAACAACTGACTATGAGGAACTTGAGACTTTAAAACCATCTCTTTTAACTGACGTTTCAATCGGTCTTGACCAATGATTTCTCTTGAATACATCTTTTTATGAACCTAAAGCGAGTTAAAAATAATCAATCCATTTGGATTTTACTTTTCTCCTAAAAAATTATGTTTTCAATACCGCCAAAACCTTTTGCTCTGAGTCACAAAAAAGGTAATTTTGAAAAATTTTTTTAACATGCGAACCCTAATAAATCAAAACTTTTTAAATCGTAGGGCCGTTGTCAGAGTTGATTTTAATGTACCTATCGACGACCAATTTCAAGTGACAGATTCCACGAGAATCAGCGCGGCCAAAGAAACTATAGACTACATTCTCAATCAGGGAGGAAGCTGTGTCTTGATTTCCCACTTAGGAAGGCCCAAAGGTAAAGATCCAAAACTATCATTATCTCACATTGTCAGTAAAGTAGAAGAAATCCTTCAAGTCCCTGTCAATTTCTTTGATGACTGTGTTGGCGCGGCGGCAGAACAAGCCGCATCCTCAATTGTGTCGGGTAATGTCATTCTTATGGAAAACCTCCGCTTCTATAAAGAAGAAACTGCCGGAGATTTGGATTTTGCAGAGGGCCTTTCAAAATTAGGTGACTGTTATGTCAACGATGCTTTCGGAACCGCTCACAGGGCACACGCCTCCACCACCATCATGGCTCAATTTTTCAAAGAGGAAAAATTTTTTGGCCGACTCCTCGAAAAGGAAGTTAACGCAATAGAGAAAGTCATGAAATCCGGAGAAAAACCTGTTCTTGCTATTCTTGGTGGTTCCAAGGTTTCATCCAAAATAACCATTATCGAAAACCTATTGGACAAAATAGATCATTTGATCATTGGAGGAGGAATGGTGTATACCTTTGTAAAAGCAAAAGGAGGAGGTGTAGGCCGTTCTATCTGTGAGGATGATTATTGCGATTACGCTCTTGAGCTTTTAGAAAAAGCAAAGGCAAAAGGGGTACAGGTACACCTCCCAGTCGATGTAATTATTGCAGAGGATTTTTCAAATGATGCTAACCAAAAAATCTGCAAAGTAGATGAAATTCCCAACGATTGGGAAGGATTGGATGCAGGCCCACAAACACTTAAGAACTTCGAGGATATTGTAATGCAGTCCAAGACCATTCTGTGGAACGGCCCCCTTGGTGTTTTTGAATTTGAAAACTTCTCATCGGGAACCGTTACCTTGGGGGAGTATATCGGCAAGAGCACTGTGGCAGGAGCTTTTTCTTTGGTAGGAGGAGGAGACTCAGTGGCAGCGGTTAAGCAGTTTGGATTAGAAGATAAAATGAGTTATATATCCACTGGCGGTGGCGCTATGATGGAAAGTCTCGAAGGTAAGACTTTACCTGGGATAACTGCCTTAATGGAATAAGCTTCAAGATCATGAAAAAATGGATTTTCTTTGTTATTATTATAATATCCTGTAAGGAACAACAAACTAAGCTGAGGTATTTACCTGATTCCAATGCTAACATCAACCACTTGACCGTGGTGATGCCCAAAAAAAGCTGGAACGGAGTTTTGGGGAACAAAACCCGTTCACTACTTGAAACCCCTTTTGAGGGTTTGCCTTTCGATGAACCTCAATTTACCCTCAACTATATACCTCCTAAGGTCTTTACGGGTTTTGCCAGAAACAGCCGAAATATACTCTGGTTTGTCAAAGATTCCTTGGCTGGATTTCAACTGACGGAAGATTTGATGGCTCAACCTCAGGTGGTGGCAAAAGTAAAAGGAGAGGACGATGACGTACAAGCTTATTTTTTGGAGGATAACATTAAGCTATTGAAAGCTGTTTTAACTGAAAATGAACGCAAAGAGAAGCTAAGAAGAATCAAAAAATCCCCGACCAAAGACCGTCATTTACATAATCGATTTAAAATTTCGTTGATTTACCCAACGGCTTACAATACAGTAAAGGATACAAACAATTTTATTTGGATTCAAAAAGAAATCCCCAAGGGACATATGAATTTGATAGCCTATAGCCTCTCATTTAAAGCATTACGTGGAAATATAAAGAAACGAATTCCAGAAATCAGAGACTCAATTGGAAAAACATATATTCCTGGCAGACTTAAAGGATCGTACATGATCACTGAAAAAGCATATCGCCCCTATTTTTACAGGACACAAAAGGGGGGAAGGCTTACTTATTTGACCAAAGGTACCTGGGAGGTTGCCAATGATTTTATGGCTGGCCCCTTTATAAATTATATGATAAAAGACACATTGAGAAAGAGATGGATGGTGATTGAGGGATTCGTTTTTGCACCGGCATCGAATAAAAGGGATCAGATATTTGAACTCAATACTATTTTAGACACAGTTGTTTTTGATTAAACAACTACTTGTCTATTTTTGTATCGGATTTATCCCCATCTTCTTTGGTAGCGTTCTTAAATTCTTTGATACCACTTCCTAGTCCCCTCATCAACTCGGGAATTTTTCTTCCACCAAATAATAAAAGAACAACAACGACGATCAAAATAATTTGTGGCGCACCAATCATGCCTAAAGTATAGATCATTGAATACATTGTTTCTAATTTTAGTCAAATGTAAATAATTATTCGATGTAATCTAAATTTCTTTATTAACCCAACAATTTATTTTTAAGGGTAAACACTATATTTGTTTTTAATGGCAAAAGAGAAAAAAAAGAAACGTCTTTGGGTTCAAAACTTATTGAACCGATATCGTATGGTAGTAATAAACGAGACTACCTTTGAGGAAATGTTTTACTTAAGAATATCCCAGTTCAACATAATTGTATTAATTTTCTTATTTACTTCGTTAATAGCCTTGGGGTCCTTTTTTTTCATAGCCTACACACCAATGAAAGAATTTATCCCGGGTTATACAAGCTTGTCCATCAGAAAAGAGGCCATTAGAAACAGTTTTTTATTAGACTCTCTCAGCATAGAATTTGAAAAAAAAGACCGTTTTATAATGTCTATTAAGAGCGCCCTAACAGGAGAGATTAATACAAAAGAAAACTCTTTACTAGATGCTAATGGAGAATTGCCCAAGGCACTAAATTCAGACAATCAAATGTCTAAGGCAGATTCTCTTCTTCGGTTAGAAGTCATTCAAGAGGACAAATACAATGTCATTCCTAATAACCTGAGCAGTGTAAAGTACCTCCTCTATCAGCCTGCTGTTGGTCCTATTTCTCAAAAGTACGATACAGATAAAAAGCACTTTGCCGTAGACATAGCTTTAGACGAAAATGCTCCTATCATGGCTGTAGCTCACGGAACCGTTATATTTTCAGAGTGGACTGCGGAAACAGGATATGTGATCATTGTCAAACACGATTATGGTTTGTTATCGGTATACAAACACAACTCCTCTTTGGAAAAAGTGCAAGGGGATTTGGTCAAAGCAGGAGAAGTCATTGCTAAGGCAGGTGATACCGGAGAATTGTCTACAGGCTGGCACCTCCATTTTGAACTTTGGATTAATGGATACTCTGTAGACCCCGCCCATTTTATTGACTTTTCAAAGACCTTATGATAAAAAAAGCTGGAGCAAAAATTTTCGCTAAATTCATTAATAAGAAAAACCAAAAGTGGATCAAGAACCCCCTTTGGGCACAGCAAAAAACATTTGATTATTTGACCCAAAAAGCCAAAGCAACTGATTTTGGACGCGACCACCGTTTTGATAAGATCAAGGAATTTAAAGATTTTCAAATTGCTGTTCCGATACGTGATTATGAAGGACACAGACCTTATGTAGATAAAATGCTGGAGGGCAGGGCTTCCGTATTGTGGCCAGGAAAACCACTTTATTACGCCAAAACCAGTGGAACGACCTCCGGTGCCAAATTCATTCCACTCTCCAAAGAATCTATGCCCACCCATATCACCGCTGCTAGGGATGCACTGCTCAATTACATTCACCAAACAGGGAACACCGATTTTGTCGACGGGAAACAAATTTTTCTTCAGGGAAGTCCTGTTCTCAAAAAAAAAGAAGGCAACACCGTAGGGAGACTGTCAGGAATTGTTGCCCATTATGTGCCCAATTATTTACAAAAAAACAGGATGCCCTCATGGGACACTAATCGCATAGAGGACTGGGAAACCAAAGTGGATGCAATCGTGGAGGAAACTTTAACCGAAAATATGAGTTTAATCGCCGGGATCCCCTCTTGGGTACAAATGTATTTTGAGAAAATGATCGCTAAAACGGGTAAAGCCGTAGGTGAAATATTCCCCAACTTTTCACTATTTGTTTATGGTGGGGTCAATTATGAGCCTTACCGCCCCATGTTTGAAAAACTAATTGGAAGAAGGGTGGACAGTATTGAATTGTTCCCTGCATCCGAGGGTTTTTTTGCCTATCAGGATCAACAAAATGACAAGGGATTGTTACTATTGTTGAATAATGGAATATTTTATGAATTCATAAAAGCTTATGAGTTTGGGGAGAAAAACCCTACAAGATATACCTTGGGAGAGGTAGTATTGGGGGTTAATTATGTTCTTATTATCTCCACCTCTGCAGGGCTGTGGGCTTACAATATAGGTGATACGGTATGTTTTGTTTCCCTAAAACCCTATAGACTGGTGGTTACGGGCAGAATCAAACACTTCATCTCGGCCTTTGGAGAACATGTTATCGGAAAAGAAGTTGAAACGGCAATGCAACAAGCTTGCCGGGATAGCAATGTCCAAGTCAAAGAATTTACTGTGGCTCCACAAATCGATCCGCAAGTGGGCCTTCCCTACCACCAATGGTTTATTGAATTTGAAAACCCACCCCAAAACATGGATGATTTTGCTCAAAAACTCGATCAATCCATGCAGGAACAAAATGTATATTATCAAGATTTGTTGAAAGGAAGTGTTCTGAGAACTTTGGTCATCACTCCTGTTGTCAATGGAGGTTTTCAAAAATACATGAAAAGCATTGGAAAACTAGGAGGTCAAAACAAAGTCCCGCGTTTGTCCAACGACAGAGAAATTGCCAATAAACTTTCTTTAAAGTAGTCCATGTACCCCAATAATTCTCATCATAAGCGACATCTAAAAACCTTGGATTTTTTGAATCAAAACATTGACCCGGCATCCTATATCTTAGACCTTGGGATCAAAAACCCTCTGTCAGAATTAATGCAGGCTCAGGGTTACAAAGTGGAAAATACTCAAGGGGAAGACTTAGACGAAGACCAAAAGGGATTGACCAACTCCAAGGCTGAGGTAGTAACTGCTTTTGAAATATTGGAGCACTTGCTTTCTCCTTACCAAGTATTAAAAAGTATTAAGGCTGAAAAACTGGTAGCCAGCGTTCCCTTAAAACTATGGTTTTCATACGATTATCGCAGTAAAACTGATTCAAGAGATCGCCATTTTCACGAATTTGAAGATTGGCAGTTTGATTGGCTTTTGGAAAAAACAGGTTGGAAAATTATGGCAAGTCAGAAATGGATTAATCCTCCTAAATCATTTGGCGTTCGATCCCTGTTGAGATACTTTACTCCAAGGCACTATATTGTTTATGCTGAAAAATCAACGCATAAATCTTGAAAATATACATTGTCATACCGGCCCACAACGAGGAGGAAAACATTGAAGAAACCTTGGAGTCTTTGGTTAACCAGCAGTTGAAACCCACCCAACTGGTTGTGGTCAACGACAATTCTACTGATCGAACAGCCGAAAAGGTTAATGACTTTATTAGACGACATTCCTGGATACACCTAATTAATAAAAAATCCACAGAAGAACACCTTCCCGGGGCAAAAATTATAGAAGCTTTTTACGAGGGCTATCACTTATTGGATGAAGACTATCACATCATTTGCAAGTTCGATGCAGACACGGTTTTTGAGTCAAATTACCTGTTAAAGCTTTCGCAGCATTTTAGAGAAAACAACCGACTGGGGATGGCAGCGGGGCAGTGCTATATTCAAAAGGATAATCAATGGGTTTTGGAAAACCTCAATAATAATGACCACATTAGGGGATCACTTAAAGCCTATCGAAAAGCTTGTTTTCTTGAGATCGGTAAAATAAAAAGGTCTATTGGATGGGATACACTAGACGAATTGATGGCCCAATATTATGGTTGGGAATTAAAAGTTGACCCATCGCTAAAAGTGAAACACCTCAAACCAACCGGTTTTAATTACAGTCCCGGTGCTGCTAGGCTTCAAGGAGTAGCCACCTATCGTATGAGGTTGGGTTTGATATTGACCTTGGTCATTGGTTTGAAACGTGGATTGCTGATGCGAGAAGTAAGCGTTTTTTTCAGCTATATAATTGGGTTTTTAAAGGCCAAAAGAGAGGCCGTTCCTTTTATTGTCGATGCAAAACAGGGAAAATTTTTAAGAAACTACAGATGGAGAGGAATTTTTAAAAGGTTTAAATCAAAATAAAACACACTTAAGTATATTTGTTCCCAATGAAAAAATTGAACATATTGGTACTGGGAAGCGGAGGCAGAGAACATGCCTTTTGTTGGAAACTTGCTCAAAGTAAAATGACCGATCGACTTTTTGTAGCTCCTGGAAACGCAGGGACCAAAGCCTTGGCTACAAATCTCGACATAGGCATTAACGATTTTGATGCACTAAAAAATGCGGTCATTCAAAACAATATAGACCTTGTGGTTGTTGGTCCTGAAGATCCATTGGTCAATGGCATCCACGATTTCTTTCTCAATAACGACAAATTGAATAAAATCCCTGTCATAGGGCCACAAAAGTTAGGGGCTACATTAGAAGGCAGTAAAGAATTTGCCAAGGACTTTATGAGCCGACACAATATACCTACTGCTCAATATGGAAGTTTTACCCCGGAAAAGATACAAGATGGCTATGCCTTTTTAGAGCAAATGAAGCCTCCATACGTACTTAAAGCAGATGGTTTAGCAGCAGGAAAAGGAGTACTCATTATGAATGATTTAGATAATGCTAAAAAGGAACTTTCTAATATGCTTTTGAATAAAAAATTTGGTAAAGCTTCCTCTAAGGTTGTCATTGAAGAATTTTTGAGCGGAATTGAACTTTCTTGCTTTGTGTTAACTGACGGTAAAAACCACGTCACTTTACCAATGGCCAAGGATTACAAGCGTATTGGCGAAGGAGATACAGGCCTCAATACTGGCGGAATGGGAGCTGTGTCTCCGGTGCCTTTCGCGGATCAAAAGTTTTATAATGTTATACAAAAAAACATTGTAGAACCTACGATAGAGGGGCTCAAAAAAGATAACATACCTTATGTGGGTTTTTTGTTTATAGGATTGATAAGGGTTGAGGATACTCCTTACGTTATAGAATATAATGTTAGAATGGGTGATCCTGAAACCCAAGTCGTTTTACCCAGAATCAAAAACGACTTAGCAGAAATGTTGTATGCTACTGCAGTGGGTAAGCTGGATGAGGTTGAACTATTGGTGGAAAAAAAAAGTGCTACTACCGTAGTAGCTGTTTCTAGGGGATATCCCGAGGCTTACGAAAAGGGGAAAATTATAAATGGTTTACCTTCATCAACCAGTAGTACAGTATTCCAGGCTGGCACAACAAATAATGAGGGTGAAATCCTTACAAATGGTGGAAGGGTTATAGCAGTGACCTCGTTAGGGGATGACCATAAAAAAGCACTTAAAAATTCTTACAACCTTTTGTATAAAATAAGTTTTGAGGGAATGTATTACAGAAAAGATATTGGATTCGATCTATAAGAACGAATGAGCAGATGAGTCTTTGTTTTCCTCTCCACTTTGGTCGAACTTAAGTAATTGCCTGATCCAGTATACTGCAGCAACAAATCCAATCACTAAAAAAAGAAAACTCATTCCATTAGCTAACCACCAACTTAAGGGCTCAAGTTGAGTAAGCAATTGATAAGGAAGGAACAAAAGGTCTTGAAATAAACTGGCAATTGCTTCGAAAAAATTTTTCATTTGTAGCTCTTTATTTATATTGCTAAAGTAATAAAATCGGATATGATAGTAAAGATTTTTAAAACAATTGGTCCGAGAACATATTTTACCTCCATATCTCTTATTATATCTACGGTATCATTATCTTTTTTTCTTTCTAAAAATGAGCCCACCCTTTTGGTTAATATAGACTATATCATCAGTAACGTCATCCTAATGGTTGCCATCATTTCAATGATGACAATACTAGGAACCCAAATCAAGGGCAGGCAATTAGCTGGTATCCATATGATTGCTTTTCCAACTGCTTTTCTTTTTTCCCCCTATGCATTTGATCTAAAATTCACATCCATTCTTCAAGTAATTCTATTGGTCTACGGACAATTTGTTTTTATTAATTTACGTCACTCTAAAAACACCCAAAAGAGTATACTGGATCTATCTATTATAATATCCTTACTAACACAATTCAACAATTTATTTTTGATTTTTTATCTCCTTCCCATTTTAATACTTTTCCAAAAAGGATTAAAAGACATTAAACATATTTTGGCTTTACTGCTCCCGACTTTTATTATTCCTTATACATTCGCAAGTCTTTCAGGGATCTTGCCTCCCGAAATTTTCGAGTTAATAAACCCTCCCTTACAGATCAAATTGATGAGCATCCAAACACTATTTTATGGTGATATTATTTGGTTGGCTTTCCTACTGACTTCTTTTATGATTTGTACCATAAGGCAGTGGAAAGGAAACAAAAAATTTTCTTATCCCCAGCTTTTTTCAAACTTTTTATATATGGTTATTTGGCTATTTTTCAGCATTGTATATGAGCGATTGGGACAAGAAACACCCTCTGAGCGATGGTTTATCAGCTTTGTTCCAGGGGCATATTTTTTTGGGGGGTTTCTAGAAAGTATTAAATCGGACTCTTTTAAAAATATCTTATTTACGATTCTATTTTTGGGGATATTACTCTTCAAACTTTTTGATTATGGAATTATATCACTACAATTGCCATTTCTATACTAAAAAAATTGGTGATCAAATTGTATATTCGTTTCAATGAAAACTGCAGACATGAGCCAATATTCAACCGCACAACTTTCCATTACAATATTCAAAGAAAGCATTGATAAATATCACCTTTTAGACAAGATAGATCAAGATTTCGAAAACCCATATCCTGACGATTCTCTGGAACATTTACTCTACCGAAAAAACTGGATTGATACCGTTCAATGGCATTATGAAGATCTCATTAGAGATCCTGAAATTGACCCCGTTAAGGGCATGAAAATCAAAAGATTAATTGACACTTCCAACCAAGACAGAACTGATACAGTGGAATATATCGACAGCTTTTTTCTCAATCATTTCAAACACGTTGAGCCTCAAAAGGATGCCTCAATAAACTCTGAAAGTCCAGCTTGGGCTCTGGATCGCTTGTCTATTTTGCAATTAAAAATTTACCACATGGAAGAAGAGGCGAATCGTAATGAGGCCAGTGAATCTCATCGAGAAAAATGCAATGCCAAACTAAAAGTGTTACTTACTCAAAGAAAAGATCTCAGTTTTGCTATTGACGATCTCCTTCGAGACATTGCAAGTGGGTCCAAGTACATGAAGGTTTATAAGCAAATGAAAATGTACAATGATGAGGATACCAACCCTGTTTTGTACAAGGATAAATCCTAGTCAACTATGAAAGACCCTCACTTGCTGTTGATTCGGTTCTCCGCCCTGGGAGATGTAGCCATGACGGTTCCTGTGATTCGTTGCCTATACAAAGCTTATCCCCGTCTCAAAATAACTTTTGTTAGTAGACCAGATGTCGCACCACTTTTTCAGGAATTTGAAAACTTTAATTTTTATCCTACAGATTTCAATGGTCGGCATAAGGGTATAAAGGGGCTATGGAGTTTATTTCAAGAACTCAAAACTATCCCTTTTTCGATGGTTGCAGATCTTCACAGTGTGATCCGGACCTATTTTCTGAATCTTTTTTTTAAGTTGCACGGTTATAAGGTTAAATCCGTTTACAAAGGGCGGTTAGAAAAAAAAGCACTTACCCGAAGGAAAAATAAAAAATTTCAACCCCTTACCCACACCTGCTATCGTTACGCAGATGTTTTTAGAAAGTTGGAACTTCCTATTTCATTTGAAGAACATGAGTTCCCCGAGAAGAATGAACTCCCTCAAAGTATAGAATCTTTATTTGGAAGTAGTGAAAAAAAATGGATAGGGATCGCCCCTTTTGCCAATCATCTGGGTAAGATTTATCCCTTGGATCTAATGCAACATGTTATTAATTTTTTACAAAAAGATCATCAAATTTTTCTTTTTGGGGCAGGGAAAAAAGAACAAGAACAACTGGAGGTGTGGGAAAATGCTTACAAGAATGTTTGCAATACTGCAGAAAAAATTAAACTTAAAGAGCAGTTGGATTTAATGCCCTATCTAGACTTGATGATCTCCATGGATTCAGCCAATGGTCATATGGCTGCAAATACAGGGATCAGGGTTCTTACCTTATGGGGAATGACCCACCCATTTTGTGGATTCTCTCCTTTTAATCAACCTTTAGATCACGCCATTACTTTGGACAGAACCCAATACCCCCTTATCCCTACCTCGGTTTATGGAAATGTTATCCCCCTCAATTATCAGGATGCATTTAGATCATTAAATCCCAAAACTGTAATTGAAAAAGCCTTAGAGTTATTAGAGTAGTATCACTCTAAACATCGTCATAGTCCACCACTAAGTGGCTACTAGTGGGGTGTGCTAGGCAGGTCAAAATCAGCCCTTCTTCGATTTCTTCATCGGTTAATATCTGATTGGCAGCCATTTCTGCCGTTCCGGATTTGATACGTGCGATGCAACTAGAGCAAACCCCTCCTTGGCAGGAATAGGGGACTTCGAGATTGTTTTGAAGGGCGGTGTCCAATACGCTTTTACCATCCATGTTTTCAAACTTGTGGGTCAACTCATCATAGATGATTTCCAACAACGTGCTTTTGGTTTTTCCTTTGATCTCCTCTGATTTGACTGATGAACTAAACAGTTCAAACAGAATCGATGTTTTATCAATTCCATCATCTAATAAGTTGTTGGAGACAGTTTCGATCATTCTTTCAGGACCACAAATGAAGAACTTATTGACATTCTTTTCCAGATATTTTAGGGCATTTTTGACAATGTCGGAGTTAATACGTCCAAAAAGACTCCCCTTAATATTGGCCTGACTGAATATCCATTGAATCGAAAGGCGCCCTTTAAATTCTTTCTCCAAATCCTTTAATTCATTGTAAAACATTGTCTCCTTTGGTTTTTTGTTCCCATAAACTAAATGAAAACGATTGTCGACATGATCCAAAAGTGCTGTTTTTAGAATTGACATTATAGGGGTAATACCACTTCCTGCAGCAAAGCCAACCAATGTTTGGCCTTGAGGAGAGGGTATGTATCGAAAACGACCTTCGGGAGGAGCTACCATAATGATATCTTCTTCACGAAGTGATCGATTGGCATGAGTCGAAAAAAGACCCTCAGGAACTTCTTTGATTCCCACTTGAAGCACCTCATTTACACCACTGCAAATAGAGTAAGATCGTCTTACTGATTTTTCGTTTATATTCGTTTCGAGGGTCAAGTATTGCCCTGCTTCAAATCGAAAAATTTCATTTTCTGCTTCAGAAACCTTAAAAGAAATCAAAACAGCATTTTGAGTGTTTCTGGTGATTTTCGAAATTACCAGAGGATACATTTCTGACATAGTGAATATTTATGCAAAGTTATTTTAAAATAAAACAATAACAATATCAAACTTTTGTCAATTTGAAACATGTTAAACAGGTTTGAGAGTGGATTGTTATATTAGAGAAAGCTTAGCCAATAAAAAACCTGGCCACAAATTCCAAAACCTTTGGCTAATAGGAAGTAAATTGTATAATTTAAACGCATACTAAACCTCATCATTTTTAGTTATAATATTAAACCATTACTGTTGAAAAAAGATATCACTTCATCCTTATTATCTATTTTGGCAATCCTTTTGTTGTGGGGATGTTCTACCCAAAAAAATAAAATGCTTAATAGAGGCTACCACTCTTTAAATACTAAATTCAATGTACTTTTCAACGGAAAGGAAGCTTTTAAAGTGGGGCAATCTATTTTAGAGCAAGCCCATGATGACAACTTTTTCAAACTCTTAGAGGTCGAACCCATAGCCCTTAACGGTGAGCGTATGGATCAGACCACAATTGTTCCAGGTTTTGGCCGTGCTGAGGAAAAAGCTGTAAAAGCTATTCAAAAGCACTCAATGAATATAGATGGTTTACAGCGCAATAACAAAATTGATGAAGCCTATTTGCTTTTGGGAAAAGCCCGCTACTACGATAGACGTTTTTTCCCTGCTATGGAAGCATTTAATTATTTATTGGAAAATTACGCCGATAGTAAAACCTATGTAGAGGGGAGAATATGGCGCGAAAAAACCAACATTCGGTTAAGGAACAATGAGCTTGCTATAAAAAATCTAAGAAGCTTGGCCCGATCCATAACTCCAAGCAGTAAATTCCACAGCCCGGCTAACGCGGCTATATCTCAGGCCTTTATCAACATCAAACAATTAGACTCAGCAGTTTACTATTTAAGGAATGCGGCTCTAACGGCCAAACAGAATCGCATTAAAGGCCGATATTACTTCCTCACAGGGCAACTTTATGAAAGGCTAAAAAAATCGGATTCTGCCCTATTGGCCTTTGAACAAGTTGTGGGACTCAACAGAAAAACCACCCGTAAATATTGGATCAATGCTCAAATCAAAAGACTCCAGATCAGAAGTACACGCGACAGTTTGGACCCCATAGAACTATATGAAAAACTTGCTAAAAATTATGAAAACTATATTTTTGATCATTGGATCAATCGCGCTATTGGTATTCATTATTTTCAGCGAGATCAAGACAGTCTTGGCGAATACTACCTCAACCAATCCTTAAAATCCGAAAATTTGGATTTACCGACCAAAAAGGCAAATTACAGGGATTTGGCCAATTTTAATTTTGCAATAGGTAATTACGTCTATACAGGAGCCTATCTAGACAGTCTACTCAGCACTATACCCGATGAAACTATTGAAAAAAGGAGAACGCAAAGAGAAAGGGACAATCTCAATGGTGTTATCAAATATGAGAACATAGTCCTAACAACAGACAGCTTACTTTATCTAACTAAACTGAGCAAAAAGGCTCAATTAGAATATTTCCAAAATTACATTGAAAAAAAAGATGCACAGGCGTTGGCAAAGGTTGTTACGGAAGAAAAAGGAATCTTCCCCTTTTTTAACAAAGGCAATGAGGCCAACTCCTTTTACTTCTATAATCCTAAGCTTGTGGTTCAAGGTCAACAAAAATTTCGCTCCACATGGGGTGATCGTCCTAATTTGGATAACTGGGCCATTGCATCAGCGGTTAGTTCCATTCTCGATGTATCCAGTGGGATCGAAGAAAAAGAACAAATAAATATCGAAACTTTTTTTGTTGAAAAACCCGAAAATTATGTCAATGCATTGCCCCAGACCAAAGTAGAGATCGACAGTATCAAAAAGTTGAACCAGAATGCTTATTTACAGTTGGGTATGATTTACAAAGAGAGTTTTAAGAACAACAAATTGGCACAAAACCGACTGGACCATCTGATTAGTCTGAATCCACCTGATGAGATCGCAGCCCCTGCACTTTACCATCTTTATAAGATCAATGAAAAAAAATTTCCTCAAAAAGCAGAGCAATATTATAATCGCATCGTATCTGACCACCCTGAGTCCCCCTACGCTAAAATTCTTTCTAATCCAGACGAATTTGGTCAGTCCGATTTCCAAACTCCCGAAAAGATTTATCAAAACTTGGTTAAAACCTATCAAAAAGGGGATTTTGATCTATTGGCTGAAAAAGCTGAATCTTTTCGGGTACTGCTTAGCGGAACCCCTGTTCAGTCAAAATTCGATCTTTTGATGGCCAATTATCAGGGTCGTTTAAAAGGAAGGAGCGAGTGGGAAAAGTCTTTAAAAACAATTTTGCTTAAATATCCTGAATCACCTGAGGCCATTAAAGCCCAAGAGATGGTTCTACAAATTAAAGCCACAGACTCAATAGAAAACAACAACAGTATATATATAAACTACAAATGGATTTTTACCTTCAATGTCAAGGATACCGTTTCTTTAAAAAAAATCAAATCTAAACTCCAAGATGCTTTAGAAGAAACCCCAGACACACGCTGGTTTTTGTCTGAGGATCGTTTTGATCAAGATCAAACCTATTTGGTTTTACACGGAATTAGAAACAGAAAAAAACTCAATGAATGGAAAAAGAGGTTTGATGAGGGAGAACAAGAAATCATAAATACAAATAATTTTGTAGTTTTATCGGCCGATTATAAAAAAATGCTTTTGGACAAAATACAACTGAACAATGAAAAACAGTGAGATTAACGGACATTACAGTCGCATAGAGAGTACTACTAAAGTAAAAGGAGAAATTCTGTCTGATGGAGATTTTAGAATTGATGGTACTCTCGAGGGATCCATTAAAACCGATGGTAAAGTCGTAGTAGGAAAAGAGGGTAGTATCATAGGAACAGTGAGTTGTTCTAATGCTGATGTCGAAGGAAATATAAACGGAAACTTATTCGTATCCAACACCCTTAGTTTAAGATCATCAAGTGTTATTGAAGGAGATGTTTCGATTGGAAAACTGATAGTAGAGTCCGGGGCCACTTTCAATGCTAATTGCTCTATGAATAAAGAGTCAGATCAAGCAGACTTTAAGGTGGTAAAAAAAACCGATGACACCCATGAAAAAACAGCCTAAAAATTGGCTGGTCTTTTCTGGACTTGCTTTTCAAATTGGTATAGTAATGTACTTAACGGTTTTTTTAGGAGGTTGGATACAAGAAAAATGGGAAATTACTTATAACTGGCCAACCCTGGTCACCTCCTCCATAGGACTTATTTTGGTATTGCTAGTCATAATAAAGCAGGGCAATAGAGGTTGATTCTGTGATTGCATTACTACTAAGATTTTGCTCAAGGCTTCTTTTATTGATCATTTGCTTGTTTTTGCTTCATACTTTAGTAGCAGACCGATTGGGATTATTAGTTCAAGGCAACATTTTAAAGGTTTGTTATCTTTTTAACACCCTAATCACTTTGGCTTTTTTCTTATTGCTTCTTTTTGTGTCAAAATACAACCCCACTATTTTAGGATGGGTTTTTTTGCTGACCACTGGACTGAAGTTTTTGCTTTTTTTCACATTGATCTACCCAAGTTTTCAACGCATTGGCTTGTCACGAGCTCAGGAATTTTTAAGTTTTTTCATTCCATATGTTGCCGCCCTCACCCTTGAGATCCATGAATTGATTAAAATTTTAAATCGGAAGAATTGATCTTTTACCCAAACCAAAAAAATATATCTTAAAAAGTATTTTATTTAAGGGTCGAATAACTTACATTTGCACCAAATTAAACCATTAGTTTATTGGTTATTATGCCGAGAGGAATTCACCTTTTTTTTTATACTATTATACTGACTTCATTCAGTAACCTAAGCGCAAAAGAATCTAAAAAAGAAGTCGAGCAAACTGGAGAGCTCAAGTCTGAAATAAAGGCATACATTCTTCATCACTTGCAGGACTCCCATGACTTCAACCTTCTTTCCTACAAAGATAAAACTACCAACGAAAAAGTAAATATTGGTATGCCGTTGCCGGTCATCTTGTGGGATGATGGACTGAAGGTGTTTTCCTCTTCCAAACTTAAGCACGGAAAAAATGTTGTTAGTTCTGGCGACAATCACTATAAACTCTACCACGGCAAAATATACAGAACCGATGCCCAAGGGACTATAACATATGACGAACATCACCACCCAACCAATGCTATGCCCATTGATTTTTCGATTACCAAAAATGTAATCTCCATCTTATTTACTGCATTGTTAATGTTTGTCCTGTTTAGAGGCTTGGCACAATCTTATAAAAAGAATGGTATGATCGCAAAAGGGGTAGGGCGGTTTTTTGAACCCATAGTCCTTTATGTAAGGGACGAAATTGCCATCCCCAATATAGGTGAAAAACATCACAGGAGGTTCATGGGCTATTTGTTGACCCTCTTTTTCTTCATCTGGTTTTTAAACCTTTTGGGATTAACTCCCCTGGGGATTAATGTGACCGGGAACATAGCCATCACCTTTTGTTTGGCACTTATCACCTTTGTGATCACAACTTTGGTCGGAAAGAAATATTATTGGAAGCATATTTTTTGGATGCCGGGAGTACCATGGCCCATGAAAATCATTTTGGCACCCATTGAACTTTTAGGGTTGATCATCAAACCCTTCTCATTGATGATCCGTTTGTATGCTAACATTTCGGCAGGTCACATCGTATTGATGAGTTTGATCGCCCTTATTTTTATATTTAAAAACTGGATTGGATCCAGCCTGTCTTTTATTTTGGCTTTTTCCATTTCCATCATCGAAATATTAGTAGCCCTTTTACAAGCCTATATTTTTACCGTTTTATCGGCTTTGTATTTTGGCTTTGCTGTTGAAGAACACGATGAAAACATCGATCATTAAAATAATATGTATAATTCTAATCAATAATTAATTATGGAAATTCCAGCAATAGTAGGAGCAGGTTTAGTAGTAATCGGAGTAGGGATCGGTATTGGATCCATAGGACGAGGAGCCATGGAGGCCATCGGACGTCAACCTGATGCAACAGGAAAAATTCAAACAGTAATGCTTATCGCAGCTGCCCTTGTAGAGGGAATCGGTTTTGCGGCATTGTTTGCCGTTTAAAACCTTTGTTTATAAACCCGATCAATAGGGTTAAAAACGTTTAAGTATGGAAAAATTAATCAATGAATTTTCATTTGGTCTGTTTTTTTGGCAGTTGTTCATATTCATCGGGCTGGTCTTGCTTCTTAGAAAGTTTGCTTGGAAGCCTATTTTGGATTCACTCAATGAAAGAGAGACTTCCATAAAAGACGCCATGAATGCGGCTGAGGAAGCCAAAAAGGAAATGGCATCCATCCAAGAAGACAATCAAAAAGTCTTGAAAGAAGCTCGAGCCGAACGAGAGGCTCTTTTGAAGGAAGCCCGCTCAAGTGGTGCCGAGATTGTTGCCCAAGCCAAAACCGAGGCCAAAGCGGAAGCCGACAAGATTATCGCTCAGGCACAAGAATCCATTCAAAATGAAAAACGTGCCGCACTCAATGAACTCAAAAATCAAGTGGCACAAATTTCTTTGGACATAGCCGAAAAGGTGATTGACTCGGAACTTGACAGTAAGGACAAGCAGTACAAACTCGTCAACCAACTCATCAAAGACGCCTCCTTATAATTAGACTATGAAAGCAGGGAGAGTTTCGATCCGATACGCCAAAGCACTTTTGGAATTCGCCATTGAAAACCAAAAGGAAAAATCTGTTTTTCAAGAAATGGAAAATATCCTTTCTGTAATGGAAAGCAGTCCAGATTTGGAGGTTGCGTTGAACAGCCCTGTTTTGCCCGGTTCGCAAAAAAGAAAAATCATTGATGAAATCTTTCCTAAGCCATCCAAAATGCTCAAAAGCCTTTTTGACCTACTTTCTCAAAATGGTCGGGAAGGAATTCTTTGGGGAGCTGCCCAACATTACATCCAACTGTTCGACACTCATCATGGGAAAGTGGTCGCTACTGTAACCTCTGCAGCTCCTTTAACGGCAGACCTAGAAAAGGAATTGCTAAAAAAAGCAGTCACTTTGAACCCCCTAAAAATACAACTCAAAAACATCGTTGATCCTACCATCAAAGGAGGATTCATTCTTAGAGTTGGAGATTTACAATACAACGCCAGCATAGCAGACCGCTTAGAGGCGTTAAAAAGAGAATTGATTACATCCTAATACTGAAAAATAAAGAATATGGCAGACGTTAAGCCCGCTGAAGTTTCAGCAATTTTAAAAAATCAATTGGCAGGATTTGAGGCCACCGCTTCCTTAGACGAAGTGGGAACCGTACTCGAAGTAGGAGACGGGATTGCCAGAGTATACGGCCTTACACATGCCGAATATGGCGAGTTGGTGACCTTCGAAAATGGAATTGATGGAATGGTCTTGAACCTTGAAGAAGACAATGTTGGGGTGGTATTATTAGGCCCTTCAAAAGAGATCAAAGAGGGAAACACCGTTAAGCGTACCAAAAAAATTGCTTCCATCGACGTGGGGGAGGGTATTGTCGGACGTGTGGTAGATACTTTGGGAAATCCCATTGATGGTAAAGGACCCATCGAAGGAGAAACCTTTCTGATGCCTTTGGAAAGAAAAGCTCCTGGAGTAATCTTCAGACAACCCGTGAACGAGCCCTTACAAACCGGTATTAAATCTATCGATGCCATGATTCCCGTTGGAAGGGGGCAAAGAGAATTGGTTATTGGTGACCGTCAAACGGGTAAAACCACGGTTTGTATTGATACCATTCTCAACCAAAAAGAATTTTATGATGCCGGCGAACCGGTTTATTGTATTTACGTTGCTGTAGGGCAAAAAGCCTCTACAGTAGCCGGAATCGCAAAAACATTGGAAGACAAAGGCGCCTTAGACTACACCACCATCGTAGCCGCCAATGCTTCCGACCCAGCTCCCATGCAAGTATATGCCCCTTTTGCAGGAGCTGCTATTGGAGAGTACTTTAGAGACACCGGTCGTCCTGCATTGATAATCTATGATGACTTGTCAAAACAAGCGGTAGCTTATCGAGAGGTCTCCCTTTTACTTCGTCGTCCTCCTGGCCGTGAAGCCTATCCGGGTGACGTATTCTACCTTCATTCCAGATTGCTCGAGCGTGCCGCAAAGGTGATCGCCGATGATTATATCGCCAAGGGCATGAATGACCTGCCTGAATCCCTAAAAGACAAAGTAAAAGGGGGTGGATCACTCACTGCGCTACCCATTATTGAAACCCAATCGGGAGATGTTTCCGCTTATATTCCTACCAACGTAATATCTATTACCGATGGTCAGATATTTTTAGAATCCGACCTCTTTAATTCCGGGGTTCGCCCTGCGATCAACGTAGGGATCTCTGTTTCCAGAGTAGGAGGATCGGCACAGATCAAGTCCATGAAAAAAGTCGCTGGGACATTAAAGCTTGACCAAGCCCAGTTCCGTGAGCTGGAAGCCTTTGCGAAATTCGGTTCCGATCTTGACGCCGCCACACTAAATGTCATTGAAAAAGGAAGAAGAAACGTGGAAATACTCAAGCAGGCACAAAACGACCCCTATACCGTTGAAGAGCAAGTGGCCATAATTTATGCCGGGTCAAAAAACCTCTTGAGAAATGTTCCTGTCGAAAGAGTCAAAGAATTTGAAACTGCGTTTTTAACCACACTCAAAAAGAAACACAAAAAAGACATGGCAGAGTTAAAAGCTGGAAAGTTGACCGACAACGTACTCGACACCCTTAATACTGTAAGCCAAGAGACCTCTAAAGCGTTTGAATAGATGGCCAACCTTAAAGAAATACGGAATCGTATTGCCTCGGTCTCTTCGACCATGCAAATCACAAGCGCCATGAAAATGGTATCGGCGGCAAAGTTGAAGAAAGCACAAGACGCCATTACCGCTATGCGGCCCTATGCCAATAAGCTGACCGAACTCATTCAAAACCTTAGTGGAAGCCTAGATGGGGATGGACAAAACCCCTTTACCGCAAAACGTGCCGAGGAAAAAATCCTTATCATTTCCATTACTTCCAACAGAGGGCTCTGTGGAGCCTTCAATGCCAATATAATTAAGGAGACCCTTAGATTGTCCAAGGAAGATTACGCTGGTAAAACCATCGAGATCATGGGAATTGGCAAAAAAGGAACAGACATTCTTTCGAAAACCCTCCCCATCAAAAGCCGTCACGATGCCATTTATGACAACCTCAGCTTTGGCAATGTTGCTGATGTGGCACTTTTGGCTATGGATGCTTTTGCCGAAGGACATTACGATAAAGTATTGTTGGTGTACAACCAGTTTAAAAATGCGGCGACACAAATGGTTACCACAGAACAATTCCTCCCAATAGTGGCTGAGAAAGACATCACACAATCCTATACACCTGATTATATCTATGAACCTTCTCAATCTGCCATCATAAATGAACTATTGCCCAAGTCCCTTAAAATGCAGTTTTTTAAATCCGTAAGAGATTCCTTTGCCAGTGAACACGGTGCCCGTATGACCGCCATGCACAAGGCTACCGACAATGCTACAGAACTAAGGGATCAACTCAAACTCACCTATAACAAAGCACGACAAGCAGCCATCACAAATGAGATCCTCGAAATTGTCGGTGGTGCAGAGGCTTTGAATAACTAGCAAAACATCATCGGCATCCTTTCATTTTATTAACTAAAATGGATTTTATCTCATAAATTCAAATTTTTACTACTTTTAGCAGGACATAAATCCTAAAGTGCCAGGAATGACCCTATATTGATTAGCCCCTCACATCAGTAATTATTACCAACTAATAGCGGTCAGAGGAAAATCCGCTCTTCTTTATCTTTTACCATGGTATATGAAACACTTAAATTCAGCACTTAAAATTAGACTGGCTTTAACCATCACCCTGATTTCCAGTGGACTAAGCCCCGCTCAGGAATTTGATTTTATAGATCTTTTTCCGCAAAAGCAAGGCATTGCATGCTATAGAATCCCCTCAATTGTTACGGCACCCAATGGAGACCTTATCACCGCTATTGACGAAAGAGTTTCTTCATGTGTCGATTTACGAGACAACAAAAATATCAATTTGGTCATCAGAAGAAGCGCTGACAATGGTAAAAGTTGGACCCCCATCCAAAGGGTGGTAGATTACCCTCAAGGGCAATCGGCCTCTGATCCCTCCATGATCGTTGACCGGGTCACCAATACCATCTTTCTGCTATTTAATTATATGGATCTCGACCGCGAGAGTCAAATCTACTATTTGAAGTATATCAAAAGTCAAGACAATGGAAAAACCTGGTCTAATCCAGTAGATATCACCACTCAAATCTCCAAACCAGAATGGCACAAAGATTTTAAGTTTATAACCTCTGGTAGAGGTATTCAAACCGGAAAAGGAACACTTCTACACACTCTTGTCAATCTAGACCATGGCCTTCACTTATTCAAAAGTGAAGATCACGGTTACAGTTGGCAGTTAATTGAAACCCCATTGATTCCTGCAGACGAATCAAAAGTCGTTGAACTCAGTGATGGCAGTTGGATGGTCAACTGCAGACTTAATGGCAAAGGATACCGGCAGATCTACACCTCTACAGATGAGGGAAAAAACTGGGTTTCTCGGCCGGATTACAGCCTGGTTGATCCCAGTTGCAATGCTTCAATTATTCCTTTTACCCCCTCAAAAAAAACTATATTATTTGTCAATGCAAATCACAAAACAATTAGGAAAAACCTTACCCTCAAGATGAGTACAGACAATGGAGAAAGTTGGTCCAAAATGAAAATTATATATAAGGGTCCATCTGCCTATTCGACGCTTACCTTACTTGAAAACTATGACTTAGGCATTGTTTTCGAAAAAGACAACTATACTCAAAACGCCTTTGTCCGGATTACCAAAGAGCAAATTCTTGAAATGCTTGATTGAAAAACATCAATTTAGAGATATCATCAAGAATTATTTATCCTATTGACATAATTGAAACCGTTCTAAGTAAAAAATTAATTTTCATTCAATAAATTATCTAGGAGAAGAGAGTCAGAGAGTTCAAGACGCTTTTTGTATTTTTACATAAATGATAAATATGGTTGAAATTCCAGTTCTATTTTCTGGTAAGGGTGAATTGCCTCAATATGCCACAAGTCTCTCAGCCGGAATGGATTTGCGGGCCCACATCGAAGTACCCATAACCTTAAAAACTTTGGAGCGAAAAATCATCCCCACAGGATTGTCCATTGCTCTTCCGGAGGGATATGAAGCACAAGTACGACCACGCAGTGGACTAGCTGCCAAACACGGTATAAGTGTTCTCAACTCTCCTGGAACCATAGATGCTGATTATCGCGGAGATATAGGAGTCATTATAGTAAATCTCTCACTAGAAGATTTTATCATTGCTCCACAGGATAGAATTGCACAATTGGTCATTGCGCAATTCGCTAAGGTTGAGTGGCAAATCGTGGAGGCCTTACCCGAATCTGAAAGAGGAAGCGGGGGGTTTGGAAGTACTGGAAAAAAATAGTTTAAAGCTTTAATTTAAAACTTAATATATAATAAATTGAAAATTATTGTACCTATGGCTGGCAGAGGATCAAGGTTAAGACCACACAGTATTACGATTCCAAAGCCCATGTTGCCCGTTGCTGGATCACCCATTGTTGAACAATTGGTTAACGAAATTGCACGAGTTGTTGACCAATCAATAGAGGAGGTTGCATACATACTGGGAGATCCAGCTTTTTTCCCCCCCTATATAGAGGAAGAATTAACGAAAGTAGCTCAAGAACTGGGTGCCAAAGCCAGTATTTACCGTCAATTAGAACCCTTAGGCACCGGCCATGCTGTGATGTGTGCCGCTGATTCGCTATCTGGCCCCGTTATTGTTGCTTATGCCGATACTCTAATTCGCACTGATTTGTCTCTTGATCCAACAGTAGACGGAATGATATGGGTCAAGAAAGTAGAAAATCCCAAATCCTATGGCGTGGTAAAATTGAGTGAAGACAATAACATAACTGCGTTGGTTGAAAAGCCACAAGAGTTTGTATCTGACTTGGCGGTGATAGGTATTTATTATTTCAAAGAGGGAGAAACCATAAAAGCTGAATTGGAAAAGAAAATGACACAAGCAAGAGCCCATGGCGAGGAGTTTCTTTTAAATGAAGGCATATTAGCCATGATGGAAAAAGGAGCAATATTTACCCCTGGTACTGTCAAAGAGTGGATGGACTGTGGAAACCCTAAAATCACCCTTCAAACCAACACCAAAATGCTCAATATACTTGAGGAGGAGGGAAAAGAACTTATTGCAGAGGATGTTGTTACAGAGAACAGTCAGATCATCCCACCCTGTTACATTGGGCCTGGAGTGGTATTAAAAAATACCAAGGTGGGTCCTCATACTGCTATAGGCGAGGGTACCCAAATTGAAAACAGTGTGATCACCAAGAGTTTGGTACAAAAACATTCGATTATCCAGAATGCCCAGCTCGAAGGAGCGATGATTGGTAATTATGTAAAATACGACGGAACATTCAAGTTTGTCTCTATTGGGGATTATTCAGAATTATCAAAGTCATGAAACAGCTCAACATTAGGTTCTACTTTATCAGTATTCTAATATTGGGTTTGGTAATGTTCTTTGTAGCATGTAAATCTCCGGCATTGCCTTCCAGCAGAATCCCAATAAAAGACATTCAATTAAAGGAGCTGACCAAAGCCATTAACAAAAATCAACTCGATTACAAGAAATTTCGTTCTAGAGTAAAAACCACTTATGACAATGGTAAGCGTAAACAACAGATTATTATCAACCTTAGGATGGAAAAATCCAAATCCATATGGATGAGTGCCAACATGATCGTTCCCATTGCAAAACTGTTGGTTACTCCCGAGAGGGTTTCCTTTTATGAAAAATTTCAAAAAACTTTCTTTGAGGGAGATGTCTCTTTTATCAACCAACAATTCAATACCAGTTTTGAATTTAAAGATTTGCAAAATCTTTTGATGGGACTTCCTCTCACCAATTTCAATCGAGGTCGATGGGAGACCATTTCTCATCCAAAATATTACATTCTGACACCAAAATCGAACAAACTTCGGTTTCGCCCTACTTTCTTTTTTGATCCCAATAACTTTCTTTTGCTCGAACAACGTTTTATGGTCAAGGGGAGTATAAACTCTTTAACAGTCAAATACCTCAATCACCAAAAATTGGAGGGTGAGTATATTCCTGGGGAGGTTCAGATTTCCCTTTTTGACGGTTCTGAATTGACCAGCATCAAATTGGAATATACCCGTGCTGATTTTCCTGACCGCTTAAGCATTCCCTTTGACATCCCCGCGGGTTACCAACCAATAGAAATGTAATGAATCGCATACGAAAGCTCTGTATGTCCTTTTTTATTCTCTTTGTGTCATTGGGGTTGGCCCAGAATAAATCTGCCCGACAGAAAACGCTGGAAAAACAAAAAAAGCTACTGCAGGCGGAGATCAAACAGATCAACACCCTTTTATTTAATAATTCTATTAGGGAAAAATCCATACTTTCACAAGTTGAAGACCTCAATGTTAAGATATCCGTGAGAACCGAATTGGTAAAGGTAAACAATCAACAAGCCAATCTTTTGACCCAGCAGATCAATGTCAATCAAAGAGATATCACAAACCTCAGAAAAGAGTTGGAAGAACTAAAGAAAGACTATGCCGAAATGATTCAAAAATCCTACAAAAGTAAGTCCTCCCAAAACCGTTTAATGTTTTTGTTTTCATCAGAGGATTTTTTACAGGCCTACAAGCGGATCCAATACATGAAACAATACACCAATTTCAGAAAAAAACAGGGAGAGGTGATCACACAAAAGACCAAAACGTTACAATCTCTAAATAAAGCCCTTTTCGAGCAAAAGGCCCAAAAAGAGGCACTGGTGATGGAGAACCGAAAGGCGCAAAAGGAATTACAACAAGAACGTAGATCACAGCAAAGACTAATCCGGGGTCTGAAAAGTAAATCCCGATCTTTGGCCATAGAGATCAAACAAAAACAACGCAAGGCGGCTGAGATTGATAAGGTAATTGAGCGTTTAATTAGGGAGGCCATTGCCGCTTCCAATAAAGCTTCGGGTAAAAGCGTCAAAAATGCTTTTGCCCTCACACCGGAGTCGAAGTTGTTGGCAGCTAACTTTGTTGCAAACAAGGGTAAACTTCCTTGGCCTGTAGAAAAAGGAATTGTTATTCAGCGTTATGGTACCCAACCACATCCAGTAGTAAAGACCACGATGATCAAAAGTAACGGAGTGACCATTGCCACCACCCCCAAATCAGAAGCTAGGGCAGTTTTTGAGGGGGAGGTTATGACCATACTCAGTTTTAAAGGCAGTAATCCCACCATATTAATTAGGCATGGTAATTATATCACCACCTACAAAAACATGGGTAAGGTTTACGTTAAAAAAGGAGATAAAGTAAAGGCAAAACAGCCAATAGGAGAGATATTTACCCATCCACAAACGGGTAAAACTACTTTACAATTTAGTGTATTCAACGCGTTAAAACCTCAAAATCCAAAAAGCTGGATCTACAGAATGTAATCTAGTTTTCTTCAAGATACCAGGCTTCTTCTTTGAGGGCAAAACGAATATAATTGTGCAAGTTCAAAGCTTCTCGCTTTGAAGTAAATCGTCCAAAGGCCACACGGTTTAGTCCTTCAGGATTAACCTCGGTAAAAGCGGCATCAAAACCGTCGGCTTTTAATTGCGCCAGCTTTTTCTCAGCATTCTCAATAGATCGGTACGATCCAGCAATTACACTGTAAAAAGTTTGCGCCAATGGAGTCTGCTCAATCAATTCAGGATTGGCCTCCAAGGTCAAATTTATTTCACTCAGTGAACCGAGATCAAAGGTTGCTTTTTGAACGTTGCTCTTGATTTTCTTTTGTGCCATTTCTGTAGCCTTGGCTTTCTCATTGGCAAGGTATTGGTTACCAAAATAATAGGCCGAACCAATTAAAGAAATTCCAATAACACCAATGATTGCGTATCGCAAGATCGGTGAGCGTTTACTTTCGTTTTCATTTTCAGACGGGGTAAACATCATGTCGTCTTTGTTTTCATTTTCCATAATTGTAATGGGTTTAGGTTTTTCTGTTAAGATAGATGGAGTAAATATAGGTTTTCTAATAAAACTTCTGAGTCCATAGGAATTAAGGTCAAAATTAATCCCTCCAAAAGGAGAGAAAGTAATTCTCTTATTTGGATTGAGACGCATTTCACCAATACCTTCAAAAGTCAAATGTTGAGTATTCAAGCGCTGTTTCCAAACGATCACCTCTTTTTCAATTTTCCGCAAGGCTTTTTCATATGAAACATTTTCCTTTTTTGCCATGTAATTGGCCAAAATACCATCATTGCTAGTCAAAAGTTGATTGAAACCAACTTCTTTCTGCGGGGGGTTGAAAACCCCTGTATGAGGATGGATCAATACATGGATCGAACGGGTGAGAAAAGCCCCGAAATTCGGGATTGTCACACACTCGTGTTGGTATAGCAAATCCTTTATGTATGGCTGCAACATCATTCTCAAATATACTAATAATTCTTCCCTTTAATAACGTCAATAATTTGTGTTAGTATATTTAGTAACCTAAAAATCTTACAATTCAGTCCATGAACCACCAGAAAATATTTTTTGTAAAGCTATTTCTAGGTAAGTTTTTTGAGTGGATTTAAAGCCCCAACTTTCGCCTCACTCTAAGTAGTACCTCATCGGCAATTTTACTTGCTTTTACAGCTCCCTTAGCTAGCGCCACTTCTACTTCCTCAGGATGGTCTTGGTAGTAATTGAATTTCTCCCTTTCAGTTTTGAATCGCTCAACCATCAATCTAAACAAAGCCTGTTTGGCATGACCATAGCCCATACCTCCCGCCAAATATTGTTTTTTTAAATCTTCGATTGGACCAGGATCTGCTATAATAGAAAAGAGCTTAAAAACATTACAGCTTTCCGGGTCTTTGGGTTCCTCAATTGTCTTACTGTCGGTTTTTACACTCATGATCTGATTGTGTAAGGCCTTGTCAGATTGAAAAATATTTATTATGTTATTTTTAGATTTAGACATTTTGTTACCGTCTGTGCCTATTACATAATGTGTCTCCTTTTGAATTTGGGCTTTAGGCAATACAAATGTATTTCCCATTTGGTGATTGAATCGGTTGGCTACATCTCGAGTTATTTCGAGGTGCTGTAACTGGTCTTTTCCCACGGGGACCACTTCGGCATCGTAGATCAAAATATCGGCAGCCATTAACATGGGATAAGTGAACAAACCAGCATTAACATCTTCAAGTTGATCAGCCTTATCTTTAAAGGAATGCGCCAAGGTAAGCCTTTGGTAGGGGAAAAAACAACTCAGGAACCAAGCTAATTCTGTGACTTGACTCACATCACTTTGGCGATAAAAAATGGTTTTATTAACATCCAGTCCACAGGCAAGCCATGCTGCTGCCGTAGCAAAAGTATTCTTTGACAACTGTTCTCCCTCTTTAATCTGGGTGATGGAGTGGAGATCGGCAATAAATAGAAAAGACTCATTCTCTGAGGCAGATGCCATATGAATTGCAGGAAGTACAGCACCCAATAAATTCCCTAAATGCGGGATACCTGTTGATTGAACTCCGGTCAATATTCTTGCCATAAATGCTGTCAATAAATAATAGCAAAGATATTTTTTTTCCACAGTTGCACAAAGTTTGCTCCATTTCCTTATTTCTCCATTTTTAGAAAATGTATTTTTACTGGATGAGGTTTCTAATTAAACTTTGGCGGATATGGTTTTACCTGCTTTCTGCCGTTCCGGTTTTGTTGTTATTCCCTTTGTTGGCATTGTTGTTGGTCTTACCCAATGGATATCTTCCCTTTTTTTGGATTGCACGTAACATTTGGTCACGCATTGTTTTGTTGGGCACTGGTTTTTGGATGACCAAAAAGATCAGTACCCCTTTGGATAACAAAAAGAGTTATTTACTGGTTGCTAACCATTCAAGTTATATCGATATAATGTTGATGTTTGCTGCAGCTCCCAACCCCTTTGTGTTTGTAGGAAAAAAAGAGTTAGTAAGGATTCCCTTTTTTGGTTATCTCTACAAAAGAGCTGCTATCATGGTTGACCGTAACAGTTCCAAAAGTCGTTTTGGTGTTTATGGTCGGGCCAAAAAAGTTTTGGATAAGGGCTATAGCGTTTGTGTTTTTCCCGAAAAGGAGTACTTGGACGAAACCATACTTCTCAATCCATTTAAACCGGGTGCTTTTAAGATTGCAGTTGAACATCAGTTGCCTATTTGTCCAATGGTTTTTTTGGACTGTAAAAGAAAATTTCCTTGGTACACCACCCATGGCTACCCCGGGCAGCTCCGCGTAGACATACATCAGCCTTTGTCAACTAAAGGACTCACGGAAAATGATATACCTATGTTGCAGCAAAAAACTTACGATCTTATCCATTCAGAGTTACAAAATGATCCCAGGCAAATGGCTGTTGACGCCATTGAAGTTTGGAAAAAGGTAACAAAAACGGTTCAGTAAATCAGGTTTTCTATCGGAATAATTGGCTGATCCATATCCCGCATGGCATTGATAAGTTTTAGACCTTTGAAGTTTTTTAGGTCGTTCACTTCCAGCAAGATTTCTTTTATGATTTCCTGACTCAAAAGTCGGGCCCGACATGTACCTTTCAGCAGGGGATGATTGGGTGTAAACCATTCATTACCGTCAAAAAATACCACATTGGCATATGAACTGTCGGTAATCCTTCCCTTTTTCACGATCAATACATCATCAGATTTACCCTTTTGAGCAAATAAGGCATTTAAATTTTTCCTCTCTGTATACTTACATGAGTAATCCAATTCTTTAGTGTAGACCAACTGTAAGCTTTCTATCTTTTGTGTTTGGTAGTGTTCAAAATGGAAAATTCGATCCTTATGGTTGTAACAGATTCTTAGTTTCACTCTTCCTTGCAAAAAATTGTTAGGAATGTTAAGGCCTTCCAACAGAAAAAAAGGAGCTGGGCTTCCATAGTATTGGTTATAAGAATTTTGGAAACGATTTTCGTGCCATTGGGAGTTGAGCAGTTTACCATCTTGGACACAAAGAGATTCAAACAAGGGGTACATATATCTTTTCAATCAGTTCATTGTATTCCGATTCCAAATTGCTAAGAAAGGTAATGCCACCTCCACTTCGATAGAGCAATTGATTGTCTTTTTTTTCTAGGTAACGAATGTTGACTGCACTGTCAAGATTTTCACCATCGAAATACCCAAAAATGCCAGTATAATAACCTCTGGGGCCTTGTTCTACTTTTTTAATGATTGAGACGGTTTTGGTTTTGGGAGCGCCACAGATTGATCCTGCTGGGAGCATATTAAGAATGATTTCTGGCAACTGATTTTTCCAGTCTGTGGGGAGTTTGCCTCTAATCTCTGAGCTTGTATGATAGATCTCGTTTTTTTGGGTTTTGATTTTATCCAAGTAGCGGAATCGGTTTACGGTAACTTTATTTGCGACTCTGGAGAGGTCGTTACGGATCAGATCCACGATTGTGTTATGTTCGTTGATTTCCTTAGGATCAGTCTCCAGTTTCTTTTTTGCATCGGGCAGTTTTGCATCAATGGTGCCTTTCATGGGGTAGGAATGAATTAGGTTGTCTTTGATTTTGATGAAGCACTCGGGGGAGTAGACCACGAATTGGTTATGGTAGAGCAGTTTGTAGGGAGCTCTGGCCCTGTGAAAGACTTCTTCTAAGTCCAGAGGGGAATGAATAACTGAGGGAAAGGTAAGGTTAAGTAAAAAGGTATTACCTTTAAAGATCTCATCTTTTACTTTATGGTAAGCTTTGGTGTAGGTTGATATTGGGATGGGAGAAATTGAAAGTGCCAAAGGGTTTGGTTTTCGGTTTTTACGTTTGAAATTTCGAAAAGATTTGACTTCAAATTTAAAACCTAGACGCTGTGCATCTTCCAAGGGGCAGAGCACTGGTTTTTCAAGTTCGAAGTCAATCAGAAAAAAAAATGGCCTTTGGGCAGAGGCCATAGCCGACATTTTTGTTTTAAAGCTTGAGAGGTTCAATGCCTTCTAGAGGATTACGGTTGGTTCTATTCTAAAGCTTTGACAGTTTCCATAATCTTTGATTCCAGCTCTTCCATCAGTTCGATATTGTCTTCTAACAGGGCTTTTACCGCATCGCGCCCTTGACCCAGTTTGGTGTTACCGTAGCTAAACCAAGAACCGGATTTTTTGATAATTTCATAGTTGACTCCCAGATCGATGATTTCCCCCATTTTGGAGATACCTTCTCCATAGAGAATGTCAAACTCAGTGGTTCGGAAGGGTGGGGCCACTTTATTTTTGACAACTTTAACACGTGTTTTGTTTCCCATCACCTCTGCGTCTCCACTTTTAATCTGAGTCGAACGACGAATGTCCAAACGAACCGAAGCATAAAATTTGAGAGCATTTCCTCCTGTAGTGGTTTCAGGATTTCCGAACATCACTCCTATTTTTTCCCGCAGTTGATTTATGAAAAACACTGTACAGTTAGTTTTGCTGATTGAGGCAGTAAGTTTCCGTAGTGCTTGTGACATAAGTCGTGCATGTAGACCCATTTTGGAGTCGCCCATCTCTCCTTCTATTTCGCTTTTAGGGGTAAGTGCTGCTACGGAGTCCACTACCACAATGTCAATTGCCCCCGAACGGATAAGGTTGTCTGCTATTTCCAATGCTTGTTCGCCATGGTCGGGTTGGGAAATGATGAGTTCGCTCACATCTACACTTAATTTTTCAGCATAAAAACGGTCAAAGGCGTGCTCTGCATCGATAAAGGCAGCGATACCGCCGGCTTTTTGGCATTCGGCAATTGCATGGAGTGTGAGGGTAGTTTTTCCCGAAGACTCTGGGCCGTAGATTTCTATCACCCTACCACGCGGATAACCGCCCACACCCAAGGCCAAATCCAATCCAATAGATCCAGAAGAAATGGCTTCTACCTCTTCGATTGCTTCATCACCCATTTTCATCACTGCACCTTTGCCGTAGGTTTTGTCCAGCTTATCCAGTGTAAGCTGCAAAGCTTTCTTTTTTGCTTCATTTGCGTCTACCATAATCCTATTTTTAAAACGAATTTACTACTTCTGATCTTGGGTTACAATAGGGGCTCAAAAGGATTATTAACAATATCATGAGTATAATAAAATTTAGAACAGTTGGCTTGAAAAAACCCCAAATTATTATTAATCCAACCACGGATTTTTCTTAATCAATTTTAGGATTGATTTACTAAAAAAAATACTATTGTCTGACCCACATTTAAAATTCCTTATCAGGTCTTAATGCAGAATCAAGAATCCTATGTTTTATTATGTATCGCTCAAGGGGGCTTAATTTCAATATGAATTAGGCTAAAAATTTTATTATTCTCCCTCTGGGACTGATTATAATACGCTGTAATTCTATAAATTTTAATTTCTTTAATTTTTTTTTTAATAATAATGGTCTTACACATATAAAAAATGTTAAAACAAAGTCATTTTGTTAACTTTGCCTACCAACACCGAAATGTTTATAGAATGCGACTGTATAACAAACTAAGTGCTGAGGAACGACGAATTCTGATTGAGCAAGCTGGAGCGGAACGGCTCACGCTGTCATTCTATCAGTACCACCAAATCCTTAATCCACAAATATTTAGAGATTACTTGTTTTTGCATTGGAATAAGATTGAAGTATTGGGTCGCATTTATGTTGCCCATGAAGGGATCAACGCACAGCTCTCTGTCCCTGCGCTCCGCTTCGAGGAATTTAAAGACTTTTTGAATGGAATCAGTTTTCTTAAAGATGTAAGGCTTAATATCGCCATCGAGCAAGACAATGAGTCCTTTTTAAAACTAACTGTCAAAGTCCGTGACAAAATCGTAGCAGACGGTCTGGATGACGCAACCTTTGATGTGACTCAAAAAGGAATCCACCTTAACGCCGAAAAGTTCAATACCCTTTTGGCTGATCCCGACTGTATTTGTTTGGACATGCGCAACCATTATGAAAGTGAGATTGGTCATTTTAATGGAGCCATCACACCTGATGTTGATACATTCCGGGAATCCCTTCAATTAATCGAGCAAGATTTGGCCCAACATAAAGAGGACAAAAAGCTCTTAATGTATTGCACTGGTGGAATCCGTTGTGAAAAAGCGAGTGCTTATTTTAAACATAAAGGATTTAAAAATGTTTATCAATTGGAAGGAGGAATCATCGAATATTCTCGACAGGTCAATCAAAACGGTTTAGAAAATCAGTTCATCGGAAAAAACTTTGTATTTGATGAACGCCGTGCGGAGCGAATTAGTGAGCATGTAATAGCTCAATGTCACCAATGTGGTGCACCTTGCGACAGTCATGTTAACTGTGCCAATCAGGCCTGTAACCTCTTGTTTATTCAATGCAATTCCTGTAATGAAAAAAGACAAAGTTGTTGTTCCTCCGATTGCCAAGAGATTGTTAATCTGCCCATGGAAGAACAAAGGAAAAGACGAAAGGGAAAAAATAACAGCAACAAAATCTTTAAAAAAGGACGTTCTCAGGTTTTAAAGTTTAAACATTAATTTAGGATTTTTCACCTCCCCAATCCCTCGAATAAACCTTATCTTTAAACTAATAAATACAGAAATATGGGTTGTGCTTCATGTGCCAGTAACGGAAACGGAACACCTCGCGGATGCAGGAGTAACGGGACTTGCGGGACAGACAGTTGTAACAAACTGACGGTTTTCGACTGGTTGGACAATATGGAATTGCCCTCTGGCAAAACCCCTTTTTCATTGGTAGAGGTACGTTTCAAAAACAGCCGAAAAGGATTTTTTAGCTTACCTGATGACCTAACTGTATCGGTGGGTGACCCTGTAATCACTGAGGTGGACAATGGTTATGATTTGGGCTTGGTAACCTTGACTGGAGAATTAGTTCGTTTTCAGATGAGAAAGAAAAATATCACTCAGGACAGTGAGGAGGTTTCAAAATTATTGCGCAAAGCTAACCAACATGAAATCGACAAATGGCATCACTTGCGAGACAAAGAACCGGAGATACAAAAACGAGCGCGTGAGCTTGCCCTAGGTTTGGGATTGGAAATGAAACTTTCTGATGTGGAATTTCAAGGAGATGGTAAAAAGGCTACGTTTTATTATACAGCCAATAGCAGAGTTGATTTCCGACAATTGATTAAGGATATGGCTCAAGCTTTTTCTATTCGGATTGAGATGCGTCAAATCGGTCTGCGACAAGAGGCTGCGCGTTTGGGAGGGATCGGTTCTTGCGGAAGAGAGTTGTGTTGCTCCACTTGGTTGACTGACTACCGTTCAGTTTCTACCTCGGCCGCTCGCTATCAGCAGTTATCCCTCAATCCGCTAAAATTGGCAGGTCAATGTGGCAAACTCAAGTGTTGTTTGAATTACGAGTTGGACGCATATCAATCTGCCCTCAAAACTTTCCCCAAATCTGAGGTCAAACTCAAAACTGAAAAAGGAGTGGGTGTACTTCAAAAATTAGATATTTTTAAGGAGCGATTGTGGTATGCTTACAAAGGGGAGTGGATGAACTGGCACATGCTATCCTTGGAGTCAGTTCATGAGATCATTGCAAAAAACAAGAACAAAGAAAAAGTTCCCAGCCTTGAAGAATTCATCACTGAAACCGAGGCTCCTTCCATGCAAAATTCCAATGTGTTATTCGAAAATGTTGTCGGTCAAGATAGCTTGAACCGCTTTGATCACCACAAAAAATCCAAGACTAAACGAGGGAAAAATCGCAAGCCTAATCGGCGTCAAAACAATGCATAACAAGTATAATATTTTTATGGGATTGGTATTGAGTATGGCCTTTGCTTGTAGTGAGCCCGCACTCTTTAGGGGATACCGAAATTTTGATGGCTATTGGCCTGCTTCAGAAAAAGTGATTTTTGAAATAGACACATTGACTAATCAACCAGTCAATTTGATGATCTACGTCCGCAACGACCCGCATTATCCCTTTTCCAATCTCTTTTTGATTGCTTATCTAAAAACAGGGGACTCCCTTTTGGTCTGCGACACCTTGGAATATGCTATGGCCGATGCACAGGGGAAGTGGTTAGGTCAAGGATTTTTTGAGGTAAAGGAAAGCAAACTTTGGTGGAAAGAAAATTACGTTCTCCCCACAAGGGGAAATTTAAACGTTCAGTTACAGCATGCATTGAGATTCAATGGTACCGAAAACGGCATGGATCCCTTGAAGGGAATCGTTGGGGTAGGTTTTGCCGTAGAAGAAATCAAACAAGATGAGTAAAACTAAAAAGAAAAGATCGAACAAAAGGAATTACAAAAAGTTCATTTTGGCTTTTTGGTTGCTTTTTTCTAGCGGTTTAATCGCCGTAGTGTGCATTTTTGGTTTTGTTGCCTTCGGCTATATGGGTGCGATGCCTCCCTTGGAACAGTTGGAAAATCCTAAAACGAATTTGGCCACCCAGATCCTTTCCTCCGATGGGGTGGTACTGGGAAAATTCTATTTTAACGACAACCGTACGCCCATTACCTACGACGAACTACCACAAAATATTGTCGAGGCATTGATCGCTACAGAAGATGAGCGTTACTATTACCATGCTGGGATCGATTGGCGGGGAACGCTAAGAGCTATTTTTTACTTGGGGAAAAAAGGTGGGGCCAGTACCATTACCCAGCAGTTGGCCCGACAGCTTTTTGTAGGGGTGCGTTCACGCAACAAAAAAGAAGCAGTACTTCAAAAGATCAAAGAATGGGTACTGTCGGTTCAATTGGAAAGACGTTACACCAAAAACGAAATCATCGCTATGTACCTAAACATATATGATTTTGGATACAATGCCGATGGCGTAAGGTCGGCGGCAAAGATCTACTTTGACACCTCTCCTCAGACTTTGACATTGGATCAATCGGCGACCTTGGTGGGTATGCTCAAAAACTCATCTTTGTACAATCCCCTTCGACGCCCCGAAATGGTCAGGAAAAGGCGAAATGTGGTCTTTCAGCAAATGCTCAGAAACAAATTGATCACCCAAGCGGAAAAAGATTCCCTATCAGCTCTTCCTCTAAAAGTTGATTTCTCGCCCGAATCCCACCGTGAAGGACTGGCTACTTATTTTCGAGCCTACCTTCAAGAGTTCATGAAAAAATGGATACGTGAAAACCCCAAATCCGATGGTGGTACTTACAACCTCTATCGGGATGGCCTAAAGATTTATACCACCATCGATTCACGCCTGCAGGTACTGGGAGAAAATGCAGTTGCTAAACATATGAAGAATTTGCAAAAGGAGTTTTTTCTTCAAAACACCGAGGAACTAAATCCCAACGCACCCTTTTTCGACTTGCGGGAGGGAGAAATCGACACTCTTATGACCCGTACTGCCTACCGCAGTGAGCGATGGCGAAATGGCAAGGTGGCTGGAATGGATGAAGAG
Source organism: uncultured Flavobacteriaceae bacterium (assembly GCA_913020295.1). Taxonomy (GTDB): domain Bacteria; phylum Bacteroidota; class Bacteroidia; order Flavobacteriales; family Flavobacteriaceae; genus UBA8316. The sequence continues at coordinate 24,486 of CAJWAA010000007.1, read as the reverse complement.
GCTCTTTTGGAAAGTTTTTTTAAACCCGTTCCCATGCAGGTGTTTAGTTGGGACGGAGAAATCGATACCATAATGACTCCGATGGATTCGATCCGCTATTACAAGCACTTCCTTCGGGCTGCGATGATGTCAATGGAACCCCAAACTGGTCATGTTAAAACATGGGTAGGAGGATTTAACTACAAACACTTTCAATATGATCAAGTTAAGCAAGGTCGACGACAAATAGGCTCTACTTTTAAACCTTTTCTGTACGCCACGGCCATTGATCAACTCAAGCTCTCGCCCTGCGATAAGTTGCCTGATGCTTTGTATTGTATCGATGCAATGAAGCATGGAAATATAGATTCATGGTGCCCCAAAAATTCCGGAGATCGCTACGGCAGAATGCGAACCTTAAAAAACGCTTTGGCAAATTCAGTCAATACCATCAGCGCCAGAATCATGGACAAGGTTGGTCCTCGACCAGTGATTGATCTGGTCAAAAAAACCGGGGTGACTTCCTATATTCCCAAAGTACCCTCTATCGCTTTGGGAACCCCTGACATAAGTCTCTTTGAAATGGTAGGGGCATACGGCACGTTTGCCAATCAAGGGATATACATTCAGCCAATAGTGATTACCCGTATCGAAGATAAAAACGGTATGGCCTTGTTCGAAGTGGTTCCCAAAACCAAAGATGTTATCAGCAAGGAAGTGGCCTATGTCACGGTCAATCTACTCCAAGGGGTTACGGAACATGGATCCGGAGCAAGATTGCGCCATGCAGGTTTGGAAAAAACCAATTATGTTTACGAAAAAGTGGTGACAGGCTACCCCTATATTTTTGAGAATCCTATTGCTGGGAAAACCGGGACAACACAAAACCAAAGCGATGGATGGTTTATGGGAATAGTACCCAACTTGGTAACGGGGGTATGGGTAGGAGGTGAGGATCGCTCGATTCACTTTGAAGAAATTGCCTTCGGTCAGGGGGCAACTATGGCCTTGCCCATCTGGGCCTTGTACATGAAAGGAGCTTATGAAAATGAGGAATTGGGAATCTCACAAGATGAGTTTTTGGCTCCCGAGGTTGTGAGTATTCCTTTGGACTGTGTTGAATACGAAAACGACACCGACCCCACGGTACCGGCCAAACCCCAAGCCGATTTGGATCAACTGGGTTTTTGATCGATGAAATTTAATTTATTGATCTTCAGCATACCACTCTGCAAAAGCAGTCTCTGTTTCCCGTAACTTTAACGAATGAAGTTTTAAATGATTGGGAAGCATGGCTTTAATCTTTACTGCAAATTCTAAGATCATCATTTCGCTAGTGGGTTGGTAATTTACCCTTAAAATTTTATGACCCCTGTTCTCCATTTCATCAGCGATTTCTTTGTGGGGGGAGTTTATGTTAAGCACAGTGGCATGATCAAAGGGACGAACAATTTCCTGATTGACAATGGTCTTGAGGTCTCCAAAATCTATGACCATTCCATTTTTTACATTTTCAGCATCCTCAATGGGATGGCCAATGACCGTGACATCGAGTTTGTAACTGTGTCCGTGGACATTTTTACAAAGGCCGTCATAGCCATATAGGGCGTGTCCGGTTTCAAATTTAAATTGTTTAGTAACACGAACTTTCGTATCCATTTTCTAGAGTGATTTGATAATGTTTTGAGAAAAATCCGATAAGGATAATTTTGCAGTAATTTTCGCATTTTCGGGCAAAAGGCTTTCCCAATTTTGGGTGTCTTTCCAATGAAGTTTACGAAGTTCAAGACAAGCTTTTGGAGCATAAGTTGCTAATTTTTTTGCTTTTTCATTTACAGTTTGTTTTAAGGTTTGTTGATCATTGAAACATTCGGCGTAAAGGCCTTTATCGAGTCCCCATTGGGCACTTTTCCAATGAGCGCTGTCCAATGATAATTGAGCAAATCCCGTGGTTCCTATTTTTCGGCTCAACACCGGTTCGATTACATAAGGCCCCAGGCCAATCGACAGTTCAGACAGTTTAATGGATGCAGTATTAGAAGCAAAGGCATAGTCACAAGCGGCAACCAATCCAACACCCCCACCAACAATTTTTCCATGCACACTAGCTAACACGAACTTTGACATTTTTCTAATGGTATTGAGTAAATTCGCAAAGCCCATAAAAAAGGCTGTGGCTTCCTCTAAAGTTTTTACGTTTTTTAATTCTTTTAGTGAAGCTCCAGCACAAAAGGCATTACCACGACTTTCCAAAATGACCACTGCTGTGTCGGCATCGGCGTCGGCATCTTCGAAAGCCTTGATGAGTTTTTGCAACATGTCAGAGGGGAGACTGTTTCCCTTGGGGTGGAAAAACGTAACCTTTCCGACCTTGTTCTTTTTTTCTAAGTGAACTCTTGCTTCCATTGATTTTCAAAAATAGCCAATCTATTTTGTTTTGGGGTAGTTCAGTGCAAATTGAAATCATTTTTGAAGTCGATTTCCAAAAATCATGGCTAAATTCAAACTTGAATTAACAAATGAAACAACTTTTTTTGTCTTTATTGATCTCATTTTTTTTCTGCTCGAACCTGTCATTGGGTCAACAATATATAAATCTTTCAGTAGATAATGATCTTTATTTTAGTTTAGATCGTTACTATTCGAGCGGCATATTTATCAGTACGGGAAAATTAAAGACGGTTACGAATCTAGGGGGTGTGTCCTATAAAAAATATGCACATTGGACTTTAGGGCAGGAGATCTATACGCCTTCTAACCGCTACACTGTCGATCTGAATGTATTTGATTATCCATATGGGGGTTGGTTGTTTTTGGAAAGGGCTTATGAATATTACAAGAATCCCTTTTCGGCTTGGGGGGCATCCCTAAAGTTCGGGGTAACCGGTAAGGCATCTTTGGCTCCTTATTTTCAAAACCTTTATCACGACAAGATTTTGGGTTTGCGCGACGTGGCTTGGGAAAAGGCCTTGCCACAAAGGTTTCATCTTAACCTCAACCTAATCCAAAGAAAGCGAATGCCTCTGTTGGAAAAATTTGCTTTTTTATATGAGTGGTTCGGAAACATGGGCACCCAACGTATTGCTCTAGGAGGTAGGTTTGGTTTTTTGATCGGAACATCGCAAGCCTTGTCTTTTTTTGGTAATCCTTTGGAGGTGCAAACCAATGAATATGGAATCTATTTTGGATCGCGACAAGAGTACCGTTTTCACGATTTTATGATATCGGGGAGTTTGTTTGACAATCAGGCTCCCTTTGTTTTGGATGCCATTCCTTATAAAAATAGCTTGGAGGTGGGTTTAGCTCTCTACTTCAAAAAATGGAGATTTCTTACACTTTGGAATAGTATTTCGAAAGATAATCATTTACAAAAAAATCAACGCCACCCTTACCTGAATATTTCAATAGGCAGAGTATTTTAGTTTAATTATTCGTGCTGTCACCCTAAATCCCTAAAAGGTTCAAATGTATTTTCACGCAATGCATTAGAGTACTAAGGATATCAGTCTGGTTTTTTATTAGGGTTGAGTACAAAAAAATGAATGCCCAAAAGAAAGACATCAAAATTATTTTTTTGATCACTGATCGGATTTGTGGCTTTTTTTAAAAAACGGTATTGAAGAGAGAGGTCAAATCTATTCCATACATTGTATTGAGTTGCAAAAAGCCAACCAAAAACATTTTTGAACACCCCATCAGGATATTTGTGGCTTTGATTTTTTAGGTCAACGATTGCTGTGTTTTCGGCGATGAGAACGGAATTGTAAAGTAAGCCTGTCTCGAAATGGAGCTTTCTTGAGGGGAACACCCTCAGGGTTAAGGGGAAGCTGAGATAAGTCAATTCATCATAGGATTGATTTTTGATAAGGTCGTATTGATAACTCATTTTGAAATAATCCACTCCCGAATTGAGGGCAAAAGTTTTTGAAAATTTGTATTGAATATATGTACCTGTAGAGAAGTTGATTTTACCAATGGTATATTTCTCAAGGGTATTTCCATAGACTATATGTGTGTGCAGGTCAAAATTCCATTTTCTGTAAAAGGCGTCTAAATCGGGGCCTTTGTTGTATTGCAAAAGCAAATTGGCATCACCTTGGGTGAAACCGATTGAAAATAATGGTATTAAAAACCAAAAGAATTTAAATTTCAATGAGGACATTTAATTAAATATACTATAATTATAAACGATTGTTGGAAAGAGGGTTTCTATATTTAAAGCTTTGTTGTATTTTAGACATAAGCCAAAATGGGGATGTAGCTCAGCTGGCTAGAGCGCTTGACTGGCAGTCAAGAGGTCGTCGGTTCGAGTCCGATCTTCTCCACCTTAATCGTAAGGGATTACAAACATGTAGTCCCTTTTTTATTTAACCACTTGCACATTATTTGCACACAACTCCTGTCAAAGAATAATAACCATTAGTACCAATTATAAATCCTTAATAGCTAATGCAATATAATGTTTTTTGATTTTTTAGGAAAGTTATATATGCCGCTGATCCCATCGCTTAGGGCTCAGGACAGCGGCATACTATCTTTTTCCTAATCAGCTAAAATTATCTCATACCCTCACCACTTTCACCTATAATCCCATCTTTACAATGAGGACATTTCTTAGATTCATAATCCCATGATGTAAATTCATTACTCTCACAATCCTCACAGAACATATCAAGATCTGCTCCATTATTTGATTGTGTAATCCTGTCGTATATGATGTTACATCCAGAGGAAACAATAGCAGAATCTATTTTTAGAGTTTTTTAGTCATTTTTGGCCAATTTTTGATCATTGTTGGCCATTTTTGAAAAATTTCATTTTTTAAAATTTAACGTCAATTAGATTATTGTAAGGAAATTCTTTTGTATGCAATTGTGCGAAAGTTAATATTATCAATAATTAGAATTATAAATTATATCTTCCAATTAAAGTTAATTTACTATTTGTTTGACTTGTTTAATGATACTTATAACTTGCAAAGCAGGAAATGTATTATATAAATGTTAATTTATAATTTCAAAAACTATATTATGACCAATAAAAGACGAAATTTTTTAAAAAAATCTGCTCTAATAGGTGCGCTTCCATTAGTCGGATTTGATCAGCAAGTTATAAACACCGAAAAAATACCTTTCTCAAAAATCAATAAAGGCGATACGATTTTATTTCAAGGTGATTCCATTACAGATTCATTTCGAGAAAAGGAAAAAGAATTACCCAATAGTCCAGATTCTTTGGGAAAAGGTTATGCTTTTCTTGCTGCTTCTAAAATGCTAAATACACTCCCAAAAAAAGACCTTACAATTTATAATCGTGGTATAAGTGGAAATAAAGTACATCAGCTTTTAGATAGATGGGATAAAGATGCATTGGATTTAAAACCCGATTGGATAAGTATTTTAATAGGAGTCAACGATTATTGGCATGTGTTACGCCACGGTTTCAAGGGCACATTTGAAACCTATGAAAATGACTATAGAAAACTTCTTAAACGAACTAAAGAAGCCCTCCCCGATGTTAAATTAATTATTTGTCAACCATTCGCTATTCCTAGAACAACTGCAGTTGACGAAAGCTGGGTTAAACCTTTTGGAAAATACCAGGCAGTAGCTCATAAATTAGCAATTGAGTTCAATGCTTTTTGGGTTCCTTTTCAAGAGGTGTTCGATAGAGCCATACTAGATGTTCCTGCTTCCTATTGGATTCCGGATGGTGTTCACCCCTCTATTTCTGGAAGTCAGCTTATGGCTGATGAATGGATTAAAGTAATAGAAAGTGCATAGGCAGCTTTTTCCTCCAGAACATTTAATACTGAAAACTGGATAAAAATAACTAAAAACTAAATTATTAAAGTTTCTATAAATAAAGATTACTGGATAACGGTTAATATTGTGAAGTCATAATTTAGATTTATGTTTTACGTCACATTAGATTGTAAATATTCATGATAAATCATAAAAGTCCAGACAAACTCAGTAGGTTTTTCATAGCCATTATTTGTTTTGTTGGCTCTTTAGGGGGATTACTTTTTGGATTTGACACAGCGGTAATTTCGGGGACATTCAGTTTTATTGAAAAGTATTTTTCATTAGATGAAATAGAGTCTGGATGGTTTGCGAGCTCTGCTCTCATAGGGGCAATTATTGGCGCCATTGTATCTGGGGGTCTAAGTGATAGATTTGGAAGAAAACCTATTCTAATGATCGCTGCATCATTATTTTTTATTTCTGCACTGGGATGTACCATTCCTGACTCATTTATTTTTTTAATTATTGCAAGAATAATTGGAGGCGTTGGAGTTGGAATGGCATCTGTTCTTTCCCCATTATATATATCTGAATTCTCACCCCCAAAAATCAGAGGTAAATTAATTGCTCTTTACCAACTTTCAATAGTAATAGGAATTTTGTTGGCATATTTATCTAATTGGTTGTTATTAAGATTTTCCAAAGAAAGTATTTCATTATTTTATGAAACAGATAAACTTTATAAAATATTTGTCTTGGATGTTTGGCGTGGAATGTTCGGTTTTGAAATGATTCCATCAGGGTTGTTTATCCTTCTTTTATTTTTTATTCCTGAAAGTCCACGATGGTTAATTAAGAATAATAAACCTGAAAAGGGAATAAGCATTTTAACAAAAATTAGTGGATCAGAGTTAGCAGAAAGGGAATTTAAAGAAATCAATAATTCAATTAATCAATTTAAAGGAAAATTATCAAAGCTCCTTAGACCTGGGTTAAGATTAGCCTTAATTGTTGGAATAGGTTTATCTGTTTTTGGACAATTGACAGGAGTTAATATTATAATTTATTATGGTCCTACAATACTTGAGAATGCTGGGTTTAAAATTGACGGAGCACTTCAATTTCAAGTTGCTATTGGGTTAATAAATCTAATTTTTACAATTCTTGCATTATGGAAAATTGATAGCTGGGGAAGACGACCTTTACTAGTTTATGGGATGTTTTCTGTTTTTATTTCTCTAGTTATTATAGCTTTGGAATTTACATTTGGTTCTGGCCAAGGTATTCTAATTCTAATTATGCTATGCATTTATATGGCATCTTTAGCGCTATCTATTAATGCGGTAATATGGGTTTTGATTGGTGAAATTTTTCCAAATAATATTAGAGGATCTGCTATGTCAATAGTAACATTTACTAACTGGGGAGCTAACTTTTTAACTGCTTTTACATTTCCATGGTTTATTGATAAAATTGGAATGGGGGGTAGTTTTTTTACTTTTGCTGGGATGTGTCTAGTTGCAACAATTTTTTTTAATAAATATGTCCCTGAAACAAAAGGTAAAAGTCTTGAGGAAATAGAAAACTATTGGAGTAAAAAAGTCTTTTAATATTCCAAATAATATTAAAACGGAAAAATCTAGATTATTTGTCTATAATTTTAATCAAAATTACAAGATATACCATTACCAAAAAAAATCTTTTTTAAAGTAGTAACGCATATAAGATTTATCTCTTTTAGAAAATTCAACACCTCTACTTACAAGAATTATTAAGTAAAGAATTATTTAACAAGAGGTATTTTTTTGTATAAATTCATAAATAGAGTAATCTCCAAGGGCAACAAGTGAAACTAACCAAAACAATAATAAGTATCTCCTAAACACTAAAATAAGAAACGAACTAAAACTCGTTTTTATTGGTGTGAGAATTATTATGTCAACAGTTTTTTGTATTAGGAAGCCATATAATAACCGTTTATGCTAATTATAAGGAAGTTATATCAATTATTTCCGAATGAGTTTTTTAGAAATTGGCTTAAAAGCTTTAAAGGGATATTTTTCAGGCTTAATAGTTGTTCCCGTGGTTAATGTGATTGGGGTCTCCCCTTTTGCATCAAAAACTACCTCTACAAGTGAAGCTGTATAACCTATTGCTTGAGGTATTTTGATAGCATAATTTCCTGAGCTTACCAACTCAACTGGAGTTTTTTTCCAGGCTTCTTTTCCAACCTCCCAACTTCTGAAATCTCTTTTTTTTGGATTGTTAGCTTTCCAAATAGCAATTTCATATGGAATCTGAGTTTTGATTTTAAGATAAATACTGTCCTGATCAATTTTCCAATCCATATCTGGAAGGGGTTTATTTCGTATAATCTTGCGGTAAAAGGAAAATACATTCTCTGAGCGGTAGCTTCCAGCCAATCCATGGTTGCCATTTGGGACATATTGAAGGTATTTTTCTCCGGGAAGTTCATTCCAATAAAACTTCCATGAGTCAGGCAAAAAGAACTCATCTATAGTTCCATTAACCAATAGTTTAGGCATTTGAAAAAGTTTTTTAAATTGATAAGGCTCTACAAGTTTTAACAAGCGATCAAAAGCATCAGTTCCCATCCACTCCATAATTCCATGGTCTATATAGTTTTTTATTGCCGGTGACCAATCACCATATGCTCTATAATGGTGTTGAAATGATGGTTCTAAATTTAGCATATCTATAACCAAAGGGGCAATTCCCATTACCCTATTATCAACTGCCGCGGTAGTCCATGTAGTCCATCCCCTCTTTGAGGCACCTGATATGAAAAATTTATTGGTAGGAATTTTAGAGTATTTGGTGACTTCTTGAATTACGTCCATAGCCTTTACCACTGCTCTTGTCATGGGAAATCTTGCAAGCCATTTCGAATCTTTATCTTTTGCCCCACCTGATAAAAATCGGTCCCAGCCAAAAGCAATTATATCGTCTTCATATCTTTGAATGCTGTCAGAACCGATAAAACTTATCGGTTGAAAAGGGATATTACTAATGTGAGCTACAACAGATTCAGAGGCAATGGATTGTGCAATGGATATACTATCTAAGTAGATTTTGTTTTGTTCAGTAGACCCTCCCCCAACAAATAATAATGCGTTAGACGAACTTAAATTAGTTGGGATTACAACATCAACCCAATGCCACCAAATAGGCTTGTTCACTAATTTCTTATTCAACCATTTCCCAGAGGTCATCTTAATATGATATAAACTGTAGTCTAATTCCTTGATTGAATCCTTGATAACAAATCCAAAATCTTTATTTTCAGCTTTTACATAGTCCTTTAAAAGTTGAATAGGTTCAATTTGGGTTCTCTCCTCTGATGCAGAGATATATGAATTATAATAAAAAAGAATAATTATTGCGCAAGTGAATGAGCCAAGTAGAGGTTTAATTGATGATTTGAACATTATCTGAATAAAATTTATCTTAGAACCTAATAGATATTTAAAAAAATCCTTTAAGCACATGAATATCAAATCTAACGATTTTTTTGAAGAGCTCTCTCTTTCCTTTTATATCTGAACAGACTTTTAGTTAGCTATTTTTATTACTATAGTTCTGAAAATAAGATTAAAATCAATATTTTTCGAAAAGAAAATTAAACTAAACTATGTGTGTTTTATCTCAATTTCAAAAAAATTATTTTCTGATTTTCTTTTTATTTGGTTTTTTATTTCTTTCCAAGGCCCAAGATCTAGAGGTTAAAAAACAGCTGATCTTTCCATCTCAAAAACAACACGTTCATAGCAGTTCTTTAGTTAGTTTGCCTAATGGAGACCTTCTGGCTTGTTGGTTTCAAGGATCTGGAGAAAGAAAAGCTAATGATGTTAAAATTATGGGGGCCAGACTAAAAAAAGGAGACTTCAATTGGGGTAAACCTTTTGAAATGGCTGATACCCCCAGCTTCCCCGATTGTAATCCAGTTTTATTTTTGAGCCAAGAGAATGAACTTTTTTTGTTTTGGATCGTTATTCAAGCCAACCGATGGGAGGAAGCTATCTTAAAATATAAAAAGACGAGAGACTATACTTCAGAGGGTCCTCCAAAGTGGACATGGCAAGACATTATCTTATTGAAACCTAGTGAGCAATTCAAAAAAACAATCGAATATAAATTTAAACAATTACCCGATAGAAACTTGGGTTGGGCTGAATATGCTCAACCTTATGAGAGAATGATTATAAAGGCGGCAAGTGACAAATCCAAAAGACAAAAAGGATGGATGACTCGGACAAAACCTTTACAACTCACATCAGGAAGAATATTGTTACCATTGTATTCTGACGGGTTCAATTTTTCAATAATCGCCTTCTCAGATGATAATGGTAAAAATTGGAACTGTAGTGAACCCCTTGTTGGGTACGGAAATATTCAACCAAGTCTAGAGGAAAAACAAAACGGAGAAATAGTTGCCTATATGAGAGACAATGGTGATCCACCCAACCGAGTCCTTATGAGCTATTCAAGTGATCAAGGTGAACATTGGAAAAAAGTCATCGATATTTCTATACCTAACCCAGGATCTAGTCTTCATACTTTGAAAATGGATAATGGTCACTGGCTCATGGTTAATAATAATATAGAATCAGGTAGAAACGTTCTGAATCTTAACCGCTCAACTGATGAGGGTAAAACTTGGAAATCAATATATGAAATTGAAAAATCAAAGAATCTTAAAGATAGCTTCTCCTACCCTTCACTCATAAAAACATCAGAGGGAGAAATTCATCTAAGTTACTCCCTTGATTCCAAACAAAAAAAATCTATAGTTCATGCGGTTATTTCCTTTTAATTTTTTAATAATTATACTTTTTTCAGCTCACAATTTATGGTCTCAAAAATATATAGATACTCCCTTTTTTCAGGACTACTCCATTCAATATGAAAAGCAAGATTCTTTGAACCGACTAATTGGAATTAATAGTGATCGAAATAAAAACATACAGGTGATTTCCTCTAAAGGAATTCTGTGGCCATGGGAAAAAAAATTAAAAACTTATTTCCAATACCGGCCTCTTCAGGAATACAAAATTATTGACATAAAAGTTCACGACAAACAATTCTTCTATCTTACAAAAAATGAAGTAATGAGTATGGCCTATGGAGGGAATTTTAAAATCAAACACGGTTTACAAGAACCTATAAGCTTTAGCATAGGAGAAGAGAAAACTGTATTTGTAATTTCTAAAAATCGGTTTGGATTTAGCGATAAAGAAAGCCAAAAAATAGAAAATTTTCAATGGGTTGGAACTCCACTTTCTGTTTTATATAATTCTGCACAAAATAACTTCTTAATTCTAACTCAAAATAAGCTTTATCAATTTAACCCAAAGGACCAAAGTCTAAAGGAGGTATACAGTGGAAATGGATTTACCTCATTGGAAATATTCCAGCATGAAATCTTGATAGGAACCTCAAGAGGAATTTATTTTATTAACCCAGAAAACTGGAATTTAAAAAAAATTATGGATCAGCTTCCTTGTTCTCAGATTACAGCTCTTAAAAATATTAAGGGCTCGCTTTGGGCTGGAAGCCCAAAAGGAGCCTTTAAATTAAGAGAAGATGGGAAATTCGACTATTATGCCTCAAGAAGATGGCTTTTAGATGACCACGTAATCGATATTTCAGATGGCCCAGGCAAAAGTATTTTAATATTATCACAAAAAGGATTAAATCAAATCAGCTTTAAGCTAATGACTTTAGAGAGTAAAGCGGCTTTCTTCCAGGAAATACAGAGAAAAAGACACATTCGATATGGTCTTGAGTCCGCATTAAGACTTCAAGTCGCAGGTGATCTATCTACTGCAACCCTTGTCGATACGGACAACGATGGTCTATGGACATCTATGTATTTAGCGTCAGAATTATTTCGTTATGCTGCAACTGGATCTGAAGAGGCACGGCAAAATGCTTTTGAAGCTTTAGTTGCCATGGAAAGACTCACTACCATATCGGGAATCCCAGGATTTCCAGCCAGAACATATGAGATAGATCAATTCCAAAGAAGTAATTGGAACAAAAACTCAACCTATAGAGTATGGAAAAAATCTAAAAATCTTGATTGGGTATGGAAAACTACCACTAGTAGCGATGAATCATGTGGGCATTTTTTTGTTTATGCACTTTTTGCAGAAATAATTGAGGATAAGGAATGGAGAAACCGTGCTATTAAATTGATCAAAAAACAAATGGATCACATCATTGAAAATAATTGGTATCTGGTTTCATGGGACGGAAAACCTACGCGTTGGGGAAGATGGAATCCCGATTATGTTAATAGTTTTCCAATTCAGGTAGGAGATAGAAGATTAAACTCTACTCTGATTCTGTCTTTTCTTCAAACCGCTTACCACTTCACTCAAGATGAAAAATACAAAAACCATGCTTTAGAGTTAGGCAAAAAATACGGGTATAATGAAAATGCTACTCGCTCAGCAAAAACAATTGGATATGTGGCTGACCAGTTGCTTAGTGATGCATGGAATCACTCTGATGATGAAATGTATTTTTTAACTGCCCCAGCATTTGTAAAATATGCTTTAGATCAAGCTAGTAGAAAAAAACACCTTGAAACAGTTCGTTCCCACTGGGAAATTGAAAGATCGGAAAAGAACCCATTGTGGAATTTTCTTTATTCATTGTCAGGTGGATCACCTATTGACCTTAACGAATCCATATGGTGGCTAAAGGAATTTCCATTGGATTTAATAGATTGGAAAGTAGAAAACAAAAACAGAAAAGATATAAAAAAAATACCCGCAAATTTTCGTAAACAAGAATACATAGATGTGCTTCCACCAGATGAGCGGCCAATACACTTACACAATAGAGCCTATCAAAACAATGGAGGTAGCGGTGGATTTAGGGAGTACTCTCCATATATATATTTACTTCCATATTGGGCAGGAAGATATCTTAATTTTATTGAAAAAGAAGATTAATGATTAAAAAAAACCGCCCATTGGGCGGTTTTAATAAATTCAAAAGGAACTTTATTGAGGATAACCAGGATTTTGGCCGTAGCCTCCAACAGTTCTGTCAATTTGAGTTTGTGGTATTGGTCGAATAACGTGATGAGACTGAATATTGTCTTTAGCATCACTGTTGTGTAACCTTACTCTATCAATAAGAGTTTTTGTTCTAGTAAGGTCATACCATCTATGACCCTCTCCAACAAGCTCACGAGCTCTTTCTTCAAGAATCATATTTAAATCAACATCTCCTGCAACAATTTGCATATCAGCAACTGTATCTGGCATACCATCTGCTGCATGCCATGCAGCTCTTGTTCTGATAACATTAATGTCATCTGCAGCGCCTGCTGAATTACCTTGCTTTAATCTAGCTTCAGCTCGGATTAAATAAGCATCGGCTAATCTAGCAACAATAAAATCTCTCTGACCTTGAGTATGCTGACGATTAGGTCGGGTGTTATCAATCCACTTATTTAATGAAGGGAATGTTCGTGTATCCCACTCATCGGAAGTGTAGACTTCGAAATTTACACTGGATTGCTTTGCAGCATTCCAATATCCATCTTGGTCTACTCCGTGTCTATTCACACCAGGACCTGGAATATAAAGAGCTGTATCACCCTTAGCAACAGGAACTCCATTAGGACCTCCATCGTTACCAACGTTAGCATACCAAACATGCTTAAATGTCTCATCATATCTACGATCTTTGGTTCTATCCCACATAGACATTAGATAAGGTGTAGGACGAAATCTTTTCCACGGTCTACCGTTTTCAGTATCTCGTGTCATAGCAGGTTTCTTGTCATACTCCATAAGGAAGTATAGGTGACCCCTATGTCCGTATCCATCCAAACCTTCATCAACTTGAGATTTAGCATTTTGAATTGCCCAAACTGTTTCTGAGTTACGCTCATTATCAATGCTCCATAAATCAGAGAAATTATCTAGTAAGCTAAATCTTGGATTATTAATCACTGATGACATAAGTGACTCTGCACGAGATGCATCATTTGCATCTCCAAAAGATTCGTAGCTCCTTCTCAAAAGAGCCTTAGCCAAAATAAACTGAGCTGCAGGTACAGAGGCTCTTCCGTAATCACCAGGATTATCATCAAGATTTGCAATTGCAAACTCTAAATCAGGAACAATTGCCTGAGAATATATCTCACTAGCAGCGGTTTTGTTTGCCTCTACTTCAACACCTTCAGTTTCCTCCAAAGAAAGGTGAATGTCACCATAATGGCGAGTTAGGTGGAAATAAGCAAAAGCTCTTAAGAACCTCGCCTCAGCGATTCTCTTAGTCTTTAATGAAGCATCCATATCTTCAACTCCCTCAGCTCTTGCAATAACAGCATTTGCCTGGTTGATTTGTCGATAGAAAATTCTCCAAGTATCACGCATATATCTCGCAGATGGGTTATGTCCACCATCATAGCGTCCCATATACTTATGACTACCGTCAGCACCTGCTCTGTATGTGTCAGTTCCGAAAACAGTCATTGTCCATCCAATTTCAGGACCAAAGAATTCCTTCATGATACCATAAGTAGCCCTTACAGCATCTTCCAATCCTGCAGCAGTGGTATAATAACCTGAAGCTGTTACATTGGCGATGTTATTTTCATCTAAGTAGTCTTCACACGAGGTAAAAGCTGTAACAGATAGAAATAACAATAAAAATTTAATTTTTTTCATGTCTTAAAATAATTATAATTAAAAGTTAGCTCTTACTCCAAATGCCCACATACTAGAGGAAGGAGCGACACTACTTCCTAGAGTTGCTTCACCAATTTCTGGATCAAATGTGTCATAATCAGCTCCAAACCATAAGTTTTGTCCTTGTAAGTAAACTCTAAGGTTCTTCATACCGAGAGTTGAAGCTACTTCAGATTCAAAGTTGTAACCTAAAGTTAAGTTTCTAAGCTTTACATAGCTTCCATCAAAATATCTTAAGAGATCACCATCAACAGCTCTCTCATTTCCAATATTTGGTCTTGGGAATCTTCCATTAGGGTTATCTGGTGTCCAATAATCTACATCAAGGTTATTGTACCTTCCTTGTAAACTATTGTTTGATCTATGGAAATTACTATTAATCATTTGACCTTGCTTAAAATAGAAGAAAGCACTTAGATCAAAGTTACCATAGCTGAAATTAGTAGTAATACCTCCAAAATAGTCAGGAACATCAGTTCCAAGAACAACTCTGTCATCTGGAGTGATAGCTCCGTCTCCATTGGTATCAGCTCTTCTAATTTCACCAGGGATTTTACCCTCAAGACTCTGTGCTAAACTAGCCTCACTAACTTGATAGATACCACCATATTGGTAGTTATAAAACACTCTAACAGGTTGACCAATAAACCACTCGTTTCCTACATCGTCCATAGGGTTCCCGTTTTCATCAGTTAAAGCAAGTTCAGTAATTTTCTCATCATAGCTAGAAATGTTGAAACTAACGTCAAAATTTAATCCGTCAGGGTTATCAAGAATTACAGCATTAATTCCAAATTCAACACCGTTAGTTTCTGTAGCACCAACATTTTGGAATACACTCTCATATCCTGAAGTCCATGGAAGGTTTCTAGCCAAAATAAGATCTGTTGTATTAGTCTGATAAACATCAAAAGTACCATTGATATTTCCTCCCATCAGAGAGAAATCTACACCAAAATCAACAGTCTTAGATATTTCCCAGCCAAGATCAGCATTAGGTATATCATTAACACGATAACCAAAAGCGCTTGATCCACCCCAAGAGTAAACAGTTCTGGCTAAACCACCTTGGGTTTGATATGGAGAAATAGCAGTATTTCCAACCTCTCCGTATGATAAACGAAGTTTTAATTCATCAAATGGAGTATCTGCCATAAAGCTTTCCTCATTGATTCTCCATCCAGCCGATACACCTGGGAAGTATGCCCATTTGTTGCCTTCAGATAATCTTGAAGATCCATCACCCCTCATTGATACCTGGAATAAATATTTTCCATCAATATCATAATTCAGACGACCCATGTATGATTGTAATTGCCACTCACTCAATGATGAACTTAAATTACCCTTTACAGCGGCAGTTCCAATATTATACCATAATTGAGACTCATATGGCAGGTTTAATACCTCAGCTTTTCCAGTTTCACTGGTAAATTCTTGGATAGATTGAAGTAAGGTAACTTTTAAAGTACCAGGGCCAATCTCTTTGTTGTAAGTCAATAAATTTTCCAATGTGAACCCTTGCTCTCTTCTTGTTTCAGTTTCTGCATCTGCAGGTCCGAGACGGTTATCATTGGTAGCAGCACCTCTAAACTCCCCTCTTCTTACAAAACGTAAGTCAGGTCCAAAAGTTGAAGTAAATGTCAAATCTGGATTAAAATTAACTTGTAAATATGTTGGCAAGAAAATTCTTGTTGATAGCCTTTCATCAATGTAGGCTCCTGGAACAATTTCAGCAAGGGGGTTAGTTGCAATACCATCATTCCAAGTAAACATTCTTGGAGTAACTCCGTCATCTAAATATGGACGACCCAAAGGAAGCTGTCTCAAGGATTCATTCATTACTGCATTAGAACCCCAGTTATTTGTTGCTTGGGTTAATGTAGCAGACATTCCAAACTTGAACATGTCATTAATACGATGATCAAGGTTAATTCTAGCATTAATTCTCTCATAATCCATCCCAGGAACTATACCTTCTTCCAGGAAGTATCCCAATGATGCATTATAAGCAGTTTTCTCTGTTCCACCCCTAGCTGATAGTTGATGTGATTGCTGAGAACCTTTTCTTAAAATGTTATCAAGGTAATTGAAATCAGCACCAGCATTATAATTATCTACAAGAGCTTGTTCACCGTCAAAAAGAACATATAAATCAGATTCTATATTACCATCATACATAAACTCATTACTTGAATTTTTTCTGAAGGCCTCGGCTCTCATTTGCTTGTATTGCTCTGCATCCATCATGTCAGGTACATTCAGAACTTCTGTTGTTCCATAGTAACCTGAGTAACTAACTGCAGTTTTCTCGCCTTGTCTACCTCTTTTCGTAGTAATAAGTATAACACCGTTTGCTCCTCTTGACCCATAGATAGCTGTTGCAGCAGCATCTTTTAAGATTTCCATAGACTCAATGTCTTGAGGTGCGATATCAAAAATTGCACCGCCATCAACACTACTAGTTACTGGAATACCGTCTACAACATACAATGGATCATTAGACGCAGAAAGTGATCTACGACCTCTAATACGAACTTGAGGGCTTTGACCTGGTCTACCACCTGCTGCTGTAATATCAACACCAGCTACCTGACCTTTTATAGCATCTATACTACTTCCAGCGGCAACTCTTTCTATTGTTTCAGAATCAACACGAACAATGGAGGCAGTAACTTCTCTTCGAGTTTGAGTTCCATAACCTGTTACGATAATTTCGTCTAGAAAGCTTGCTTCCTCTTCAAGAGAAATACTGAAAGAAGAATTTTCTCCGACGGAAACCTCCTGGTCTTTAAAACCAACAAAAGAAAAGATTAACACATCTGAACTGGAGGCTTCAATTGAGAAATTTCCATCGAAATCAGTTGAAGTTCCAGTATTGGTTCCTTTAATAACTACGTTAACCCCAGGGAGTGGAACTCCTGCAGGGTCTACAACAGATCCACTCAGGGATTGCTGTGCAGTGACAAACGAACCTACTAAAAACAACAAACACAATGCACCCTTTTTGAAGAGCGATAGTGTTTTTGTTTGGGATTTAAAAATACCCAAATAAATAGAATTCATAAATTAATAGTTTAGTTAATTAATATTTTTTCGTGTGCGAACACCTATCGCAATATATAAATAAATGTTAATAAAATCCCAACAAAACCTTAAATTAATACATTCTCTGAAATATTGACTTGCTAACTATTCCATTCAAAGTTTGTCGCATTCTTGTTATTCCAAATAGATAATTTTGTAGAGTTTTTTAAGTCACTTTACCATCAACCGTCCACGTAATCCGATGAAAATAGGCACTATATAACCTGAAATTCAATAGTGATTCGTTTCAAATACGGTCATTTACAAATAGTGTCAGCGTTGCACTAAAAATAATTTAAATCCAAAATTTTAAGTTTTTTTGATTTTTCCTAACGTTCTTATTTGTGTGTTTTTAAAGGTTTTTGGGAATGATGGCTTTGATTTATGAATAAATCTTTTGGAATATCGATGATTTCAAACCGCCAGATGAATTTATGGTAATTGCATTTGAAAACTTTATAAATTTTAATACCAAAAACACATATACCATAGAAAAATAATAGTTTATCTATGGATGTTATATTTATACATGCATGTCTACATAATCTATTATACAGATATATTCTAAACGCTTTATTTCGTAGTTTTACATCAATTTTGAATTAAGAACTATGGCATTTGATATTGAAATGATCAAAGCAGTCTATGCACGTTTGGAGGAGCGTGTAAATCAAGCCAAAAAACTTACTGGAAAGCCTCTAACCGCATCAGAAAAGATTTTATATTCCCACATATGGGAGGGCGCCTCCGATCAAGCCTACACCCGTGGAATAGATTACGTTGATTTTGCACCCGACCGTATTGCTTGCCAGGATGCGACGGCTCAGATGGCCTTATTGCAATTCATGCAAGCAGGCAAGTCTAAAGTAGCAGTTCCAACCACAGTACATTGTGATCATTTAATTCAAGCAAAAAAAGGGGCATTAGAAGACCTAAAGTCAGCCAATTCTGTCTCAGCAGAAGTATTTAACTTTTTAGAGTCAGTTTCCAATAAATATGGTATTGGATTCTGGAAGCCGGGAGCAGGAATCATTCACCAAGTTGTGTTAGAAAATTATGCTTTCCCCGGCGGAATGATGATTGGTACTGATTCACATACCGTAAATGCGGGTGGTCTAGGGATGTTAGCCATAGGAGTAGGAGGAGCTGATGCCGTTGATGTGATGGCTGATATGCCATGGGAGTTGAAATTCCCAAAACTCATTGGGGTTAAATTAAACGGAAAATTAAATGGTTGGACAGCACCCAAAGATGTTATTTTAAAAGTAGCAGGTATTCTTACCGTAAAAGGAGGAACAGGAGCCATCATTGAATATTTTGGAGAAGGAGCAGAATCCATGTCTTGTACAGGTAAAGGAACCATCTGTAATATGGGAGCTGAGGTAGGGGCAACAACTTCTACCTTTGGTTATGACCAATCCATGGAACGTTATTTGCGATCCACCGGTCGCGATGATGTGGCTGATGCTGCAAACGCAGTAAGTCATCATCTTACAGCCGATCCTGAGGTTTATGTAAATCCGGAACAGTATTTCGACCGAGTCATTGAAATAGATTTAGATACACTAGGTCCTCATATAAATGGACCTTTTACCCCAGATTTGGCCACTGCAGTTTCAGACATGAGCACTGTAGCAAAAGAGAACGACTGGCCATTGAAAGTAGAATGGGGATTGATTGGCTCGTGTACCAACTCTTCCTACGAAGACCTTTCTCGCGCCGCTTCTATTGCTAAGCAAGCAGTGGATAAAAACTTGGTTACTAAAGCGGAATTTGGAATCAACCCTGGATCAGAACAGGTGCGCTATACGGCAGAACGCGATGGTTTGCTGGATATTTTTGAAGACTTAAATGCTAAGATTTTCACCAATGCTTGTGGTCCATGTATTGGACAATGGGCACGTGAGGGAGCAGATAAACAAGAGAAAAATTCAATTATTCATTCTTTTAACCGAAACTTTTCAAAGCGTAACGATGGAAACCCAAACACCCATGCTTTTGTAGCCTCACCCGAAATGGTCGCTGCCGTGGCTATCTCAGGACGATTGGATTTTGATCCTGTTAACGATTCCCTACTGAATCAAAATGGAGAAGAGGTAAAACTTGATCCACCTACCGGAATGGAGCTCCCGCCTTTAGGTTTTGATGTAAAAGACAATGGTTACCTGGCTCCTGAGGCAGATGGCTCCGGTGTTGAGGTAGTTGTAAAAGAGGGTTCTGAGCGCCTTCAATTATTAATACCCTTTGCCCCTTGGAACCGAGAAAACCTTATCGGGGCTAAGCTATTAATAAAAGCATTTGGCAAATGTACTACTGACCATATTTCTATGGCAGGACCATGGTTACGTTTCCGTGGTCACTTAGATAACATTTCTAATAATTGTTTAATTGGTGCTGTAAATGCTTTCAATCAAAAAACCAACTTTGTCAAAAATCAATTGACTGGAGCATACGGCGGAGTTCCGGATACCCAGCGAGAGTACAAAGCAGCGGGTATTGAAACTGTAGTTGTGGGGGACCACAATTATGGAGAGGGGTCTTCTCGTGAGCACGCAGCTATGGAGCCTCGTTTTTTAGGGGTAAAAGTAGTCTTGGTAAAATCGTTTGCCCGTATTCACGAAACCAACCTAAAGAAACAAGGAATGTTGGGAATTACATTTGCTAATGAAGCAGATTATGATTTAATTCAAGAGGATGATACCTTCAACTTTGTTGACTTAAAAGATTTTTCTCCCGGTAAGCAATTGACTATTGAGGTCTTACATGCCGATGGCTCTAAGGATATCATCTTGGCGAATCATTCATATAATAAACAACAAATTGAGTGGTTCAAAGATGGTTCGGCATTGAATCTCATCAAGAAGCAAAATGCAGCCTAACTCAAGTGAATAATTATAAATGAAAAGCCCATGCAAACACGGGCTTTTTTATCAAACCTATTTAAGAATCATATTAATAGTAAACTACCATTTTTTGTATGTGTAACATAACTAAAAATAAATGAATTAAATAAAATAAAGTAAAGTTTAGGTATAATGATATTAACTAGTTAAATAAAATAGTTCTAAAGAAAAGGGATCTAAAAAACTCTTGAGATTTTCAGTAAAAATTATATTCAGTTTAATTATACTGATCTATAATTAAATTGTTCCGAACTGTTAGAATGCTGTCAAAAAGACTTTTTAAAATAATACATAAATAGGAGATATAATTTTCTGAAATTCAATTAAATTGTGGATTATCTATGAAAATTTAATTTATAAAACTTTCAATGCATCAAATGTTACAGAAGCGAATATCTAACTATTTAATTATTTTCTTACTTTTCACTCATATCTGTTTGTCTCAAAGCCATATTGACGAGAACAAGGTTTTTTTGATAACCCTTGATGGATTGAGATGGCAAGAGCTATTTTTTGGTGCAGACTCCCTACTGGTTAAAAACAAAAAGTATGTAAAACACCCTGATAAACTTTACAATTGGACTTGGGCTGAAACCAAACAAGAGAGAAGATTGGCATTGATGCCTTTTATATGGAATCAAGTCATTAAAATGGGACAGATTCATGGTAATCGCAAACTAGGGAGTAAGGTAAACCTGACCAATGGTATGTGGTTTTCCTATCCAGGTTATAATGAGATATTGACAGGTAGGGCAGATGACAAAAATATATACAGTAATGATAAAATTCCCAATCCCAACGAGACAGTTTTGGAGCAATTTGCAAAACGATATGGCATCTCCAGGGTTGCTGCTTTCGGCAGTTGGGATGTTTTCGATGCTATAGTAAATCAGGAGAGATCAGGTATTTATACCAATTGTGGTTTTGAGCCCTCTACGGATTTCCCCCTTACTAAACAAGAAGAGTTACTCAACGAACTACAGAGACAAATTCCTAGCCCATGGGGTTCAGTAAGACTTGACGGTTTCACTCATCAATATGCAAAAGCCTATCTTAAAAAACATCGGCCTGATTTTATTTACATCTCCTATGGGGAGACAGATGATTTCGCTCATAATGGGGATTATGAATCCTATTTAAAGTCTGCAAAAAATACTGACGCGCTTATAGAGGATTTATGGAATTACACTCAAAAAAGTGATTATTATCGTGATAAAACTACATTCGTTATTACTACAGATCATGGAAGAGGGACCGATCCCATTGACACTTGGAGAAATCATAGCAAAAAAATAATTGGATCAGATCAAACATGGTTTATCTTTTTTGGAAAAGGAGTTGCTCCTATGGGAGAGATCAAGCGAGAGGGCCAACTTTATACACATCAAATCGCAGCAACAGTTCGTATGCTGCTGGGATTGCCACAAAAACAAGGACGGGCATATGGTCGTCCCATTGCCTTAACCCCATAATACTTTTGAATTAACCTATAATCTAGGGGTTTTGTTAGTGAAAGAGTAAAAATTAAATTTTCGATTTTTTTGTAATTTTAATAATCGTAAATATATCATGCAATTATTGATCTTATCATCACTTTTTGCAACTTGATTTATAATGTAAATCAGATGAATTTTTGATATTTTTTATAAATAAGGCAATATCATTTAGTATAATGAGTTTATTAAAAGTAGAATGTCGAAAATTCTAAAGAACGGGAACCAAAAAAACATCAAAATGAGAGTAATTTCATCTGCCATCAACTTTCGAATGCTTCTGATTGTTATAGAAACATTGATTATTTACTTTTTTTATGACAAATTTAATTTTAGCTTGCATATTGATTTTACCATACTCAGTATTGCCATAGTTTTTCCGTTGGTTTTTTCCATTACCAGTGCTTATCAAAAACGTCAAGAATCTATTGGAGAGTTTAATAGTTTTAGGAATAAAATCATTGAATTATCTAATCTTGTCAGAGCCGTTGATGGTATAGGAAAAAAAGCTTACGGCGCTTTTTTTTCCGATCTTCTTAAGTTGCAAAAAAATGTATTGGATCATTTGACGGATTTTTCAGAAACTAACATGGCAGTTATTAGAAAGCAACGCAAAGAAATTTTCTACACGCTCGAGGGCTATAAAAAACATTACAACGAAAGAGAGAAGGACAGTATTATTAGGGTTAAGAATGAACTTTTTGAATGTGTAGAAAAATTAAATACCCTTAAGGTTCATGCCACACCGATATCTTTGAGAATGTATTGCTTGATATTTATATACCTCTCTCCTTTGGTATATAACTCACATATTCTTGCAAGTTTTGATAAAAATAATTTTTTAGAACTGGGGGTTTCACTATTTTTCTCTGTAATCATTGGTTTTATTTTCATGGCCCTTTACAATATTCAAGAATACATTGAAGATCCATTTGATCAGCAGGGATTAGACGATTTAAAATTCAATGAAATGTTGGTTGGTGAAAATGAAATTTTGGAATAACCATTCTATGAGGTAGCTCCTCATACTCCCACTTTTTTTTGATTGATTATACCCTTTGGTTTTTGACTCATTTGACATAAAACTTATGTGTCACCAGCCCCATTTTTGATTTATTAACTATATTACCTCCGCAAAACAATAATTAATAAACCAATGGAAAATTATACTGAATTATTAAACGAACACGTTTATGCAATCAATACTGTTTGGGTTGCATTGTGTGCCGCACTTATCTTTTTTATGGAAGCAGGATTTGCCTTATTGGAAGCCGGTTTTATTCGCGCCAAAAACGCCATGAGCATTATTGCCAAGGTCATCATTGACATCACATTTGGAGGGATTGCCTTTTTTGCAGTAGGGTTTGGAGTGGCCTATGGTGTTTCCAACGGATGGTTTGCATCTGGTTTTGGAATTATGGATGAAGATTTGGGATTGGGTCTCACAGTATCCAATCAGTTATTTTGGTTCATTCAGCTGGGTTTTGCCATCGCAGCTATTTCGATAGTATCTGGTGCTTTAGCCGAGAGGATGAAATTATGGTCCTATGCGATCATGGTAGTAGTTTTCTGTGGAATAATGTATCCACTGGTTGCTAACTGGGTTTGGAACCCCAATGGCTGGTTGGCAGTCAGGGGGTTCAATGATTTTGCTGGTTCGGCAGCGGTTCATGCGATGGGGGGATTTTCTGCTTTAGCTGCAGCTATAGTTTTGGGCCCAAGGATTGGAAAATATTCCAAAGAGGGAAATTCTAATACAATTCCTGGTCATAATTTACCTTTAGCTTCTGTTGGGGCATTCATTCTCTGGTTTGGTTGGTTTGGGTTTAACCCCGGATCCACTTTGGGTGCTGTGGGTAATTGGGAGCTTATTGGCGATGTAGTGGTTAATACTTTTTTGGCTTCTGCAGCAGGGGGAATTGCAACTATGTTTTACACCTATTTTTCTTATGGAAAAATTGATATCACCATGGTGATAAACGGTATTTTAGCTGGTCTTGTATCCATTACCGCAGGCTGTAATGTTGTTGGTCCTGTATCTGCAATTTTTATTGGTTTTATTGCTGGGGTATTGGTGGATGTTGCTGTTTTATTTTTTGATAAAATGAAAGTTGATGACCCAGTAGGGGCGGTTGCGGTTCACGGAGTCAATGGACTGTTTGGGACACTTGCAGTTGGGTTTTTTGCCACAGAGGGGGGATTATTTTTTGGCGCAGGGGCTGATTTATTGATCACCCAATTTATAGGAGTATCGACTATTGCCTTGTTTTCTTTTTCTTTTACCATTATATTGATGAAAGTTTTAAAATCTGCAGTAGGCGTAAGGATTTCAAACGAAGAGGAAGAAGCTGGAATTGATTCGGTTTCTTTTGGCGTAAAATCATACAATAACGAATAATTTAAATCTATTACAAGATGAAAAAAATTGAAGCAATTATTAGAAAGTCAAAATTTGTTGAGGTAAAGGAGGCCTTGCACAAAGTAGAGGTCAATTTCTTTAGTTATTGGGACGTGACTGGAGTTGGAAACGAAAAGGAAGGTC
>CAJWAA010000006.1 GCA_913020295.1 uncultured Flavobacteriaceae bacterium | reverse complement strand
CAAAAAAAACCACAGCTACTAAAAAAACTACAGCTGCAAAAAAAACCACAGCTACAAAAAAAACTGCAGCTGCAAAAAAAACCACAGCTACAAAAAAAACTGCAGCTGCAAAAAAAACCACAGCTACAAAAAAAACTGCAGCTACAAAAAAAACCACAGCTACAAAAAAAACTGCAGCCGCAAAAAAAACCACAGCTACTAAAAAAGCCACAGCTACAAAAAAAACTGCAGCTGCAAAAAAAACCACAACTACCAAAAAATCTAAAGCCCAAAAACTTGACGTTTTTGAGGAAAAGATTGCACAAGACACCGCAGTTGCTGTTCTAAAACACAAGCAATCTCCTGGAAAATCAAAACACATAGACAAAGAAGATGATGAAACAGATGAATTTCTGAAAAACTTCAATTGGCATAATTATCAAGAGGGCATTGATATAATAGAAGACGAACAGTTGAAAGAATTTGAATCACTCGTCGCCGAAAATTTTGTTGATACTTCTGATGAAGATGTCTTGAATGGTACCATTGTACATCTTACAGATCGAGAGGCCATTATTGACATAAATGCCAAATCAGAAGGTGTAATTTCTCTCAATGAGTTTAGATACAATCCCAACCTTAAAGTTGGAGACATTGTTGAAGTAGTAGTTGATACCCGTGAAGATAAAACCGGACAGCTGATTTTATCGCATAGAAAAGCGCGGGTTATTAAGGCTTGGGATCGTGTTAACAACGCCCATGACAACGGTGAAATCGTTAATGGTTTTGTTAAATGTCGTACCAAAGGAGGAATGATTGTTGATGTTTTTGGAATTGAGGCATTCTTACCTGGTTCTCAAATTGACGTCAAGCCTATTAGAGATTACGATCAGTATGTTGACAAAACCATGGAATTCAAGGTGGTTAAAATCAACCATGAATTTAAAAATGTAGTTGTTTCTCATAAAGCACTTATTGAGGCCGATCTAGAAGAACAAAAGAAAGAGATCATTGGTCAACTAGAAAAAGGACAAGTCTTGGAGGGTATTGTCAAAAATATTACCTCCTATGGAGTTTTTGTCGACCTTGGCGGTGTAGATGGATTGGTTCATATTACCGATTTGTCCTGGAGTCGTATTAATCACCCTAACGAAATTTTGGAATTGGATCAAAAGCTTAATGTAGTGATTCTTGATTTTGATGACGATAAGTCTAGGATTCAATTGGGCTTAAAACAATTAAGTGCCCACCCATGGGAACGCCTGAGTGATGAACTCAAAGAAGGAGACAATGTTAAAGGAAAAGTGGTCGTGATTGCTGATTACGGTGCTTTTATAGAAATTGAAGATGGAGTAGAAGGATTGGTTCACGTTTCCGAAATGTCCTGGTCAACTCATCTAAGGTCTGCCCAAGACTTTGTAAATGTTGGGGATGAAGTGGATGCCGTATTATTGAGTTTGGATCGCGAAACTCGCAAAATGTCTTTGGGGATCAAACAGCTTACTCCCGATCCTTGGACTGACATAACTTCCAAATATCCAGTAGGTTCAAAACACAAAGGAATTGTAAGAAACTTTACCAACTTTGGCGTATTTATTGAACTAGAAGAGGGAGTTGACGGACTGGTTTATATCTCTGATTTGTCTTGGACCAAGAAAGTTAAGCATCCATCAGAACTATTGACCTTGGCTGACGAGATCGACGTTATGGTATTGGAACTTGATGTAGAGGGCAGGAAACTTAGCTTAGGTCACAAACAAACCCAAGACAATCCTTGGGATAATTATGCTGATGAGTTTGCTTTGGATTCTGTTCACAAAACAGCTATCACCGAAATCGTTGATAAAGGAGCAACCATTAAATTTAATGAGGACGTAATTGCTTTTGTACCACAAAGGCATATGGAAAAAGAAGATGGCTCCAAATTGACTAAAGGAGAAGAAGCCGAGTTTAAGATTATTGAATTCAACAAAGAGTTCAAGAGGGTTGTAGCATCACATACCAACTTGTTTAAGGAGCAGGAAAAAATCAATTATAAAAGGGCTGTAAAAAAAGTCAAAGAAAGTAATTTAGAAAAAACTACTCTTGGAGATTTAGATGCTTTGGCCGATTTAAAGCAAAAAATGAAAGGCAAAAGCTAAATTAAATATTTGATTTAATATTAAAACCCTTCCAGTAGGAAGGGTTTTTTTGTTTAGCGGGATTCATTAAAAAATGATATTTTTGTTCTATCAAAAATTCCTAATGGCTCATAGAGTACTGCTATCTCAAAAAAAAATAGAGATCATTCTCAAAAGATTGGCCAGCCAGTTGATAGAAAAATTCAATGACTTTAATGAAGTGGTATTGGTTGGTCTACAACCCAGGGGCATCTTGTTACTTAACCGATTGGTCGAACTTTTGAAAAATGATTATGGGCTGAAAAACATCACCAACGGTAAATTAGACATTACTTTTTTTAGAGATGATTTTAGACGATTCGACAAAACACTTTCTCCTTCATATTCTGAAATGGAGTTAACCATAGAGGGGAAATCTGTAGTCATCATTGATGATGTACTTTTCACGGGAAGAAGTATTAGAGCTGCTTTGACTGCATTAGACCACTACGGTCGTCCTAATGATATTCAACTACTGGTATTGATCGACCGTAGATTCAGTCGTGATCTTCCTATTCAACCGGATTATACAGGGGTTCAAGTCGATGCTTTGGAAGGAGATAAGGTTAGGGTAGAATGGAGAGAACAAGCTAAACAAGACACTGTTTTCATTGAAAAAAGATAGCCTATGGAACAGTTAAGCGTCAATCATCTTCTCGGAATTAAATACCTCAAAGAAGAGGATGTCCACTTGATTTTTAAAACTGCAGATCATTTTAAAGAAGTCATCAACCGCCCGATCAAAAAAGTGCCTAGCTTAAGGGATACTACTGTTGCAAATCTTTTTTTTGAAAACAGCACAAGAACCAAACTTTCCTTTGAGTTAGCTGAAAAGAGATTGAGTGCTGATTTGATCAACTTTTCTGCCTCCCAATCTTCGGTTAATAAAGGAGAGACCCTAATCGATACGGTGAATAATATTCTGGCTATGAAAGTAGATGTAGTGGTAATTAGGCATCCCAACCCAGGAGTAGCCCTATTCCTTTCCAAAAATGTAGATGCTTGTATTATCAATGCAGGAGATGGCACCCATGAGCATCCCTCTCAAGCCCTGCTGGATGCCTATTCGATCAAAGAAAAATTGGGCGGATTAAAAGGAAAAAAGATCGCCATCGTAGGAGATATTCTTCATTCCAGAGTCGCTTTATCAAATATCTATGCCCTTAAAATGTTAGGGGCTCAAATTCAGCTTTGTGGCCCAAAGTCATTGATCCCCAAACATATTGAATCCCTTGGGGTAACCTTAAGTTCCGATTTGATGCAAACCCTTAAGTGGTGTGATGCCGTTAACATGTTAAGGGTTCAAAACGAAAGAATGGATTTGAATTACTTTCCTTCTAACCGAGAATATGCTCAACTATATGGGCTTAATGCAAAAAAACTGGCTAGTCTCAAAAAAGAAATAATTTTGTTACACCCTGGTCCAATCAACAGAGGGGTTGAGATCACCTCTGACGTTGCCGACTCCCAAAATGCCATTATATTAGATCAAGTTGAGAACGGAGTAGCCGTCAGAATGGCCATTATCTATCTTTTGGTTGCCAAACTCAATGTTTCCTCAAAATGATCTTAAAAAAAAAGAAAAACCACTTATACCTTAAGTTAGAGAGGAATGAACCGGAATCTTTCGGTAATAATTCCCTAGGATTATTTTTTTCCTCTGATCTCATTATTGATCTGTTAGCACACGAAGTAATCGAGCAGTCTTTTTTGTCTTTACTCAAACAAATCAATAAAGGTCATATCGACAAGGGATTTTGCATGGTTATACTGTTTAAAGAGACTTCATCTATTTTTGATTTTGAATTTTTAAATATTGTTCCCACACTTATCGAAGCAGAAGATTATATCCAGATTGAGCAAATTCAAAGAGATCTAGGAGCATCATTATGAAACTTAAGATATTAGGTTGTCATTCAGCAACCCCATTTGAAAACGCTCATACGACATCTCAGTTATTAGAGGTCAAAGATCATCTTTTTTTAATTGATTGTGGTGAAGGCACTCAGATTCAACTGCGTCAAAATAAAATTAAGTTTTCGAGGATAAAACATATTTTTATTTCCCACTTACATGGTGATCACTTTTATGGCTTGGTAGGACTAATTAGTACGTTCAGACTTCTTGGTAGGACTGCTGATTTAAATATTTATGGACCAAAAGGGATTAAGGAAATACTAACTCTTCAACTTAAACTGGCCAATTCATGGACGAATTACAATTTGTTTTTTCATGAGCTAGAAAAAAAAGAATCAGAACTTATTTTCGAAGACGATTCACTAACTGTTTATACTATACCACTTGACCATCGAATATATTCAAATGGTTTTTTGTTTCAGGAGAAACAAGGTTTAAGAAAGTTAGATAATGAAAAAATAAAAAACTACGATATCCCTATCTGTGATTTACATAACCTTAAACTGGGAAAAGATTTGATTTTGGGGGATGGTACAACCCTTAAAAATAAAATGGTCACCCTCGATCCAAATCCAGTAAAGCGATATGCATTTTGTAGCGATACGGCTTACAATGAATCTATTGTGCCATTGATTAAGGAAGTCGATATGCTATATCATGAGTCAACTTTTTTGGATGTCCACCAAAATTTGGCTAAAAAAACCAAGCACAGTACTGCTTCTCAAGCAGCTAAAATTGCTCGTTTGGCTCAAGTCAAACGACTGGTTTTAGGACATTTCTCATCGCGTTACAGTGAAAAAAATGATTTTTTACTTGAGGCCTCCTCAATTTTCGATTCTGTATCATTGGCATCAGATGGTAAAATATTTGATATTTAGTCTGATGGATTAATCGTAAATTTGTAAACATGAGTACAAATGAGATGAAACCTAAGTTGGCTGATCTTCGGAAATCATATGAAAAAGATACATTGGATATTCATCATGTTAAGGACAATCCAATGCAGCTTTTTCAAAAATGGTTTTCTCAGGCTCAAGAAGAAGAGACTATTGACGAGGCAAATGCAATGAGTTTAACCACCTTTGGTGATGATGGTTATCCCAGAGCCAGAGTTGTATTACTTAAAGATTTTTCTGAAGAAGGTTTTGTGTTTTTTACCAACTACAAAAGCGAAAAGGGAAAATCATTATTTAAGCACCCTAAGGTAGGGCTATCTTTCTACTGGCCTGGTTTGGAGCGACAGATCATCATTAAGGGTAGAGCTGAAAAATTATCTGAGGAGAGATCTGATAAATATTTTAATTCACGACCAAGGGGAAACCAGTTAGGTGCTCATGTCTCTCCACAAAGCGAGGTTATACCCGATCGTAAATTTTTAGAGGACCTCAATACAACCCTAGAGAATAAGTTTAAAAATAAATTAATACCCCGACCGGATCATTGGGGAGGTATATTGATCAGACCTATTGAAATTGAATTTTGGCAAGGGCGCCCTAACCGCTTGCATGATAGGATATGTTGTTATCTAGATGGCATAAATTGGAAAGCAAAACGCTTAGCTCCGTGAAAAATGAAACAACTCGTTATCTTGAGACATGCCAAATCTAATAGAGCCTATAGGGTAGACGACATTAATAGACCACTTTCACCACAAGGGATGGACAGGATTAAAAAAGTTTCTCAAAAAAATATTGATTTTTTTAGTCCTTCAGATATAATCATTTCCAGTTCTGCTATTAGGGCTGTACACACGGCTATCATGATGATCTACGAATTGAATTTTCCACTTGAAAAACTCAAAATTGATAATCATCTCTACACTTTTTCGGCCCTAAGTGTAATTGATTATGTATATTCTTTAGATAATCATTGGGATAAAGTTGTTTTAGTTGGACACAACCCTGCCTTTACTGAGGTAATCAATCATTTCTCGGATGCAGGTATTAATCATTTGAGAACCGCTGGATGTGTTCAGATTACTTTTAATGGAGATCAGTGGAGTGATCTTAGAAAAGGTGAAGCGTTATTGGGTCAAGAACAAAATAATTTTTGGTGAAAATAAGTATATATGAATCCAATATATATAAATAGAGAAATCAGTTGGCTCGACTTTAATACACGTGTTTTACAGGAAGCTAACGATGTTTACGTTCCATTGTTAGAACGCCTACGTTTTCTGGGAATTTTCTCTAATAATTTGGATGAGTTTTTTCAGGTCAGATATGCTACAGTAAAGCGAATTGCCCAATCCGGTAAAACAGGTAAAAGAGTTTTTGCAGGAAGAAGTGCAGAGGCATTGCTTAAGGAAATTACCAGTAAGGTGATAGATCTTCAGGATGAAAGCCTTGAAATTCTTAATGGAATTTACAAGGAGATGGAGAGAGAAAATATTTTCTTTATCGATCAAAACGAGGTAAAACCTGAGCAAGAAGATTTTTTGAAAAATTATTTTATACAAAATGTAAACCCTGCTCTGGTCACCATCATTTTGTCTCAAAATAGAGATCAAGATTTGTCTGCCAACAAGGCCTTTTTGATAGTAACTATGACCTTGAATCAGGATTCGGAGAATCAAAATATATACGCCTTGATTGAGATGCCAAAAGATGCCAAAAGATTTGTAGTGCTACCTAAGAATGGTGACGGAAAGCAATATATTATGATGCTAGACGATTTGATCCGTTATCACTTTCATATGATCTTCAGTTTTTTTAACTATAAGAGTATTCAGGCTCATATGGTAAAGATCACTCGCGATGCCGAACTCGACTTAGAAGAAGACGTATCCATTAGTTATCTTGAAAAAATAACACTTAGTGTGAAAGACAGGATGATAAGTGATCCTGTCAGATTGGTTTATGATAAAGAAATTCCTGATCAAACCCTGTGTTTTGTCATGGAGAAACTCAATATCGATAGTACTGACAGCCTCATTCCTGGGGGAAAGTATCACCAAAGGCGAGACTATATGAATTTTCCAAGTTTAGATCGTCCAGATTTGTTGTATTCTTCTTTTCCTCCATTACCCATACCCATGCTTAGTATGGAAGAAAATATATTGGATGCAATTGATCAAAAAGACTATTTACTAAATACTCCCTATCAAGATTTTTCTTATGTCATTAAGTTTTTGAGAGAAGCGGCATTAGATCCCAAGGTCAAATCAATAAAAATAACAATCTACCGACTTTCAAAGTCATCCTTGATTGTTAGTGCTTTGATTAATGCGGCAAAAAATGGCAAGAAAGTTTTGGTCCAAATTGAGCTCCAGGCAAGATTCGATGAAGAAAATAATATCAATTTCGCCGAACAATTAGAAGCAGCTGGGGTGCAATTGATTTTTGGTATTCCTGGACTAAAAGTCCACTCTAAAATATGTATCATAGAACGTCAACACGATAAGAAAAATAGACGATACGGTTTCATTAGTACCGGAAATTTCAATGAATCTACCGCCAAGATCTATACAGACTATACCTTGTTTACCACCAACCAAAAAATACTTAAAGAGGTCAATAAGGTTTTTAACTTTCTTGAGGTAAGTTATAAAATCAAGAAATATAAACACTTGATCGTGTCGCCTCATTATACAGCCTCCATCATATCCAAAATGATTGACAATGAAATTGAAAACAACCAAAAGGGTCTTCCCTCTGGTATTTCACTCAAATTAAATAATATCACCAATTACCCTCTAGTCGAAAAACTATATCAAGCAAGCCAGGCAGGAGTAAAAATTAAAATGATTGTTAGGGGTATTTGCTGTTTAGTTCCCGGAGTAAAAGGGTTGAGTGAAAATATCACTGTGCTAAGTGTGGTTGATAAGTTTTTGGAGCATTCCCGTGTAATTATTTTTGAAAATGCAGGTGAGAAGAAAATTTATTTGTCTTCGGCAGATTTTATGACCCGAAATATCGAAAATAGAGTAGAGGTGGCTTGTCCTGTTTATGATAAGGAATTACAACAGCAAATATTGGATACTTTTGAGCTATCTTGGAAAGATAATACAAAGGCAAGAATTGTAAATCAAAATCCACAAAATAAAATGGTAAAATCAAAAGCAGGGGATAAGATTCAACGATCTCAATGGACAACTTATGATTACTATAAAAATAAATTGAACTGCTAGGATTTTGAAAATTAAAAAATATGCAGCCATCGATATTGGTTCCAATGCCATGAGGGTGTTAATCTCTAATGTTATCCATACTAAAGATGGAGTTCACTTTCAGAAAAATGCACTGGTCAGGGCTCCTATTCGTTTGGGTGAGGATTCTTTTACCATGGGTGAAATTTCAAAAAATAATCTAAAGCGCATGATTAAAGCAATGAGAGCCTTCAAACTACTTAT
The DNA here is from genome assembly GCA_913020295.1 of uncultured Flavobacteriaceae bacterium. Taxonomy (GTDB): domain Bacteria; phylum Bacteroidota; class Bacteroidia; order Flavobacteriales; family Flavobacteriaceae; genus UBA8316. The sequence continues at coordinate 107,466 of CAJWAA010000006.1, read as the reverse complement.
GAAAGTTCATGAAGTCTCTCATTACAAAGCCTATGCTACCTCTGCTCTGAGAGAGGCCAACAACAGTGGGGACATCGTGCAACAAGTCAAAAAAAAGGCAGGAATTAAAATTGAGATTATTGATGGCAGAAAGGAGGCAGAAATTATTTCCAACAGTAAAATATCTGATTTCATACACACCCAAAAAACCTTTCTTTTTGTTGATGTTGGCGGGGGAAGTACTGAATTTACTTTTATCAATGAAGGAAAAAGAGTTTGTTCCAAGTCATTTAAAATAGGTACCGTTAGGCTCATAAACAATTTGGTAGATCAAAGGGTTTGGGAAGTTATAAGGATTTGGATTGTTAAAAATACCAAACTCTATCGTAAAATAACTTTAATGGGATCTGGCGGTAACATCAATAAGCTTTTTAAATTATCCAATGTTAAAGAGGGAAAACCTTTATCAATGATTAAACTCAATCAAATTTTTTTGGAGCTTGAATCACTGACCTATGAGGAGCGAATAATTAAATTTGAGCTAAACCCCGACCGGGCTGATGTCATTATTCCCGCTGCTAGGATATTTCTTAAAGCACTTCAGTGGAGTGGTGGACAAAAGATCTATGTCCCCAAGTTTGGACTATCTGATGGAATGATCAAATACATGTACAAACAACAACATAAAAAAAACTAACCGTGCATGGTTTCCCTTCTTCCCAATTGAGCCATTAATTTTGCCTCAAAATGTAATAAGGCGTCCCATTTTTCATTGACTGATTCTTCATTTTCGCCATATTTACGCGCCAATTTCAAAAATAGGGTGTAGTGATGTGCTTCACTGATCATTAACTTTCTGTAAAACTTTTGTAGTGCTTTTTCAGCAATAGATTCTGATAACAACCGAAACCGCTCACAGCTTCTTGCTTCGATCAATGCAGCGTATAGCAATTGGTTTACCAATTGATCAATTCTGCTTCCTCCTCTAGGAAAAAAACTTCTTAAATCCCTCACATATTCGTCCTTGCGCTCCCTTCCCAACACCCAGCCTCTTTCGAGAATTAGTTGGTGAACCATTTCGAAGTGACTCAATTCTTCTTGTGCCAAAGCGATCATTAATTCTACCAGTTCACTTTTTTCAGGAAATCTGACCATCAGAGAGATGGCAGTACTGGCTGCTTTTTGTTCGCAAAAAGCATGATCGGTCAATATTTCGTGTATGTTTTTTTTTACTATATCAACCCAACGGGGATCGGTCGGGAGTTTAAGTCCTAGCATATTAGTATTTTTATAAATCTAAATCAAATTCTCTCTTAAGTTCTTCGATTTCGGGGTTTATTTTTTTTAAATATTCATATTTCTCAGGGATTCCGTAGATATAGGTTTCAATATTTGTGGCTTCTACCCTAATTTCAAAAGTGATTTTGTTATTGTTTAACATTCTACTAAGATAAGCCAATAGTGGAGGCAATTCTTTTGTCAGTTCTACTTTACTGAGTGAGTTTGAAGTTTTCAATAATATTTTATGATCTGCTTGCAGCTCTGGTTGGCTCATTTCCAGTAAAGCTGCAATGTTATTTTCTCCCTGATTATTTTTCTCATGGGTGTAAGTTTTCCAGTGTTTGGATAGCTTTTCCTGACTAAATTTATCTTCTGAATCAATAAACTCATTTTTCTTTGAGGATGATATTCTCTCTGCTTCTTTTTTTAGTGCAATGCTTGAAAGTGATAAACTAGAAACACCAATTCTCAGATTATTTTTTTTGATCTTGATCTGGGTTGGATTAAACGTTTGTGTTTTTTCTGGTGATGGTTTTGATGTTTGATCAATATCCTTTACCCGGGGAACATATTCATTTGATGATTCTGCTTCTACCTCTCCTTCGAGACTTGTTTCCTCTTGTGAAGGGCCTTTGAAGTGAGTTACTGGAATGATAAATTGGTTTACTTTTCCCCAAAATGGAGAGAGGCTATTTGCATTAGACATAATTCAATCAACAGTCGTTTATTTTTGGTATTTCTGTAATCCAGTTCACATCTTGTGGCTAAATCTATGGCATCTAATAGGAAAGGAAGCGGCGCTTTTGCAGTTTGTTCTTTAAATTTTTCTTGGATACCATCACTTACTTCAAGTAAATGAAGTGTTTTGTTCTCTTTACTGACCATCAAATTTCTCAAATGATAGCTCAATCCAGTAATAAACTGTAATTCATCAAAGCCTTTTTGGATCAATTCGTCAAAATCTATCAAAAGGGCTGGAATATCATGGTTTAAGATAAGTTGGGTAAAGGAAAAAAAGGTGTCATGATCCAGTATATTCAAATTTTCAGATACAGATTTAACACTTAATTTACAATCAGTAAAACTGACCATACGGTCATAAATTGACAAGGCATCTCTCAAGGCACCATCTGCCTTTTGGGCTATCAGATCAAGGGCTTCCTCTTCAAATTCAATGTTTTGATCTGTGGCAATTTTTTGCAAATATTCTTTGCAATCTTTAACGCTAATCCGTTTAAAATCAAACGTTTGACATCGAGATAGTATTGTAGGTATTATCTTTTGTTTTTCTGTAGTGGCTAATATAAAAATTACGTGTTTTGGGGGTTCTTCAAGGGTTTTAAGAAAAGCATTAAAAGCTCCCAAGGAAAGCATGTGTACTTCATCAATTATGTAGATCTTGTGTGTGCCTACTTGAGGTGGGATTCTAACTTGTTCATTCAAGCTTCGTATGTCATCCACAGAATTGTTTGAAGCTGCATCTAACTCAAAAATGTTAAAAGCAAAATCCTCATTAGAGCTATTTTTCCCTTGACTATTGATTCTTTTAGCCAGAATACGCGCACAGGAGGTTTTGCCTACTCCCCGCGGACCACAAAAAAGAAGTGCCTGTGCCAATTGATCTTTTTCTATGGCGTTTTCCAAAGTCTTTGTAATTGCCTGTTGACCCACAACTTCCTCAAAGGATTGAGGGCGATATTTTAAGGCTGAAACAATATAAGTTTCCATATTGTGTGGCTTCTAAACAAAGATAAAAATTGAAAAATCTCCATACGTGGGTCAACAAATAATTTCATCTGAAATTATCAACAAAAGATTAACTTTGTGATGGCAGGCTGTCTTATTGCTCTTTTTTTAAGAGAGGAAAGTCCGGACACCATAGAGCAGTATAGCGGGTAATGCCCGTCATTCGCCACGGCGAATAGGACCAGTGCAACAGAAAGCAAGTACAGTTAGGCTGTAGTGAAATCAGGTAAACTCTATATGGTGCAACGCTAAAAATAATTGTGTTTGAGGATTGCTCGTCCGATACAATTGGGTAGGCGGCTAGAATATTGTAGTAATACAAGATCCAGATAAATAATAAGACTCGACAGAATCCGGCTTATAGGCCTGCCTTTTTATCCTTTAAAAAAACTGAATACATTACTACCGTATTTTCTGGACTGTACAAATCCAAAATTTTTTTCTAAGTCTTCTCTTTCGCTGTGTTCAATGATCAATACCCCTTGGTTATTTAGTAATTTGTTGGAAAAAACTGTTTTTACGATTTGCGTGTATTGTTCAGCCTCAATATTATAGGGAGGATCGGCAAAAATTAGATCGAAAGATTTTTTTGCGGATGACAAATATTTGATAACGTCCACCTGTATCGCTCGAATGGGAAGTTTTAGTGATACAGAAGTTTTACGGATGAAATCAATACACATTTTGTTTTGATCCACAGCAATTATGTTTTTTACTCCACGGGATCCAAACTCATAACTGATACTTCCCGTACCAGAAAAAAGATCTAAAACAGAGGAATTTTCCCAATGGTATTGGTTTTGAAGAATATTGAAAATAGCTTCTTTAGATCGGTCGGTTGTGGGGCGAACAGGAAGTTTTTTTAGAGCAATGATCCTTCTGCCTTTGTGAATACCAGAAATGATCCGCATCAGTGAAACAGATTAATAAAGTATGGGGCAGGATGTACTTTTTCGTCAAACATTAGAGAGCTTTGTTGATCTGAAAATGTTATTTTTTGATGGTAATAGTCCAAAGCATCATAACACTTTTTGTAACGTGCATATTTACCAAAAAAGACAATGCTAAATCCATCGGAGGATAATGATAGATCTTCAGCAACAGCAAGGACAAAGTAGAGAAAACTATCCTCATTTTTATATGGGTAGGTGTTGAATAGTAAGAGTTCCTTGCCCCTAAAGACCAAAAGATCAAATTCGTCGTCCTGCATGTGAAGATTCATTACCATTGTATTATCCTCATTGATTACAGTGGTACTGAGGTCGTAAAGAATTTGGGAGTAGTGGGTAAAACTGATGTCTTTAAAATAATGCTGTAAGGTGGTTTCTGTTTGCTCCTCAAAGGGATAGAGGATTTTGACCTGATCGTCTTGAGTTTGTTTTTCAGCAATGCTACAACCCTCCTCAAGAGAGACATTGTAATTGAGGTAATTTTTCTTTTGGGCTGGGTTGTAGAGTGATATTGGTACAAATGTGGCCCGATGATCAAAGTGAACCGCTTTGATTTTTTCACATTCGAGGAAAGAATATGAATTCAGTAATTCATGAAAGGCATCTCCTTTTTCTATGCTGTGGTTTTCAAACTTAAAAAAAGGACGTGCATTGGGTGTACAAAAAGAAAATCCATCCTTAAAAATTTGGATGGATAGTTCTTTATCTTGTATGGTGGTTTTATTGAACGGCATCGAAAATAGTAGGCCAGTTTCCGTTGGTGCTAACCTCGCTAAGGGAGCCCAGTATGATCGAGGGACCATTCACTCCATCTACGGAAACAGTTTCGTTTTCAAGTTTTAGCAAATCTTTATCTTGATCGTGAAGTATCAAGTTCTTAGCTACTTTTACCTCAAAAACAGGTACCTTATAACCATTTTTATCGATGATGCTAGCATTGATATCAAATTTTGCTTCGATCCCTTCTACTGGTACTGTGGCAAAATCTTTGTAAGCATTAGAGTTTTTAAATAAAGAATCTTTGACCGGAACAAATCCCAAGGTATCGATGACCACTACTTCGCGAAGCATATCGATCCTGTAGGTACGGTCATATTCCATGTAGGAGGAATCTCTCTTTTCTATAAGTGTAAAAATACCATTGTCTATAAATTTAACTAGACTGTCAAAATTATTACTATAAGTACCTGTGACATCTTTGTGAGCGATTTGCGCTTTACGAATCAATTTTAATTTAGTAATTACTGAGGCATATCGTTCATTTTTTATTTCATTAAAGTTGATCGGTCCATTGATAGAGTTGTAGATTTTGAAGCTAAAAAATAATGCGAGGATCCAAAGTACAGCCTGAAGCGCTAATTTCATGGTTTGTTGATTTTGCTACTGACAAATCTACAATTTTTTTTGAATCGTAAAAGTTTTACAAATGAATTATATTGTGAAGAAAAAGTCAAATGTCAAAGGAATTTTTTTACGAAATTCTCTACGAAAAGTTCAAGTTTGAGCCTACGGTTTCTCAAATAGGGGTATTTGAAAAAATCGCTTATTTTTTGTCCAAAACTTCAGATAATTCTATTTTACTTATTAAAGGTTATGCAGGGACAGGAAAGACCGAAGTCATCGGTCATTTAGTTCAACAATTAGGTTTTATTCGAAAAAAATCAGTATTGATGGCCCCTACGGGGAGGGCTGCCAAAGTACTGTCGGCTTATGCTGGTAGAGGCGCTCTAACCATCCACAAAAAAATATATTTTCCGAAGATCGATAGGGGGGGGGCCGGGGTCCAATTTACGCTAAAAGAAAACAAACATACCAATACGATCTTTATTGTGGATGAGTCCTCCATGATAGGAGATAACCGACAACATAGTAAATTTTTTGAGAATGGATCTTTACTTCACGATTTGGTTCATTATGTTAGTAACGGAGAAAAATGCAAATTGATTTTTGTAGGGGATACTGCCCAATTACCTCCGGTAAATTTGGAGGTCAGTCCCGCACTTGATGAAGATGAATTGACTACTCAGTTCAATACAGCTGTAGATAGTATCACGCTAGAAGATGTAGTTCGGCAACAAATCGGATCAGGTATTTTATATAATGCAACTAGGATTCGGGAGTTAATTGTAGATGACCAATTCGAGGGTTTTAAATTTCAATTAGACGGATTTAAAGATGTGCAACGCATTATTGAGGGAAACGAGTTTTTTGAATCGCTAAATAATGCACTGCACGAGGACGGTATAGATCAAACCTTATTGATCGTTCGCTCCAATAAAAGGGCCAATCTTTACAATAAAAGCATTCGTGAACGAATCCTTTTTTTGGAATCTGATTTGGCTGTAGGTGACCAACTGATGGTGGTTAAAAACAATTATTATTGGTTAGGTGCCGATTCCAAACCTGGTTTTATTGCTAATGGAGATGTGATCCGCATCAATAGTATCAATAAATATTTAAATCGTTTTGACATGAAATTTGCCGAGGTTAACATTCAGATGGTAGATTATCCCAAAGAGCCCTCATTCGATACTGTGCTTTTACTGGAAACATTGGACAGTGAAACCGCCAACCTAAGCTATGAACATTCTCAATTACTGTACCAAAAAGTGTTAGTTGATTACGCTGATGAAAAATCTAAATATCAACGCTTTCTCAAGGTCAAAAACGATCCTTTTTTTAACGCCTTACAGGTTAAATATTCCTATGCAATTACTTGTCATAAATCTCAAGGTGGGCAATGGAAAAACGTCTTTATTGAACAACCATTCCTTCCCAAAGGACCCAATAAAGACTATTTTAGATGGCTATATACTGCAATAACCCGTTCTAAAAAGCGCTTATTTTTGATTGGTTTTGGAAAGGAGTTTTTTTAATTCTATCGCCAAGAAACTTTTGACCCTGTGCTTTTATTGAATTCCATAACAAATTCATTACAAAAATCGAATATTTAACTAACATTCAAACTCTTTTGATGTTTAATCTTACAATTTTTATCTTTTTATTAAATTTAATTTTTGGGGATTTAGTTTTTATATCATATTATTAGTTCAATATTTCTCATCTTTGCATCAATGAAAATAGTCTCCATTATTCCTGCGCGATACGATTCCTTGCGCTTTCCTGGTAAGCTTATGCAGCGGTTGGGAGATAAAACAGTCATTTTAAGAACCTATCAAAATGTATTGTCTTCTGGTCTTTTTGACGAAGTGGTAGTAGCTACGGACAGTGATTTAATTTTTAAAGAAATTTCTGATAATGGAGGCCAGGTTCAAATGACACGAAAGGATCATCAATGTGGAAGTGATCGAATTGCAGAAGCCGCCTCTAGAATGGATGCAGACTTGGTAGTCAATGTTCAGGGAGACGAGCCTTTTATAGACAGTAACAGTCTAAAAAAGCTTATTAAAATTTTTAAATATGACCCTCAAAAGGAAATTGCATTGGCTTCTTTAATGACTCCGCTTCACGATACAGAAGATATAGAAAATCCGAACGTAGTTAAAGTGATTGTGGATTTGAATGACTTTGCACTTTATTTTTCCCGTTCCCCCATACCATTTAATCGAGAAAACGTTGGAAAATCAACTCATTTCAAACACATTGGGGTTTATGCTTTTAGAAAGCAGGCGCTTATTGAATTTAGTAAACAGGATATTACCCCATTGGAGTCTGTTGAAAAAATTGAGTGTATCCGTTATCTAGAACACGGAAAAAAAATCAAAATGGTGGTGGCACGCAACTTAAATTTTGAAATCGATACCCCAAGAGATCTCGAGCGAGCAGAAGCTCATTTAAGTCAATTAGAGTCACAATGATCTCAATGTTGGCCAAGTTTATATTTCTTCGTTTGATGGGCTGGAGGATTGAAGGTGATTTCCCCCAATTGGAAAAATTTATATTGGTCGTATTTCCTCATACCCGAGGTATGGATTTTATCGTTGGGGTCTTAACTCGAGCTGTGCTCAACGAAAAAATAAATTATATCGGAAAAAAAGAATTGTTTAATCCCTTTACGGGTTGGTTTTTCCGTGCTTTGGGAGGAGCTCCTATCAACCGAGACTCTAACGAAAATAAAGTATTAACAATAGCTAAAATTTTTAAAGAAAAGAAGTTTTTCCGAATGGCGATCACTCCAGAAGGAACCCGAAAAAAAGTTGACCATTGGAAAACTGGGTTTTATTACATTGCCATGGAGGCCGAGGTACCCATATTACTTGTTCATTTTAACTATGGTTCAAAAAAAGTATCTTTTTTAAAACTATTTTATCCAACTGGTGATATTGAAAAGGATCTAAAAGAGATTAAATCCCTCTACAATATAGCATAGCAGCTGTGATTAAGGACAATTTTAATTCTTCATTTTTAATGGCCTTTGCTACTAAGGTCTAAAAATACATTTACCGATTATAGGGCATTATCTACTAAATTGTATTTGATATTAAAGACACCTGTATTCTCTTTTTTAAATTTTAGTGAGCAATTTTAATTTCTACTAGACCTTCAAGGATGATGTTTTTATTTTTTGGTATTGAAAAATAGCGTTGCAAATCAATAACAGCAAAACATAAGAAAATTATTAATTTCATTAAATATTCCTTATTTTAAAGAGTATGTTTTCTTTAGGACAAAATTTTGTTGGTTTAGATTTTAGTTAAAAAACTATACCTGTGCACTCATTCCATGATATACGTTTTGCACATCATCGTCCTCCTCTATCTTTTCGATCAGTTTTAGAACTTCCTCTTGGTGTTCTTTAGAGAGTTGTTTGGTGATTTTTGGAATACGGTCAAATCCTGAGAAAAGGATTTCAATAGATCGGTTTTCTAACTCTTTTTGAATAACTCCAAAATTTTCAAAAGGGGCATATAGTAAAATTCCATCTTCATCTTCAAACACCTCCTCTACTCCAAAGTCGATGAACTCTAACTCCAAATCTTCCGTATCGATACCCTCTGCGGAGATTCTGAAATTACAACTTCGGTCGAACATAAATTCTACAGAGCCAGATGTACCTAGGTTTCCATTGTATTTATTGAAGTAACTTCTGATATTGGCCACAGTTCGGTTGTTGTTGTCGGTTGCAGTTTCCACTATTATGGCAATTCCGTGTGGAGCATAGCCCTCAAAAAATACCTCCTTGTAATTTTCGGTAGTCTTATCAGATGCTTTTTTAATTGCACGATCAATGTTCTCCTTGGGCATATTGGCGGTTTTAGCGTTTTGTATCACCGCCCGAAGTCTTGAATTATTTTCAGGATCAGGGCCACCCTCTTTAACTGCTATTACTATATCCTTTCCAATTCGGGTAAAGGTTTTGGCCATGGCAGACCATCTTTTCATCTTTCTTGCTTTCCGAAATTCAAAGGCTCTTCCCATAATTTATTGTTTGTTTTTCACAAATATAAAGACAATTAAAAATCCTTTTTTGCTAAGGTTAGGTCGTCCAATACTTCGGTATAAGAAAAAAGAAGGTTGTTGGGCAGTTTATTTTCCTTTGCTAGTACAGCCAAATAACGCATTTGATTGGTGGAGAAAACTTGTTTGAACACGGCTTTTTTTTGATATCTTTTTTTGACTATTAACTTGATAAAATCAAAATGATGAATTAAATCTGTACTGCCCAAATGAAAAATCCCTGTGAGTTGTTGATTGATGATGAAATGTATTTGTTGACTTAGTTTAATGTCGTTGTTGACATTGATAATGGTATTGGGGAATACCTCGATGGATTTTTTGGTTTTCATCGCCTCGTCCATTTCCTGAATTCTGGGAGAGTGATTACCAAAGACTATTGGTAAACGGACTAAAACATACTTTGTGGTGGGTAAGCGCAAGAGGTCATTTTCAATTTTAATCTTGAATCTGCCATAGATGCTCTCCGATAATGTCTTGTCATATTCGTAGGAGGGGAAGTGTTCGAAGGTGTCAAATACATTTGCAGAGGATAGAAAGATCAACCTGCAATTGGATCGATCAACTAAGTCTATCAAAAATCGATGGATCTCGATTAAAGAATCAAAAGGTCCTCTAAGAGCGGAGATGATTAGTTTTGGTTTGACCTCTTTAATTATGCTTTCGAGACCGCCCTCCTCAACATCGAAATAAAAAAAATGTTGGTTTTGACCAAAGCCTTTTTTAGTGAAATAAGTCCCAAAGGTATCATAGTAGGAATTTAATTCCTTATAAAGGGCATTTCCCAAAAAACCACTGGCTCCAAGAATCAAGATTCTTTTCATCCGTATTAATTGTTTTTAAGAGAGCTTTACAAAGGGAAGTTTTACCACTGTGGCAGGTACTAGTTTTTCTCTAATCTGGACGTATAATTTATGCCCGGGTTTTGAAAAAGCAGTATTGACATAGCCCAGACCTATACCCCTGTTGAGTGAGGGGGAATGTGTTCCTGAAGTAACCCTCCCTATAGTGTTTTGGTCACTGTCAAAAAGTATATAACCAGAGCGAGGAATACCTCTTTCATCAATTTTAAAACCAATGAGTTTTTCTTTTGTGCCCTCTTGGATTGATTTTTGGAGCAGTGAAGCACTTAAAAAACCAGTAAGTGGCTTGGTCACCCATCTAAGTCCTGCGCTTATAGGGGAGGTATTATCGTCAATCTCATTTCCATAAAGACAATAACCCATTTCTAAACGTAAAGTGTCTCGAGCGGCAAGTCCAATAGGTAAAATTCCAAAATCTGCACCTGCCTTCATTACACCATTCCATACTTTATCAGCCTTGGTAACATCAAAATAGATTTCGATTCCCCCAGCGCCAGTATAGCCAGTGGTAGCAACCATAACATCTTTGACTCCAGCAAAAGTATTTGTAGTATGGCTGTAGTTAGACAAAAGATCTAATCGGGCATCGCTAATGGACTGCATCGCCATTATGGCCTTGGGACCTTGTATGGCCAACAAGGCAGTTTCTTTTGACACATCTTCAAGCCCTGCATTGAATTTTTTGTTGTGTTTTAAAATGTGATCCCAGTCTTTTTCTATATTAGAAGCATTGACCACAAGAAGGTATTTTTCGGCATTGAGTTGATAAACAATCAGGTCATCAACCACTCCGCCATCTTCATTGGGAAGATAATTATATTGAGCTTTACCGGGTATTAGTTTTGAAATGTCATTGCTACAAATGTACTGTAATAGATCTAATGCATTGGGTCCTTCCACCCAAAATTCTCCCATATGTGAAACATCAAAAACACCTATATTTTGTCTTACTGCCAAATGTTCTTCTTGGACTCCTCTATACTGAATCGGCATCTGATGGCCTCCGAAAAGAGACATTTTTGCACCCAATCGGGAGTGAATCTCAAAAAATGGGGTTTTCTTCATGTTGTATTTTTAACAAAAATATTACTTTTAGATAACAAGTGTATTTATTATTAAGCCTAAAAACTTTGCAAAATCTTAAGTATGAAAAGTTTCATAGTATCGATTATTCTAATTTGTTTCTCATTTGGATATGCTCAAAAATCAAAGTTAACCCCAGAACACTACCAAAATATAAGGAAGTCATTCCGTGATAAGATGCCAGACAATTCTGTAGCTGTATTGTTTAGTGCACCAATCAGAAACCGAGCCAATGACGTGGATTATGTTTACCATCAAGACCCCCATTTTTTTTATTTGACTGGTTGGCACCAACCCCATTCGGTTATTTTGATTTACAAAAATCCACAAAGAGATCGACAGGGAAGTTATTTTGAAAAAATATATGTACCAGAGCGTGATAATTATATGGAAATGTGGAACGGTAAACGTTATAGTCTTGAACACGTCAAGCAATTAGGATTTGATCGAGTAGCTGAGCGAAAAGCCTTCAAGGCAGATATTCAGTATTTAGATTCATTTGATGATGTTTTAATGCTTGAATTTAAAAATGATATTCGAAATCAAAAAATGTATGTTTTTAAGAATGGTAAAAGGTATAAAGTAGATGATCCTAATGATCTTTTTGATCTTAAAGCTGCATTTAGGGACGCTATCAATCTACCAGTTGATTTTAGCCCTCTACTTCAATTAGCATATCAAACAATATTGTCTTCCGATGAGAATAATCTCGACCAAACCGTAGAGAAATTATATAACATTGTCCAGCAGGATAGTAGCTTAATAGAAAATGAAATAATTAAAGGATTTGTTAAAAATCCACTCCAAAAACACTACAATGAGATACAAAGAAAAACAGCTTTGGAGTTAAGAAATTATAATTTTGATATTGAAACTATACCCTCTATAATGGCCGATATGAGAGAAATCAAAACGAATGATGAAATTGAGCTACTCAAAAAAGCGGTTGCCATTTCTGTTGTAGGGCAAATTGAAGTAATGAAAGCCATGCATCCTAAAATGAGCGAAAGAGAGATTCAAGGCATTCATGAGTTTGTTTATCGCAAATACGGTGCCGCTGACGAGGGTTATCCCTCTATAGTTGGTGCAGGAGAAAACGGATGTGTTTTGCATTACATAGAAAATGACAAAAAAGAGTTAGATAATCAATTGGTTTTGATGGATTTGGGTGCAGAATTTTATGGTTACACAGCAGATGTCACCCGAACCGTTCCTGCCAACGGTGTTTTCAGTCCAGAACAAAAGGCTTTGTATAAAATTGTTTATGCCTCACAAGAAGCAGCTATAAATGGAGCTAAGGTTGGAAATAGTTTTAGATCATTATTTCAATTATCATATGATATAATAGCTGAGGGATTACTTGGGTTGGGGATTATTAGCGAGTACTCTGAGGCAAAAAAATACTATCCTCACGGTCTTTCCCACCATATTGGATTGGATGTTCACGACCCGGGTAATTATGGGTATTTAGAGTCCAACATGATCATTACTGTTGAACCAGGTATATATATACCCAAGAACAGTCCTTGTGATCCCAGGTGGTGGAATATTGGTATTCGTATTGAGGATGACATTTTGATCACTGAGGACGGTCCAGTCAATCTATCAGCAGGTGCACCGAGAGATTGGGAAGGCATTGAGGCCATGATGCGGAAGGAAAGTGTTTTAAAAGATTTTATTTTGCCTGATATGATGACCTTAATTCAGTAAATAGTCTCTGAGTTCACTGTAATCTTTAATGGGAATACTGAATTTGTTTCTAGAGAGGGTTTCTTTGAGCCGATTAGGTATCTGGACTTCTAAGTTAAGGGTTTGATTCACTGAGTCTAAGAATTTCGATGGGTGTGCAGTTTCTAAGAATACACCATAAAGATTCTCTTTTTGATTCAAAAAATACTCTTTGAGACCTAAATATCCTACTGCACCATGTGGGTCAGCTACATAGCCACTAATTTTATGAATTTCTTTCATAGCTTTTTTAGTATCTTGATCTGTGAACCGAAAACCTGAGAGTATTTTTTTCATCTTGACAAGATCGTTGTTAAATATTTTTTGAATTCTGACGAAGTTGCTGGGGTTTCCTACATCCATAGCATTGGATATGGTCTGAAGTGTAGGTTTAGGATAATAAGCTCCTGTTTCTAAGTAACGAGGAACAGCGTCGTTTACATTCGTACTTGCTATAAAATGATCAATTGGTAGTCCCATTTGCTGCGCCATTATTCCGGCACAGATATTGCCGAAATTTCCACTTGGAACGGAGAATACCAGTTTTTTGTTTTTACTTTTGAGACTTCTGTAGGCTATAAAATAATAAAACATTTGGGGCAACCATCTAGCGATATTAATGGAGTTGGCAGATGTGAGATTTACCTCAGATAAAGCGGGATCGAGAAAAGCCGTTTTTACCATTTCTTGACAATCGTCAAATACTCCGTCAACTTTCATTGCAGTGATGTTTTGTCCCAGGGTTGTCAGTTGCTTTTCTTGAATTTCGCTGATTTTACCTTTGGGATATAAGATTATGACGTTGATACCCTTTATACCCAAAAAGCCATTGGCTACAGCCCCTCCAGTGTCCCCTGAAGTAGCTACCAACACCGTTATTTTTTCTTTGCTGGTTTCATTAAGATGTCCCAATGCGCGAGCCATGAACCTTGCCCCAACGTCTTTGAAAGCAAGGGTTGGTCCGTGGAATAACTCTAAGGCTCCAATATCATTGGTAATTTCTATGATAGGAAAGTCAAAATCAAGTGTCTCTGAAACAATTTCCATCAGTTTATCTTTAAATATTTGATTTCCAATATATGGTTTAATAACACGGTAGGCCATTTCGGGTATACTCATTTTATCAATACCATCAAAAAAACTTTTAGAAAGCTTTGGAATCCTTTCTGGAAAATATAAACCTCTGTCAGGCGCTAAGCCTTTTTTAACGGCATCTTGAAAAAGAGTGTTTTTTGAGTTATAGTTAAGACTGAAATACCTCATTTAATTAGGTAAGATTTTTATACCTTGTTGGTTTATTTTTGATAAGTAAAAATCAAAATCTATACCAATTGAAGAAATGATCTGTTCCAAGGACCTGAAAACCTTTTCCGCGCTGTCGATTCCCTTAGTCAAAGCAAATACTGAGGGACCGGAACCGGAAATTCCAAAACCCAATGCTCCTGCATCATTGGAAGCTTTTTTGAGCGATTCAAACTCAGGGATCAAAAGTGACCGCATTGGTTCTACGATTACGTCTTTCAGACTTCTTGACATCAAATCATAGTCTTCATTATACAAGGAAGATACAAAAGCACCCAAATTTCCCCATTGTACAATGGCTTTTTCCAAAGTCACATTTTTTTTGATTATTTCACGTGCGTGCATGGTTTTTAATTCAATCTTGGGATGCAAGATGACCGCTGACAATTCAATGGGAACAGGGAGTTGAATCACATCGATTGGATCAGTGGATCTTACCAGAGTGATCCCACCTAAAAGTAAGGGAGCTACATTATCGGCATGAGCAGATCCACTAGCTAACACCTCCCCCTGCATAGCAAAATGTATCAACTCATGGGCGGTAAACGGGCTATTCAAAAGTTTATTTATACCAAAAACTGCTCCGGCAGAACTGGCGGCACTACTTCCAATGCCACTGCCTGCTTTAATATTTTTATAGATTTCAATTTCGAAACCAAACTCGACAGGGTGTTCTTTGAGCAATGCCTCTGCAGCAACTCCTGCTACATTGTTTTTTACGTCAAGTGGAAGATCTTGTCCCTCTATTTTGGTAATCCTAATGCCTGACGAATCGGTTTTACGAATGATCATTTTATCACCAACAGGTTCAAGACAAAAACCTAGTACATCAAAGCCACAGGATACATTAGCTACGCTTGCTGGAGCAAAAATCTTGATTTCCTCCATTTTATTGCTTTCCAATTCTTATAATATCAGCAAAAATGCCTGAGGCAGTAACTTCGGCTCCCGCTCCAGCTCCCTTGACTATCAATGGTTGTTCTTTGTAACGGTTAGTATAAAAAAGAATTATATTATCACTTCCTTCCAAGTTATAGAAGTCATGCCCCTCCTTGACTAGCTGAATTCCAACTTTTGCTTTACGGTTCTCCAGTTGCGCTACATATTTCATTTTTGCACCTTGTCTTTCAGCATTTTCAAGCATTTTTTCAAAATGCTCACTGTGTTTTGATAAGGACTCAAAAAATGATTTATTGTCTTTAGTATCCAGGCACTCTCTCGGTAAAAAGGCTTCATTTTCAATTTCTTCCAATTCAATCTCCATTCCGCTTTCTCTAGCTAAGATCAATATTTTCCGCGCTACATCGATGCCACTAAGATCAATTTTGGGATCGGGCTCGGTGAAACCCTGTTGTTGTGCTTCTAAGACGACATCGTGAAAAGAGACTCCACTTTTGAAATTGTTGAATACAAAATTGAGACTACCCGATAAAACTGCTTGAATTTTGATGATTTGGTCTCCAGATGCAATCAGATTGTTGAGTGTATCAATAATGGGTAATCCTGCTCCCACATTTGTTTCAAATAAATAAGGGCTTCCAAATTTTCTGGAAATTTTTTTGAGATTCAGGTAGTTGATTAATTCATCAGCTGCTGCGATTTTGTTACAAGTAACCACCCCCACGTTATTGTTAAGGTATAGTGCGTATTCCCTGGCAACGATCTCACTTGCTGTATTGTCAACAAAAATACTGTTACGTAGATTGAGTCTTTTTACATGTTCAAAAAACAAATCCCTGTTTGCTTTGATTTGGCTTTCCCTTAGTTGTAGTTTCCATCCTCTTAGGTCGAGGGCATCCTCTCCCAAAACCATTTTTTTGGAGTTGGATAGCGCGATAACGCGAATTTTTAACCTTAGATTTTCAATCAGATATTCTGTTTGCTTTTCAATTTGCTCCAAAAGCTTGCTGCCTACGTTTCCTACTCCCGTAATAAAGAGATTCAATTCCTTGATTTGTGCTTCAAAAAAACTTTCATGAAGAGTGTTTATTGCTTTGGTAACATTCTTCTGATCAATGATTATGGAGATATTTCTCTCTGAAGCACCTTGGGCAATGGCCCTGATATTTATATTATTTGCTCCGAGACTGCTAAACAGTTTTCCACTGATGCCTTGATGATCTTTCATTTTTTCACCAACCACAGCGATGTTTACCATATCTTTTTCAATTTGAGCTGGAGCAAGTTTATTATTGGAAATTTCAAAAGCAAATTTTTTATCTAATGCTTTTTTTGCTTCTAATTCTTCCTCCTCTTTTACCGCAATACAAATTGAGTGTTCCGATGAAGCCTGTGTGATCAAAATTACATTTATATTACTATCGGATAATGCCTCAAAAAACCTTTTAGAAAAACCAGTGATTCCTACCATGCCGCTTCCCTCCAAATTGATTAATGCCACCTTATCAATATGACTGATTCCTTTGACAATCTCGCCATTTTCTGAGCCAGGGGTACCGTCAATTAGGGTCCCTCGATCCTCGGGAACGAAGGTGTTTTTGATAAAAACAGGGATTTTTTTCTCAATGATGGGTTGTAGTGTAGGAGGGTAAATCACTTTGGCTCCAAAATGAGAAAGCTCCATTGCCTCATAATAACTCAATTTTTCTATGGGCTTGGCTTGGGCGACGATTTTTGGATTAGCAGTGAACATACCACTGACATCCGACCAAATCTCAAGTGATTCTGATTGTGTGGCAGCTGCTATGAGCGCAGCAGAATAGTCAGAACCTCCTCTACCCAAGGTAGTGGTCTCCCCGGAGACATTACTGGAAATAAAACCAGGCAAAAGAACCACATTTGAGCGTTTGCCGCTAAAAAACTTTTTAATTTTCTCTTCAGTAATTTGATGATTAACTATATCAACACCATTATGAAGGGTAGTTTTTATTATATCTCTACTGTCTTTTAATTCAGATTCAATTTCATTGTAATGAAAAATACTATGAATGATTTTACTCGAAAGTAATTCTCCATATGAGGCTATGTTAGCATTATTTTTTGGGGTTGCCTCCTCCAGAAGATGAATGGCATCTAGACGAGATTCTATTTCATTGATGTTTTTTTTTAAGAAACTGATTATGGCACTTTGGTGCTCAATGGGAATGAATTTTTTGATTGTTTCTAAATGCTGTTTTTCGACTTTTAATAGAATGTCTTTGTATTTTTCATCACCAGATTGGGCCAAGGAAAGCATCTCTATAAGTAAATCAGTAACCCCTCCAAATGCCGATACTACAACTGCTACCGCACTTTCCTGATTTTTCACAATTTTGATGACATTAGAAAGGCTTTCTGAGGTTGCTACAGATGTTCCGCCAAATTTTAGAACTTTCATTTATAAATTTTTCTTTATAGCCCTACACTTGAATATGATAGGCTTAATTGACTTGTGATGATTAGAATAATTTGATATCAGATCAGAGATTTGAGTGCAAGTTGTCATAGGATTATATGTAATGATCTACCCCCATAGGGGTGGTCATAGAAGAGGTAAAAGGAGAAAAATCTCTGAAATTATACCTTATGTACTGTGTAATAACAATAATATTTAAAACCTTGATAAACATCTCGGCAAAAATATTACAAAACCATCAGCTTTAAAATTTTTTCACTACAATTTTAAATACAGTTAGTTATTTAAAAAAAACCATCTAAGTGGACGGTTTTTTTTTGTGAATGATTTGGTGTAATTATACTTAGCCTTCGGGAGTGAATTTAATATACAACTCCTCCGCATTTTTTTTATGATCAATAGTTATTTTTGCACCTTCATCAATCTTATTATTTACAACATTTTCGGCCAGTAGATCCTCAATATATTTCTGAATGGCCCGATTGAGAGGTCTTGCTCCATATTTTTTATCGAAACCTTTTTCACATATAAAGTTTTTGGCAGTCTTGGTCAAATAGATGTTATACCCAAGTTTATTGACTCTTTTAAAGAGTTTATTTAGCTCTATTTCTACAATTTTCTCAATGTCTTTTTTCTCAAGGGTATTGAAAATGACTAAATCGTCAATACGGTTCAAAAATTCGGGTGCAAAAGTCTTTTTTAAAGCATTTTTAATTACGCTTTTCTCTATGTCACTGGCCTGAGACTTCATACTGGAGGTTTCAAAACCCACTCCTGTTCCAAAGTCTTTTATTTGTCTTGCTCCTATATTAGAGGTCATGATGATGATAGTATTTTGAAAGTTAATTTTCCTTCCCAAACTGTCTGTTAGAAAACCATCATCTAAGACTTGTAATAACATATTAAAGACATCTGGATGTGCTTTTTCTACCTCATCAAGCAAAATGACTGAGTAGGGGCGACGCCTTACTTTTTCACTCAGTTGTCCGCCTTCTTCATAGCCAACATAACCTGGAGGGGCGCCAATGAGTCTAGATATGGCAAACTTTTCCATGTATTCACTCATATCAATTCGAATAAGATTTTCCTCAGAATCAAAAATTTCTTTCGCAAGGATTTTTGCTAATTGTGTTTTTCCAACACCAGTTTGTCCCAAAAAAATGAATGATCCAATTGGTCTGTCTGGATCTTTAAGACCTGCCCTGTTTCTTTGAATAGATTTCACGACTTTCTCAACAGCCTCTTGTTGACCAATAATTTTTTCACCTATAATTTCTGTCAAGTGAGCCAACTTGGTCCTTTCACTCTTGACTATTTTGGTGACAGGAACATTAGTCATTATTGAGACGACATCAGCAATGTGGGTATCGTTTACGGTCTCTCTGTTGAGTTTTGACTCTTCTTGCCATCTTTCTTGGGCTTCAAGAAGTCTTTTCTCTACTCTTTTCTCATCATCCCTCAGCTTTGCTGCCTCTTCATATTTTTGTTTTTTTACGACAGAGTTTTTCAATTCTTTGACTTTCTCAAGTTCTTCTTCAAGCTTTATAATCTCGTCTGGCACATTCATATTGTTTATGTGTACCCTCGACCCCGCCTCGTCAAGTGCATCAATGGCTTTGTCGGGTAAGAAACGATCAGTCATGTAACGGGAAGTAAGTTCAGCACAAGCTTTTAGTGCATCATCAGTGTAAGTGACGTTGTGATGATTCTCATACCTGTCTTTTATGTTTCTTAAAATTTCTAGTGTTTCCTCCTCAGTGGTTTCTTCGACCAAGATTTTTTGGAAACGTCTCTCAAGCGCGCCATCTTTTTCAATATTTTGTCGGTATTCGTCGAGCGTTGTTGCTCCTATGCATTGAATTTCACCTCGAGCTAAGGCTGGTTTAAACATATTGGAAGCATCCAAGCTTCCGGTAGCTCCACCAGCACCTACAATGGTATGGATTTCATCTATAAAGAGTATGATGTTATCATTTTTTTCTATCTCATTCATTAATGCTTTCATTCGCTCCTCAAATTGGCCTCTGTATTTGGTTCCAGCTACTAGACTAGCTAAGTCGAGTGAAACAACACGTTTCCCATATAAAACTCTGGAAACCTTTTTTTGAATGATTCGAAGGGCAAGCCCCTCTGCAATAGCCGACTTACCAACTCCAGGCTCCCCAATCAACAAGGGGTTATTTTTCTTTCTTCTGCTAAGAATTTGAGAAACTCGTTCAATTTCTTTTTCTCGCCCAACAACAGGGTCAAGTTTATTTTTTTCTGCCAGAGCCGTTACATCACGACCAAAATTATCCAGAACTGGTGTTTTGGATTTGACATTTACCCGAGATTCTGAAGTGGGCACAAAAGGATTTTCTTTACTGGACTCATTTTCTTCATCCTTTTCTTCGGGAAAAGAAGAGGCGGAGGGAAGCTCCATGTAATTTTGATCATCACTAGCTAACATCAATTTAAATTGTTCTTTGACAATATCATAATCAATATTTAGTTTGAGTAGTAGCTTAGTTGTAGGATCGTTTTCGTTTCTCAAGATACAGAGCAAAAGATGTACTGTGTTAATAATATCACTTTGAAAAAGCTTTGCTTCAAGAAAAGTTGTTTTTAAAGCTCTTTCAGCTTGACGTGTGAGATGTAAGTTTTTTTTGTTGTGAATTATTCCTGAATTTTCTATTACAGCAGGATTGAGAATTTCAACTTTTCGCCTTAATTCATCAAGATCCACTTCGATAGAATTAAGGATTGAAATCGCTTTTCCTTCACCATCGCGCAAAATCCCCAACATTAGATGTTCTGTTCCTATTGAACCGTGACCCAATCTAAGGGCTTCCTCCTTGCTGTAGGAAATCACATCTTTAACTCTAGGTGAAAAATTATCATCCATAAAATAAAATTAATAATTTTTATTGATCAAAAAGTATTCCACTTAACATTCGATGGCTAATAGACAAAAAAAATATCATTTAGCAAAGCGGCAATTGCAAAAATTTTAAGAGGTAAATACAATTTTGTCATGTTGATAAATTCATTAAAAAATATTGCGGAAATCCCATTAAAACCCAGTTGTTAAAGTATTTTAGCTAATATTTTAAATTAGATTTAATGATCGACGGTGAAAAATTAATTCCAATCAACATTGAGGATGAAATGAAATCGGCTTACATTGATTATTCAATGTCTGTCATTGTGTCACGTGCACTTCCTGACGTACGTGATGGTTTGAAACCAGTTCATCGAAGGGTGCTTTTCGGAATGCACGAGTTAGGAATTAGAGCTACCACTGCTTACAAGAAGTCTGCACGTATTGTTGGTGAGGTTTTGGGAAAATATCACCCCCACGGAGATAGCTCAGTATATGACACTATGGTTCGTATGGCTCAGGAATGGAGTTTGCGATACCTCTTGGTAGATGGTCAAGGTAATTTTGGTTCCATAGATGGAGATAGCCCAGCTGCAATGCGTTACACTGAGGCAAGGATGAAGAAAATGTCAGAGGACTTATTGGCTGATATAGATAAAGATACGGTAGATCACCAACTAAATTTTGACGACACACTTAAAGAACCAATAGTATTACCCACTCGGGTTCCCAACTTATTAATAAATGGAGCTTCAGGAATTGCTGTAGGTATGGCAACCAATATGCCCCCTCATAATTTATCTGAGGTTGTAAATGGAACTATCAAATATATCGATAACCAAGACATCAGTATAGACGAATTGATCCAGATCATTAAAGCCCCCGACTTCCCTACAGGTGGAACCATTTACGGATATGATGGGGTTAAAGAAGCATTTATGACAGGAAGGGGTCGTGTAGTCATAAGAGGTAATGCAAAGATTGAAACGGTTGATGATAGAGAGTGTATTATCGTAACAGAAATACCTTACCAAGTCAATAAAGCGGAGATGATCAGAAAAACTGCTGAATTAGTCAATGACAAAAAAATTGAAGGTATTAGCAATATCAGGGATGAGTCTGACAGAAACGGAATGCGTATTGTTTATGTTATGAAGCGTGATGCAATTCCAAATATTGTCCTCAATAAGTTGTACAAATATACTGCTCTTCAGTCTTCATTTAGTGTAAATAATATTGCATTGGTTCAGGGGAGACCTCAACTTCTGAATTTAAAGCAATTGATCCACTTTTTTGTAGAACACCGTCATGAGGTGGTGGTTCGAAGAACAAAATATGAACTCAAAAAAGCTGAAGAGCGGGCTCATATTTTGGATGGCTTGATCATTGCTTCGGACAATATAGATCAAGTAATATCAATCATTCGTGGTTCTGCCAATGCCGAAGAGGCCAAGGAAAATTTAATGGGCAAATTTGAACTTTCTGAGATTCAGTCCAAAGCCATTGTCGAAATGCGGTTGAGACAGTTGACTGGACTGGAACAAGACAAACTTCGCAGTGAGTACGATGAACTTTTGAAAACAATCACCGATCTTAAAGACATACTCGATAATAAAGACCGCAGGATGGAAATCATCAAAACCGAATTACTTGAGATCAAAAATAAATATGGTGATGAGAGAAGGTCCAAAATTGAGTACGCGGGAGGAAACTTTAGTATCGAGGATATGATCCCAGACGACAAAATGGTAATTACCATTTCTCATGCAGGATACATTAAAAGGACACCATTATCAGATTATAAGACCCAAAATAGGGGAGGAGTAGGACAAAAGGCTTCTACCACGAGAAATGAAGATTTTCTAGAAAACCTTTTTGTTGGGACCAATCACCAATATATGTTATTTTTCACTCAAAAAGGGAAGTGTTTTTGGATGCGTGTCTATGAAATCCCCGAGGGATCGAGGACTTCCAAAGGTCGTGCTATTCAGAACTTGGTTAATATAGAGCAAGACGACCGCGTAAAGGCTTTTATTTGTACTCAGGATCTGAAGGATGAGGAATACATCAACAATCATTATGTGATTATGGCCACCAAAAAAGGTCAGGTCAAAAAAACCAGCTTAGAACAATATTCGCGTCCTCGTACAAATGGAATTAATGCCATTACTATCAAAGAAGAGGATGAATTGTTAGAAGCCAAGCTAACTAATGGAAATAGTCAGATTTTATTGGCAGTGAAATCGGGTAAAGCCATTCGATTTGAAGAGAGCAAAACCCGTCCAATGGGTAGAGGAGCTTCCGGGGTGAGAGGAATCACTTTGGCAGATGCCAACGATGAAGTCGTTGGAATGGTTTCTGTAAACGATATGGATACCAATATTTTAGTTGTTTCAGAAAATGGTTTCGGTAAACGCTCTAACTTGGATGACTATAGGATCACCAACAGGGGAGGGAAAGGAGTAAAAACCATTTCCATTACTGACAAAACTGGTACTCTTGTCACAATAAAGAATGTTACTGACCAAGATGACTTGATGATCATTAACAAATCGGGTATCGCTATAAGAATGGCAGTCTCTGATTTGAGGGTAATGGGACGCGCCACTCAAGGGGTAAAATTGATAAACCTCAGAGAGGACGACTCTATCGCTGCAGTGGCCAAAGTAATGAAAGATGATGATGAGGTTGAAGATATTTCTGATATTGATGTCGAGGGGGACACTATTGTTGATTAATCGATTACAAATCTTATTTTTACTTTTATAAATCACTTTATTTAAAATTTAATTGAATTAAAACAATGAAACATATTGCCTTACTAACATTTATTCTCATTTTTAATTTTTCTTTCGCTCAAAAAAAAGAACTCAGAAAAGCTCAAAAACTCTATGATACGGGAGATATTTCGGGAGCATCACAGTTATTATTAGAAAATCAATCCATTTTGGAAAATGCAGACAAAAAAGTAAAACCTAATTATGACTTTTTAAGAGGAAAAATTGCTCAAAACAATAAGGATTTTCAAGATGCATTTGATCTATTTGTTTCTTTAAAGGAGGTGGTATCGATCAAAGAGGAGGTTGCTCAGCAATTAAACCTTCTTTCTGCTGATATTGTCAATAGCGCCATTGACGATAATGGTAATGGTGATTTCAAATCTTCTACCGAGAAATTGTATTTGGCTTACATGATCGACCCTGAACTAAACGCAGACTACTTATATTATGCGGCTTCGAGCGCTGTAAATGCTGAAATGTTTGATGTTGCACTGAATTATTATATTGAGCTTAAAGACAAGAATTATACTGGAATAGTGACAAAGTATTTTGTGACCGAAGTTGATTCGGGAGAAGAAACAGAGGTGTCAGAATCAGAATATAATCTTTACAAAAAATCCAAGTCATATGAAAATCACCGTGAAGAGTCTACACCGTCAAGATTCCCTGAGATTGTAAAAAATATTGCGCTGATTCATGCACAATTGGGTGACAAGGATAAAGCCATGGCAGCTGTCCAAGAAGCAAGATTAGCTGACCCAAACGACCTCAATTTGATTTTAACCGAGGCAAATATATATATTGAATTGGGTGAAAAGTCTAAATTCCAAGATTTAATGAATGAGGCAATTGCTCAAGATCCAGAAAATGCAAACTTATATTACAATTTGGCGGTTGTTACTTCTGATCTGGGAGAAAAAGAGGCTGCTAGAAGTTATTATGAAAAGGCCATAGAACTTGATCCTGCCTATGAAAATGCTTACATGAATTTAGTTGCTCTGATCTTAGAGCAGGAGCAAGAAATCGTCGAGCAAATGAACAGTTTAGGAACTTCTAAAGCTGACAACGCCAAATATGATGCTTTAAAGACAGACCGAGAAGAACTTTACAAAGAATGTGTTCCAATTCTCAAATCTTTGATAGAAATTGGAGCCAATCAAGATGCTGTTAAAACATTAATGAATATATACGGTACTCTCGGAGACAATGAGGGTTATAAAGAAATGAAAGGTCTTCTGAAAAACTAGGATTCAGTTCTGACAGGATTTTGATCTTTTAGTTCATTCAGTTATCAATTTTAAATAACTTACATGATAGAATGATTTATTAACGCTAATATGCAGTTTTAGATTAATAATCAACTTTTTAATCAAAGAAGTCCTCGGATTAAATCATTTTCTTGATGTAACGCAATTTATGGGTATGATTTTGAGTCTCCAAATTAAAAATACCAGTTTGATCAATCCTATCGATTCTCACACTACTGGAGGAGTGGATAATGTGGTGATTTTCGAGTAATAGCCCAACGTGGGTTATATTGCCTTCAGCGTTGTCAAAAAAAGCTAAATCTCCAGCTTCACTTTCTTCAATAAAACTCAGTGTTTGACCTTGAAGAGCCTGCTGATGGGCATCTCGGCTCAATCTGATGCCGTTGATCTTGTAAACTATCTGTGTAAAACCTGAACAATCGATTCCCATAAGTGTTTTTCCACCCCATAGATAGGGCGCGTTAAGAAAAAGATAGGCGGTATCCGTCAGAGCTTTTTTTGATTTTTTTGGATATTGGAATTTCCCTTCGAACCGATGATCAAGTATTTTCAAAGCCCTGAGATCAGCACCCATCAATATCGGAAATAAAAGATTGTTTTTGGTAGATATGTAATTGACCAGATCAGTAGAGATTTTAAGGTTGGATTGGGTGATTTTATCAAAATCTTCTTGTGAAATAATATGCACTTGGTTATGATCAATCCATCCCTCATATCCATCCCATTCCCCAAGGATTTTCACCCATTTTTTTCTTTTTTCGATAAGCTTATAACATTCACCGTAGAGGAGCTGAGAAACCATTTCACTTTGATGGCTATTTTCTTTTCTCATGGGAATCATCCCCAAATGGCAGATACCGTAATTCAAATCGGTTAGTTTAATAAATGGTGTTTAGTTACCAATAGATATTTATCATTATTACCAAAAATAATCAAAATGCAGGCATAATTTTCGAAATACATTTTTAAATTCACTCTCTAAGCCTCATATTTCCCTAAATTTGAAAATTTAATTCCTCGAGTATTGAAAAACCTTTGGCGCATAATATTAACTAACCAACACCTTATTTATAAGGCTATTTTAATGTTGGCCTGCAGTATCTTGATAGTTTATTTATTTCCCAAAGGGGCCAAATTCAAATATGAATTTCAAAAGGGCAAGCCATGGCAGTATGCGACCTTATATTCCCCTTTTGATTTTTCGATATTGAAATCATCTGCGGAGTTGGAATCTGAAAAAAAGGCTATATTGGAGGCACAACTTCCTTACTATCGCGCAGAATTATCTGTTATCGAGGCAGTAAAAAAATCCTTTGACGCTCAGTTTACCAATTTTTTTGATCTCCCCGCCTCCAGTAATCAGTACAAAGTTATTTATGATTTTGGTCTTCTGCTTTTGGATCAAATATATCTCAATGGAGTATTACCGCTGGGTTTTGATCAAAAAGATGGGGAAAGTGTTTTTTTGATAAAGGGTAATTTTGAATCCACGTTGGATATGGTTGAATTCGTAAGCATAGAAAACCTTAAACAAAAAATAGATTATCTTATTCAAAATACAGCATACCCTAGTTACACCACTCAATTTTATAACTTGTTTTTTGAAATCGTTCAGCCTAATATCGCTTTGGATGATAAGTTTACCGAAAATGTTTTAAATGAATCTTTGGATGGCATTTCCCCTTATCGCGGATTGATTCAGGAAAATTCTATTATTATTAGACAAGGTGATGTGGTAGAGGGCGAAAAACTTCAGATGCTGATTTCTCTTAGAGAAGAATATGCATCACAGTTGTGGAATGAGTATAGTTTTTATTGGATTATCTTCGGGTATACCATTTTGGTGGTTTTGACATTTATGTCATTGATCTTATTCATCAACAATTATAGGCCTTCCATTTTTCAAGACAACCGGGAAATTTCTTTTATATTTCTCAATATGGTAGGAGTTATTGCCTTAACAACCATAGTGGTGAACTTTGATGTGAGGTTATTGTATGCTGTTCCAATTTGTATTCTCCCTTTAATACTAAAAACATTTTTTGATCCCAGATTGGGACTATTTACCCATGTGATTACAGTATTGAACTTGGGTTTTGTTGTGCCTAATAGTTTTGAGTTTGTTTTTTTACAGATGATGGCTGGTATCGTAACGATTTTATCTACAACACAATTGCAAAATCGAGCTAATCTTTTCATCACTGTCGGTAGGATCGTTTTGGTTTATTTGGTGGGTTATATTGCCTTCACGATTACCCATGAAGGGGGAATTGACAAAATCGATTTGATAGTAATAGGATTTTTCTTACTAAACGGTCTATTGACCTTGTTTGCCCAACCGTTAATTTATCTCTACGAGAGAATCTTTAAATTGGTTTCTGATGTTTCACTTCTTGAACTTTCGGACACCAACACCAAATTATTAAAGGAACTCTCTGATCGTGCTCCTGGAACTTTTCATCATTCGCTTCAGGTAGCGAATTTGGCAGAAACTGCTGCCAATGAAATTGGAGCTAATACCTTATTGGTTAGGGTAGGTGCCTTATATCATGACATAGGAAAAATGAAAACTCCAACCTATTTTTCAGAAAATCAAACCGGTAGTGTTTCTCCCCACGAGGAGATGCCCCCTGATCAAAGTGCCAAAATCATCATCAATCATGTTGCAGAGGGTATCGATATGGCCAAAAAGTTTAAACTTCCTGATCGTATCATTGATTTTATAAGAACACACCACGGTAATTCCTGGGTTTATTTTTTCTTTAAAAAAGCCCAAGAGATGGGTGATGATGTTGATGAAAAAGACTTTCGTTATCCAGGCCCAAGGCCTTTTTCTAAGGAAACAGCAATATTGATGATGGCTGATGCTGTAGAAGCTGCCTCTAAGAGCCTAAGAGAACCTACTGTAAATAAAATTGAGCAGTTTGTAGATACAGTCGTTAACAAACAAATTGATGAAAAACAGTTTCACGAGTGTAATATTACCCTATCGGAGATCGAAACAGTAAAAAAAGTGTTATCCAAAAAATTAATTAATATTTACCACTTAAGGGTAGAATATCCCGAGTAAACGATTTTAAATTTAAATGAAACTTTTGTTTTGTTGATTCTTAAGAATTACATTTACATTCTTAATTAAGGAGAGGTGCCAGAGTGGTAATGGAGCAGATTGCTAATCTGTCAACGGGTAACCGTTGCCAGGGTTCGAATCCCTGTCTCTCCGCCAAATACCTTGTAATCCCCTATTAATACTAGGGGTTTGTTTTTTAGTGTAAGGTTTTGTGTAAGGTTTAGATAAAAAGTTAGGTGTTTTTAAAGTTTCATCAGTCAGTTAATTGCAGCATGGCCTCCTAAGATAACTCCACAGCGTATAGCTTGTTTTTTAAAGTGCTTTGTATAAGCCGAAGCGTAAGCACTAGGAAATTTAATTAGGCAGTCTGAAATTTATAACCTTTTTGGTTGATTCTTGAGACAGATTTTATGTTTAATAAAAATTAAAGTCTCAAACCTTAATTCAGTATCAACGAAAACACTCCATAATTACCATGATGTGAAATTGAACAAGATTTAGTTAGTAATATATTTTTATGGTAGTACAAAGGAACTCCATTTTCAGATTTTTTTTTAACAATTTCCACTGAGGAAAACTTAGTTTCATCCTCTAATTTGTTTTTTATGATTTTATCTAATAACAGTGGATTCACTACTTGAGAAAAAGCTTTTGTCTTTGTTGTAGTGCTTGCTAAAGTTAAAATGTATTTATCATTAATATTTGTTGATGTGTAAAAAAGTTTGTTTTCAAAATAAACAATTCCATTCAAACCAGAACTAATTTTACAATCAAATTTTTTTGGAGCAAAAAAACGATTTTCATTTTGTTGAGTATATACCTTGTAAGCAGCTTCCTTCATACTCCATAATCTCCAAATCAAATGAAAAGTATTTGATGTTGATTGAATCAGTGCTCGTTCATTTGAAGAAAATTGTTTATTTAAAAAACCTGCCCGCTGATAATTGCTCTCTTTTTTAGTAAGCTCAAGATCTATTATATCATTACCAATCATGATTCTGCTAATTTATTTTCAATTATGTCTATAGCTGATTTAACTGAAAGCATATTTTCCATAGACTCGTCATCAATCTCAATATCAAATTCATCTTCTAAATCTAAAATTATATCAATTAGATTAGCTGAATTAATTTTCAGATCATTTATAAAATCTGTTTCCTCATTCAGGTTTTCAAATGCTATTTGGTCTTGAATGTATGGTTTTACGATTTTTTGTAATGAAGTGATAAGTTTTTCTCTTGTCATTTATTTTGGATTATATACATATGAAATATAAACTCATAATAGAATTTGTTAATATTTTTTAAAAATAATGCATGCATTGACATCCCCAAAACCAAAACTTGCTTTAGCGATAATATTTAATTTTGCTCTTGTCATTTTAGTCGGTATTTTTTCTTTCGGTATCAGATTCAGAATATCTGGATGTACATCGCTACAATTTAAATTTGGAAAAATGAATTGGTGTTTTAATTGAAGGACTGTTGCTACATTTTCAATCGCACCTGCAGCAGCAAGGCAATGGCCAACCATTGATTTTAATGAATTTATAAAGGGAAATCCTTTTCCTTTTCTTCCCAATGATATGCTCCAGTTTTCTATTTCAACTGGGTCTTTAATCGTAGCTGTTAAGTGTCCATTAATCGCGTCAATTTCATCACTTTTTATATTTGCATTCTTCATTGCATCTGAAATACATTTTTGTACTGCTTTTGAGTTTGGAGAAGTTAGAGTTCCTCCATTCCGTTGTCCACCAGAATTTAGATTTCCTCCTAAAACCTCTGCATAAATTTTAGCTTTTCTTTTTAAAGCGCTCTCTAAAGACTCCAATACCAAAGCACCAGCACCACTTCCAGGGACAAATCCTGATGCATCTGAGCTCATTGGTCTAGAACCCTTCTCAGGTGAATCATTGTACTTATAGGTCATCACTCTCATTGCGTCAAATCCGCCCCAAATGTATGGGCCATCATCGCTACAGCTCCCTACTAACATTTTTGAAGCTTTACCAAACCGTATACGCTCAAATCCCATTAATAGCGCCTCTGTGCCAGTAGTGCAAGCAGACGAGTTTGAAGTAACCTGATTTCCAAGTCCTAAAATTCCTCCTAAATAAGCACTAATTCCACTAGACATAGTTTGTAAAACTACATTACTGCCTAATCGTTTAACTTTTAAATTATCTAGTTTATAAATTGAATCTCTAAATTTTTCAACACCTGATGTTCCCGTACCAAAAACCATACCTGAACTGTAATCAGTTTCAGTCCGGCTGTCAATTTTAAAACCTGCATCTTTCCAAGCATCCATACCAGCAATACATCCATATAAAATACCTGAACTATTAAATCCTTTTAATTGTAATGGTGTAAGGTATTTATTTTTTATCTCCTCAGAAACATTTGGAACTCCACCAATACAACAAGAAAATTTTAAGTCCTTTAGTTTTTTATGAAACTTGATTCCAGACTTTCCTTTTTTAATAGCTTTCAAAAAGTTTTTTAAACCAATGGCATTTGGTGCCACTACTCCCATACCAGTTATTACAACTCTATTTTTTATCATTTATTTTTAACATTCCTGAGATATCGCCTTTGCAAACTAATTGGTTTTTCTCATTAAACAACTGGACCTTACATTTAAGCTTATTAAATCTAAAATATATTTTTTCAGAAACTACATTAACTCTTTGTTTTGGCTTTACAGGCAAAAAAAAATCTATATTGTTTGAGGTAAGTGCTATTTGAGGTTTTTTTATGTCTGAAAATTTCTCTCTTAACAGATATATTCCCAAACAAACTAGACCTATTTGTGCCATAACTTCTATTAAAATGACTCCTGGAGTTACAGGATAATCTTTAAAATGACCTCTGTAGAAGTATTCAGACTCCTTAAAAGTATAGTTTCCTGTTACCCCGTTATCCGTAATTTTAGTCAGCTCATCCACGAATAAAAAGGGTGGTTGGTAGGGTAAAGACTCTAAGATAGTTTTTCCAATCAATTGATATTAATTATGATTTATTTTATAATAAAATATTTAAAGTCTGAATAATAATAATATCTTATTTGAGGTGTTCACCTCCATCAACTTGAATAATAGTTCCATTGATCCAAGCAGCCTCATCCTTTGCTAGTAAATATACAACATTAGCAATATCCTCTGGTAACGTTAATCTACCAAAAGGATTACGTGAAATAGATTGTTTTTTAATTTCATTACTTGAAGGAATCATCCTGAAAGATTCAGTATCAGTAACTCCTGCTTGAATACAGTTCGCTTTAATTCCAAATCTGGCGAATTCTAATGCAATATTTCTAGCAATAGCCTCTAATGTTACTTTTGCTGCAGATATAGCTGCATAATTTTTCAAGACCTTATTATTTCCCTCGCTTGTGAAACCAATGATTCGAGCGTCTTTTGAGAATAATTTAGCATCAAAAACTGCTTTAACCCATTCATACAAGCTAATTCCCATCGCGTTTATGGTTAGATTAAGGTCATCTGATTGTAATGTTGGAAATGAATCAGAAACCATGGGTTTTAAATTTCCTCTTGCAATGCTATGCACTAAAATTTTTATTTTATTTCCTTCTAATTCTGTTTTTAAACTCTTAATCACTGATATCCTTTTTTCTGCATTAAGAGCATCTACATTGTAACTTATAAAGCCTTTTGAATTTTCAGCTATTTCCTTGAAATCTTTATCAATATTTCTTCTCTGTACTCGAGTATCTCTATGAACGATACATATATTCATTCCATGTTGGGCCAATTTTTTTGCACTAGCTAAACCTAATCCACTTGAACCCCCTAGGATCAAAGCCCATTCTTTTTTATTCTGAAATTCTTTTACCACTGCAATAATATTCTTTGTGCTGTAAATCCCGGACCAAAACTGAGCATTAAACCTCTCTCCTGTTTTTGTCTTTGCTCATTCATAAATCTTTCTAAAACGTATAAAACAGTTGCACTTGAAATATTTCCGTACAATTTTAGAATCTCCTTAGTGACATCTAAATTTTTATCTAATGATTTAAATAAATCCTCAATCGTTTGAACTATTTTTTTTCCTCCTGGGTGGAAAATTAAATGATTTATATCCTCAATCTTTAACTTGTTTTTTTCTAAAAAAGGATAAATAATCAATGGAAAATGATTTGAAATAATTTCTGGAACCTTTTTATCCAAAATCATTTGCAATCCTGTATTTACAAGCTTGAAACCCATGATATCAACAGAATCATAAAAATGATACATGCCTTCATCTACAATTATAGGTCCTTTATCGGCTTGGTGTGACGATAAAATAACGCTTGCGGCTCCATCTCCAAATATTGCAGCACTAACTATATTTTCCATTGAGAAATTCTCTAATTGGAAAGTCGCTGTTGGTGCTTCGACTGAAACCACAGCAACTCTTTTATTAGGGTTAGCATTTAAAAATTTTTTTCCATAAATGATACCTGAAACGCCAGCGACACATCCCATTTCTGTCACAGGCAGTCTCATAATATCTTGTTTCATTTTCAAACTATTAATTAAATAAGCGTCCAATGATGGAATCATAAATCCTGTGCAGCTAACAGTAATAATATAATCTATTTCTGATGGCAGTAAATTTGCCTTTTTTAAAGATTTTTTTAAAGATTGCTCGGCAAGCTTTGTTGCTTCATGGATATAAATATTGTTCTTTTCTTCAAATGATGATTTTGTAAAGACCTCCTCTACGTCCATAATTGAATATCTTCTTTTAACACCGCTCCCTTTGAAAAGTTTTAAAACTTTTCTTTTAAATCTGCTATCTTGTCCACTCATCCAATTTTTGACATAGGGAATAATATCATTAGTTTCCCTACTATAACGTGGAAGTTGTTTTGCTACTGATACTATTTTTGTGTGCATAAAATTCCAAAATAAGATTTTAATTAATAAAATCTTTTCTCATTATCCATAAATATCGGAAAGGCCATTTCCATTGAATTGAAAAATGAACTTTAATTTGACTTGATATATGCTCCAAATCTTTTCTCTTAAAAGCTCTCAAAACAGATGTAAGGCCATCTTTTTTAAATATTTTGTTTTTTACAAAAATTCCAATGAGTTTAAATAAATAGTAAGCTAATTTATGTCTATGTAAATCATTAACAACAACACCAATTGTTGCTTTCTGAATTGTTGTTTTCAAAAATGATATTAGTTCTTTGTTTTTAAAATGGTGAAGAAATAAGGTACACAAAACAACATCATAGGATTCCATTTTAAAATCTTCCGAAAAAATATCAATCGATTTAAAACAAATTTCTGGATGATCTTTTGATAGTTCTCTGGCATAATCTATTGCCGCGATATTTGCATCAATACCCACAAGATTGAAGGAATATTTATTTTTTTTTCCAAATTTTGCGATGTCTCTTAAAATATCACCATGCCCGCAACCCAAATCTATTATTTTGATAATATTATTTTTGGGTGTTTTTTTTATAAGTTTTTTTAAACCTAAAATCGTTACTTTATTACCACCTAGTAGTCTGTTTGTAAGTTCTAACTTATCTAATGTGTCTTTTAAAATCTCCCCCTTCAAACTAAAATCATCCATGATTTCAATTTCATTAGATCGATTTGTAGTGTCAACCAAAAAGTTCATATAATTTTTATCTTTTTACCATGGGTAAACTTTATCATTACAGTTAATAAAAAAGGAATCATTTTTAAAATGGAATAGGTAAATTGAGAAATGGTTTTATTTTTAAATAACCTGGCTATGAAATGTCCAGTCAGAAGTCGTGATTTAAATTCTCTGTTCCAGTATTTTGTATATTTTTTCTCAAAGCATTCTCTTGTTTTGATTTTTCCATTTAAAAACTGCAAAATTAGATTACTTGCCAATTTAGCACTTATGATTGCCATTCCCATACCATTTCCACACAATGGATGAATCATTCCTGCTGAATCTCCACACATGATTATATGATTCTCTACAGGTTTTTTAGTTTCAAATGATATCTGGCTGATTGTTAGAGGTTTTTCAAAAACAGAAGTTGACTGCTCGAATATTTTTTTTAAATATTTATTTTTATAAACAACTTTCCTTTGAAAATTTGAAATATTCTTAAATTTTTTAAACGATTCGTAGTCAGTAATATAACACAAATTAATGGAATTATTTTCTACTTTAGATACTCCACAATACCCACCATTAAAATTATGTAAACCAATCATGTTATCTGGGAAATCTCCTTTAACATGAATTTTCACTGCTAAGTAGGGTGATTTATTTTGAATAAATTTCCTTTTCATTTTTTGGTCTAGGTCTGATCTTTTACCAAAAGCACCAATAGTGATTTTACTCTTATAAGATTTTGAGTTCTTTGTTTTTACCAAAAAAATTCCGTCTTTGAAGCTAATTGTGCTAACGGAGTCTTTTAAAACTTTTACCCCATTAAAAACTGCTTTTTTTAATAGTAAAGTATCCAAAAAAAATCGACTCATCCCAAAACCGCCCAGTGGGAGTTCTCCTGTAATTAAATTTCCTTTTGTTGTACTGATTTGAACTTTGGTAATTTTTTTTGCTCCTTCTTTAATAGGATCAATTCCAAGAAAATTTAAATATGGAATTACCTCATTTGAAATATACTCTCCACATACTTTATGTTTTGGATATGAGTTTTTTTCGATGAGTAAAACATTTTGATTGACCTTTGATAAATGAATTGCACTTGTCAATCCTGCCAAGCCTCCACCTACTATTATTACATCAAATATTTTTGATTTAGTCAATTTTAAATATCAAAATTGTATCTACTATACTACTATTATTAGTTGTTTATTTCACTTGTTTAATTAACCTATTAAATAAAACATAACCTCGATGGAAATAAAAGTTTTAAGGATCCCATGTTAAAGAAAATGTGTATTGTCCAAATGTATTAAAAAACGATTAAAACGATTAAAAAAATAAAAAGGATTATATTTATTAAGGTAATTACTCTGTTCTTATAAGATTTTTACTGTATTTAATTTAGGTACGAGTCCTTGTCTCTCCGATTTTAGAAACCCATACTATATATAATCAATACCTGTGGGATTTTTTTTTTAAAATATTATTTCTACCATAATTTACCTGTAAACTCTTACCTATTTTTAGACTCGTTGGACGTTAGAGTTATAAAAAAAACGTAAATTAAGTGCATAAACAAACCATTATGAATAGAACAGCATTTTTGGTAATCAAAACCTTGATTGCACTCGGTCTTTCGACACCAATGTTGTCACAATTAAACAAAAATCATCATACTCATAAAGATGTTAAACACCATAGTAGTTCAGAAGACACGACATATGCCGATAAAGTAAAATTGGTAACGGGAAAAGGAGACTTTATTTTTTCATGGGACCAAAAACTTACCGCTGCATTTCCAAAAGAAGCCATTTTGTTCGAGCCCAAAATGCATGGTGGTTTTAATGAAGATCCGGAAACAGGAATTGTTTACACAGGAATTCCTGGCTACGGCCTTTGCTCCATTAGTTCTGACCTGACCCACTGGACAATAATTGGAACTGATGAAAGATTAAAGGATAACATTCATGGTATTGTTTTCTTTGTTCACAAAGGAGAAAAATTCCTTGCATTGGCTCAGGAAGGAAAAAGAGTACTCATATTGACCCTAGACGGAGAGATTATCAGCGAAGTATTAAAACCTACTGGAAAAGAATTCGAATTTGAGGAAGCCAACCAATTTTTTGCTTTAGATGATAGTAATTTTGGTGTAACTGATGTAACCTATTTGATGGGAACAATCTATGTGGCTCACGGATATTCCAAGGGAGATTTTATACTCACAATTGTTGAAAATAATGGTACTTGGACTTGGGGTCGTCTTGCGTGGGGTGGAAAAGGAGACAAACCTGGTCAGTTCAAAACCGCACATGGAGTTTATGCGCATAAGAATCACATTTATGTTGCAAACCGAGCAGCGGGACAAGTGGTTAAGTTCACTAAAAAGGGAAAATATCTTGAAATTTTTGATGAAATCCCTAAGGGTAGTCTTGTTTGTAACCTTTCTTATAAGTCGGAACATTATTTTTTGAATGCATTGCAAGCCATTGGAAACCAAAAATCAGCTCCTATCTATGTACACACTGGGACTCAGCTTGAATCGACCATAGTACCCGGTGATTTGGAAATTCCAAATTTAACAAATATTCATCAGGTTTGGCCCCATATAATTACTGCTAAAAATGGTTCAAAACAATTGTATATTTTGGTCCACGGATGGAATAAAGGAAAGTATGCCGTTTTAAAGTTGGAGAAATAATCTTCTTAGAAGGAATTCGTATGCTTTTATAAAATAGAAGTTGACAACTTTCCTGTGCTATCCGAAAAACTTTCGGAATCAACGTCTAATCTATTGAGCATGTTTAGGTATAGGTTTGACAATCTCTCCTGCTTTTCGTCAAATACTGTGTATTCTCCATGGTTGACCCCCATTTTTGATCCACCTGCTAAAATCAAAGGATAATTCCTCGCATTGTGGGTTGTGCTGCATGCACTTCCGTAGAGTATGAGTGTGTTGTCAAGTAATGATCCGTGTATATCTTTTGTATTTTTCATTTTGTTAATGAAATAAGCAAATTGTTTCGCATACCAACGATCTAAACGTCCCCAATTCTCCCAATGTCCGGTGGCTTTATCATGAGAAATGGTATGATGACCTTGAAGACCTAGTGCTATTTTTGGAAAATTATCACCAAATCCCATTCCATCCTCCCGCGCCATCAAATAACTGATTACTCTAGTTGCATCAGTTTGAAACCCAAGGATCATCAGATCCATCATGGATCGGACATAATCTTCAGGAGCAGCAGTAGGGTCGACATCAAGATTGATTAGACTGGCATCAAATTCTTTCATTGGCACATCCAACCATTTCTCGTTTCTTGTAAGTTGCTTCTCTACTTGATCCAAGGATGTTAAATATTCATCTAATTTGGCTTTGTCATTTGATCCCAATCGATTTTTTAGGGTTTTACTGTCCTCCAAAACGAGATCGACTATTTTCATACCCTGTTGGATACTTTTTCTTCTTTGGTGGCTTGGAGCGCCCCCATTGGGTGAAAAATAGCGTTCAAAAATTTCTCGTTGGCGGTGTTCCGATGGGATAGGTTTTCCAGACGAATTGAATGAAAGGGTTGATGTTCTTGATTTATAGCCTACACCTCCATCAGTAGACAATGTAAGTGATGGAAAACGGGTGTAATGGCTAAGTTTCTCAGCAGCTACTTGATCTAATGAAATAGTATTCTTGTATTCACTACGTAGGTCACCTCCAGTTAAAAAAGAATCCCCTGCCATATGACCTAGAACATTGCGACTGAATGGATGACTTAAGCCCCCCATTATTGACATATCACTCCTGAAAGGGGATAAGGGTGACAAAGACTTTGTCAGCTTATAGTTACTTCCTTCACCGATGGGGAACCAACTCCAGTTTTTGTGATAAATACTCTCCTTAGGTGGCAATCCCACTCCATTGGGAAAGTATAAAATACACAATCGTTTGGGAGAGACAGGTTTTGCAAACTTTGATAAACTGGTCATTGCCATTCCCTCAAAAAATGGTAACATACAAGTAACTCCCATACCTCTAATGAAGGTCCGACGGTCTATATGCCAAGATTTTTTTTTCATCTTCCAAAGATTTTATTGAACCAACTTTTTTCTTTTTTGTAAAAAGAAGGACTTAAAACGATTTGTTCAATTACTGTTCTGAAACGATAACCGTCATCAATAACTTCTTTTACAATATTATTAATTTCCTCTGTATCGGCAAAACCTATATCGCGACCGATTGCATAAGCAAAAAGATTTTCCACTAGAGATTTTGTGAAATCGTCTTTTTTTAATTTTAAAATATAATCTTTAATACCTTCTATTCCCTCTACCTCAGTACCATCAGGAAGTTTTGATTTGGAATCAATAGGCTTGTCTTTTGAGGTTAACTGAAAACGCCCAACAGCATCGTAATTTTCAAATACCACACCAAAAGGATCAATTTTTTGATGGCAATCCATGCAAGAAACTTTATTTCTGTGTAAGAATAACTGTTCTTTGAGTGTAAGATTTTCAAAACCTGGAGTTTCCGGATCCAATTCGGGAACGTTTGGAGGAGGTGGGGGTGGGTGATCACCCAATATTTTTTCTTTTAACCAAACTGCTCTTTTGATCGCATGGGCTTGAACTCCATCTGAATGCCCACTTAAAAATGATCCTTGTGAAAGTAAACCTCCTCTTTCTCGATTTTTCTTAAGGGTCACAGGGCGAAATTTATTTCCTACTACGCCATCAATGCCATAAAATTCAGCTAAGTTCTGATTGAGCATGGCAAAGTCCGAATCTATAAAATTCAAAATACTCAAATTGTTTTTTAAGACATGGTGAACAAAATGGTAGGTTTCCTCAAACATATCCTCTTTGACAAACCGAGTAAAATCTTCATATTCCTCCACGTTTACATCCATGCTTTTATGGCGATCCAACCGCAACCACTCATAACTAAAGGAATTAATCATTTGAGAGATTTTTGGGCTTTCAATCATCCGATCAATTTGCTCAGACAACTCATCGTATAAATCCCCTTCTGCAGCCAATGTATTTAAGGTTTCATCTGGAGAAGTGTTCCAAAGGAAATATGACAACTGTGAGGCTAAATAAAATTGATCCTTAGATACTCCCGATTCAGGAATTTCAGGTTCAAATAGGTAGATGAAATTGGGAGAACACATAATGGCGATTAAAACTTCTTTCACCCCATCTTCAAAACGGTCAAAGTCATCTTTAATATGCTTCCAAAAACTCATATAGCGATTGATTTCTTGGGAATCAAGTGGCCTTCTAAAGGCACGTTGCATAAAAAGACTGATGACCTCTTTGGCATAAGTTTCATGATCGTTTTTGTTCGGAGAATCAAAAAATATGGTTGTGTGACTTTCTGGAGGCCAAACAGGATAATAAGGTGCTTCAAATTCTACTGATCTTACTAGCAAGGGGGGACCCTTTTGACTGCTTTCTTTAACAAGATGGTTGTTCCAAAGACCAATCGTGAATATATTCGCCAATTCTCCACTTACGTCATCACTGCCCAAAGGAATGGGAAGGTTTTCCAATCTTCCGGTAAACTCAAAATTTTGAATTTCTCCCATTGGCGCAGTTACTTCTGCAGATTTTGCAAAGGTTTTGTAATCCATTCCGTCATCTGTCCTGGAACCTGCAAATACTTGAATTGAGGGATTGACACCATCGTATTTTGAATTATCTTTCATAGCCTCTTCCTCCAGTATTTTGGGCAAAGGATCATCCTCTTGCAAAGGGGTGATTACAATATGGCTGAACCCAACAAAAAACTTCCCACCTATAGTTCCTTTGTGTTCTCCCTCAGACAGGTAAACTAATGTAATGGGAGTTGTGATTTTCTCACTTTCTTTATAGGCCTCTTTCATATTGATGCGCTTTCCAACTATACCTTCTTTTTTACCCCCCAAAAGACTTATTCGATATGAAGGCGATGCATCATCTGATACATAGGGGTGAACTAAATCTATTTGATATATACCCGACTTGGGTATTTGGTATGTGAACTTTGCCTCTACATGTTTAGCAACGTCCTTGGGCATTAACCATCGCTTGTTCTTCAAAACAAAATCCTTATTGTATTGGAGATTCTTGGAAACTATATTTATCGATTTTGATGATAAGATTGCTGGTTCATTATTTCTTAAGTCAATGAGTCGCTCAATAGTCATAGAATGGTAGCCTTTTGAAGCTGTTATCCTAAAAGCAAAATCACCAGTCCTTGGGAAATCTTCTTTGACCAATAATTTTAAATTGGGGGAAGGTCCTTGCCACGACTTTGGTGTGACTTCCTTGGCGGGTAAAGCCGAATTCAAAATCATTCCTTCTTTGACAATAGTATAACGATTGCTGGCAGATCCCCTCATGCCAATTCCAATTTTATTCTTTATCTGGGTCAAAGAATCCCTTTGTAATTCAGGTATATATTGAATGGGATTACCTTCACCATTTAAGATTTCCACTAATAAATCCTCGTTATCGACAGGTGCTGTTTGATACCCTCCAAATTCAGCACCTGAATGACCATCTCCTATATTTTTCCCCAAAGTAACTTTATATCTTTTTGACTCTGGCTTTTGTCCAAAAACAATAGCCTTGTCCAAGGCCTCTCTGGCTATTTTTTGATAGTAATCAATATGAAGTGCTGAGGTCTGAAGGATATTTCCGTTGTTGCTGAATCCCATTTTGGATTTACCGTCATTAGGTAAAACGTCACCAAAGTTTACAGATACGCCAAGCAATTCATTTAAACTTTTGGTATATTGAACTTTAGTCAACCTTCGCATAACACTTTTATTATCTTTTTGCTTTGCTAAAGTTGCTTTTTTTAGATTACTCGACAACCAGTTTACGAGCTCACGACGCTCCTCATGGTTTAATTGGGGCTTTTTTTTCGGGGGCATTTCCCCTAAGTTAATAACATTCAAAGCGGAGTACCATCTCTCAGCATCACGTCCACTCATCATGTTCCAATGCAAAGTATCCAATCGCATGTCTCCCTTCTGTTTGTCTTCCCCATGGCATTCAAAGCAGTAGGTTTTTACAATTGGTCTGATATTATTTTTGAAATAAATTGCCTCTTTCGAGGTGGAATCAGCCACGGTATTGATTACCATATAATCATCGGTATTATCGTCGATATTTAAAAGGGTTTTCATTGCTGTGGGCATATATTTTGTTAGATAATCTTCCC
This sequence comes from uncultured Flavobacteriaceae bacterium, assembly GCA_913020295.1. Lineage (GTDB taxonomy): Bacteria > Bacteroidota > Bacteroidia > Flavobacteriales > Flavobacteriaceae > UBA8316. Next base: position 66,964 of record CAJWAA010000006.1, on the reverse strand, counting down.
CATGAGTCAAATGCCCTCCAAAATGCCCTGCTAATGATATTAATACAACATTTATGGTTAAAAAAACTTTATAAAAGTGGGATACACCATTGGGATTTTTGGGGGATTTTTGTTGTCGAAAGACCACTAACCAAACACAAATTAGTGCTGTAAACCAACCCAACCATTTGTGAAAATTTAATAATTCATCTTCATAGTTTCCGCTCGAAGCTAAAAGAAAACCTAAAGAAATGGTAGGGATAATACTCAATACCGAAAACCAAAGTAAAATATCACAAGCAGCATTTAAATTTAGTTCTGACCGAAAACTATTAATTATTTCCATAAGGAAAAGAACTATCAAAGCGCCAATGGGAAGATGAAGAAGTATTGGGTGAAACCTTCCGATAAAAAACAAAAAAGTATTGTCCACACTGCCGTCCAGTGGAATAAGAAGAAGTAAAAACAATAATACAGTGAAAGTAGATGCAATAACTAAACTGCGCTTCATGATGTACTTAAATTTTTTGTTTTAAACATGTAATATCAATTATTCAAATAAAGTTAAAAATTATGATGCGTCTTTACAAGTTTGATTATGAGTGTTAGATTCATTTTGGTATTAAAACCTCTCAATTGCCAGCATCTTGATCTTATTTTTAGCTAATTCAGTAAAATTGAACTGATCAAAACTATTGACCTGACTAATAGCACTTAACTTTTATTTATCATAAACAAATTAAACCATATACATATTTCAAATCTATTATATTAATTAAAAAACCCTCCATGAAGGAGGGTTTTGTTTTTCTAAATTACTAATTGATTACTCAGTTTTCATCGCAGCTGCCATTACACCAGATGCATCAAAAAAATCTCTAGTCTCGTGGATTTGATTTTTTTTGTTAAAAATAAATGTGTGAAATGCACCTATGTTAATTACATTTCCTGTCATAGTATTTTTTGCGGTCCATTTTCCCATAGTCATCACAGAACCATCAGGTTTGCCAGACTGATCAGTACCAGGGAACCATTTTGAGTCGGTGTAGGTAATTTCGTCAAAATTATCCATCCATGCTTTACTCGCTGCCAAAAACCCATCAACATTAGAGGGTTCACTTCCATAAAAAGGAGAATAGTGTGTTAACCCAGGACATAAAAGCGGCTTTTGACTATCTATATCTTCACTTGAAAAAGTAGCAAAAAGTTTTTGGGCAGTTTCTAAATTGAGTTTATAAGTTGTAAGATCAATTTCTGGTGCTGACTCAACAGACGGTTGACAAGAAAATATTATTATAGCTGAAAAAACGATTAATAAATTTTTTAAAATTTTCATAAATTAAAGTTTAAGTAATTTCAATTTAAGATTTTTTTTCAAAATATTTTTTTAGAAGCTCATTTAATTTCTGAATATGTTTTACTGATCTAAAAAAATATATTCGGTATGTATATTAGAAGCGTAGTATTCTTAAATTTATAAACATGTTATACCTTACCAATAACTTAAATTGATGAAAAAACCCCGAAACGATAATCAAGGAGTTGTTCTTCCCAAAGGATTTATTTTTTCATTAAAAACTTTAGAGTTATTTCATCCCTATCTCGGTATGAGGTTTGCAGCTTTTTTCTTTTCTAAACCCTTTAAATATAAAATGCCTTTAAGGGAAGCTCCTATATTATCTAAGGCTAAAAAAAAAACTATTTTAATAAAAGGTCTACATAAAAGGGTTGTTTGTTATAATTGGCAAGGAAAAGGACCAAAAATATTACTTATGCATGGTTGGAGTGGTCGAGCAACAAATTTTTATAAAATAATTGAAAGGTTGATGCTATCAAACTATAACGTTTACGCATTCGATGCTCCAGCTCATGGAGAATCTGACGGACTGATCACAAACCTTCCAGAGTTTATCATTTCACAAGAGGAATTGATAAAAAAGCTTGGGCCATTTGAGGCAATTCTAGGCCACTCAGGTGGTGGGATTACTAGTTGCGAAGTTTGTGTCAGAATTTCAAAAATCAAAAAACTTATTTTAATAAGCCCTTTCGATAAAATGAAAGATATTTTTGAAAAATATTTTGATTTAATTCAATTAGGAGAAAAATCAAAAAAACTTATGATTTCATATTTTTTTAGAAAAACTCAAAGAAATATTCTTGAGTTTTCTGGTTCCTCATTAGCTAAAAAAATTAAAGCTAAGACTCTTGTAATCCATGATGAAGATGACAAGGAAGTTGAGGTATTTAATGCTATTAACATTGAAAAAAATTTAAAAAACTCAAGCCTTATGATCACTCAAGGACTTGGTCACCGCAGAATTTTAAGGGATGAAAGGGTGATTGATGAAATTATTGAATTTTTAAATCGTAATTAAATTTGGGTAGAAGCTTAATTAATTTATCAATATATCATTATTTTTATTAAAAGATCTTTTAATGAAACGCTTAATTAGCCGCATACTTTTTGTAGTTCTTTCTCTAACCTATTCCCTCACAATTTATTCACAAAGGGGTAGTACTGGTGATAAGACTTTTGCAGATCGTTTTCCTGAAGATGTAATATCACACATTTCCAACACTTATTTATTGGTCAAAAATACTGTAGATCACGATATAATTGTTTGTGTGCGCGACCAATACAGAAATTACCTTAATCATATTTATATTCGTAATAATGATGAATATTTATTTACAGGTTTACCAATTTCTAGAATTTATCTACAATACAAATCGAAAGAGTTTTATTTTGAAGATCTTCAAAAAACAGTGATAAATTATGGCGAACGACATGTTTTTACTTTTTTCTATGACGCCTCTATGGAAGGTAATTTCTCTGTCATCAGTGAAGAAGATTTTTTTAAGCCCTAGGAAATTTTGTTTTAATTAGCCAAGAAACGTCGATTTACTAAAACCAATAGCTGATTTTTAAGTTTATACTTCTTACACGAGGAGATAACTGTTGGTTTTCTTGAACTAAATAATTATCATTATAAACTAAAAATAAATTAGAGAGTCCAGTAAATCTCCACTGCAAGCGTGAATTTATACCGAGGTTTTCCGATTGTGAATTGAATTGTATTAAAGTAGCCCAGAAGAGCTTTTTAGAAAAAGAAAAATCAAATTTAGGACCAACCAGCCAAAGATGAGATTTTTTTGCCAGATGATCTAAGCTTATGATGTCATAATTGAGTTTTAGACTTGCGATTAAGTTTGGCTCAAATCGTAAAAATAAATTATTATCAAACGTGTATTTTCTACCGTTATAAAACTTTCCATAGTTATGCGATGTACTGTAATAAAATCTTCTCGATGGGTCTGAATTATAACCTAATTGAATAAATCTCGACTGGTAGGTATTACCACCCAATAATGGTGACTCTGGATTTATTCCAGTTGGATCAAAATTATTAGGTAGAAACTCATTTGAATTAAAAAATCTAAATTCAATACTACTTTGATTTTTATAATTAGCTGAAATCATGATTAATGAATTATTTTCATGAATATTTTGAGTTGAAGATTTTAATTTAAACCAAAGCCAATGATAGTAAGCAAATCTGAAAAAATTAATTTTTTTGGTAGAGGGGTAAATCTTGTAGGCGTAAAAAGGACAAAATTTAGAAATGCCAACCCTTCTTAATATTCCCAAATCAGATCTAAAATCGTCGCCTAAATAAGAATACTCAAAACTAATCTCTTGCTCCCTTGTTTCCCTTTTGACCCTCACACCACCGCTGAAACCATTCTCTTTTTTTAAGGGACTAAAAGAATTGTAAGTAAAAAATCTACCATTCCATACATTATCAACTGAATTCAAATCATATTCCAAGCCCAAAAGACGATTAAATTTGTCATTTTTATCAACAAAGTCGTAATCTTTAGTAGTTTCTCTGTTTATGAAAAGAAATTTGATTGCAGATCTATTGAAAACTTTTTGATTAAGAGATAAAACGGTATTTAGATTTGAAGGAACTTCATTTGATATGTCGTCATTTGTGAGCATAGAAAGCAATCCTATTTTTAATCCATTTGAAATTTTCCCACTTAATCTAATACCTCCAATAATATCATTTTCAATTAAATTTCCATTTGGATCTCTAGCTAAACCAATTCTCCTAGTGAAAAAGGGTGCAATAGTTCTAACTGCACCGTAGTTTGAAAAAATATCACTGTTTTGAAGAAAAAATTGTCTTTTTTCAGGGAGTTTAATTTCAAATCTTCTCAAATTAACTATTTCATCATCTACCTCTGCTTGAGAGAAATCAGGGTTGTAAGTTAAATCAAGCATTAAACCGTTTCCTATAGGAACTTTAATGTCACTTCCAATTGAAATTTCCTCATTTTTAAAATCTTCCTCGAAATTCGAAATCGATATTGAATTTATAAAAGGGATTACTGAAATTTTTGCATTTGATTTTCCCAATGGTTTTTCAAAATTAATTTTACCCATGAATGCTAAGTTGTAGTCCCTGAATTGTTGGGGAATTTTAGACCAACTCGTTTTTTGATTTTCAGAGGGGTCTATTCTAAAGAAATTAAATCTCCATGAATCAACACCTTTTGGAAAATTCATAGTTGAGAGGGGTATTTTCATTTCAATTGTATAAAAACCATCAAAAACTTGTCCCTCGACTTCAAACTTTGAATCCCAGGTTCTGTTAAGATCACTTCTTGGAGTTCCGACTCCTCCATTTGAGACTAGAATATCACTTTTTACTCCAGCCATATTGGAACCAAACATATAGGCTATGTTTCCATCTGAAAAAGTATCGAAAACAAAATTAATTTTATCAGCTGCCCTTCCGCTAAAATCCCATTTAAGCGATGGAATAACATACTTGTTTGAAATTGAATATGCTTTGCACATTAGATAAATATTACTATCATCATACAATATTTTGAGCTGCGTTTTATTTTCGAAATTATTTTCATTGTCTGGAAAATATCTCCAATTAATATATGTTGAGTCGGCAAGTTTCCATACTTTTTCCGAATCATATCCATCAATGGAAATAGTTGAGGATATAAATTTCACATTCATTTCTGGAAATACATCCTGCCCGTGGAAGTTTTGATATAATCCAAGAAATATAAAAGCGATAAAATATCTATCAAAAATTTTCATAACACAATAAATTAGTCGAAGAAGTTCAACTACTTTTATTTGATATAATGTTCGTGTGCGCACACATAGAATTAAGTAAAAAGTTATTTTTTGATCAGAACCAAATTAGTACCGAACAATACCAAAAATTATCTTCTTGAATTGAGTTTGGCTAAAAGTCTTAAAATCTCAAGGTATAGCCATATTAAGGTTACTAAAAGGCCAAAAGCACCATACCATTCCATATATTTTGGAGCTCCTTTTTCAGCTCCTTCCTCGATAAAATCAAAGTCTAAAACTAAGTTAAGTGCAGCAATGATCACTACCACTATACTAAATCCAATACTCATGGGAGAAGCATTGTCAATTTGCATGATTCCCATACCAGAGCCAAAAAACCCCATCACAAAATTTACTAAATAGACAATTGCGATCCCTCCAGTTGCGGCAAAAATTCCTAATTTAAAATTTTCGGTAGGTTTGATATATCCCGATCGATAAGCAACCAGTAGTGATAATAAAATACCTACTGTAAGGAAAATCGCATCGGTTACAATACCGTCATAAAGACTGTTGTACATGAACGAAATCCCTCCGAGTAAACCTCCCTCCAAAATCGCATAAATTGGGACTGTAATTGGGGCCCATTCTTTTTTGAAAACAGTTACTATTGCTACAATAAAACCTCCAATACCGCAGGCAACCAATATACCAGGATTGATGCTGTTGAATGTTAAATAACCTGTTCCTATCAATAACAACAAACTAATCGCAGTTTTGTTGACGGTTCCATTGATGGTCATGGTTTCTGAGACAACTGATGTATTTGAGAAGGTAGTTTTACCTAGCACCGGATTTCCCGACCTAAATGATAAGTGGTTGGACATTGATTTTGCTATTTAATTAAGGGACAAAGATAAAATGATTTATAATGATTTTAAAATTTACTTTGAGATAATGTAGAGTTTGTCAAACATTACATTAAGATTATTGATTTTTAAAAAACTTTTCTAATTCCGTGATGTCAGATTTGGAAGTTAAATCCGGTACGTGTTCTGCAATTGGAATTCCTATAACCTTGATATTGTCTTCAATCATGTTCATCAAAGCTGTGGGTAGTTCTTTTTCGTCTCTAACGGAATGAGCGGGGCAACTCTCTAGGTATTTGAAAAATGATTTTCCATCGAACAGAAAGATATTCATACTCACCCTGATTTTTTGAAAAGCGTCGGTATAACTATTGATTTTATTGGTTTCCGGCTTTTCGACAATGTCTAATAGATGATAATTTTCGTTGAATCTCATCACTGCAAAACGTGAAATCCTCTCTATAGGATATTTTAGGTGGTCGATATCATAGGCCAAAATTGCTTGGTGTGAATTGGCATTTTTAAGAATTTTTAAGGCGTTCAACGAATACAGATTATCGCTGTTGCAGACACAAAATGTATCATCTTTTAAATCAGGATATTGATTAAGGCACTGATACAAGGCATCTGCAGTACCATAAGGTTTTTCTCGGTTATCGGGGATGTATTGAGTTGCAAATTGGATTTTAAGAGACTTAAAATTGGGATTATTTTCAAACGCCTTTCGAAATATTTGAGAATTTTCTCCCGTAATTATATAAACATTTTTAAATTCTGCTTTTAAAATATTATCAAGCAAATAACTCAAAAAAGGTTTTCCTCTCAATTCGATTAAGCCTTTACTTAATTTGTTGGCTTGGGCAATCTTTTGAGGAGAAAGATTTTGGTCTATAGATTTTTTCATTCTTGAGGAAACCCCACCAGCCAGAATGATTATATTTTCAGTCATATCATAGGGTTTTTAGCAAAGCTCCTTTAGTAATGTTAACCCCAAAAGCATCACTAGCTCCAGTTGCTTTAATTGCCTCAATGATTCGTTCCTTATCTTGATCTTTGACAATTGACACGATACAACCACCTCCTCCAGAACCTACAATTTTGCTACCCAATGCCCCATTTTCGTTCGCTGCATCAATCATTTTATCCATCAAAGGGGGTGTGATTTTGAGGTAGGATTTTAGGATACGATGGTGTTGATTCATTAATTCACCTAAGATATGAGGGTTTAATGGTTCATGTTCTAATGTTTTGAGTGCTTTTTGAGTAATATCATGGTTAGATACAGCAGCATAGAAATATGGCTTTAATGAGGTCTCGACACATCTCAAATTTTTTTTTAAATCGTCTATGCTACTATGGGCGATATCGAAGTCTGGGATTTGGGCTTTGACTTGATTGATTGCTTTCCAAGCATTGCTTTTCAGGTGAGATAGCGTTCCAAAAGTATCTTTTGACAAACCCGATACACCGACCACCAAATCAAGTTTTAAATCATTAAATTTTTGTACCTGATCGGTATTGGTATCCAAAAAAATAGTGTCACCAATAGCAATGGTAAATTGATCCATTTTTCCTCCTGAGGAGCCTGATTCGATCACCTCAGTTTCATAGGCAAGTAAGGCCAATTCTTTAGGGGAAGTTGATCGCTCCGAAAAAGCAGCGATAAGGAACTGAATCCATGAAATAGTCAATGCAGACGAGCTTGATAAGCCTGCATTAATTGGAATTTTACTGCTTATGGTCAAATGATATCCTTTGTTTGGAACAATATTTTTTTTTTGTAAAACTTTGAGTGCAATTTTTAGAAAATCACCTCGTTTAATTTCGTTAAAGTCTTGATGGAGAGGGATGATCCTTTTTTGATTCATATCAGGCATATTAATCTCAAAGTGATCTTTTCCGTTTTCTTTGGCATAGATTTCCATCATCCGATCGATAGCACACGCGATAACGGGAAGTTCAAGATAGTCCTGATGGTCTCCAAACAGACATACCCGTCCAGGTGCAGTGGATAAAATTTTTGTCATTGGGAGGGTCAGTCAAATTTGGGCAGTTGATAGCCGTTGAAATATTCTTTTGCTAGGTAGGTATGATTTATTTTAGGATCAGCAAATTTGTCTTTCTCAGCCAACCAATTTAATTTTTGATTGGCTTTAAAAGAAATGTTACCCATTTGCGCAATTTTTGCCACATGAGCCGCATCTTCTACATTACAATTTAATATTTCGGGTTTATTTTCTCTTACAGCTTGAATGAAGTTGTACTGATGTTGTCTGTGACCATTATTTGATTTTTTTTGTAAAGGGATCAAAACCTTATTTTCACTTCTTTTTTCCTCGATAACTTCCCATCCACTTCTGTCCAGAACAAGTGTTGCATTGTTTCCAATAAAAGCAATACAATGATCTCTTCCATAAGAACCATTGTCAATGCCCATGGCAGAATCCCAAACCAAATTAAATTTATCAAATTCATACAGTGTAGTTAGGGTATCAGGCGTTTCCTGACTTAAATCGGGATAGGCAAATTTTCCCCCCAGGCCTACAATGGTTTTGGGAACGGTTGCCTTCATTCCGATCAATGCATAATCCAGCAGGTGAACCCCCCAATCGGTCATTAGTCCTCCAGCATAATCCCAAAACCATCTAAAATGGAAATGAAATCTGCTTGAGTTAAAAGGTTTTTTGGGAGCAGGACCTAACCAAGCATCATAGTTCACCCCTTTTGGTGGTTCGCTATCGGCTACTTTGGGTTGAGGACGCATCCATCCCTGATAACAACATACTTTAACTGTTCTGATCGGACCCAGTTTTCCACTGTGTACAAATGCCATGGCCTCTTGAAAATGAATACTACTCCTTTGCCATTGTCCTACTTGAATGATACTTCCATATTTTTTTTGGGCAGCAACCATTGCTTGACATTCTGCGATTGAATTGCCAATAGGTTTTTCAACATATATATGCTTACCAGCCTCAGCTGCATCTATCATCATAAGGGCATGCCAGTGGTCCGGAGTACCAATATATATTACATCAATATCTTTTTGTTCCAACATTTTTCGGTAATCATTGTAAACCTTAATTTTGTCTTTAATATGTGCTATGTCTTTGTGGTTTAACTTTTTTTGAATCACATTTTGATCTACATCACATACAGCTACAAGGTTTACTCCTGGAATTTCAATCGCTTTTAAGGTATTCCCCCATCCCATTCCATTGATACCAATACTTCCAATATTGATTTGATCATTGGCTGAAATATTTTGGGTAGATTTTGAAAGTGCGTAGCCTTTCAGACTAGGTAAGAATAAGCCACCTGTTCCAACGATGGCAGAATTTTTTATAAATGATTTTCGATTCATTATCCGATGATTTACAATTAGTATTATAAAATCTAATTCAGTATTATCTAAAGTATTAAAAATAAGATTTAAAAACCATAATGTCTAAATTAAAATAAGTGGATTATTTAATCCAAAATCGTTTTTTACTCTAAAAGAAACCTAACTAATTCTTATTTAAATTATACTAAATAGTTATCGATTTTAAGCAGTTAGTTCCTTAAAATATTATAATAGTCAAAAAAAAATAAATCACAAATTTCATAGGGTTAAATCAAATTTAGTCGTATAATCAATACAGAAAAATAATATTACAATAAGATGAAACCATTATTTCTTATATCTATTTTCTATATTTTATTTTCTTGTAAACCTAATTATCAAAATAATCAACTTCCAAATATTTTGATTTTTCTGGGAGATGATATGAATTGGAATGATTGTCAACCTTATGGCAATAAAATTGTTAAAACACCAAATATTGAAAAATTAGCTAATGAGGGAATAAGTTTTGATAATATGTTTACCTCAACAGCAATGTGTGCTCCATCTCGACAACAACTTATGACTGGCATATACCCTGTGAGAAGTGGAGCTTTTCCAAATCATTCTAATGTTTTTGATGGTGTAAAGAGTTTTGCTCACCATTTTAAAAATCTTGGATATGAAGTTGCTCTTATAGGTAAAAAGCATTATGGTCCAAAGGATTCATTTCCAATAAATTATTTAGGGGGAGTTCAGCACGATACTGGATTTAACGGTTCTGATATTGATTTAAATAAAATTAAACCTGTAATAAATGGAAATAAACCATTTTTTTTAATTGTTGCACAAAATCAGCCCCACACACCATGGAATCGTGGAGAATTTGAATTATACCCACCTCAAACTTTAGAAGTGCCAGAGTATATGGTTGATTCGGATATTACTAGAAAAGGATTAAGTAGTTATTACAGTGAAATTACATATATGGATAGTCTTTTAGGTAAAACTCTTAAAATAATTAATGACTCAAAAAAAAATCAGAATACCATCTCAATTTTTACAAGTGAGCAAGGGTATTTTTATCCTTTTGGAAAATGGACATGTTATGATCTTGGTCTAAAAACTGCTTTTATTGTAAAATGGCCTGGAAAAATTAAACCAAAAACCAGAACTAGTGCTATTACTCAATATGTGGACATTATTCCTACACTAATTGACGCAGTAGGTGAAGACCCATCAAAAATTAATGTAGGTATTTCAGATTCTAAAGGTCTCACTGGTTTTGATGGTAAAAGCTTTTTAGATGTAATGTTAGGAGAGAAAAACTATCATAGGGATTATACTTATGGTGTGCAAACAACAAGAGGTATAATTAATGGATCTGAATCATATCCAATTCGATCAGTTAGATCTGAAAAATATAAATACATTCTAAATCTAAACTATGATGAAAAATTTTATAATATTCTTACAGCTAAGGACAGTATAAGACCCAGTTTTTTAAGAGGTGAAAAAATACCTCCGATGGAAATTTATAAGTCATGGGTTAATAATGCCAAAACTGAAAAGCAATTAAGATGGGTAAAAACATACCTTAAAAGACCTTATGAAGAATTATATGATTTAAAAAATGATCCTTATGAAAAAAATAATATAGCTAATCAACCTGGTTTTGAGGAAGTAAAAAAACAAATGAAGAACAAGCTCAAGGATTGGATGAGGCAACAGGGTGATATGGGAGTAGATACAGAAATGAGGGCAATAAGTAGACAAGATAGGACTGGAAAAGGTCCTTGGCTCCCTTATTTAACAAAAATCAAAAAACTAAATAGATAATAGCATATGAATACATTTAATGTCAAACTTTTTTCAATTTCTATTCTGATTTTTATTTATTCATGTGACAGAAAGGTCAATACTTTTAAAAAATCCGAGCGTCCAAATATTATCTTAATTATGTCAGACGATATGGGTTACTCTGATATAGCCCCATATGGAGGTGAAATTGATACTCCAAACCTATCAAACCTTGCTAAAAAAGGCTTAAAATTCACTCAGTTTTATAATAATGCAAGGTGTTCAGCAACTCGCGCTTCCCTATTAACAGGTACCTATCCTCACCAGGCGGGAATTGGTCATCACACAAACCCTCCTAGTGATATAAATAAACATAATTATGGAACACCTGAATATTCTGGTAAATTAAGCTCTAATGTTGTTACAATAGCCGAAGTTTTAAAAGAATCTGGTTATTCAACAATAATGAGTGGAAAATGGCACCTGAGCTCTTTTGATAAAAATCAGTGGCCATCTCAAAGAGGATTTGAAAATTTCTATGGAACAATCGCTGGCGCTTGTAATTATTTTAAACCCGAGGAACCAAGATCTATATTCGAGGGTAACCAAAAATTAAATATTGATGATGAAAATTATTATACAACGGATGCTTTTACAGATAAAGCAATTCAATATATAAATAAGGTTAAGAGAAAAAATAGTGAAAAGCCATTTTTTTTATACCTGTCATATAATGCCCCTCATTGGCCCCTTCATGCACCAAAAGAGGATATTGATAAGTATAGAGGGAATTATCTTAAGGGATGGGAAAACTTACGAGAGGAAAGATACAAAAGAATGATAGAAATGGGGCTTATTGATTCTTCATGGAATTTAAGCTACGACGATATTGTTTCATGGAACTCTTTGTCAGAGGAAAAGCGAAGAGAAATGGATCTAAGAATGGCAATATATTCTGCAATGATTGATAGAATGGATCAAAATATAGGGAGATTAGTAGAAAGTCTTAAGAAAAAAAACATCTTTGAAAACACTATAATTATGTTTTTGAATGATAACGGGGCATGTGCAGAATTCGATATGCTTGGAAGTGGGTCAAAGGAGCAGTTGGAAACAAAAAAAGGGCCTCTCAAATTATCATATGGCAAAGCATGGGCAAATGCATCAAATACCCCCTTTAGGTCCTACAAGCATTGGACTCACGAGGGAGGTATTGGAACACCGTTTATTGTCCACTGGCCCAATGGAATATCTAAAGACCTAGAAGGTTCAATTATAGACCAATACGGATTTTTGCTTGATATCATGGCAACTTGTCTTGACCTTGCAAAGACTATGATTCCAGAGGTTTTTAATGGAAATAAAATTAAAAAACACTCAGGAAAAAGTCTTACACCTATATTTAAGGGATCAAAAGAACAAATTCATAAGGAACCGATATTTTGGGAACATGAGGGTAATAAAGCTGTCAGAATGGGAGATTATAAGCTTGTTCAAGATTGGGAGAAAGGAATTGACGATAACTGGGAACTTTATAACATCTCTAGAGACAGAACTGAGCAAAATAATTTAATAGATTCATTACCTAATAAGTCAAGAGAAATGATTTCAATGTATAATAATTGGGCAAGAGAGATAGGTGTGATTCGATGGGATGAAATTCTACAAATAGAAAGGATAGGTAAATAAAGTTTTTGAAATAAAAAAACCAGTGTAGTTTTCTACACTGGTTTTAAAATACCTACATATAAAGATTACCTATAACCGTTATTAGTAGGATCCGTTTTTAATAAATTAGGATTTAATTGTATTTCGGAAAGAGGTATAGGCGCATATCTATGTTTTTCTTGAACATTAGTTGCCGCTTGAGCATTGTGTTTTTGAAATTGAGTATTTCTGATTCTCTCAACATAAATACCCCACCTTACAAGGTCAGGTTTTCTATGGTTCTCCATACATAGCTCATGCATTCTTTCCTCCTGCATTTCAACTCTAAACTCAGACTGAGTCATTCCACTCCACGGTTGATCTGGTTCAAAAGCTCTTTCACGTACTTTATTGACATACTGATAAGCATTATCTGGACCATTAAGTTCATTTTCTGCCTCACCTGCCATAAGATAAATATCAGCTAATCTTATCATAACAAAGTTTTCACTTTTATTACCTCTTGGAGAAAATTCTGAGCTTAAATTCCATAATTTTTTACAGTATACAAACTTAAGGGGTATTCCCTCGTATTCTTTGGTAAAAGTTTTATCATAACGGAGATCACCATCATCCCAAGATGATCTGTCAGCTAACAGCGGGAGGGGTGACGCTCCACCATATCCCCCAAATTCATGACCATTGGCTGCCAAAGCAGCTTTTAGTTCCTTTTGCCTACCTTTTTTATCCTTAGGCTCATCGCGAAGTCTGGGAACAAAGTCGTGTCCTCCTTGAAAATCTTGTTCATCATTCGTTCCCAAACCAGCAGCAGGAAGACCAGTGAAATCAATCCACAATATGTGTTCGGGTTTTACTTTATTAGTATAACCCGAATTAGTCCAATCAAAAATATCTCCAAAATCATCCATCAGGCTGTGAGGAGAATTATCAATGATGTCCTTACATGCCGTTAGCATTCCTTGCCAATTTTTTGAAAACATATGAAATTTAGCCTCTAGTGCTCTAGCAGCCCATTTAGACATTCTTCCAAGATCTGGTCCAGACCAAGAATCAGGGAGTAATCCATAAGCAGTTTGTAGATCGGCAATCATAGCATCTCTAATTGTCTGAGCAGGAGTTCTCTCTAATGAAGCTAACTCTTCAGGTGCAAGTATTTCAGTAAAAAAGGGAACATCATTCCAAACACATGTTAAATCATAGTAAGCCATTGCTCTGATTACGTATAGCTGGCCCAATGACTGATCTATGGCTGTTTGCGATAAATTTTCGTTTCCTGAAATATTTGCAATTGCATCACTGGTATTTCTTACCGTTTCATATAAGGTATTCCACATTCGTTCACCATCTCCAACCCCTTCATCCCAAATAATGTTGTGAGCTTCTTTAAAGATATTTCTTGTAGAGCTTCTCTCATCAGTAGCCATATTCCACCATGCTACCCGATCTCTATGTTTAAACCAACCAGCATCAGTAAGCATTGAATAGGCTCCATTAACAGCTATTTCAGCCTCCGCATCACTATTGTAAAAAGTAGAGGGCGACAATCCATCTCTAAAATCTTCGTTCAAGTACTCTTCGCATGAGGAAAAAAAACAAAATAGAGATGTAAATAATATAAGTTTAGTCGAGTTTAATATAATATTTTTCATCGTGTAAATTTTATAAGTTTAATCTAAAACCAAGTGCAACAGAAGATGCGTAGGGATACTGATCATCGGCAACCCCTTGAGCGACTGTATTTGCTCCACCATCACTAACCTCCGGATCTCCCCACTCATAGTCAGTCAACAAAAGTAGATTATTACCGGTTAAATAAACACTGGCCGATTCAATAAAAGATAAACCAGGTACTGTATCAAAATCATAGTTTAAAGTAACATTTTTAAGCCTCAAATAAGAACCATCGACAATATTTAAGCTACTGTTAGGCCTATATCCACCTGCAGATGTTCCTGCTCTGGGAATATCTGAAGTTGGATTTTCAGGAGTCCATCTATCTTTAACCAATGGTAGGAGATTAAATGAAGCATCTCTACCATAGTAAAATTCGTATATAGATGCATCGAAAACCTCATTTCCTTGCATTCCTTGAAAGAAGACGTCTAGGGTAAAGTTTTTGTATGTTAAGGTATTTCTAAATCCGTAATAAAAGTCAGGTTGTGGACTTCCCTGATTCACAAAATCTAAATCATTTATGTTTCCGTCTCCATTTTGATCAACATAGTTTGGAGCTCCAATAAGGTCTACTCCGTCTCTTCCGTCAGCTATAATTTCGTCTGCGGATTTATAAGTACCCTCGTAAGTAGCTCCATAAAAAGATGGCATCACCTCCCCAGCTACAAGCCTAAGGGCTGCAGCTCCTGCTTGTGCATGGTTCGGGTTTCTAAGGTCTATAAAAGGAGCATCACCTATACTAACAACTTTATTTCTATTGGCAGAAATTTGAAGGTTTGAACTCCAAATAAAATCTGGTTTTTCAATGTTTACAGAATTGAAGGTAAACTCAAATCCTTTATTCTCAACTTGTCCGATATTTTCAAGTCTAGTATCACCTGCAGTGCCAGGTAATGGTTTCGCCAAAAGAAGATCCTTGGTTTGCTTGTTATAGTAATCAATTTCAACAGAATATCTATTGTTCTCAAATCCAATTTCTAAACCAATGTCAGTTTGATATGTTTTTTCCCAATCTAATCCAGTACTTGGAAGTGAGGCTAAAATAACCGCAGGACTAATTGATTGATTAAAAAACACATTTCTTGGTGTGTATTTTGCTAAAGAATTATAAGCCTGAACTCCTTGTTCCCCTACGATTCCATAACTACCCCTCAATTTCAGACTACTGATGATATCAATATCTTGCATAAAGTCCTCTTCACCAATTTTCCATGCTGCACCTACAGATGGAAAAAATGCATACTTTTTTCCTTGTTCAAACACTGAAGAACCGTCCCTTCTTCCTACTAGGGTTAAAAGATATTTATCTCTAAAACTATAATTTATCCTTCCTAATATAGACTCGAATGTTCTTTGACGGTAGTCAGATCCAACAATATTTCTCGCAGCATCTGCCCCTAGTGACAGGCTATTAAACGTTACAACGTCATTGGCATAACCTGCACCTCCGGCATTTACATCTGTGTAAGTATCTTTTTGCATAGTATAGCCTGCAAGAACCTTAAGTGAATGTTCTCCAAAATCTTTGGTATATGTTAAAGTATTTTCATTTAAAAAACCTGTAGATCTTCCAAATGCGACATCGGCTTTACCACCAATTCCAGATTGAGCTCTCACTGGGTCAATAGCCCCTATATAGTCATTTGCTTTGTTAAAATTTAAATTAGAACCTACAGAGCTTCTTATGGTTAAATCTGGGAGTAAATCTGCCTCAACGTAAGCGTTTGCAATTACATTGGTTACAAAATTATGATCAATTCTTTCGTTGATATCTGCAACAGCATTTCTCATATATGATCCTCTGACAGGATTCAACGCATTATATGATCCGTCATCATTGTAAACTTTCATTATTGGTAAAGCATTAAAATAAGTGGCCTGCCAACTAACTTTGTTATTTTCTTGCTTTCTGTCAGTAACATTCATTCTTATTCCTGTTCTAATTTTATCAGTTATATTCAAATCGATGTTTGCCCTTAATGAATTTCTTTCAAGGCCAGAACCTATGATGATACCTTCTTGATAGAACCTGTTATAAGAAATAAAGTAGTTAGATCTTTTTGAATTACCACTAATATTGACATCTGTGTTGTCAATTCTTCCGTTTCTTGTAATCAAACCAGACCAGTCTGTGGGTGTAATGCTTTGCCAATTAGGAGCGTGTGTAGCATTATCGGCAAGCGCAGGATCATTAAAACCAAAGCCATCAGGACCAGGGACTAAAGTTACCCCCTCATTCCAATATTCAGCCCAAGTACCTATATCCGCCATTTCAGGATAATTGTAAACTTGTTGAATAGATGAATAATGATTAATTGAAACATCTATCTTACCCTCTTGTACTGATTTTCCAGATTTTGTATTGATTAAAATTACACCTGCTGCTCCTCTCGTTCCATATATGGCTAACGAACTAGCATCTTTTAAAACTTCAATTGATTCAACATCATTTACGTTTAAATTAGAAAGGTTAAAATCTGTTCCCGCTATAAATCCATCAATAACAAATAGAGGACTGTTATTACCATTAATTGAACTCATCCCTCGGATTCTAATAACGGCAGGTGCTCCAGGCTCTCCACTTGTTGAAACTACATTTACTCCTGCAGCTCTTCCTTGAAGCATATTGTCAACTCTAGCGACAGGTTGATTAGCAAGAACATCCCCTTTGATTTGGGAAATCGAGGATACTAAATCTTTTTTTGCAGTAGAACCATAACCTGTGATAACGACTTCATCAAGATTAGCATAATCGGCAACCATTGAAATGTCAATACTTTGTTGATCACCTACAATGACTTCTTGATTTTCAAACCCTACAAAAGAGAAAATTAAGACATCTCCAATATTAGCAGAAATTGAATAATTCCCGTCAAAATCGGTAGCAGTTCCAATAGTTGTTCCTTTAATAAAAACATTTACACCAGGAAGTGGAGTTCCATCCATATCAACGATTACTCCTGAAACAGGAGACTGAATTTCTTCTTCATCCTCTTCATTTGATATAACTAACTTAGCAGATATGTCTTTATCAATTATCTGTTTTAAGAAAACTAAATTTTCTTTTAATTCATAAATTACCTTTGAACCAAATAAAGTAAATAGCGTTTCGTCTAAACTCTTATTCTTTATTGATAAAGAAACTTTTTCGTTTAAGTCATAAATTTCACTATCAAATATGAATCTAAGTTCTGTTGTTGACTCTATGTGATCCAATACACCAATTATAGAGGTATTTTTTAGATCTAGAGTAATCTCTGTATCAGAATAGAGATTTTTATTTGCATAGGAAGAAAAAACCACACAAATTGTCATTATAAATGTGATTATTTTTTTCCTTTTATTTGCAATTTTTTTGATTGAGGAATTACAAAAAACCTCATTTGTAAGTAATTTCATAAATATAGTTTGGTTTGTGGTTAGTTTATTTCGTTGTTAATTATATCATAAATTATTTATTTTTAATTGATAAAAAAGTTTTATTTAATTACAATTTTATTGTTGATAAACTGATAATCAATTTTATATACCTCTTTTAAATACTCAAGTACATCTTCAATAGTCTCATTTTCAACAAAAATTGTTGCATTAAAAAACTTATTTGATAGTTTTTGATTATTATTAGTAATGCTGACATTATACAAGCGCTCCAACTTCAAAATCAGATTATCAATATTTTCATTTCTAAATACTGTTTTTCCATCAATCCAGCTAGTGTATAGTTTGGTATTAACCTGAACAACTTCAATATTATTTTCAACTTTATTTAATTCTGCCTTAAAATTAGGCTTGATTGTAACAGGTTTTTGCATGTAAAAACTGGACTTTAAACCAACACTTCCTTCCGTTAGTATTACTTCAGAAAATGGATCCTCTTGATAATTTTTAAAATTAAACTTAGTCCCATAAACTGTGGCAATAGCCCCTGGAGATTCTACTGTAAATAGTTCTTTGTTGTGAGTAACTTCAAAAAAGGCTTCCCCCTGTAAATAAACTTTTCTTTCTTGACCTTGGATGAACTTGACGGGAAATTTAAGAGAACTACCAGAGTTTAAAAAAACTAAGGTGTTATCAGATAATCGAACATTAAATCTTTTTCCATATGGTACTTCGATGGTATTAAATTTCAAAGAATTAATATTATTGACTTCATTATAAGAGATCGTTTTTAATTCTTTTTTTAAAATAACATCGTCTTCTAAATCAATGCTATTCTCGGAACTTTCATCTAAAATTATTTTCTCACCATTAGATTTTTGCAAAGATATTTTCGATGGTAATAACTCATTTATTGGTTTTGAAGATATTTTAGAATTATCCAAGTAATATCCAACACATATCGATACTACAACGATAGCAGCATATTTGGATGCCTCTCTTAAGATGAATTTTTTTTCATCTTTTTTAAGCCTATCTGATTTAATTTTCTTTTTAATTTCTCTAATGATTGATTCTTTATCAGAATGATTCATAATTAAATTTGAATAATGATGAATTGAAATAAATTGTTTAAATAAAATAAAATTATCCTCATCTGAAATCCAATTTAATAAGAATTCTAGTTCTTTAATATCAGATTGATTATTTAAAAAATTGACTATTATTTTAGTTGTGCTATTTTTCAAAAAATAATTCCTTTATTTATATACGATTTAAAAAATTAATACCCTACTCTTAAGTTACAAATATTGTATATTTTAAAAGATGGACTCTGCTAAATTAATTAATCAACTAAGGGATGGTGACGAAAAAGCTTTTGAAAAGCTTGTTAAAACCTACGGTGATTCATTATTTGGATATGCTTTAAGCCTGTCTGGAGATCACCATAGTGCAAGTGACATTGTTCAGGAAGTTTTTATTAAAACTTATGAGTATAGAAAAAAGCTAAATCATAATTACTCGATTGAGGGTTTTTTACGTAAGTCAGTTTACAATAAGTTTATAGATAATTATTATAAAAACAAGTCCAGATCAAAGCTTCATGAAAATTACCTTAGAGTTCTTAATCAATTGGTTAACATACCTGATGAGGAAACCAGTCGTAGACTCGAAAAACTTCGTGAGGAAATAGAAAATTTACCAAAAAAAATCAAAGAAATATTCGTTCTAAGTAAAACGAATGGCTATACAAATGTTGAAATATCAAGTCATCTTGGGATATCTGTAAAAACTGTTGAATCCAACATTACAAAAGCTTATAAAATTTTAAGAAGCAAGCTAAAGGATTAGTTTTAAATTTTTTATAAACCAACTTATATATTCAGAATATAACTACCAATTCTTTGTAATTATTAATCAATTTTTCAATTTCTTAAATAATTGTATGAATTTAAGACCTCAATAAATCTTTTTCGAATCATTTTCTCTTGATCTGTCATTTCATAAATTGACATATTATTTTTTTCATTTGGATCATTTTTTATGTTGTAAAATCTATTTCCAACATAGAGTTTATAGGTTTCATTTCTTACCCATTCATTAGTGGCACTCATGGGGTTTGAACCTCCGTCTCTATTATACCATGTATGTATCCATTTCCTTTTTGAGCTCTCATTACCCAGTAAATGTTGATAAAAACTAATACCATCCAAATCCCAATCAGAATTTAATGGGATTCCTGCAGCCTCACATAATGTTGGAAAAAAATCACTAAAATCTACCAAAGCTTTTGAAGTTGTGTTAGGTTTGATCATCCCTTTCCAATTGACAATAAGAGGAACGTGGGTACCATTGTCAGTTGTCTTACCTTTTCCACCCACTACAGAAAGGTTGTCCATCATGGATACTAAGGGTGAATCAGTACCATTATCACCAGTAAAAATGATTATGGTATTTTCTCTTAAGCCCAATTTATCTAGTTGCTTTACAATCCGACCGATAGAAAAGTCCATATAGGAGACCATGTCACTAAAATACTTAGCGTTTCCTTTGTATGTTTTTGATCCTAGATCTTTAGGATTCCAATCTTTAGAATGAGGTGTCGGGTCAAAAGGACAGTGTGTAAGAATCATTGGATAGTAAACTAAAAAAGGCTGATTTTTTTTTCTTTTTATAAAATCATTGATATAATCTACTACCATATCAGTAGAGTATTTACCTTCATTTTTTTCATATATAACACCATTAACTTCAAGAACAGGATTAACATACCTTTTGTCTAATCCCGTTGAATCTCTTCCAGAGGTAGTCAACTGCCAAAGAATATGTTCGTCATATCCAAAATGATTTGGTAAAGAATTATCATGACCCAACTGCCATTTACCACCTATCATTGTTGCGTATCCTTTTTCTCTAAGGACTTGGCTAAAGGTTATCTCTTTTGGGTTCAGATAGCCAAACTTTATATGATTTTTTTTGTTAGATTTTCCTGTCATTAGTTTTACCCTAGACGGCGTGCATATGGGTTGAGAATGACAATTTTCAAATTGAATTCCAGTTTCAGATAATTGAGTTAAAAAAGGTGTGCTATATGAAGTGCCGCCATAGGAGTTAATACATTCATAACCTAAGTCATCTGCTACAATAAAAACAATATTAGGCAGAACTTTTTTTTGTTGTGCTTTTAGACTGACTATTGAAAGCACAAAGATGATAATTAAAGTTTTTTTTAATGTCAATTCGTTGTTTTTAAGTTAAAAATTTGATTTTGGTTTTGAGTGTATAGCCTTTGGCTCGAACCACTCTTGAGCATCTGTAAATTGGCGCCCCAATCCAATTGGTTTCGATCTTGCGTCTTGGATTCTGTGTTTAATCACTAATTTTAAAGAATCAATCGTTGAGGAATAATATTCATTATCTGCTAAATTTTTCAACTCCTCTTTATCATATTTATGGTCGTATAATTCAAATCCCAAAGTACCATTTTCGCCCCATTGAGTTAACCTATATCTGTCTGTTTTTATTGAGTATCCCTGAACTTTAGGTCCTACTCCCATATTTACTCTGAGTTCAGTCAGTGCACTACTCCTTACTTTAGCTTGAGAATTTTTCAATAGTGGAAAAAAGCTTTTTCCTGAAACAAATTCTGGTGTTTCAATATCAAGAATATCCATTAGAGTTGGATAAATATCAATCAATTCAACAGGGGTATCCATAATTTTTTCATTTTTATTTATACCTGGACCTGCTATAATAAGAGGCACTCTTGTCGCATTTTCAAATAATGTTCTCTTTTGCCAATGACCATGTTCACCAAGGTGGTAACCATGATCAGATGTAAATACAATTATCGTATTTTTATCCAATCCTGTATCTTTAAGTTTATCTAGAACTCGGCCCACCTGTGCGTCAACAAAACTATTGGTAGCGAAGTAAGCCTCTTTAATTGTCTGGGCTAAGTCTTGATTTAAGTTGTTTTGCTCTTTTTTTTCACGAACAGAATGGGCAGCTGGACCAGGGAGGGTATTTAAATATTCATCAGAGCTCTCAGGAATTGTCATCTGACTAGATTCATGCATATCGTAATATTTTTTTGGAGCTACATATGGGGTGTGAGGTCGATAAAGTCCAAAAGCAAGAAAAAAATTTTCTCCACTCTTTGAAAATTTATCTAAGAACTTAATGGTTTCATTGGCTCCAATACCATCTGTTTGTTCCTCATCATTACCTGATGCAGCAAGCCAACTTAAAGTACCTCCATAAGATTTGGGTTTGAGGGTATTGATTTTGTACTCCTCAATTTTATCTCTACCATATGGATTTACCGTTTGATCCCAAGAATAGTTATCATCATGACCTGCAGTTCCGATATCCCTTGGATTGTGGTAATGAAAAATTTTTCCAACCCTAACTGAATGATAATTTTCTTGTCTAAACCTTTGTCCTAAGGTAATTACATCAGGAATAGCCTGTCTTAAATATATCCTTAAAGATTTGATATGTGTTTGATCTGGATACAATCCCGTCATGAAAGAGGCTCTTGATGGAGCACACCAAGGATATTGGTTGTGGGCATTTCCAAATAAAACCCCTTCGGCTGCTAGTTTATCAATATTAGGAGTGATCGCCAATGAACTTCCATACGCCCCAATATCACAATTTAGATCATCGGCAACAATAAATAATACGTTTAACTTTTGATTTTTTATGTTTGATTTAGATCCTATTAGAGCTAGAGTAATTATCAAAAAACATAAAGATTTAAAAAATTTCATAATCAAATTATTTAAAATGGTCCCTTATGGTTAATTTTAATTGCATTGTTTATTTGACCAGGAAATTCTCCTCTAATTCCATGGTGTTTAGTTTTAAGTAATTCTATTGATTTGTTAAGATCATTTTTAACCTTGGATCCTGGTTTTCTAGAATACCAGTGTTTTGTTAGTTCCGTAGGCTCTGAATCTCCAGTCTCAATTTTCCAAATATTTAATATCTTTCTTAAAGTATTGATTTGATTTTCAAAAGCTTCATTCTCTATTAAATTATTTCTTTGAAAATGATCATTTTGCATTTCATAGAACTCTTCTTTTGGTCTAGGATTAATAAAAATCTCTTTTTGTATTTCATTTAATTCACCAGAAATATTTTTTTTATATAAACTCTCGAAAGAAAGACTATTTATAGCATCTAGTGGTCCCAATTGGGCAATTTGATTTCTATTGTTTTCAATATACATAAAACTTTTATCTCTAACCATTCTTTGATGAGCCTCATAATCATGCCAATTGTGCTCAGCAAAAACATAATTCCTAAATGGTTTTCTGGGGTTTGTGAGAAGTTTTCTAAAACTTCTTCCTTGGAATGTTTCAGATGTCTCAATTTTTGCATAATCTAAAATAGTAGGAGCAATATCGATCGAGCTAACCAAACCATCTGTTACCCCTAAAATATTTTCATTTTTATAAACTAAAATAAAAGGGGTTTTAACTCCCTGATCATTAACCCTTGTTTTACTGTGAGGAAAAGGTCTACCATTATCTGACATTATCATAATTAGAGTATTTTCAAATACTCCTTGTCTTTTTAACTCATCTACTACCTGGCCAATTGAATAATCAAATCTATTAATTTCGTCATAGTATTTCGCTAGATCTACTCTTGTTCGCTTGTCATTTACTAGATATTCTGGGGGGATTAATTGATCTGGATTGTGAGTTCCTGAGAATTCACTATTGTCCCAGTCTCTGTGTGCATCATATGATGCATACCACATAAAAAAAGGCTTTTGTTTTGGTCTATTTTCTAATGCATTTAACCATTTTTTCTCACCACCTTTTCCATTAACTTCTTTTTTATCGTGAATTAGGTTAAAACCTCTTCTGGCATAATCACCCATATGAAACTTGCCAGAAGAAACGGTGTAATAGCCGTGATCTTTTAAAACTTCAGCCATGCTGATCATATGAATTGGAGGCTCAGTGTGCAATTCAGGAGCTCCAGTGTTATGAGGGTACCTGCCAGTCATAATTGAATTCCTGCTCGGACTACATGAACTAGTAGTCAAATACATATTTTTAAAAATTAACCCCTTGCTTGATAAATTATCGATATTAGGAGTTTTAACTTGGTTATTTCCATAACAACCAAAATCATCCCAGCTAATGTCGTCAGCAATAAAGACTATAAAGTTCGGTTTTTTCGACTTCTTTACTGATTCATGGCAGCTTTGACAAAAGAAGAAAAAAAGTGATATTGGTATTAATTTTAAATAAAAACTCAAAATAATCTATAATTATATATTTCAATACTTTATACTGTTTAAAAATAATAAACCCTATTCTAAAATTAATTTATCTGGTAAGGTAAAATTTTAAACTCAAACTAATGATTAATATTAAAAAATACAAAACATATAACCATTATACATTAGAGTAATTTGATACTTAAATATTATATTTGTTCAACAATTTTAAAGTCTTTGATGATTCGTTAATTTGGAAAAAACAAAAATTTATTTGCAAATAAGCATCTTTCGAATCTTATAAAACTTATAAAAATTGTATAGCCCAATATTTAGCATAGTAGGACGCGTAGCTCAGCTGGATAGAGCATCTGCCTTCTAAGCAGACGGTCACAGGTTCGAATCCTGTCGCGTTCACAAATTAATCAAAAGCAAGCAAAACTATAGAGCTTGCTTTTTTATTTTAAGAGCTGAACCTTGTAGTATCATGGAATAAATCATATCTTCAAAACGTTAAATATCAAACCTAATAAGTTTGCGTAAATCTGATCTATTCTCTTTAAACACTTACACCTTTTTCCATCTTCCTTCCGCCTGGTGGAGCGGAGTTAGGGTGACTCGGGTAGATGATTTATTTTCAGAGGTTTCTCTTAAATATCGATGGGTCAATCAAAACCCCTTTGGGTCCATATTTTGGGCTGTTCAAGGGATGGCCGCTGAACTATCGACTGCTGTTTTCTTGATGTTTAACATCAGGAAATCCAAACAAGCTGTCTCTATGCTGGTACTGAATAATCAAGCGGTTTTCAATAAGAAAGCGAAAGGATTGGTTAAGTTTCATTGTACCCAGGGAGCTGAAGCAGCCGATGCTGTTAACAAAGCTATCGAAACAGGTCAGGCGATTACCCTAAAATTAAAATCTGTTGGCACCGACGCCTTTGGTGATATTGTTTCCGAATTTGAATTTGAATGGTCATTAAAAAAGAAACTCTCATGAAGAAAGATTTTTACACGTCGCTTAAATTGCCCCTTATTGCAGCCCCTATGTTTTTAATTTCTGGACCTAAATTGGTGATCGAATGTTGTAAAAACGGAATTGTAGGTACTTTTCCTGCCCTTAACCAGAGAACTTCCGAAGGTTTTGAACAGTGGGTGATCCAAATAAAACAGGCCCTTGCCACTTTTGAAAATGAAACAGGTAAAAAAGCTGCCCCTTTTGGGGTCAATTTGATTGTTCATCCCACCAATATAAGGGTAAAAGCAGACTTGGATATCTGTGTAAAACACAAAGTTCCTCTTGTAATAACCTCTTTGGGAGCCATAGCTGATCTGGTCAACGTTGTCCATGGCTATGGAGGTTTGGTCTATCACGATATCATCAAAAAAAGGCATGCCGAAAAGGCAGCTCAAGCTGGAGTTGATGGTTTGATTGTTGTAGCTGCAGGTGCGGGAGGTCACGCTGGAACACTACATCCGATCCCACTAATCCACGAAGTAAAAAAAGTTTTTGATAAAAAAATAGTTCTATCTGGAAGCCTCACTACAGGTAATGATATTGCCAGTGCGCTTCAGATGGGAGCTGATATGGCTTATATGGGTACCCGATTTATAAATGTAGATGAAAGTATGGCTGATGAAGCGTACAAAAAAATGATAATAGAGAGTGGAGCAGAAGACATCATATACACAGCTGCCGTTTCAGGTGTTAAGGCTAGTTTTTTACGACCTAGTTTGGAGGCCATGGGTATCACTGAGGAGCGATGGAAAGAAACCAAAAAAATTAATTTTGGAACCGAATCCGATGCCTTGAGTGAGGAAGCAAAAGCTTGGAAAACTATTTGGTCTGCCGGACAGGGGGTTACCAACATAAACGACACACTCAGTATTTCAACTTTGATTGGTAAATTAAGATCTGAATTTCTCGATGCTATTCAACGTCAGCAAGAACTTTTAAACCGCTACCAATGAATCTTGTTTAAAGGTCTTGAGTAAGTGATCTAACAATTTTATTTTTTGACAGAAAGGTTTTAAAAATCACCTTTATGGCCGTATATAAAGGTATAGCTACGATCATTCCCGTTGTTCCCATAAGGCTTCCTCCAGCTAGAATTACTATAAAAATCTCAAGCGGATGTGATTTAACACTGTTGGAAAATATAAATGGTTGACTTACGAAATTATCGATCAATTGCCCAATAAAGAAACCAATCATTACATAGATAGTCTTAGGGAGTATCACACTACTGAAATCAGCCTCCAAATTACTGGTCATAGTCAGAAACATCATCAAAACTGCGCCAATAAGAGGACCTATGTAAGGAATCAAATTGAGCAAGGCACACAAAAATGAAATAACAATTGCGTTTTTAATCCCGAAAATTAGCAAAACAATACTATAGATGAACATTAGTATACTGATTTGTAGCAATAGACCCAAAAAATAACGAGAAAGTAAATTTTTAATTTTTTCGAACGATTTTTTTAAACGTCCCTCACTTTTATCGCTTACAAAAACTAAAATGGCATTTTCAAGGATATGGCTGTCTTTTAATAAAAAAAACGAGATGAAGGTAACTGAAAACAGGCCTACAGTAAAATTCCCCAGTATACTTAATAAATGATTTAAAAATTCAGGAATGACTCCAAGGTTTTCGATGTTTATGATGTTTTTTGCAGAGGAATACTGTTCTATGTTTGTTGGATCTAAATTGAAAAACAAAATGATTTCATTTGTCAATTTTTCCAGTTTGTACCCCAATTCATCGACATTGAGTAATGACAAATTTTCCCCTTGTTGGACGACAAGCGGAATGAATAATGAGATGAACCCGAAAAGTACACCTACTAATACCAAAAGGGAAGTACTGGCCGCCAGTAAATTATTAAACTTAAGTTTGTTTTTAAGAAACAATGCTATGGGTCGACCGATTAAAGAAATAATTGCAGCAACTACAAGATAGACCAGTAAAACCTTCAATTCTATCATTAAGAGTATTCCCAGTGAAATCAATCCAAGTTTGAGAACTGAATCAATTATTCCTCGAGAAATATTTTTAGCTTCCATACGCTAAAGATATGCAAAAATTAAGGTTTATTTTATGCTTAAAATATCATCAGGACTCACCCAAATTTTGGAGTCGGATTACTTCGATTACCATAAACTCAATAAATCTAAACTAAAAAAACAATGCACTTTTCCATAAATTTTTTTAAAAATGGGATCCGTAAAAAATCATAAACTTATAATTATTGGTAGCGACTTAATGCGGCAGTTTCTTCAGTTTGAGAATACCTTGCAGAAAATTATAGTTCTGGGGAGAATCTGTTAATATTATGACCTACATCCATCTTTTGTGTAATTAATTGTGATTTGAGAAGTTTAGGGGTTTTAAACTTTGTCTTAAAAATACAGTTTGGGGGATAGTCAAACTAAATTGGATTTATACCATTATAAGGATTCTACTTTTGAAATTTCACGAAGAGTTGCTACTTTACTACATGCAACAATGGCCGCTGTTTCGGTTCTTAAACGTTGTTCTGCTAACCTAATTTCTGTAAAGGAATTATTTTGAGCAGTTTTGATCTCTCTATTAGAAAAATCTCCCTCTGGGCCGATCAATATCAATATATCTTTGTTCAAATCTCTAATTTGGTTTAAGGGGATCTTGTTTCCATTTTGACAATGTGCAATCAACTTTTTTTGAAGGTGATCCAATTTCATAAATGCCTCAAATGATATTATTGGATTAAGTTGTGGCAAGAAAAATTGAACGGATTGTTTGAGTGCTCTTATCAAAATTTTTTTCATTCTTTCTGTTTTGATGGTTTTTCTTTCGGAGTGGTCACAAATTAAAGGTGTGATTTCACTTACCCCTATTTCTGTAGCTTTTTCAAGTAACCATTCCAAACGGTCGTTACTTTTCGTAGGGGCAACCGCAATGTGAAAGGGTACGATTTTGTCTTTATGTAGAATGACTTCTGTTTTTTTTGCAATTGCTTTACGAGTTTCCGTTTTTACAAGTTGTCCTATCCATTCCAATCCTTTGCCATTAGTGACATGGATCATTTCTCCTATTTTTTTCCGCATTACCCTTCTTATATGATGGCTTTCCTCCGGACCAAAAGTGACAAAATCTTCATCGGCAAATAGACTTTCATTGTAGAATAATTCCATGATTGAACGGTGTAACAATTATAATTACGAATTAATTAAAATAAATAAGTAAAGCTTAAAAATACTAAGTTTTCCTCAAGAAAGGGGTAATCTTGCACTAACAGATTGGTTCATTGTCCCCCATTTTTTGTGCAACAGTTTTAGATACCCCACGATGCCAATCATGGCCGCGTTGTCTGCAGTATATTGAAGGGGAGGGAGAAAAACTCTCCATTGATCCTGCCTGGCTTTTTCATCTAAAACCTTTCTGATTTCCGAATTGGCTGCTACTCCACCACCAATTACAACTTGGTTGAGATTGTATTTTTCCCTAGCGAGAATTATTTTATTCATAATTATTTTCACCAAGGTTTTTTGTATAGAAGCACATAGGTCATTGAGATTTTCTTTAATAAAGTTGGGATTTTTAGATTGGTTTTTATGGATTAAATTTATGAAAGCCGTTTTCAATCCACTATATGAAACGTCCAAACCGTCCACTTTTGGAATTGGAAAGTCAAAGGCATTGGGGTCACCATACCTAGCCAATCCATCTATCTCGGGTCCTGCAGGGTAATTTAATTCCATGATCTTACCGCATTTATCAAAGGCCTCACCAATGGCATCATCAAGAGTTTTTCCGATTTGTTTCATTTCAAAGTGACTCTTTACGAAAACTAATTGTGTATGACCACCAGACAGGGTAACCCCAAGGAAGGGGAAAGTGGGAGGATCCTGATTTTCGTTTCTTATAAAGTGACACAGAAGGTGTGCCTGCATGTGATTGACTTCAATAAGAGGAATGTCTAAACTTAGGGCAAGTGACTTGGCAAAGGTACTTCCGACCAAAAGAGACCCTAACAAACCAGGACCTCTGGTGTAGGCAATTGCAGTAAGCTGTTTTTTGTCGATATTTGCAATAGAAAGAGCTTGTTGTACGACAGGAACGATGTTTGTCTGATGTGCCCTAGAGGCCAATTCAGGAACCACTCCGCCATAGGACTTATGGATTTTTTGGTTGGCAATACAATTCGAAAGTACCACATTGTCCATGAGAACGGCGGCTGCAGTATCGTCGCAAGATGATTCTATTCCAAGGATATAGCTTGTTTTTTTCAAATATTTAAATCTATGTTAATAGCAGATTTTTAATCATTTTTTATTGTCAAGAAATTTATTTTAGTTTTTTTTAGAATATCCAATAAGTGTATTAAATAAATTTACCGAACAACAACAAAAATAAAGTATTACTATAAAAAAATTATACAAATTAGGACTAATAGCATTTCTAATGATAATTATTTTATCATTAGTTGGTTTGCTGTTGATCAGTTTTCCTGGGGTTCAGAACAATCTGGCATATAGATTGACGAAAAATATTAATCGAAATTTTCAGACCGAGATCAAGGTTGAAGGTGTAGAAATCGGATTTGACGGTGCAGTTAACTTAGCCTCCTTTTTTATAGCAGATCATCATTTAGACACACTATTTTATGCTAAAAACTTTAAGACCGACTTATACAGTTTGGGTCAATGGGTTAATGGTAATTTGTTTTTTTCAAGGACCCATTTTGAAGATATTTTTTTAAAAATAACCCATTATAATGGGGAGAAAAATAACTCTTTTTTTCACTTTACCGATAAACTATTGGACCACATAGAATCCAAACGCCTAACCCCTGTTTTTGTCAGGATAGACCATTTGAATATTTCCGACGGCCGCTTTTTAATGATTGATAAAAATAAGCCTGTCAATACATTAGAGATAGAAAAAATTAACCTTGATGCCAGTGATTTATTTGTACTAAATGATGAGGTGGAAGTGTTATTGAAAAACTTAAAATTTGATTCTAAAGATCATGGGCAGGTCAATTTCAACGAAATGGATTTATATTACAACCCTTGTGTTTTAGATATACGTTCTTTTAAATTATCATCACTTGAGAGTAAAGTAAACGGAAAAATTAGCTTAAATTTTCCACATGGTAGTTTCAAAGAATTTCACGATGATGCCTTTATCGATCTTGACCTCGATGGGACTTTATCTGGCCAAGTATTCCAAAATTTTATTGACTTGCCAAAAGATTTCCAATCCGTAGCAGTTAAACTCATTGCATCAGGGACTTTGAATGATTTTAAATTACTCAATTTTGAAGTCAATCAAGAGGCAATCCAACTCAAGGGTAAACTTAACTTTAAAGATTTTTTTTCGTCTGAACCTATTACGGCTTTTGTTGAACTAGAATCAATTAATATAGTACCTCTAAAACTATCTAGTGTTATTCCTCTAAGTTTTAACGAGGAAATTCCTAAATCAATTTTTGCATTTAAACCCATTAAGGGTAGTGGAGCTTTATTTTTGAAAGAGAATCAATTAAAAACAAATTTAAAACTAATCAACGGAAATGCTTCGATTTTTAATCAAAGTCTTTTTGATATTGGGTTAGATCAAGGTGAATTTGAGCTGAATCGATTTGAGGGGATTACAGAAATTAAAGAATTAGATTTATCCCCTTTGAACTCTAATTTAGGCCCCATAACATCTGAATTTTTGATTTTCGGAAACAAGGAGCATTCCGGTAAATTTAACTTCAATTTTGATGTTAAAGTGGATGAAATTTTCCTCGGTGGAAAGGGAATTCAAAATCTCAATTTGGACGGGGAATTACAGGATAAAACTTTAACATTCGACTTGATGGTAGAGGATAAGCAAATCAGTGGTAAGTCTGCTTGGGCCTATTCTTGGGGCGAGCAACAGCGCAAATACCAGATTGACCTGAGTTTGGAGCGATTTAACCTTAATCTTTTTGAGGAAGAATTAGGAGGAGGTAGAGCCATCTATTCAGGATATTTTAATCTTTTTTTGGTGGGAAATAACCTTGACGAAATTCAAGGGAATTTACTTTTTAAAAACCTCCAGTTTGAGAATAATACTCAAGTCGATTCATTCAATGACTTTATTCTTGAAACAAGTTTAATCGACAAATCAAGAATCATCAGGACTATCAATTCCGATATTATTGATATTAATGTTGAGGGTGAATTTCAACTAAGTAAGCTGAATACTCTATTTAATAATGCAATTGCGGAGGCATTTCCATTTTTCTCAAAGAAAAAGATTCAAAATAATCAGGAATTGGTTTATGATATCAGTATAGAAACTTCGCATCTCAATGCTGTTTTCCCCAACTTGGTAATAGATAAAAAAGCGTTCTTCAGAGGAGTTTTGTCCACTCAGAACCGGGTATCTAAAATGACCTTGAACATTCCAAAAATTTCATTTAAGGATATCAATACCGAAAAAATAGAATTACAATTAGACAATCAAAATCCTCTATTCAATACTTTCCTATCAATTGGAAAAATTAAGGGTGATACTTATGAAATTAACAAATTTTATACTTTGGGGGTCAAAATTGGAGACACCCTTAATTTCAGAACTGAATTTTTTGGAGGAAAAGAAGAAAATGATGTGTATCAATTGAATTACGCATTTAAATTAGATGGGTCTAATTCTAATTCTAATATTTTTTTAAAACCCTCTACAATTGGATTGGATCAAACTGTTTGGAGCATCAATCCCTCATTTGATCAAAAGCATCTGATATCCTTTAATCCATCCAATAAAAGGATTGATCTTAATTTCTTTGAGGCTCGATCGGGAGACGAGCTTATTCAAATGAAAGGTAATTATTTGTCAGCCCAAAACTTTGGACTATCACTGATTATGGACAGTGTATCTCTTAAAAATTTAGCCCTTTCAAACAAGGTTTTTGATTTTAATGGTGCAATGGATCTGAATCTTGACATTCAACGCTCACCTTCCGATAATACCCTAAGATTTGATGGTTCTGTAGATAATTTCATTATAAACGATCTTAAAATGGGTTCATTGCAGTTTTTTACTTCTGGGAATACCCAATTAAACTCTTATGAGGTTAATTTATTTTTAACCAATCAAGATGCCAACCCGCTTTCGGTGAGGGGGAGCATATTAGGAATTGATCAAACACCACGACTCGATCTTAATTTTAATTTTGATAATTTCGACCTTTCTTTTCTTACACCTGTTGGCTCAGGTGATATTAATAATATCAGAGGAAATGTGTCTGGTAATGTAAATTTATGGGGATCTATTGATGCTACCAAACACAATGGCCAATTGATCTTAAACGAGGGTGGACTAAGTGTACCCGAAATCCATACTGATTACAGAATTTCCGATGGTACTAAAGTGACTTTAGTAGACCAAAGTTTTAATTTTAACAAAACTGTATTTAAAGATACTCGTTTTGGAACAGAGGGAGTGTTGGAAGGGGAAATTAATCATTTGAATTTTTCGGATTGGAGTTTTGATCTTAATATAAATTCGGATAGAATCTTGATGCTAAATATACCGGAGGAGAGGGAAAAAGTATTTTTTGGTGATGGTTTTTTGGGGGGAAAGGTTCACCTTTATGGACCTTCAAAGAATTTAATTATAGATGTTGTCGGCACGACAGAAAAGGGAACAAGTATCAAAATTCCTTGGGCAGAAGACTATGGATTGGCAGATACGTCTTTTATAAAATTTGTACAGAAGAAAAAGATCAATAAAACCCAACAACAAAACAATTATATTCCCTATAATTTTTCGGGTTTGAAAATGAATTTTGAATTGGACGTCAATAATAATGCTGAGATAAAGGTGGTTATTGACAAAGAATCTGGAAGTTTCTTGAGTGGTCAAGGCGCTGGAAATATCTTGATGGAAATCGACACGAATGGTAAATTCAATATGTGGGGAGATTTTATCACATATGATGGAATCTACAATTTTAAAAACTTGAGTGTGATTGACAAAAAATTTAATCTAAAACAAGGCGGTACAATAGTGTGGGAAGGTGACCCCTTAGGAGCTCAAATGGATTTGGAAGCTGT
The DNA here is from genome assembly GCA_913020295.1 of uncultured Flavobacteriaceae bacterium. GTDB lineage: Bacteria > Bacteroidota > Bacteroidia > Flavobacteriales > Flavobacteriaceae > UBA8316. The sequence continues at coordinate 33,853 of CAJWAA010000006.1, read as the reverse complement.
TTACCAAGTACCCGGCGGTGCTAATCCAGCCATTTTGTTGGACAATCCAAACTTCAATAGGGAAATTCCAACCGAAGTTATAATCCGACTTCAGGGAAACTTGCTCAAACCTGATGATCCAATTTTTGAAATTGAATTTCCTAATACGAGTGCAGTAGTAACGTCGGAAATCAATTACAGATTGGCAGATCCGCAAATCAGTCAATTGCAAGCCATATCCCTTTTGTCTCAGGGTATATTTATCAACGAAGTGTCTGTCAGTGTTCAAGGAATTACAAATAATTTGTATGAAAAAGCCTCTGATCTTTTCAGCAATCTCATGGGAGATGATAATGGAAAACTACAAGTTGGACTAAACTACTTGCAGGGGGATAGAAGTAGAGTTTTGGAGAATAATTCGGAAGATCGTTTGGGGTTGACACTCTCTACTCAGATCACAGACAAAATTCTCCTTAATGGAAAAATAGGTGTCCCTGTAGGAGGAATTGAGGAGACCCTTATAGTTGGGGATCTGCAAATAGATTTTATATTGAACGAGGAGGGCAGTTTGAAAGCTAAAGTTTTTAATAAGGAAAATGAATTTAGATACATTGGTGACGAATTGGGATATACACAGGGTGTAGGTTTGTCTTATGCGGTTGATTTTGAAACTTTTAGAGAACTAATCACCAAAATTATTAAAGGAGACCATTTGAATCAAACTATACAAAACACAACAGTTGTCTCAGAACCTACTGATGCAGGCATAAACTTTATCAATAAAAATTAACTAAAAAAGAGGCTATCTGACGAGGTTACTGTGTATTAATAATTAAATTTAACATTTATTTTTTATGCCAAATAAAATTAGCAATATCGCTGTCTTGACTTCAGGAGGTGATTCCCCAGGAATGAATGCCGCAGTAAGGGCTGTAGTTAGAACCTGTGCTTTTCACAATATTGGCTGTTTTGGAGTTGTTCAGGGATATCAAGGTTTGATTGATAACAAAATGGAATCGATGAACGCCAGGAGTGTAAAAGATATAATCAATAAAGGCGGAACTATACTGAAATCAGCAAGGTGTCTTGAATTTAGAACCCCTAAGGGACGAAAAATTGCCTATAATAACCTCAGAAAGAACAATATAGATGGAATGGTTGTGATCGGTGGAGATGGTTCTTTTACGGGGGCCATGATCTTTCAAAAAGAATTTTCTTTTCCCGTTGTAGGAATTCCCGGAACCATTGACAATGATATCCAAGGCACAAGATTTACCTTGGGATATGATACTGCTCTGAACACTGTTATAGACGCGATAGATAAAATAAGGGACACTGCAAGTTCACACAACCGTTTATTTTTCGTTGAGGTCATGGGAAGAGATGCTGGTCATATAGCTCTCAATGCAGGTATTGGCGCGGGAGCAGAGGAAATACTTATTCCTGAAGAGGATATGGGCTTGGAGCGTTTGTTGGAATCACTCAAAAGAAGTGAAAAATCTGGAAAAACTTCAAGTATTGTTGTCGTGGCAGAGGGTGACAAAACTGGAAAAAATGTTTTTGAAATAGCTTCTTACATTGAAAATAATCTGCCTTATTACGAGGTAAGGGTTTCCGTATTGGGTCATATGCAAAGGGGTGGTACACCCTCTTGTTTTGACCGGGTTTTGGCTTCACGAATGGGAGTCTTTGCTGTTGAAAGTCTTCTGGAAGGGAATTCCAACAAAATGGTTGGAATCATTGATGAAAATATAACATTGACACCCTTTGAGGAGGCGATTAAGGGAAAATCTAGAATTAATAATAATCTCATTAGAGTATCAGACATATTGTCCATCTAAAAACAAATTAAATTTAAACACTAATAAAATGGCTATAAAAATTGGAATTAATGGATTTGGTAGAATAGGAAGGCTTGTTTTTCGCTTAGCAATGAAGCAATCAGATGTTTCTATCGTTGCGATCAATGATCTTTTGGAAATTAATCATTTAGCATACCTTCTTAAGTATGATTCAGTACACGGATCCTACGATGGAGAGGTTTCTGTCAAAGGCAATAACCTAATGGTTGATGGAAAAGAAATCCAGATTACTGCCGAACGTGACCCTGTTAATATTAGTTGGGGTGATATGGGTGTAGAAATTGTAGCAGAGTGCACAGGTATTTTTACTACCATGGAGAAGGCTCAAGCTCATATTGATGGCGGAGCGAAAAAAGTAGTAATATCAGCACCTTCAGCTGATGCGCCTATGTTTGTGATGGGGGTAAATCACATAGAGGCTACATCTGATCAAACTATAGTTTCAAATGCCTCGTGTACAACCAACTGTTTGGCTCCAATTTCTAAAGTACTACACGATAACTTTGAAATTGTAGAAGGTTTGATGACTACAGTTCACGCTACTACAGCAACTCAATTTACAGTAGATGGACCCTCAAAAAAAGATTTTAGAGGAGGTAGAAGTGCCCTTTTAAACATTATGCCTGCCTCTACAGGAGCTGCCAAGGCTGTTACCAAAGTAATTCCCGACCTTGTTGGAAAATTAACAGGTATGGCTTTTAGGGTTCCCACTGCCAACGTCTCAGTGGTTGATTTGACAGTTAAGCTTCAAAAAGAAACTTCCTACGATGAAATAAAAGATGCCATGAAAGCTGCTTCAGAAAATGAGATGAAAGGAATTTTGGGTTATTGTGAAGACCCTCTGGTTTCTCAAGATTTTATAGGTGATAACAGAACTTCAATTTTTGATGTTGAAGCCGGTATGCAACTCAATCCTACTTTTTATAAAATAATTTCTTGGTATGATAATGAGTGTGGATATTCAAACAAGTTGATCGACCTTGCAAAGCACATTCATCAATTATAATTCATTATAAATGATTTTTATTGTTGATAGTGGTTCAACTAAGACTGATTGGATTGCCCTAGACGAAACTGGTAATGTCCTTTTTTCCACTCAAACTTTAGGGCTCAATCCACAGGTTCTTCCGAGCACCATACTTACTGAGCGGATCATTAATAACTACGATTTATATCAAAACAGAGAAGATGTTTCATATGTTTATTTTTATGGTGCAGGTTGTGGTGTGGAATCTCCTGCCAGGAGAATTGAAAAAGTTTTCTCAGAAATTTTCACTAATAGCAAATTCTCTGTTTTAGAGGATACCTATGCAGCCGTATATGCTACAACCCAACCCAACGAACCTGCCATTGTTTGCATTATGGGAACTGGTTCAAATTGTACTTATTTTGATGGAAAAGCGATTGAACAAAGAATTCCCTCTTTGGGATATGTTTTGATGGATGAGGCAAGTGGTAATTTTTATGGAAAACAACTCATTCGGGCATACTATTTTAAGACAATGCCGGATGCTTTGGCCAAAAAGTTTGAGGATCAATATGATTTATCTCCAAATACGATTAAAGAGAATGTTTACAGGAGAGAAAATCCCAACACTTATTTGGCAAAATTTGCACAATTTATTATTGAGAACAAAGAAGTTTCGGAAATGAAATCCATTATTGAAAACGGTCTTCAAAGGTTTATTTTTCATCAGATTTTACAATTTGGTGATGCGAAGGAAATCCCAATCCATTTTATTGGTTCCATAGCATTTTATCTTAAAGATGAAATTAATTTAGCCCTCAAAAATAATGGTTTACAAATGGGTAACGTAGTTAAAAGACCAATTGATAGTTTGGTAGAATACCATCAAAAACTTTTGAATCCTTAAAAAATCTACCTAATTGCTAACATTGATATTTCTACTCTTACATTTTTTGGTAGTGCCTCCACTGCTATCGTCTCCCTGGCTGGAGAAGTTTCATCACTGAAATAACTACCATAGATTTCATTCACTTTACCAAAATCAGACATATTTATTAAAAAAATTGAGCTTTTAATCACATTATCAAAAGTCATGTCAGCAGCCTCCAAAACTGCTTTTAAGTTTTTCATCACCTGTTTTGTCTCTTCTTTGACGCCTCCATTTACAACCCTCATTGAGTGGGGATCAAGCCCAATTTGACCTGATAGATAAAGTGTATCATTTACCATTATTGCTTGGTTGTATGAGCCAATGGGAGCAGGGGCTTTTAGGGTATTGATTATTTTTTTCATATACTATCTTAGTCTTCTGTCTGGTTCTCTGTTTTTCTCATATTTTATATCACTCAAAAGTCCGGATTTAATTCCAATAAAGAAATTCCAAGAGGCACGATTGCTGAAAGGTACCCAGCTAAAATCCAAACGCCAACTATCCAAATCTCTATTGAATCTAAGCTGAGTGTAAGTAAATCCATGATTTTTAAAATCAAAACCAGAAGAACCTCCAACATTCCACTTAGGGGTTAGTTCAATATCTCCGGAAAACATGAGTGAATTGTTTGCAAAATCATTTTGATTTCTTGAGTTACTGTAAGTTAGTGAGTAGGTAAATTTTAAGTTCCATGGTAATTTAGTCCTATATGATGGATATTTGGTAACATCTTCATCATCATCCTCATATCTATTGGTTGTATCATTATTCATTCCAATAGTATCTCCAAAAAGATCATCTTGTCGTCCTCCTCCAGAAGCATTTTCAAAGAAACTGAATGGGTCTTCCTCTTCCTCATTTTTTTCTTTTTCTTTCTTTTTATCTTTTGAAAAGGTTTCATTCGAAAAATTATAACCAGTATTTAAGTTTGCACTTGTAACTCTGAATAGTCCGCCACCTCTATTTATGTTAAACTCATTGATTCTTTGATTTTGATCGTCAAGAGCATACATATCCATTGTTGCCCCAAGATTGATGGACATTTTCCTGTCAAATAAATCGATACCAGTAGTTACCCTAACAGGACTCCATTTAAACTGGTCAGCCACTAAATTATAACTTGTACTTAAGTTAAAGTTTTTTAATAATTGAACCTTTTTTAACTCGGTCTTTGTTGTATCAGGATCTATGATTTTTGCTTCAAAGACATTATTTACAGAAATTCCCATACTCTGAGATATACCTCTTGATGGAGTTCCAAAAAGACCACCTTCAAAAGGGGAATATTCTCTAGTATTTCCATCTGCATCAATAATGTATTCATCATAGTATTGATCAAAACTAGGTGCAGTGCTATAAGAAACTGAGGGGCGAATGGTATGTCTAATTGACCGTATCTTTCCTTTTTCAAAATTTACAGTCCCATAAATGGTGGTTGCCATATTTAATCCATAACTATAGGTTCTAAAAGCACTGAATCCACTTATAGTATCTTTTTTCACTCCATCTATAAGAGGATCATAGTTGTTGTACCTTACCGTCTTAGGTTGCCATACCTCCCTATAATTTGCACTGGCCGCAAGGTTAAAATGTTTTAAAATTTTAAAGTTTGTACTTAAGGGAATTGAATGTTGAACTCCTGATCTAGCATTTTCAAACATTTTACTTGTAAATAATTCTTCCTCAGTTGTGATCATTCTATTTTCCGCTCTTACGCTGTATTGTAGGTTTATGTTTTGAATTAAACCCTTTTTTGGTCTGTCCTTTGGTTCAAAAGGAAAAATTCTATCCAAACTCCCTTGAAAAGTAGGAAGGGTTAGATTTACACTTTTAGTTTTTGAATTTTGAGACATATTGGCATTTACAGACATATTAACGCTTGGATTACCAGGAATTCTTTTTGTGTAAGCAACGGACGAACTAAGAGTGTTGTTGAGAAAGTTAGGACTGTTAAGTTGATTCACCGACTCTCTAAAATAATCGCTACTCCCAAAATTTACTGATGCTGAGAAGTTCGAATTAGGACTAGATTTTGGGTCCTTTGAGTGGTTCCAGCGTATATTAAATACGGTTGATTTTGAGTAACCAGGTATACCTCTCTCACCACTGATAAGGTTTTCAAACCTCATACTTAATCTTCCACTAAAGTTATACATTAATTTATATTGTGAGTCTGCCCTAAAACCATAACTTCCGTTACTGTAATAATCACCTGTTAGTGAAAGATCGAAAAATTGTGATAGCCCCAAGTAATAACCACCATTTTGCAAATAATAACCTCTGTTATTACTTTCTCCGATAGTAGGAAATAAAAATCCAGATTGTTGTTTTTGAGAAGACGGAAAATAAGCAAATGGCAGGGCTAGAGGAGTGGGTACATCTGCAATGTACATATTCGTAAATCCGGTTACAATTTTTCCCTGTGGAACCATTTTTCCTTTTCGGATCCTAAAATAATAATCTGAATCTTCTAATTCACCACCGGTTGTCACTTTTGCATCCTTAATATAATAAACGGAATCATTTTCTTTTTTTGTGAATGCAGCATAAACGTTCATTCCGTTTTGCGCTGATTTTGAATTCCAAATTAAAGCTTTTTGAGTGTCAAAATTGAACCTCAGAGAATCTGGATAAATTTCATTATTAATCTGTTTGAAGTATGGATTTTGAACCAAAACACCTAATGAATCAGCTATTCTTCCAGCAGTCACCTCGTTTTTGGAGTAGTCCAGCACAATGATCCCCGCTTTAAGTACCATGTCCTGATAATACAGCTCGGCTTGGTCATATAAATATAACTTACTTTCTTTACGATTTATTCTTACATACTCTTTAGCATTATACTCTACTTTATCCAGCAATGTAGGTTCTTTTTGGGGTATGGTATCCGTCAGGGTATTTTTTACGATTTCGTCATTGGAGGCAAGCGCAAGCGAATCAGTGGATGTTTGCGATTGCAAATGGTTGAGGCAAAAAAATATTAACAAACCCAATGTATAAGTTGACTTTGATTGCAAACCGAATAGTCCTAAATTTGTGATTCGTTAAGTATTTGGTGATTAAAATTAAGGATATTTTTATTGTTGATTGCAGAATTAACTTTTAATTCAATCCTCATTAAATCAATGTTTATGCGTTTTTTAACATTCTATTTGGTTGTCTTATTAAACCTTGGATTTTTTTCTAATACTCTCTATGCAAATTATTTATCAAAGAAAACTTTTGTTGTTGTCTTAGATGCAGGACATGGAGGCCATGACAGTGGTAACAGAGGTAATGGGTATTATGAGAAAACAATTGCTTTAAAAATTGCTTTAGGTATCGGAAAGATTCTCGAAAAATATGAGGAAATCAGAGTCATTTACACTAGAAAATCTGACAAATTTGTAAAGCTTGTAGATCGAGCCAATATTGCTAATAAAGCTGATGCTGATTTATTCATTTCAATTCATTGTGATTCTTTTACATCCTCCAGAGCTTTTGGTGCGGGTACATTTGTTTTGGGACTGCACGCCAATCAAAGAAATTATGAAATTGCAAAAAGAGAAAACTCTGTAATTTTCTATGAAGAAGATTATGAAAAGAATTATGATGGTTTTGATCCCAACAACCCCGAGTCAGTTATCAGTCTTACCCTAATGCAAGAAACCTATTCAAACCAAAGTATTGAAGCTGCTGCAATTATCCAAAAGAGTTTTGTTAATAACTTAGGCAGAAAAGACAGAAAGGTAAAGCAAGCTGGTTTTGTAGTTCTGAAATATACCTACATGCCAAGTGTTTTGGTTGAAACAGGTTTTTTGACTAACAAAAGAGAAGGATCCTATTTGAACTCTAAAAAAGGACAAAATGAAATGGCCAAAGCTATCGCAAAGGCCATAGTCAATTATAAAAATGAATTGGAAAAAGGTGTAGTGGATCAGCAAGTTTTCGATGTAAAAGATATTACAGAAAAAATTTCAAAAAATAGTAATTCGATTCGTTTTATGGTTCAATTAGCTGCTAGCAAAAACCCAATAGAGGCAAAACCATACAATTTCAAGGGTTTGAAAAATGTTGTAAGAAATAAAGAAGGAGGGTTCTACAAATATTATTTTGGTAATTCAAATAGCTACAAAATAATTCAAAAAGAACAGAAGAAAGCCCGAAGGGCAGGATTCAAATCGGCTTTTATTGTTTCATTTAAAGGAAACCAAAAAATCAAATTATCTGAGGCATTAGATGCATTGAAATAAGCTCTATCCACAAAAAAATATTATGTTTGTAAGACCTGTAAATCAACTGAAATTTGAAAATAACAAGGGAAATTAAAACTGCAATTTTGGTACTTGGGGGTGTTGCTTTGTTCATCTATGGGTACAGTTTTCTTAAGGGGAATGCTATGTTTAACAATACAAAAACCCTTTATGCGATCTATGATGAGGTTGAAGGATTAGTTTCGGGAGCGAAAGTCAGTATCAATGGTCTTAGTATTGGGAAAATATCCAATATTGATTTTCTTACAAATACTACCAAAATATTGGTTACTATGGAAGTACGTGAGGAATTGGATTTTTCCAATCAAAGTAAGGCTACCCTATACGAAACCGGAGTTATTGGAGGAAAAGCCATCACTATCGTTCCAGTGTTTGATCCTCGAAATGTAGTGAAAGAGGGAGATACCCTTAAAGCAAATGTAAAACCTGGCCTTACTGAACTCATCAATCGTCAAATAGAGCCTTTACAGATAAAGATTGAAAGTATGCTTAGCAGTGCGGATTCACTCTTTGCTGGGGTGAGTAATGTTTTAGACAATGATACCCAAACTAACCTAAAAAGAACTTTAGAAAACCTCTCCATTACAACAAATAATTTGAACAAGGCATCTTTAGCTGCTGTCAAAATCTTAGATGCGAACCAAGAGTCTCTCAATCTTACTTTTTATAATATCAAAAATACATCTGACAATTTAAAATCCATTACTGATTCCCTTTCAAATACCCATCTTGGTCATACCATCAGATCATTCAATAATACAGTTGAGGGGTTAAATAGGATCGTTTCTAAAATTGAATCGGGGGAGGGCACTGCAAGTAAATTTATTAATGATAAAGATCTTTACGAAAATCTAACTAAAGCCTCTAATGAACTTGAAAGTCTTATCAGTGATCTAAAAAACCATCCCAAAAGATATGTTCATTTTTCTCTTTTTGGAAAAAAAGAAAAACCTTATACTAGAAACGAAAATTAAGGTAAAAGATGGCCTATCTATCCAATATTATTTTTGCAATTCTTTTGGTTACAGCCATTTTCTTCTTCAGAAAAAACATACTTTTTGTAAAAAGGAATATACAGATGGGTAAAGCCATTGAAAGAAAAGATCATGCTCAAAAGAGGTGGTCCAACATGATCCGAGTTGCCTTGGGACAATCTAAAATGGTTACCCGACCTATTGCTGGCATTCTCCATATTGTAGTTTATATTGGATTTATTGTTATAAACATTGAGCTTCTTGAGATTGTTTTGGATGGCTTAATTGGAACACATCGTGTCTTTGCCCCTTTTTTGGGTAAAGCATATGATTTACTAATTGCTTCCTTCGAAATTTTGGCTGCATTGGTACTTATATGTGTGGTATTGTTCTGGCTCCGTCGAAATACTATCAGAGTTAAACGTTTTTGGAAACCCGAAATGAGAGGTTGGCCTAAGAAAGATGCTGACTATATTCTTTATTTCGAAATTGTTCTTATGACACTTTTTTTGTCTATGAATGCTACAGATCTCCTCCTGCAAGATTCGGGTGATCCCTATTATATCAGAGCAGGTTCATTTCCTGTCTCAGAGTTAATGACCCCATTGTTTTCCTCTTTCTCGCCATCGATGTTGGTAGTGTTGGAACGTAGCTTTTGGTGGATGCACATTATTGGAATATTGATTTTCCTCAATTATCTTTACTATTCAAAACACCTTCACATTCTTTTGGCATTCCCAAACACCTATTTTCAAAACCTAAGCCCCAAAGGAAAGTTTAAAAATAACGAAACTGTAACAAAAGAAGTAAAATTAATGTTGGACCCCAATGCTGATCCTTACGCCCCTCCTGATGATGACATTGTTCTTGAAAAATTTGGGGCTTCGGATATTACCGATCTCAATTGGGTTCAATTGATGAATGCATATACATGTACAGAATGTGGAAGGTGTACCGACGAATGCCCTGCGAATCAAACCGGAAAGCTGTTGTCTCCCCGAAAAATCATGATGGATACAAGAGATCGAATGGAAGAAGTGGGGAGAAATATCAACCAGAATGGCACTATTCAAGATGATGATAAGCAATTACTGGATGATTACATAACCAGGGAAGAGCTATGGGCTTGTACCTCTTGTAATGCTTGTGTGGAATCTTGTCCCATTGGTATTGATCCCCTTTCGATTATTATGGACATGCGGCAATATTTGGTAATGGAGGAGTCCGCAGCTCCAAGTGATCTAAATAATATGATGAGTAACATAGAAAATAACGGTGCACCATGGCCTTTCAACAATCAAGACCGAATGCTTTGGGCTAATGAAAATTAAATTAAACTGTATTATGGAAAAAGAGGAAGCAGAAAGCTACTTACACAAAAAAGTTGAAAATGGTGAAATTGTCAGTCCTGTTCTTCCTGATGGGATCAAAAACTATTTGATCGATATAGATGGAACGATCTGTGATGATATACCGAATGAGGAACCGGAGAGAATGGCAACAGCTAAAATTTATCCTGATGCTCTGGAAACTCTCAACAAATGGTATGACGATGGTCATCTGATCTGTTTTTTTACCTCCAGGGTTGAGTCCCACAGGGAAGTTACCGAAAAATGGTTAAAAACCAATGGTTTCAAATACCACAGTCTTTTGATGGGTAAACCAAGGGGCGGTAATTACCATTGGATAGATAACCACCTAGTAAAGGCCACCCGTTATAATGGAAAGTTTACCGATCTGATTGAAAAAGAAGTTACAATCGAGGTTTTTGATGATGGTGAAGAAAATTAAATAATCATTTAATATGAACATTCCAACGCTTTCAGAATTATCAGCAGAGGGAAAAAAACCAGAGGTTTTATTTTGGGTAGGTTGTGCTGGTAGTTTCGATGAACGCGCCAAAAAAATTACTAAATCCTTTATAAAGATCCTTCACAAAGCAGGTGTGTCATTTGCAGTTTTGGGGTCAGAAGAAAGCTGTACCGGTGATCCAGCCAAAAGAGCTGGTAATGAATTTCTTTTTCAAATGCAGGCCATGACCAATATAGAGGTGATGAATGCTTATCAGGTTAGGCGAATCGTTACCACATGTCCTCACTGTTTTAATACCCTAAAAAACGAGTATCCTTCTTTGGGGGGCCAATTCGAAGTAATGCACCACACCACCTTTATCAATACGCTTATCAAAGAGAAGAGATTTACCATTTCTGGCTCGGTTTACAAGGGAAAGCGGATTACCTATCACGATCCCTGTTATTTGGGACGTGCCAACCAAGTATATCAAGCGCCAAGGGAACTCATCAAAAAATTAGATGCTGAGTTAGTTGAGATGAAAAATTGTAAGTCAAAAGGACTCTGTTGTGGAGCAGGAGGTGCCCAAATGTTCAAGGAGCCCGAAAAAGGCAATAAAGACATTAACATAAAAAGAACCGAACAGGCCATGGAGACCCAACCAGAGATCATTGCTGCAGCTTGTCCTTTTTGCAACACTATGATGTCTGATGGTGTAAAAAATAAAGAACAGGAAAATAAGATTCATGTACAGGACATTGCTGAACTTATCTCTAAAGCTGAAGATCTCTAAACAATGTTCGTTCCATTTGATCAACTTCCCGATCACGCTCGCGTATGGATTTACCCATCCAATCGACCATTCATAACCGAGGAGCTTCCCCTGATTCATGAAAAAGCAAAAGCTTTTATAGAACAATGGACTGCTCATGGTTCTGATCTTCATGCAGGAATTGATCTGCCTTACAATCGCTTTGTTGTCTTGGGCCTGAATGAATCCGTTCAGTCTGCTTCGGGTTGCTCTATAGATTCCTCTGTTCATTTTATCCAATCTTTGGAAAGTGATTTTGGTGTTACACTTTTAGATAAAATGAATGTTACCTTCAGAAATGAAAATTTCATAGATCATATTCCACTTAAAGAATTTCGAACCAAAGCAAAGAAAAAACAAGTTAAAGCCGATGTTATTGTTTTTAATAATTTAGTTCTGAATAAAATGGAATATGATACTCATTGGGAGGTCCCAGCCTCCCAGAGTTGGCATGCCCGATATTTTTAGATTGATATGCGTATTTTAGCTACATTTTTTGTCCTGTTTTGGACCGTTTGTTTAGCGCAGCAACCAGATCCCTTACTTTCAGTAAATCCCAAGCTTCAGCAAAAATGGATAGATAGTGTTTATCATACCATGAGTTTGGATCAAAAAATAGGACAGCTTTTTACCCCCATGGTCTTTTCTAAAAAAGATGATGAGCATTTTGATGATATCAGAAGTTTAATTGAAAAATATCATATTGGAGGGATAATTTTTTCTTTAGGGGCCCCTGTTAAACAAACTCAATGGTTGAATGAATTTCAATCCATGTCAAAAGTCCCTTTGCTGATCAGTATGGATGCGGAGTGGGGAGTGGCCATGCGATTGGATTCTGTAATTGCTTTTCCATGGAGTATGACCCTTGGTGCAATTAAAGAAAATTCTATCATTCGTAAAATTGGCAAAAGAATGGGTGAACAAGAGAAAATACTAGGTGTTAATATGAGTTATGCTCCCGTATTGGATATTAATACAAATGCTCAAAACCCTATCATTGGGAATCGGTCTTTTGGAGAGGATCCCTTAAGAGTAGCCGAGAAGGGAGTTGCATTGATGCTTGGTCACCACGATGCAGGGATACTAACTTCAGGCAAGCATTTTCCTGGACATGGAGACACCGCCAAAGATTCGCATAAAACCCTTCCAACGGTCAGTTTTGATCGTTCCAGATTGGAAGAAATAGAAACCTACCCTTTTAAAAAAGCCATTGAACAAGGTTTAAGCTCAGTTATGACAGCTCACCTGAATGTTCCTGCATTGACTGTTACTGGAGACCCGACCTCCCTCTCTCATTCCGTGGTGACCCAATTGTTGAAACAAAATATCGGATTTAATGGCCTGGCAGTAACCGATGCGCTCAATATGAAAGGGGCTGAGCCCAATGACCCTGATTCAAATATGGATTTATTAGCCCTTATGGCAGGGAATGATATCCTTTTGATTTCTAAAGATATTCCTCTGGGTATTGAAAAAATTAAAATCGCTTACCAAAAATTTAATGCAGTCAAAACAAGAGTAGAGGAATCCGTCAAAAAAATACTCAAAGCAAAATACAAGGTAGGTTTGACCCATAAAAATAGAGTTGATACTAAAAATATCTATACTCGACTCAATACCAAAAAAGACACCCTTTTGATTGAAGAAGCTTATGCTAAAAGTATTACGCTCTTAAAAAACGATAATCAATTGCTTCCTTTAGATCCACGAACTAACTATGCACATATCAAGTTGGGAGATGACCAAAGTGATGTTTTTGAAACTCAATTGAGAGATTACGTTAACATCAAAACTTTAACCCCATCTACAATAGACGAAACCTTAATTGCTCTTAAAGATTTTAAAAAAGTCATTATAAGTTATCATCGTTCTAATAGTTCCCCTTTTTTATCAGCTGATTTTTCAAAAGAAGATATAGAATTGATTGAGGCCATAGCTCGTAAACATGAGCTTGTATTAAATATTTTTGTCAACCCATATTCACTCATTGATTTGGGAGATCTTTCTTCCATAGAAGCTTTGATTGTGAGTTATCAAAATAGCCCAATTAGTCAAAAAATTAGTGCCGAATTGATGAATGGTTATGGTTCATTTTTAGGATCATTGCCTGTAGGTATTTCCAATAGATTTCCAGTGGGTTATGGAATCCGATTTGAGCCCAACGAGAAAAATAAAAGGATAGGCTTGATTGAAAAAGGATTTGATCCGGATCGATTGGCCGAAATTGACTATTTTGCCCAACGAGTCATTGACTCAGCAATTACTCCTGGTATGCAAATATTGGTTGCTAAAAGCGGAGAAATTTTATATCACAAAAGTTTTGGTCATCACACCTACAATAAAAAAATCAAAGTAGAAAACCATCACCTCTATGATCTGGCTTCCCTAACGAAGATTACCGCTACGCTTCCCCTAATTATGAGGGAGGTAGACCAAAACAGCTTTGGATTGAATAGCTCTTTTAGAGATTTTATGCCGGAGCTGGAAGGAACAAATAAAGCTAATATGAGTGTAAAAGAATCTCTATCTCATTACGCAAGACTTACTCCTTGGATTCCATTTTATAAAGAAACTATTGACGAAAAAGGTCAACCACTTAGAAAATTTTATCGCGATCATGATAAAACTCGATTTAATATTCCAGTGGCAGATCAACTTTACCTCAGATCCAATTTTAATCAAAAGATTAAAAAGCAAGTTATTGGTAGTCCTCTCCTTGATTCATTATACTATAAGTATTCTGATTTACCCTTTTATCTGTTTAAAAATTTTCTTGAAAAAAAATACAAAAAACCACTCAATGATTTGGCCGATGAGTTTTTATATGAACCATTAGGATTAGTGCGTACACTTTTCAATCCATGGAAGTTTGTGCCAAAGGATGAAATCGTACCCTCAGAAATAGATGATTATTTCAGGCACCGAGAGTTACGAGGGTATGTTCATGATATGGGGGCTGCAATGCAAGGTGGCATAGGAGGCCATGCAGGATTGTTTTCTAACGCTAAAGAAGTTTACTATATTATGCAAATGTATTTGCAAAAGGGAAGTGTCAATGGACATGAATTTATTACTTCAAAAACCTTCGATGAATTCAATAAATGTTACTATTGTGATGAGGGGAATAGAAGAGGGGTAGGATTTGATAAACCTCAGTTAGGGGGAGAGGGTTCTACCTGCGGGTGTGTATCCAAAGTAAGTTTTGGCCATATGGGTTTTACGGGAACTTATGCCTGGGCTGATCCCGATCAAGAATTGATTTTCGTATTTTTATCGAACAGAACTTACCCCAGCATGTCAAATAATTTGTTGGGTCAAAAGAATGTTAGAACTCGAATGCAAGCCTTGGTCTACAAAGCTTTAATTTATTAAAATATGAACCATTGAAAATTGTAATTGTATGTTATCCCACATTTGGGGGCAGTGGTGTAGTCGCAACTGAGCTAGGACTTTATTTGGTCAAAAAAGGTTATGAAATCCATTTTATAACTTACAAGCAACCGGTGCGAATCCAAAATCTAACCCTGGGTTTACATTTCCACGAAGTCCATGTACCCACTTATGATTTATTTAAATATCAGCCTTATGAGCTGGCCCTCTCCAGTAAGATTGTTGATGTGGTAAAAAAATACAAAATTGATATGCTCCATGTTCATTACGCCATTCCACATGCTTATGCTGCCTATATGGGAAAGAAAATGTTGGAAGATGAGGGTATTCAAATTCCAATGATTACAACACTTCATGGAACGGATATTACCTTGGTAGGAAGTCATCCTTTTTACAAGAAAGCTGTCCAGTTTAGCATTAATCATTCTGAATATGTGACAGCTGTTTCCCAAAGCTTAAAAAATGATACAGAGCGTCTTTTTGACGTTACCACTAAAATCAAGGTCATCCCCAATTTTATAGATGTTGAAAAGTTTAAACTCAATACTGTCCCTTGCGAAAAAGGTCAAATTGCTCCCAATAATGAGTTAATCATTACCCATATCAGTAATTTCAGACCCCTCAAGAGGGTTATTGATGTTCTTAAAACCTTCAAAATTGTAAATGAGAAACTTAAAGTCAAGCTATTAATGGTTGGAGATGGACCTGAGAAGGAACGTGCTAAACGTTATTGTAAATCCCAACAAATGGATAATTCCATTTTGTTTTTGGGGAAGAGTAATCAAATAGATGAAATACTGTGTTTTTCTGATTTGTTCCTATTGCCCTCAGAACAGGAGAGCTTTGGCTTGGCTGCGCTAGAGGCCATGGTTCATCGCGTTCCAGTTGTTTGCTCCGATGTTGGAGGTTTGCCAGAAGTTATTGACAATGGAGTATCCGGTTTTCTTTGCCCTGTAGGTGACATCAAAGCTATGGCTGATAAAGCTATTCATATTTTGGAAGACCATGATCGTCATAAGGATTTTAAGGAACAGGCTTATGAATCTTCTAAAAAATTCGAGATGGAAAAAGTAATTTCTAATTATGAGTCACTTTACCGGAAAGCAAAACAAACTTATCTCGGATGATATTTCTTAGAGGCATTTTTGTATATAGTTGCTCTATCAAAAGTCATTTTTTTGGTTTTAAATCTGGTATAAAGTTCCATCTGATCTGAATAATGTTTTGAGTCGGGGTTATCAGAACTTCCATAAGAAATTACCGATTCAATTTCTACGCCCTTAGGAGTAAATTTGACCAACTCTATATATGACTCACCACTGACCACCTTTGATTTTCCATCTTTATAAGGAACAGATGACATTGAGGTGATTACATCAGGTAATCCGTAAACTGGTAACTCCTTGTCTCCTCTTACTAATTTTTGATAGGTTCCCAATTTTACTTGAGTCTGGCCAAAGTGTTCGAGCATATGCTCTTGAGTTTCCAACAGGGCTTTATAAAGAATACTTTTTGTAAAAACTTTAGGCTGAGGAAGTTTTTTATAGTATTTACGGAGTTTGAAGTATAAAATTCCATAAGCTCCCGCACCATAAGAATCTGCAGAGGCACGACGGTCCCAGTTTTGAATTTGATTTAAAATGGACTCGACTTTTGGATAATTCTCCGGTTTCATTCGAAAAAGAGAATCTATATTCATCCAACTATAATGAAAGGGTTTTGGAAATTGGTGATCATATTTAATCTCTTTAAAATCATTATAATCAACTTTTTGATGTTGATCAATCAAATGTTTGATGCGTTTAGAACGATTATTATCATAAGTTTCAAAGCCCATGTCTTTAGCAAATATGGCCTCATTGGGATTATCGAGTGAATCCGAAGATTTGAAAGGGGAGTGGTTGGCGTTGTAAAAATATCCTGATCGGGGTTGAATGATCTGAGGTAATTCCTCAATATCATAGGTATTTGTCCAAAGAGTTTTTTTAGTATTTCCTGGAACTACATTGGCCCAATCAAAACCTGGAGCTCGTTTTGGTATCAAACCATTAGATATATAAAATATTGTATCGTTTTTATCAGCATACCCGATGTTGTAGCCTGGTAGACCTTTCATTTTTAGAATTTCATAAAATTCACTGAAATTCTTTGCTTTATTCATTCGCCACCATTGCTCCAATGCTTTGATTTCAAATAAAGATGGTGTTCTTACAGAAAAATATCCAGAATTATTTTTTAGGGTTGGACCATATATACTTTCAAAATATCTTTTGGAAACTTTCAGGGGAATTCCCAAAAGTTTAACTAACACTTTTGCCTTGTGTTTTTTTAGTTTTAAGTAATGATTGTCCACACGATAATATCTCCTTTTTTGGGGATGCATTTCCAATTTAAAAACATCTGTTTTGTCGGGAATATTGACCGTATGTGCCCAGGCTAAATTTTTATTGGCACCGATGAATATACTGGGACTGCCTGCAAACAAGGCCCCGATGATATCTGTTCCCTCCTCACTGCAAAGATGAACCTCATACCATGAGGTCGGACCATCAAGGGGTTGATGGGTGTTGATTGCCAAATATGTATTGCCGTCTTTCGTTTTGGAGCTGTTAAATCCAAAAGTATTGGAGCCTTTGACCTGATCATCTGCAGTATTGTAGACCAGTTTATCTCCTAGAATTTTTTTTACCCAATAATCTCCTTTAGAGGAAACAAAGAGTTGCAATTGTGAATAAAGAAACATTTTTTTTGGGGTGATGGGGAAAAGTTTTTTACTTAAAACTTTTTTTGGATAGAACTGTGCAAAACGGTTTAAACCCTGACTGTAAGACTCCAAAATCAATTTGTATTCTGGGCTTATTTCCTTTTCATACTTCTCATCAAAAAGACGTTCACTGCCAATGAATTGAGTAACAAAATCAATGCCAAAGCCTTTTTTACCAATTATATCACTCAACAAGGCATTTCCTGCTAAATAGCCCTCTTGGATAGTTTTAAAGTCATCTTCTGCGTGTGCCCATGCCAATCCATAGGCCAACTCAGCATCTGTTTTTGTAAATATATGAGGTACCCCATAGGCATCTCTTACAATATCGATATTTTTGGGATTAATTTGCCCATTCATTTGAGGATGAATAAGGCATAACAATGAGATATAAAAAGTCTTAATCTTCATTTTTCTTTTTGAAAGCAAACAAACTTAAAGGAAACAAAAGGAATAAAAACCAAATCTTAGTGAAATAAGTGATGAGAATCGATACCAATAAAAGGATTATGGTCAAAAACCAATCATTGCCTAAATTTTTATTCTTGTTGATCATTTACAGGCCCCTTCAGTATATCTATCTAAACCATTTATCGCTGCAAAGCAGCTATTTGAATAGGTTTTATTATCACAACCACAAACGGGCTGGTATATTTCTATGCATACTTTATCGAGTTCTATTTTTTTAGGATCGATGCAGTCTGATTCTTGTTTTTCTTTTTTACAGGCTAAACAGAGTGAAAGTAAAATAAATATTGAAAACCTTATCATTTATTGACTATTTATGACCTTTAGTTAAAAATATCACATATTAAAGATTCATTTTTTTAAGTTCATCAATAGCGTAATTAGCAGCTCTTGCTGTAAGGGCCATATAGGTCAATGATGGGTTTTGATTAGCAGCAGAGGTCATACAAGCACCATCAGTTACAAAAACATTGGGAACCTCATGGATTTGATTGAACTTATTTAGTACAGAGGTTTTGGGGTCACGACCCATTCTTGCTGTTCCCATCTCGTGTATGCCTTTTCCAATAGGGGCGTTGGAATCGTAAATATTAACATCTTTACATCCGGCGGCTTCAAGCATTTCAGCTGCCTGAACTTTCCAATCCTCCTTCATTTTTTTTTCATTTTCTTTAAACTCAGCATCAAAAGTGATTGTTGGTAAGCCGTATTGATCCAATTTACCATAGTTTAATGTCATTTTATTTTCGTGATAGGGAAGTACCTCACCAAATCCACCCATTCCTATTCTCCAGCTTCCGGCCTTTAACAATTCATCTTTAAAAGTTTTTCCATAGGCAAATTCTGCAATTGCTTTCGACCAATTAGATCTGCTGGCTCCACCCTGATAGCCGTATCCTCTTAGGAAATCAACTTTTTCTGACTTTGCTCCCAGATTTCTAAAGCGTGGGATATAAAATCCATTGGGTCGTCTTCCAGTATAATATTTGTCTTTGAACCCTTCATAATTACCACTTGCTCCACTACCCAATTGGTGATCCATTATGTTGTGGCCCAACTCCCCTGAGTCATTTCCCATACCATCAGGGAAACGATCACTTTTGGATTGCATCAGTATTGCAGTAGACGCCATTGCAGATGCACAAAGAAATACCACCTTAGAATTGAATTCGATTACTTCTTTTGTTTGGGCATCAATAATCCTTACTCCGCTTGCTTTTTGAGTTTTAGTATCATAGATCACCTCGGAGACAATGGAATCGGGTCTGATAATTAAATTTCCAGTTGCTTCTGCATATGGGAGGGTTGAAGAGTTCGAACTGAAATAACTGCCAAAAGGACAGCCTCTGGAACAACGGTTGCGATATTGGCATGCGGATCTTCCTGGACCTTTTTTATTTCCCTTGGTGATATGGGCTACTCTGCCTATGGTCATTACTCGGTCATCGTAATTTTCTGAAATTGTTTCCCTAAGATGTTGCTCCAAACAATTAAGCTCCATAGGAGGTAAAAATTCACTGTCTGGAAGTTGGGGTAGACCTAATTTTTCGCCACTCACCCCGATAAACCTTTCCACATGGGAATACCATGGGTCAATGTCTTTATACCTAATTGGCCAGTCCACACCATAACCGTCTTTGGCGTTGGCCTCAAAATCCAAGTCACTCCATCGGTAAGATTGCCTGCCCCATATCAATGAACGTCCTCCCACTTGTTTTCCTCGAATCCAGTCGAAGGGTTTTATCTCATCATAATCATGCTCAGAGTCTTTGTTGTAAAAATGTCTGTTATTTTCATCAAAGCCCCATCTTTTTTGTTTTGAGTAGTGCTTTTCAATAATCGCGTCGGGAGTTTTGCCGTTATATGGCAAATCCCACGGATCGTTGTGCATGGTAGGATAGTCCTCAATATGCTTTACCATTCTTCCCCGCTCAAGTACCAATGTTTTTAAACCGGCCTCACAAAGTTCTTTAGCTGCCCAACCTCCACTAATTCCGGATCCTACTACTATGGCATCAAATTCATTTTTTTTTGTATTATTAAAATACATAGATTCTAGATTAATATCTTTTCAAATTTGATAAAAGGATTTGATCATTCAAGATATAAAAAAATCATTCCTAATTGATACTTACTTATGCATTAAAAGTTTTACTATTTTTATTAAAATTTAAAAATCTATTTTATGCCAAGGGTTGGAATTATTCTTACATTGATTATTTATCTTTTTATGGGTATTTGTCTGTTACTTATGCCTTAATTTCATTATAAATGCAATAATTTTAATATAAATTTTAAGATTTTCTCCCTTTCTATAAAGTTTTTTATTTACTAATCAATAATTACTATGAGACTTATAGATAAATTTGAGAAGTTCCTGGATAATTCCGCTAAACAAGTTGGTGGGTATAAAATTTTAGTAGTACTAGCCCTTTTCCTTGGTTATTTTTTGGGGTCAATATTCTCCTAGGTTTCGAAGTAAATTAATTATTTATAAAATGGGTTTATCTATCTATTAAAGTCTTAATTTGCGCATTAATGAATTTTTACTACATCATTTATTTAATTGAATAAATAAAAGGATTCAAAGTTGTTTTGCGCGATAAATATAGTGGATGTTTGGGCGATCCATTTTGATTGATTCCAAGACAGTATGGCTGTCTAGTTATATGTTTTAACCATTGAGGCAGCTTACCTGAGTTTCCCCATCCTAAAACAATTTTATTACTTTTTTTAGCCATTTCCTTTAGGTGAAAAATATTTAGTGGTTCATTGGTAATAAGATGGTTGACTAAAAGTTTAGGATTAGAGGTAATATAGCTGTGTATGTTGCCTAAATAAAAACCACCATATCCCCAATCTCTGCTGAATTGAATGAGTTTGGTTACTGTTCTGTCGTCAGTCTGTGCATCTGCATGGGAGGGATTTAGCAGCACATAGAGGAGAAGAGGTTTCTCTGGATCCCATATTCTCCAGAGCCTGTACCTTCTTTTTCCGACTAAGATTGCCCCTTTGACCATTCCTCTCTATTCAGTCCCATTTTGACCTTTTCGATAATAGCTTGTCCAAACAAACAAAATCCAGAATTGGTTATTATCAGAGCCAAAGTTCCCCAAATAACCCAACCGTCGCTTTGGGTGAATTTTAAAATAATAGCTTCACCTAAAATTGATAATCCCATTCCTAAAAGCAGCAAGCCGGATATAGAATAAAACAACCACTTAATTTTCATTATTGAATATTTAATCATTATGAATTTAGCCAAAAAACTAAAATGACATAAAGAATTAAGACTTTACATTTTTTATATTTATGAAATAATGAAAAAAACTCAAATAATTTAGGTCAATGCGACTCAAGTAGATTGTTTTGATCTCTATTTTTTCTATTGATTTGAGTTTTAATCGACCTAATTAATTAAGAAATGAAACGTAGAAAATTCAATCAATCACTTGCAAATACTATTACTGCGATGAGCCTTAGCCCCAGTTTTGCTTACATTCCAAATGGATTTGGTAAGAAGAAATTAGGTATTGCCCTTGTGGGGCTTGGAAACTATGCCTCACGACAGTTGGCTCCTGCATTAATGGAAACAAATATGTGCAAATTGAAAGGTATTGTAACAGGAACTCCTTCAAAGATAGATCTGTGGAAAAAGACCTATAATCTTGAAAACCATCAAATATATAATTACGATAATTTTGACAATATTGCTGACAATGACGAAATAGATATAGTTTACGTTGTCCTGCCCAATCACATGCATAAAGCATTTACCATAAGGGCTTTTCGAGCTGGTAAGCATGTCATTTGTGAAAAACCAATGGCTATGAATGCTCAAGAGGCCACACAAATGATTGAGGAAGGAAAAAAGACCAATAGGGAACTTTTCATTGGGTATCGCTTACATTATGAACCACATCATCGTGAAATCATTCGACTGTGCCAGACAGAGGAATTCGGTAAAATTAAATTTTTTGAGGGAGGATTCGGCTTTCGAGTAGGTAACCCCAATCAATGGCGATTAAAAAAGGCATGCGGTGGTGGTGCTTTGATGGATGTTGGAATTTATGTGATCCAAGCGGCCAGATATACTATAGGTCAAGAACCTATTGCTGTTTCAGCTCGCGAATTTAAAACAGATCTAGTGAAATTTAAAGAGGTGGATGAGTTGATCACGTGGCAGATGGAATTTCCAAATGGTTTGGTAGCCAATTGTACAACCTCCTTTTCTGCCTCGACCAATCATTTGTACGTTGCTTATGAAAAAGGTTTTGTTAGATTAAGTCCTGCCTATACCTATAGTGGATTGTCAGGTTATACTCGAAAATATAAGTTTGATTTCCCTCAAGTGAATCAACAGGCCTTACATATGGACGGTATCGCCAATAAAATAATGAATGGGGTTCCTCATCTTGATGTTGGAGGGGAAGAGGGATTAAGTGATATGAAAATCATTGATGCCATTTTTAAATCTGTTGAGGAAGATGGAAAGCGCGTTATGATTTAATTTTATAAAGCATTTTTATTTCATTGTTTTAACAGTATCAGTGAGTTTTATGAATCAAAATAGATGAGATTAGTGTATAGGTGAAATTTAAACTACTAAACGACTAAGGTAATTACCTCTTAGATTACGATCGAAAGTAATAGCTCTTTCTTTTCCGGGACCATTTGGTAGATGCAAAATCAAATAATTCCTGTCACCAATATGGAGAGGAAGCTGGAGATTATAGATAAAAGTGCTTGTTATTGTTCTAGTAACATGGCGGACGGTGGATCAAGATATAACTCTACTGAAGGGTGTTTTCTCAAAATCGATGCAGGACATGACTCAATAATCGCTCCTTGTAGGGCATTTTTAACCGCATTGGCTTTTCTTTCCTCCGGTACAAAACAACTAATGTGTTCTGCGCTCATAATAGTGGGAATGGTCAGAGTGAGTGCGGTTTTAGGGACAAAATCAATGCTTTCAAACCAACCCTCGTCATACTGTTGTCTTCTACAATTCTCATCTAATGCGACTATTTTAACAGATTTTTGGTCACTAAAATCTGCTACTCCTGGATCGTTAAAGGCCAAATGTCCATTTTCTCCGATTCCTATACATGCGATATCTGTAGGATATTCTTCCAACAATTGAGTATAATTTTCTATGACTTCATCTAAATTTCCACTATTGGTATTGATTGGATAAAAAGCTTGTGGAGTGATATGTTGGATAATATTTTCTCTCAGATAATATCTAAAACTAGCAGGATGACTTTCTTCAAGTCCAATATACTCATCTAAGTGAAAAATAATGACTTTTTTCCACTCTATCTGTCTATCCCTTAAAGCTTTTAAAAACAATAACTGTGAACTCCCAGTGGCAAGAATAATGTGGGCTATTCCATTTTTAGAGATTGCATTAGCAATCTTTAATTCTACTGCCGAAGCTGCCTTTATTGCCAATGATTCATGTGGATCTATGTAAACTTTCAAAATTAATATTTAATGTAACGTTATAGTCCGTTGGGTGAGGATTGAACTTTTCAAATCTAATTCAATATTTGTGATATTTTTATTATTTTAAAGAAACCTTTTTATCATTTCTATTATTTTAAAATTAATTAAATAACAATACAGCAATGGGAAAAAAAGTATTAATTTTTATACTAGTCAGTCTAATTCTCTTTTCTGTCACGGGTTGTTCCCTTCTTCACAAAAGAGCAGCTTATGATAATTATGTTAATAGGAGTAAAAATTAAATAATGATTCGAATAATCCTTTTAGCATTTACGTTAGCTTCAAAACATTAAAGAAAAACACTTTCGATGATTAAAGTTACTATTTCTTGATGACTCAAATGAGCTATATAGATCTTTACTGTTTAAGCAAATGTCAAAAAAAGCTAAATACCGCACTTATTTAGCAATTAACTTTTTGTTCATTTTATATTAAAATTGTTTTTTTGATAGTGTTAAACTATTTATTCTTAAAATTATGATTTTCGAATTTCATTAATGAATTTGAAATTATTGCAAATAAAATTATTAACAATCCTAAATAAAATCTAATATTCATTAATTCGTCTTCACCAAAAATAATTAGTGCCAAGATAATACCGTAAATGGGCTCCATATTTATAACCAGCATAATGGTATATGGATTCAATTCTTTCATTACTGCTACAGAACCAGTTATTGCATAAGCAGTACAAAGTGTTCCCAGCAAAGTAAGCCAAATCCAATCAAGTATAGTAATAGAGATAAAATCATAACTACTAAATTCAAAGGTTATTAGATACAAACTAATTAATAAAAAACCGATAAACATTTCGTAAAATGTAATAGCTGAAGGACTATTTTTATTAATCAATTTTCCATTTATTAGCGTGAAAAGAACACCTAAAAAAGTAGCCATTAATGCCACTATCATTCCCCACCAATCCTTGGGAGAGGAATAGAAAATAATAATCATACCGACCAAAGCAATGACTCCGCAAAGGAATTCGTATATCAAAAATTTCCGTTTATAAAAAAATGGCTCTAAAATAGCAGTCATCAATGCACCTGAAGACAGCATTGCCAATGTTGGGGATATCCCTATCATTTTTATTGCTTTGAAAAATGTAATCCAATGAAGTGAAATTAGAAACCCTGCAACAACAATTTGAAGCCTGTTTTTGGACTGAATCAAAAATGCTTTTCTGTTAGTTGATATAATAAAAAAACCTAATGAAACTGCGGCAATGAACATTCTTAACCACACAATATAAAGTGCGTCTATACTAATTAGAGCACCTAATATAGATGTGAAACCAAAAATAAAAACAATAAAGTGATAATGTATAAGACTTTTTGTTCTTCTTCCAATCCTCATTATTTTATATAAAAATTATCAAATTTAAAGAACGAAAATTTAAATATGAATACACATTTTTTTAGGTGTAAAATTTTGTGTTAAGCTAATAATTCAAATTTTTAAAATTTATGAATTATGACATTGGCATAATTTTGCATATAAAATTCTTTTACTCTTAAAAAATACTTTGAGTTTACTTTTATTCATAATGAAACTTTTAATTTCTAAAAAAGTTTAATAAGTTTAAACAATAACTTAAATTCAATTAGATGAAAAAATTATTATTTCTAATATTTTGTATTCCATTATTAGTTGTTGCTCAAAAGAAGAAAAACGGAACAATTTATATTGAGCACCCTGCAATTGACATTGTAAAAGAATTTGACTTGGCATTTATATCTGGTGATTCTGAAAAGATTAAATCGTTAGTTACAGAAGATTTTAAATTCTACAATGGTCTTTCTACAAATTTCGTTAATAATAAAGGTGCCGGCACATCAGTTCTTATAAGAAATTCAAAGTATTGGAGTGATAAACTTGATGATTTTAAAATTTCTTCAAGACCAGGTGCATATCCTGATGCCTTTGAATTTAAAGAGGGGAGATTATGGGTATATACCTACGATATATTAAGTGGTTATGATAAGGAAAACGGTTTTAAGATTAATACTCCATATGATAGATCAATTATGTTTAATGAAAAAGGAGATAAAATACACCGCATAATCGAGAGTTTCAACACCGCCCATTTCACAAAATATAATAACTCATTTTCAACTATAGAAAATGGAAAAATTTATAAGGATCACAAATTTATTGGAGTTGTGAGAAGGATGATGTCAAATTTTGAAAGAGGTGATTTAGATAAAGCATATGAGGACTTTTTGCCTAATGCTAAATTATTTGACATAAATCTTCCATTTGGAGAATCAAGATCTATTGAGGAGCACAAAAAAATGAGCCAAGAACTCTATGAAAACTTTGAAATTGTTTCGGTAAACGAATGGGGTTATCCAGATTTATTAGAATACAATGGAGACGGATACTCTTTAATTTCTTGGTGGGTTATTATATTGAAAAACAGAAAATCTAAAAAAGAATCCAAAGTTTATCTTCATTCTTCAATAACCCTTAATAACGAAGGAAAAATACAAAGATTAGTTGACTACTATAACGGAGCAGCCTTAAATTAAAATACATATAAACAATCAAAAAATATTTATGAATAAAAAGTGCTCAATATCAAGTGCTATAAGGAAATTAATTTACATATAAATAGTAACTAAATATACACCTAATAGAATAGATCACCCTAGTTGGGATTTTTTTAGTGTACAATAGAGAATTTCATATTGAGAAATTCATTTTAATGTATTTTTTAAGCTTTTTAGCTTTATTCAAAGGCAATTGCCAGTGCTTTATCTAAATCTTCAATAGCGAACTGTCCGTAGAGTCTTTCGGTTGTTTTGATACTATCATGTGCAATTAGTTTGCTAACATGATATAGAGATACCCCTTTTTGGAGATTAGATATAGCAAATGAATGCCTGGCTACATGGCTTGTTACGTTTTTACCTTTTATTCCAGCTTTTAGGCTCCATATTTTTAATAGGTTGTTGTTGTGTCCATCCCATTTGAAATTAGTAAATACTTTATCGTCTGCTCCGAGCCTCTCAGGAAGGAACTCTAAAGCTTGTTTTGGTAATGTAAAGTGAAGTCTCAACTTATTTTTACCTGTTATTAAATCAAGCATAACATTACCTTCAATAATTGGTAAGTGTTTCCATTTTAATCTGTTTATATCTCCTGCTTTTAAACCCGTATAACATGCAAATAGGAAAGCTTTTTTTACAAATGGCAGAGAACATTGTGTAGCTTTTAATTGTTCAATTTCTTGTTTAGATAAGTATATCGATTTTATTGATTCTCTGTGTGGTACAGTAATATTTTTTGCAGGACTATCCATTATGAGTTTTTGGTCAACAGCATCATTTAGCATTACACAAAATTTAATATAATATGTATTAATGCTATTTTGAGAAAGCTTAGATTTTCCAGCCTGTCTAATCGTAGCTTCATTTTCAAGATAGGCTTTAAACTCCATTACAAGATTTTTATTAAGCTGTGATATTTTAATATCTGGATTGTAACCTCTTGATTCCATAAAGGCAACAAAATTTAACATAACACCTCTGTAATTACTTGCAGTATCACTACTATTTGCTCCTCTCTTTTCAATTACCCACCTCCAGTGTTGGAGTAGGGGGGTCTCTCCACCGAAATTCCCATTTAAAGTCCTATAAGTTCCATGATTTAATTGTTTTTGTATGGCATCCATTCTCATTTGAACAATTCTTTTGTTCTCAGCATTATGCTTCTGCTGTTCGTCGTTAAATGCCCTGTTGAAGAATCTAATATCACTACACATTTGATACTCTGGTTTTGTATGTTTTCCATAGTAGATTTTAAACCTGTAGTAATGCATGGCATTTTTACAATTGATTCTTGTTTTTGTTACAGTAGCCATGTTATTTTTGGTATTAAGTGGTACAAATATATTAAATGTACCATATTTATACCAAAAAAATATATAAATTTTTTGATTAAAATATTTTATATAGTCTATTAATAATGCAATATATATCAATAATTGTATAAAGAATAATTTTATTACTTTTAGTTTTAGAAATTATAAAACTTTCGTTTTAAAAAGTAATATTTATATTTTAAATTACTATTTGACACTAATTACTATAAAACTCACTAGTTTTTAAGCCTTTCCTTTAAATCGTATTATACTAATTAATCGTGCTGTTTTACTTTTGTGGATTAACTGTTGAATTTAAAATCATTAACCTTCAATTAATCTATTTACAAGTTTTTTTTCAATATTTTTTAGTCTACAAAAATAAATCTTGGAAAATTAAATTACTAGATTTGATATGTGGAATAGATTCAAAGCCTAATTAACCTTCTTTAAAGGATGTACTTAAAACAATTAGTTTTTCATAAACTGGTTATCATTACCTCTTTCTATGCCATCAGCTGTTCGACAATTATTGATCAAAGTGTCACTGAAACAAGACCAAATATACTCCTTTTTATAACGGACGATCAAAGTTGGATTCATAACTCCTTTGCGGGGGAACAAGCCATTAAAACTTTTGGTTTTGATCATGTTGCAAGAGCAGGAATTTATTTTGAAAATGCTTTTTGTGCTGCTCCCTCGTGTTCTCCCTCAAGAGGCGCAATCATCACCGGACAGGAAATATGGCGTTTGGGTGAAGCGGCACAACTCTTTAGTGCAGTACCTGAAGAATTATCTAAATCGAGTTTTCCACTTTTACTTGAAGCCAACGGTTATTATATCGGATATACCCAAAAAGGATGGGAACCCAACAATTTTAAAACCTTTGGGTGGGAAAAATATCCTTTAGGATCCTCCTTTAATGATCATAAAACAAAGCCTTTGACAAAGGGAATTGTCAAAAACGATTATTTCAGTAATTTTAAAGCCTTTTTAAACAATAAAGAGGACACCAAGCCCTTTTTCTTTTGGTGTGGTACTTCAGAACCACATCGTGCCTTTGAAAAAGGGTCAGGTATCGCTAATGCAATTGATACTAATAAAATCTTTGTCCCTGGCTTTCTTCCAGATGTTCCAGAAATAAGAAGTGATATCGCTGATTATTTGTTGGAAATTAAATGGACCGACCAACATTTGGAAAAAATGATAGCTCTATTGAAAGAGAGGGGAATATTGGAAAACACATTGATCATTGTGACAAGCGATAATGGTATGGCATTTCCTGCAGCAAAAGCTACACTTAATGAATATGGTATCCATATTCCTTTGGCAATGAGATGGGACAAAGGAATTAAATCAGCAGGACGGTCAACTGACGCTATGGTCAGCCTGACAGATTTGGCACCCACCATTTTGGAAGTTGCTGAAACAACAATTCCACCAAACATGACCGGTAAAAGCCTGATAGATGTCTTTAAAGAGTTAAAGACAACAGAAAGAAACTATGCGTTCTCTGCAAAAGAACGGCACACTATTTGTCGAGCGTCAGATTTGCCCTACCCTCAACGTGCTGTAAGGGATCGTCGTTTCCTTTATATTCGTAATTTTGAACCCAATCGATGGCCAGCTGGATCACCTACACTTAAATCTTCTCACGGTTGGACCTATGGCGATATTGATCAATCTCCTTCATTTAACTATCTTAAAAAATATAAATCAAAAGCTGCAGTCAAAAAGTATTTCCTTTTTGCTACTGCAAAAAAACCATCAGAGGAACTATACGATATCACTGTTGATCCTCAATGCCAAAAAAATCTTATCCAAAATGATGAGTTTAAAGCTGAAAGAAGCAGATTATCAAAAGTTTTAACTGATTACTTAATTAAAACAAAAGACCCACGGGTAATATTAGAAACATCCCCCTGGGACAATTATCCCTACTATTTTAATAACCCAAGGGGTATTACCCCCTTTCCTTTCGTACAAAATGATTAAAAAAAAAATCTATTCTTTTATTGTTTTTCTTTTTTACTGGGTATCGTATTCTCAATTTGGAACAATTGGTTATGATTTCAAAGATCCCTACATCAGTTTTAAAGGACTTGAATTTGCTGTTCGGCTTTCTACGGATAACAATATATACTGTCCCAATCCAAAAGAAATAATTGTAAATAAAATTTCTAAAGATGAAGTTTTATTAACTAGTAAATCTCTCTCCGCTGCTGGTGGGCAAATTATTTCTGAAGGTTTTATAGAACTGAAAATTAAAAAGGGTAATGAATCACGTATATCTATAAGCGCTAGGGCAAGTCATCCAACAGAACAAGGGAAAACAATTTTAGTACTTATTAAGGGTATTGATGTAGAATCAATGGTTTCGGAACAAACACAAGTGAAAGGAGTTCAAGTATTTAATAAAAATAAAGGCATTCGGGTAAGTTACCCTTCACGTGCCGCTACTATGCCTTTGGTTTTTTTTACTTCTCCTGAAAAGGAGTGGTATGTATTATCAAAAGACCGTGAAATCCGAAGAAAAGGATTTGGCTGCTTTTACGATCATTTAAGCCATGAGCCTGTTGTCATGCTTAGCCATGATACTGATATGAGAAAAATAGACACCTCAATTCAAGCTCCAGATTGGGTTTTGGGGTATGGACGCAAAAGAATCGATGTTGTGATAGAACGTTGCGATGATCTAGAAAAGTATTTTGGAAGCACCCCCTATTTGAAAAAACCAAAACAGCACACCAAATGGATTGATCAGCTCAAAGTAGTCACCTTTTTGCATGGTGTTCACTGGACAGGTCATCTTTTCAATACTTACAAACAAATGGAGGAACAGCTGGAGTGGATCACTAAAACCATTAGCGGGCGACAAATCATGGCCTTCTTACCAGCTTGGGATGGTCGCTATTATGTAAATTACCCAGAACACGAACCAGACTCCCTTATGGGCGGAAAAGAGGGGCTTAAACAGCTGGTAAAAAAAGCACACAGCATGGGGATAAAGGTAATTCTGATGTTTGGAGGCCCCAATTTATCAACTTTTGAGTTTTTGAAAAAAAATAAAATGTCAGATGCTGGATTAAAAACACCTGATGGTCAGGTTAAAATTCAAAATTGGCTTGATTGGAATACAGATCTTCAAATTGAAACAATGGGATTAATCATGAATTTTGGTCATCCGAAATATCGAAATTACATGATATCAAAAACTGTTGACCTTTTTGAAACCTACGGCATTGATGGTATTTTTTTGGACGGTACACTTCGCTGGCAGAACAGCCCAGATTACTCTGCTTACGAAGGCCTAGTCCAATACACTAAAGAAATTAGAAAACGCTATCCTCAAAAGATGATTATGGGCGAAGATGGATATGATGCCATATATGGGCTTTTCGATCTCTTTCACACCTCTGGTGGACCCTTGGGATTAGAGAACTATATGCTAAGGTACACTCGTCAATTTTACTACTTGGCCTATCCTGCCGAAAATGGAAGTGCCGGAATTCATGAAATTGGTTGGTCTAGTGACTCCCACACCATCAAAAATGCTAAGCCTGAATTCACTATCCCATCCATATCCATTTTTAATGGTCATATTCAAAAATATGGAGTCCAGATCAAGAACAAACTAAAAGTATACAAAAATTGGGAACTTAAACACGTCCCAATTATGAACAAATAATGAATAAATGAACACTAGAGGTAACCAACGATTACTTTCTATGGATACACTTAGAGGAATGGATATGGCCATCCTTGTTGGTATTGGTGGTATCGTAGAAACGCTTTCTGAAGCGTTAAACTGGCCATTGCTTATAGAACTTGAAAAACAATTTCACCATGTAAGTTGGGAAGGGTTTAGGTTCTATGACCTGATATTTCCGTTATTTATGTTTTTGTCAGGAGTTGCAATACCGTATGCAATCCATTCTAAAGTTGAAAAAGGAGTTGTAAAAACAGCACTTTTAAAAAAGATCTTTACACGTCTTATTATTTTAATTGTTTTAGGACTTATTTATAACAGGACACTTAAAAATGGATTTAATGATGTACGTTATGCTAGCGTTCTTGCTCAAATTGGGGTTGGGTACTTTTTTGCAGCATTGATTTTCCTCTATACAAAGCAGGTGAAAAAGACTATTTATTGGCTTTTGGGTATTATGGTTGGAGTTACTGTTTTGCATCTGTTTGTTCCGGTTCCTGAATTTGGTGCCGGAGCATTTGAAAAGAAAGCTAATATAAATAGGTGGTTGGATACCTTAATACTTGGTGGTAGTGATCCGGAAGGAATATTGTGTATGGTTTCGGCAATTGCAATAACATTAATGGGAGGATTGTCCGGTTACTTATTAAGAAGCGTTGATTTACCTCAACAAAAGAAATCAGTTTATCTTTTATTGGCCGGATCTATTCTCATTTTAACTTCACTGGCAGTTAGTCCTTTTTATCCCATAATTAAGAAACTATGGACAGTTACATTTATAATGCTTACTGGTGGTATTAGTACAATATTGCTTTCTGCCTTTTATTTTCTTATTGATGTAAAGGGATATCAAAAATGGACATTGTTTTTTCGTGTTTTTGGAATGAATTCTATAACGATCTACATGGGAAATAAGATTCTAAATTTTAAGCACTCAAGTAACTTTTTTCTGGGATGGACAAACACCCATTTTACAGAAGAGTGGGGGGCTGTTTGTAATGCAATTGGTGTTTTAGCTTTACAATGGGCACTTATGTATTTCTTATACAAAAAGAAGATTTTTTTAAGAGTTTAATTTAAGAACAGATAGTGATTGAATTCAAGACAAATTTAGAATGGCTAAAGAAAGATGACATAAAAAAAGTTAGTTATAATAATTTGTTTTTTTATTACATTTAAAAAACTTGATTAATCAAATTTTTTTCTCTGTAACTTCACTGCAGATTCACATTAAATAATAATGGACAACTTAACGAAAACTCAAAAAATTATATTTGCAGTAGGACTTTGGGTTGCTGCAATATATTTCATTTATCTGTACTTTTCTGATTAAAGGCTAATTGAATCAGACCCGGGGAAACCCCTATAGTAAGGGTGGCCATAGATTTAATTATATTTATTAAAATAAGCACTTTAAGTCACCTTTTTAACCAATTTTAATATGGATTTGAGGGCATTATTTCCCATGACTTTAAAGATTTCACATTTATATCGCCACCAATTGAAAACAAATTCAATCCATGACCCTTTTTTTCAGGATAAATTCTTCTACATATTGCTTGCCTGTCATTTGCAAAAACTTCGATAATCGAATTATCAATAAAAACTCTCAAATTAATATTTTCGTTGACTTTTAATTTTAGTGGAGCCTCCTCAACAATTTTATTTCCAAAATCAAATCCTGAATCTCTATTGTCCACAACAATTTTATTTTCTGAAGAGTCATAGTAAATTACAGTTTTCTCAAGTCCGTCCTCTGAGACTCCAATTTCTAAGCCAAACTTATTGGCGTCATTAGGTTCAATAATAACCTCTAATTCTGTTAATCCTGAATTAAAATCATCCAAATTCATTTTACTTTCAGGATCTATTCTTAAGTCTTTTAATGATTTTTCATTAATTCTCAAAGATTTTAGTTCTTCAACAGGCCTTATTCTGAGTGTTCCATCTTTTCCAAGCCATAGAGATCTTGGAAGGGAATATGTTCCAGACCAACCTGATTCACTTACCATTTGCTTTGGACGATAATCAAAAACCCAGGCCCACATAATTTGTCTACCATTCCCGTCTATCATAGCTTCTGGGGCAAAAAAACCATTATCATTCCAACTCATTCTTCCGTGATTATTTGGATAAAAATTATTGTTCTTGTAATCACCTATGTAGTATTGACAACCTCTATTATGACTTATGAAAAGTAGTAGGTGTTTAGAACTTGATTTACCGCCAGAGTATTTTGATGGTAAGGGCAAAAAACTTGGACACATATTGTCCTCTGTTTTGCTAGTCCAGTCTCGATTTGAATTGTAAAATTCATTCAGGTAGTTCCAATCAATTAAATTTTCTGATTCAAAAAGGTATAGCCTATCTCCTTGATAATTTATTGAATCTTTTGGTAATACATTCTCTTCTTTGTTAGCAGGTAGGCCTTTACCTTTCGAACCAAATTTTCTCAATACTAATAAATTTCCAGTCAATAGGTAATATTTTCCGTTCTTTTTCCAAATATTAGAAGGATCCGCAGAGCCAACGAATGTATTTTTACCTGATGAATCTTTAAGATTGGTGATACCCCATTCGG
>CAJWAA010000005.1 GCA_913020295.1 uncultured Flavobacteriaceae bacterium | reverse complement strand
CAGCTGTTATGGTTGATACAACCATGTCTTGATTTTCAGCTTTAAAATCAAAGAATACGCAATATTGAGCTTTCAGCGATATTGTACTTAAAAAAAGTAATCCTAATAATATTTTTTTCATTTTATAATGATTTATAGTTAATTCACAATTTATAAATGATAAATTAAATTAGAATATTTCTAAATAACATGTTTTAAAGAATTAAATTTTAATTAATAATTACATCAAGTAAGTGGTGATTTAGTAAATTTTTGAAATAATTTTTAAGAATATTCATTTTAAGAATATAATCTGATGAGTTTATAATTGAGATTTTACCCCTAAAGTTGGAATAAAAACCCTCCCGTTAAGAAGGGTCAAAGTCAACATGAGGGAAAGA
The DNA here is from genome assembly GCA_913020295.1 of uncultured Flavobacteriaceae bacterium. Classification (GTDB taxonomy): domain Bacteria; phylum Bacteroidota; class Bacteroidia; order Flavobacteriales; family Flavobacteriaceae; genus UBA8316. The sequence continues at coordinate 120,151 of CAJWAA010000005.1, read as the reverse complement.
ATGGTGTCCAGTCAGACATTGTAATTAATGATTAAAACATACTCTTCAAACCAAGTTGAATTGTAAATTGATCCATAGCCGCTTTGATAAACTGTTAGTTCCATAGAATTTGTAACTTTATGATATCAAATCTTTTAGATATGTGTTCATGTGATTGTAATCCCTGTATTGAAGAGCAAAATTGTTCAAAGTGTATTTGCTAACCATGCGCTTGCTCTAGCTGTGACTGCTAAGGTATTCTCCATATTTCATTACCCTTGTCGTCATAGACAATATGTAGCTCCCCATTGCAGTAGTGATATTTATTACCCTCTGAGATAGCCTCAGCGAATAAACCATAAGGGTCGCTAGAGGCAACAATGGCTTGTCTATGGTCATTAAATACGCTATTATCTCTCGAGGCTTGATTGGCTTTGAGCCGTGCTTTTGTCCGATCTTATTCATTTCTGTCATCTATCATTGTATAAGAACTAACTATTATAATTTGTAGATTTTAAATAATTCATAATGTAATATTTGCATTTGAAAATGGGCACTTTTGAAATTAGTTGTTATGAAAATGGGGATGAAGTATTGAATGCCTGACTACAATCTACTATCAATTATGGATTCCCCTTTTTCTTTAATACTTACCTCCCACTGATTTGATACATAATCTTTTGGTGTAACTCGTCGGGATCTACTGCCATGATCTTGTCTATCCATACAGTCCTAGTATCGGGAGAACCATATGAATTGACCTCATCCCTAGGAATAGGAACAACAAACTTCCGAAGATGAAATATAACATTTAGCTTTTCTCTGCCCTTTAGTCCTCTGATTTCATAAAGGATTTCATCAATATTAAATGCAGCAGCTAACTTGGCTAAAGTTTGCTTTATTATCTCAGTAGATTTGTTGTTAGAGCCTTCGGGTCTGCCCTGGCTATAAGTATTCCCTTTTTCATGTGGCATCTTTAATGTTATTGAATGTTATTTAAACGGTAAAAAAACTCTACAACAAAGAAGTATTAGCAGATAGTGAGTCTATCCCCAAGCTGACCAGGTTGGTAGGCCCTTTTTTGGTTTATAATAAACCAACTACACCCTGTCATTTGAATATAAGGGGATAATAAAGAGTACTTCTTTTTGTTGTCACTCATTTTAATTTGATTTGGTATCAAAGAGTAATTGAAAAAAAATAATTAGGATAGTACCGACATAATAAATAATTAGGATTCTGAGAAGGTTTTAGTTATTTAAAAAAGATTTTATCAATGGCCCATGAGTTTCTTTTTTGTCATAATTATCTGTAAACATTAAATGCTCATATAAGAACATTCCATCAACCTTTTTTTTCAATGAAATATTTTTTTCTGAAGAATAAATTTTATCCCATTCATTCCTTATACTATTCCATTTTAATTTTTTACTATTCCACCAATCAAGGGCTAATTTACATCTATCATAATTAACTCTCGTGTAGGGGGAATAACCAATTTCATCAGCTAGAATAATAGATTCATAATCTGTTTTAATAATCTTTGAATTGTTTTGTTTGTGTACCCATCCATTATCTGTTATCTCATGGCGATTTCCCCTTCTCATTATGTTGTAGTCATCACGTTTTGTGTATTCTCTTCGAGGTAATGGAGCCATTGTCTCATTCTCCCAAAAACTTTTTCCATCAACATGTACCCATGAAGAAGTTCCCTCATATCTTGGACTATCGTCAACTTGATAAACTTTCTGTGTCCATTGCCCTCTAACAGACTTCTTATCTATTTTTTTACTTTTCCAAAGTCTTTCACCCTCGTATTCGAATAAATGAGAATTTTGATATAACCAATCTTGTCTCCAATGTTTTATAACATATTTTTCGTCAACTGAACCTACAATAAGTAAGTGTTGTATGGAAATTTTATTTTTTTCATTTACAATTGGTAAAGCAAGTTCTAAAGCATATGACTCATATTCATCAGATCCTCTATAATCATCATATTCAGAATAATTAAAGGTTTCAATAAATTTGAAATTGATTTCAAAGCAGCCACACATTTTTAATATTGCTTTTTTATCTTGATTTTTTTTTGATTGAGCAATTAGGGTTATAGGAGACCCAATTAATAAAGAAATTAAAATTAATACAATAACCTTATATGTCTCTTTCATGGTGTAAATCATAACTGATCAATTATTGTTTTCTTCGAATGGAAAGTTAGTGAAATTCAGGGATGCGTTATTATTAGGTTTAATCATAACTAGATTTTTCAACATATTTAGGTCTTCAAGGTCCACTAAAATTATTATGTTAGGATATAATACTTTTAATACGATATTTTTTTTTAGAACAAAATCATGTTCTGGAATACAAGAAGTCTCAAGATCAATTTCTTCTAAGTACCTCCGAAAATTAACTAGGTTAGTTCGATTGAAGGAAAAAAATAAATTATTAAAGTGTAAGTGATATTCGTTGCAATCCTCACAAAATCCAAAAAAACCATTTTTGTTAGCTTTCAAAATCATTAAGCTAAATTAATAATATTTATTTAATCTAAATAATAATTAAAATTAATATTATGATTAGAAAATTTATTACCTCAACATGTTTGCTTAAGCTACCCAGGTTGTTAGTCCGCCCCCTAAATTTTAAAACGGTACTTCATTCTCTCTACAGAGATCAACTCAATCAAACATTTTTGAACGAACATAACCTGAGAGGATCTGTCTGTTCTATGTCGCTTTTTTCTGAATGAAGTCTTTGTCCTGACGGCTTAGAGGAATCTTGATCTTATAATTAAATTTCATTTTTCTTTGTTTTTGAATTAATAAATAAATCGTGGTACGCGTCAATGTTCCGTTCCTGGCGGGTCAGCTATTTTGTGATGTATTGTAATGTTTGATTTTTGCCTCATATCGGTTCGATGTTTCCTGTAAATTCGGTTTTCAAATTCATTGCACCTGCAACATCATCTCTAGATAATTTTTTACCTGCGATTTCTAGATGCAGATGGTTCATTTTTGGGTTATCAGTTTCAAAGGTTACAAACACCCCAACCACCTTTGGATGCTGAGCTAATTTTTTTACCTTTTTTCAATCATGCGAGTTTTAAACTTGTAAAATGTCCTGATAAATGTTGTTTGTGACCACTTTGCCATATTTACAATTGCATTTACATATTTAGGTACTTGACTCATATTCATATATTTATTATCAATATTATTTAACATTAGGGTACAAAAATGATAAAGGGAATTTCTCCCATAACATGATCTTATACTATAAATACAATTGAGGAGGTACAATTCGGTCAGATTTTAACATCTTTTTTTCCAATTATTCGGATGAATTAGAAATGTATAACATATGTTCGACATATCATTTCCATGATGCAAAATACTGATAGAGAAAAGTGAGGAATTTGTGTAAAAATTCAGCAAAGGGATCAAAAAAAGGCTCACAATCTCTGTGAACTCTTGTGGGTGTTGAGGGATTCGAACCCCCGACTTCTACCCTGTCAAGGTAGCGCTCTAAACCAACTGAGCTAAACACCCTTAGGTCTTTTAAGATATCAACAATTAAATGGTGACGATTCTTGTGATCATATTAATTGCTTGGGCAGACAAATATATAAACTTATTACTTCCTTAATTCGGACCCCAGCTCATTTTTTATACATTAGATTTTTAATTAAAAATTTAAATGATGAAAAATATTAGAAACATTACAATTTCAATTTTTACAGTTTTGGGATTCTTTGTAATTATTACTGCTTTTACTAACGAACATGAACCTAAAAATATTTATGAATTTGAGACAGTTACTGTAGTAGAATCTCTTATTCAAAATGGTTTAGGTCGTTCAAGAATGATATCAGGAACTCAAACATTAAATTACAGGGAGGCAACTACAATTAGAAAAGAAGATGGTGAAAAAGAAAAATCCAATAAAAAGCGCTCTGAAATTAGAACCAAAGCTTTTGAGGAAACTAAATTGCTTAATTTTTACAACGTTGGTGGCATTAGATTTAATAACATAGCAACAAATGATGCTATGGTAAAAGCCAAATTAAATGAAATGTCTTCTCAAGGATGGGAACTAGCATTCGTTACATCAGGAGTTGAAAGTGCTGATAAGGAAAGAGATGCTATTTTCATTACCCGTTACCACTTTCAAAAAAAGAAATAGCGCCTAAAACTTAACCTACTTTTTATACTCAACAACTTAAGTTTTTATTACTCTTACAATACGCACCTAAAAGCCAATTATACCTTTAGCTTTATCTGTATCCCTTTTTTGTTAAAGTATATGACAACTTTTATTTAGTTTCAAATTTTTCCCTTTATTGGCCCAACCCCTGTTTAATGACTTACCCTTTTAAATCATTTACTATAAAAATTAATAATACCCAAATCATTTTAAAAAAAACTTAACTGGTAGCTTTTACTCGAAAGAACTACCATCTGCCATTGATATCAAAAACATCCATATACTGCTGAAGTATAATAAAAGGCTTCTACCTTGGGTGTCAAAAGGTAGTGTGATTTAAAAGTGAATTATAGAAAGGAGTGTTTTAAGAAAACTTTACTTACCACTTGCGCAAATTGTAAATCTGTAATATAAATTGCAAATTCACCTTGTTTGTTGATAGTTTTTGTGATAAATCAATATATAATTTCTTAAACAATATTGATGAATTGTTAAATAATTGCTAACCAATTGGATTAAAAGTCTTTTTTTAAATAAAAAAATTGACAGAAACCTCACTTTGTTTGCGAATTCATTAATGAAAAGCTTTCTTTTTAAAGAATTAAAAAAATACTGAGCACTATTTTATGTATGTCACAAAAAGAATCATTTTGGTCATTATTGTTTTTTCTGATACATAATTGCAATTTAAATTTGTACTGTGTTTAAGTTATCAACTTATCATACTTAATTGATTAAGTTAATTTAATTGTTTGGTTTTTTTTATTATTTCGTTAATTGGGCGGTTCTCCTTTACCGCCCAATTTTTTTTACAAGTTTAATTGTAATAATTATATTTACTTAGAACTATCTAAATGAGTAATAAAATTTTGATTGTTAGTGTTTTTTCATCTCTAATACTTATGGTATTAATTATACAAAGTAATTTTTCTATAAAAGAGGATGATGCTTGTTTGTGTACCGAAATTCTAAGTAATGAAAGTTTTTTGAACAATAAAAATAAAATGCCATCAGTAAAAAATTGTATTGATAAATTTAGAAATTTTGAAAATGCACACCTTAAATGCATAAAATATTTTGAATTCGATCATCCAGAGATAAAAAAGGATTCTTTAAAATCAATATGATTAAATTATTTGGTTTTTATATTTTAGAGCATCCAACACTTCAGTGATTGAATATGAAAGATAAATTAAAAAAAATTAAATTTTTACTGCTACTTATTCCATTAGGAATTGTCATTAGGTTTGTAGATCAAAAGGTAACCCAAGATGGCTTTTTATCAAGTAATGCCATGGCAGATCATTATCTATTTATTACAGGTTTGGTAATCATTGTAATGGTTTTGCTGGTGGCCATCTTATATTTTGATAAACAATCCAATTCATAAAATCAAAATGCAGTATTTTAATACAAGCGATATCCAAGGGTTCTCAAAATTGTATCGTCTAAATCTGATCAACAGTATTACGGGATATAAGTCAGCTAATATGATCGGTACTAAATCTAATTCTGGTAATGAAAATTTAGCTATATTCAGTTCCATCACCCATTTGGGAAGCAACCCGGCTTTGCTTCATTTTACCTTGCGCCCAAATACTGTTCCTCGCGATACCTACAAGAATATTAGAGAAAATAGTGTCTTTACTGTAAACCATGTATCATTAAAACAGATTGATCAAGCCCACCACACAAGTGCTAAATACGAGGAGAAAGTTTCTGAATTCGATCAAACCTTATTAGAACCAATATATAGAGTGGATTGGTATGCTCCTTTTGTAAAGAGTTCCCCGATTGCTTTAGGATGTCGTTATTTGAATGAGTATGAAATCAAGGAAAACGATTGCGTATTGCTTGTAGCAGCCATAGAACATATTTTTATAGAGGATAAGTTATTGCAAAAAGATGGCTGGGTCAAATTAGAATCGGGAGAGGTGGTCACCATAAATGGGCTTGACGGATATGCCCTACCACAACTGCAAAAAAGATTGGAATATGCTCGACCCAAAGAAATCATTAAAAAAAGATAAACCCCAAGATGGATTTTATCAATGAAATCATCACGCAATATGCCGAAAATCATTCACAGGAAGAACCCAAGTTACTGAGAGAGCTTAACAGAGAAACCCATCAAAAAATTCTGCAGCCCCGGATGATGAGTGGTCATCTACAAGGCAGGTTTTTAAGCTTTTTATCACATTTAATCCAACCTGACAATATACTGGAAATCGGAACTTATACCGGCTATTCCACTCTTTGTTTGGCTGAAGGTTTAATAGAAAGCGGGACTATTCATACTATTGAAATAAACGAGGAGTTGTTTGATTTTACCAAAAAATATTTTGATAAAAGCACTTACAAAAACAAAATCTTATCACATCATGGAGACGCAAAAAAAATTATCCCTACTCTTAATTTTGAATTCGATTTGGTTTTTATTGATGCTGACAAATCCAACTATAGTCATTATTTTGATCTCATTCTCCCCAAATTAAGTCCCGGAGGATTAATCATTGCCGATAATGTTTTGTGGAGTGGGAAGGTGCTTCAAAAGAGCTTGCACAAGAGGGATATCGAAACTATGGAATTAAAAAAATTCAATCAAAAAGTAAAGGCTGAAAGAAAAGTCAAAACACTGTTACTTCCAATCAGAGACGGTCTGATGATATGTCGAAAGATTTAAAGGTCTCTCTTGATCGAGTCTGTTAACTCATTAAAATCTTCCTTGACTTTATCCACCTGATTTTTTAATTCTTTGCCGACACCTTCAGTGGGATTACTTGTATCGACAGATTTTTGTATCTCAGATTTGATTTCGTTAGTGGCACTTCTAACCTGATTAACACCTTTCGCCAAAGTTTTTGCAATGGAAGGAATTTTATCAGCACCAAAAATAAGTAGTACGATAAAAAAAATAAAAACGATTTCTGCACCACTGATAAAAAGAGACATGGATTATATTTTTTAACAAATATATAAAATGGCAGCTAACAGATCATGAGTGAAAACTTGAAATCAAATGATCATTTTAAGGAAAAAAGACATTAATTATTAATCTTGGCTTTGAATTGATCAAATTCTGACATTTCATTTGTTTTAGGCCAAGTGTTGTTTTCTTTATCAATATCTGCAGTCATTTCATCAGGATCAAGCTCAACTCTTAATAATTCTTTGTTAGTTGTAATCAACTTACTGACCTCATCATCATTTTTTCTCCAAACCTCTGCCGGATAATTAACTCGTTGTACACTTCCATCTGAAAAATGATAATCAACTAGAACAGGCATAACTAACCCTCCTGGTTTATTAAAGGTGACTTGATAAATATTTTTTGGTAGGTTAAAACTATTATCATTAATAATCTTATTAAGAGATTTTGAATTAGCAACTCCTAAATTCATTTCTTCCTCTTCAATTGGAGATTCGGATAAAAACACTAAATCATAGCGGTCAAGTAAATACTGATAATTTTCTAATATCTCTTTGGCTTTACCAGTGGGCTGATCTGTAAAAGTTAGTTTCTTGACTTCTTTCACTCCAATGTCTACATAATCTGTTGTATAAAACCATCCTCTCCAAAACCAATCTAAATCTACTGCAGAAGCGTCCTCCATTGTTCTAAAAAAATCTGCGGGAGTAGGATGCTTGAACATCCACCTTTGGGCGTAGGTTTTAAAAGCATAATCAAATAAGTCTCTACCCATAACGGTTTCTCTGAGTATATTTAGAGCAGTAGCAGGCTTATCATATGCATTAGGACCTAATTGGTAAACATTTTCGGGGTTAGACATAATGGGTGCAATAATATTTTGGTCTCCACTCATATATCTAACAATTTGAGAGGGCTCTCCACTGCTGGAGGGAAAACCCGGAAAACCGTCCATTAAATGAAGGTATTTCCTTCCAAATTCTTGTTCTGTTAGATATTGAACAAAAGAATTAATCCCCTCATCCATCCAACCCCATTGTCTCTCATCTGAGTTGACAATCATTGGAAAAAAATTATGCCCTATTTCGTGAATAATAACATATATCATTCTATATTTAACAGACAAGGAATATTCACCATCAATGTCGGGCCTCCCTGGGTTCCAACATATCATTGGATATTCCATCCCTTGATTCTTGGAGTGAACTGAAACCGCTTTAGGATATGGATAATTAAAAGTATATTTTGAATAGGTTTTTAGTGCTTGAACAACTGCTTTAGTTGAAAACTCCTCCCAAAGTGGATTACCCTCTTTAGGGTACATTGAAACAGCCATAATATTTTTTCCACCAATGGGAACAGCCATCATTTCCCAAATAAATTTACGAGATGTTGCAAAAGCAAAATCTCTCACATTATATGCTTTAAATTTCCACACCTTTTTCTTTGAAGAAAAACCTTTTTCATTTTCCTCAGCCTCAATCTGGTTTACAATAAAGACCGGACTTTCGGTTTGTGTTTGTGCAAATTTATATCTTCTATATTGTTCTTTAGATAAAACTTCTTTTGGATTCTGCAGTACGCCAGTTGCGTCTAAAATGTGATCAGCTGGGACCTTAATATTAACCTCATAATCTCCGAAGTTCAAGGCAAACTCACCATTTCCCCAAAATTGATGATTCTGCCACCCCTCAACATCGTTGTAGACTGCCAGTCTTGGAAAAAACTGTGCTATAACATATAAACGATTATCATCTTTAGGGAAATACTCATATCCTGATCGTGCACGATTTTCAACATGATTATTAATATTATACCACCATTTAATAGAAAACTTAAGTTGTTCACCTGTTTTAATAGGTTTAGGTAAATCGATTCTCATCATAGTCATATTGATCGTATAATTAAGGTGATTGCCCGATTCATCTTTAACAAAAGATATATTAAATCCTCCATCAAATTTTTCTTTAAGATATTTAGATGCAAAGCGATTTACTTCATTTTCTTTAATAAGATCATTGATGTTACTAGTAGCTCCCTCTCCCTCGGTATTTTTCAATAGTGCTGGAGAATTTTTTTTTCTAATATTTTGATCTAGTTGAAGCCAGAGATAGGAAAGTTCATCTGGAGAATTGTTGGTGTAAGTTATCATTTCCTCACCATACACTCTTTTATTTTTGTCATCAAGCTCTATGTCCATGACATAGTCTACCTTCTGTTGATAATAATCTCTACCAGGAGCACCAGAAGCAGTTCTATAACTGTTGGGAGTAGCCAGTTCTTCTTTAAGCTGTTTAAATTTATTTTTATTGGTATGACCTCTGGAGGTCAAAGATTGATTAGATGTTTGAGCGCATAGGGGGAGTTGAAAAAAAATAAAAGAAAAAAGAAGGAAATTTAATTTGATAATTTTCATAGAGCCAATTGTTTAGATATAGAAAGTACGCAAAATAAAATATAATTTATTAATTCTAAAAATCGAAAAAATCCTTTGGAATTTCAAAAATTGATTTTGAAGACACCGCTAAGAAACTTTTTCTCTTGGAAGCTAACTTTAGGTGAATGATATTTTTTTGATCGCTTAAATAATCAAATAAAATGGTGTTTTTAATACTTAATGGAGATACTATGGTATCCATTTTGAGTTCCATATAGGCTACTAAAACGTCAATTTTATAAACTTTTCCCAAAAAATCAAAATTCATTTTCTCTCCCTTTGCACTGAAAATAATATTTTTTCGAAAATAATCTTCAATCAAACTGTCAATTTTTACTTGAGAACCATCAGGTGTAAGGCTTATATTTTCATTGCCATAGAGTCGAAGAGCAGATTCAAAATCATCAAGAAAAACCTGCGTTGTAATCTGAAACGAGTTTTCATTGGGCACATAACGAACTGAAGTTGTAGAAACATAAAAATTGTGAAGAGGAGCTAACCCAAAGAGACTCCAGAAAAAACCCAAAAAATACTTTGTCATCTAGTATTTAATTTATCCCTATAATTTTGACTCTCAGAAATGAGATAGTCAATCAATTGAAATTGCTGACCTGTTTTTAGTAATTTTTGTGAGGGTAGATTGTCATCAATATACTCTAAAAAACCTGTCACCTCATCGCTTTTTAGACTAAGGTCTTTGTTAAAAAATTCATCACTGAAAACATAAGTCAAAATTTCACTGGGTTTTATTTTTTGTTTTTCTTCCTGAGTTTTATTCCCAACAGCTTTAGCGATCAATTTTGCAATATTGATAATATTCAAGCCATTCCTGAGTTGGCCTTCAGTCACTATGGTGTTCTCTAATTTTGTCGATTTGTCTCTGTTATAGTCATAGCCTTCAAATTCTTCCTCCTTGAGGTCTAGAAACTTTTCTATATTGTCTGGTGTAACAACAACTTCTTCTAGGGCATTTATTTTTTCATTGACCGTGATGATCAATCTGTTCTTTTTCAATATCTCGGGGGTTATTTCAACGGTTCTAATCAAATATTGAACTGAAGAAAAAACAACCTCATCTCCCAGGGCTACAGGAATTTCGAAACCTCCCTCACCATCGGTAATGGTATTAAGTTGAGCGGTATTATTTACCACATTGGCAGCTATCACATTACGGTTTCTGTAGATCAAATGGCCCTTGATCGGTTTACGATCTTGACCCATCACCAAAATAGGCAATAGAAAAAGCAATATTTGTATAATTTTCATTCTCTAAAGATAATAAGCTTAACTTTTCAAATGAATTTAAAACGTATTAAAACTAAATGTTCTTCGTTCTCTAAAGGTATTATAGAATTCGGGAAATTAACGTAATTTAAAGTGAATTTTGAATTTAATCACATAAACTCAAACATACGGCTATTGATTTCAATAAAACATTAATAATTGATTATGCATCGATTAGAATTTATCAATACGGGCTTGGCCATTTTAGGCTTAAGCTTTTATCAACAAAGTAAAAACATGAATACTAGTCCACAACTACTTGTAGGCAAGGGTAAGCCAAAGCTTGTTGGAAAAAATTACGCTCTGCTACCAGAGGTAGACAGGGCATTCCAAGAAATGTCTACTGCAGCCCAAAAGCAGGGACTCAACATAAAAGTTGTTTCTTCCTACCGTTCCTATGATAGACAAAAAAGCATTTGGAATAGGAAATTTTTACATTTCAAAAGTAAGGGCTTGACAGACGAACAGACAATTAAAAAAATTATTGAATACTCGACGCTCCCAGGCACATCACGCCATCATTGGGGAACCGATTTAGACATCATTGATGCCAAGCCTCCCGAGGAGGGAGATGTTTTACTTCCACATAAATTTCACAATAATGGGCCTTACAACACTTTGAGGGAATGGATGGAAACCCATGCCCAAGACTACGGCTTTTTTCTTCCCTACAATAGAGATGAAAACAGAAGCGGTTTCAAGTATGAACCTTGGCATTACAGCTTTGCGCCAAAATCCATACCCATGTTAAGGCAATATCTTGAGCTCGATCATGCCAAATTGCTCTTAGTGCCAGACTTGAATGGAGCAGAGTGCTTGGGTCAAGAATTTTTGAATTCTTATATTGAAAGTCATATTATGGGTGTTGACCCCTCATTGCTGTGAGTTACCTAATAAACACTGGCGCTAGAGGAGACTGAGTATATTCCTTGCTGTAGGCATAGCCACCATAATCAAAATCCAACAGCGTTTCGGCTGTTACATTTTCCTTATCCAGCAAATAGCGTACCATCATTCCTCTGGCTTTCTTGGCATAGAATGAGATCATCTTTAGGGTGCCGTTTTTGAAATCTTTAAACTGAGGGGCGATCACTTCTGTCTTAAGCACTTTACTGTCTATGGCAGAAAAATATTCATTACTGGCCAAATTCACAAAAAGCTCGTTTTCCTCCAATTCATCATTGATAAAGTTGGTGATTTTTTGCTTCCAAAAGTCGTAAAGATTTTTGTTTTCATCGACCGGGAATTTTGTGCCCATTTCCAAACGATATGGTTGAATTAGATCCAGAGGCTTCAACACACCATAGAGCCCCGACAAGATTCTAAGGCTGTCTTGGAGCACATGAATCTTTTCAGGGGGAATGGTAAGAACATCCAATCCCGTATACACATCTCCGTCAAAAGTATAAACTGCAGGACGGGCGTTATCTTTATTGAATGGTAATTTGAAATTTTGATTCCTTTCCCAATTCAGGTTTCCTAGTTTTTCAGAGATTTTCATCAACTGTGAAAGTTCGGTAGGAGTTTTTTCTTTCAAAAGGTGATTGATCCGATCGGCCTCTGCAAGAAAACAGGGATTTGAGTTTTGTTCGGTGGGCAAATTCGACTCAAAATTGAGAGATTTTGCAGGTGAGATGACTATTTTCATATTCAACTTATTTTTTCAAATTTATAATGATTTCACCTGAAAACCAATTCAAAAGAATTGTCTGGACTGATAAGAGGATCAGAAATGCTTATGCTGTGCGTAATTTCTCCATTTGTCTATAGTAGATTTCATGTCATCCGGCAGGGGAGCCTCAAAATTCACCCATTTTTTTTGGGATGGGTGCTCAAAGCCCAATGTTTTTGCATGAAGGGCCTGACGAGGTAAAAGAGCAAAACAGTTTTGAACAAATTGTTTGTACTTGGTAAAAGTCGTTCCTTTAAGTATAGAGTCTCCACCATAACGGACATCATTAAACAAAGTATGGCCAATAGATTTCATATGGGCACGAATCTGATGGGTTCTGCCGGTCTCCAAACGACATTCTATCAAGGTGACATAACCCAATCTTTCAATTACGCTATAGTGTGTAATGGCCTTTTTTCCGGAATCGGCATCGGGGAAAACCGTCATTTGAAGACGGTTTTGAGGATGCCTGCCAATGTATCCCTCTATGGTATCATGATCTTCTTTAACATCTCCCCAAACCAAAGCAATGTACTTTCTAGAAGAAGTTTTTTCCTGGAATTGTTGGGATAAATTAGTCATCGACTGGTCGGTTTTCGCAACTACCAAAAGACCGCTGGTATCTTTATCTATTCTATGGACCAAACCGGGACGATTGCTTGAATTAAGAGGCAGTTTTTCAAAATGATATAATAAGGCATTGATCAAAGTCCCACTGTAATTCCCATGTCCAGGATGAACCACCATCCCTGCTTTTTTATTGACCACAATAAGATCATCATCTTCATAAACAATATCCAGATCAATGGCTTCGGGAACCAACAGATTTTCATGAGGAGGGTATGAGAACACTACCTTGACATAGTCTCCTCCTTTAACTCTGTAATTTGATTTTACGGGACTTTTGTTGACTTGTATGGCTCCCGATTTTGCCGCAAGCTGTATTTTGTTTCGTGTTGCATTTTCGATGCGATTCATTAAAAACTTATCTACCCGCAAGGGTTCTTGTCCCGGATCAGCATGAAATGAATAATGATCATAAAATTGATCATCACTAATTTCAGCTTCCGAATGGGGTTTAGTTTCTTTTCCCATTGCCCAATACCAAATCTATCTCGGCTGTTTTTTGCAACAATGTCCCCGCTTCTATAGGCTCCCCTCTGTAACGCATTTCCAAAACCATATCCTTACCTATATTATTCCTATAGCTTATTTCACCAATAGAAAAGCCTACAGATAACAAAGTAACCTCTGCATTTCTTCGCGTGATTTGAACGACATCTGGAACACTAATCCTTCTGTAGCCTGAGGGATTCAAGGTCACATAAATCTTACGATTTTTCTTCACCAATTGCCCGGGACCCGGCAAGTGTTCTATAACGCTCAAAGGCGGGAGATTGGGGGTGAATTTTGAGGAATCAATGATTTCATATCTCAGATTTTTATCCGCTGCAATTTGAGGTAAATTAATCATAGGAATGCCTTTCAAATCTGGAACTTTCTGATGTTGGTTGTGAAAAGTGATATATTTCAAGAAAATTAAGCTCAAGTAGACAAACAATACTCCCACCAAAAAAGCAATCATCAATTGGATGATCATCGTTTTACTAAAAAGAAACTTCAAGAAATTCATCGTACAATAACTTCCCAAAGATAATAAATCAATGGGCTTAAGGATTAATTTTAAATGCAATACCTTTGACAAAAGTTTTTTAATGGGTAAAAAAGTAGTGGGCATTGCTATGGGAGGATACTCCTCTGAACGAGAAATTTCTCTTGAAAGTGGAAACGCTGTTTACAAATCTTTACCCCGGTCTCGTTGGGAATGCTATAAAATAGTAGTCGGTAGGGACCGATGGACTGTGGTTGATACACAAGAAAACCACTGCCCACTCAATCGGGAAGATTTCTCATTCAAAATGGATGAAAAAAAAATTCATTTAGATGTGGTATTTAATGCCATTCACGGAGCCCCAGGAGAAGACGGACAATTGGCCGAAATTTTGGATCAACTTCATATCCCTCATACAAGCTGTAGTAAAAACACTGCAGCACTAACCTTTAATAAACGAGACTGTCTGGAAAAGGCGAAAGAATGGGAAATTCCAATGGCAAAATCATTCACCTTTGACCAAGGAGACTTTTTGGATATTGATGCAATAGAAGAAAAGGTCGGCCTTCCCTGTTTTGTCAAACCCAATCGCTCAGGAAGCAGTTATGGAATTGTAAAAGTTTATGAAAAAATTGCCTTGAAAGAGGCTGTAAAAACAGCTCTAAAAGAAGATGCTCAACTGATCATTGAATCTGCTTTAGTAGGCATGGAAATATCTGTAGGAGCATATGAATTGGATGATGAAGTTATCGTCCTGCCCATTACCGAGATAATTTCAGAAAATGATTTTTTCGACTATGATGCTAAATACAATGGCAAATCAAAGGAAATAACCCCTGCTCGACTGGATGTTACTACGGTCAGTAAAGTTCATTATACCGTCAAAAAACTTTACCGTCAGTTAGGACTAAAAGGGATTTGTAGGAGTGAATTCATTATTGCTGATGGTATTCCCCATTTATTAGAAGTAAATACAATTCCCGGTTTGACCGCAGCCAGCCTTATACCACAGCAAGTCCGATTTGCAGGAATCGAATTGGCTGATTTTTTCGAAACATTGCTGACAGAGTCAATGAAACCGGATAAAAGAATTTAAAAACACAATAGATAAAATCTCGCGAAAGTAAGAACCAGCAGGCAATCAGGAATGGTTAAATATCAGTTAATTAACTTAAATTTAAAGCTGTTAAAAAAAACTCTAATTTAGAGACATGAAACGTGCAGTTTTTCCCGGATCCTTTGACCCCATCACTTTGGGGCATTTGGATATCATAGAGCGAAGTATTCCGCTTTTTGATGAGATTATTATTGGGGTGGGAACTAACTCCGAAAAAAAATATATGTTTTCCCTCAAAAAAAGAATGGATTTTATCGAAAAAACCTTTTCTCATTACAATAGCATTTCAGTAAGTCAATATGAAGGGTTAACCATTGAATTTTGTAAAAAAATACAAGCTGATTTTATCATTAGGGGACTTAGAAATCCTGCTGATTTTGAATTCGAAAAAGCCAATGCCCATGCCAACAGAAAGTTGTCCGGGATCGAAACCGTTTTTCTGCTTACCGCAGCCAAAAACTCTTTTATCAGTAGCAGTATAGTCAGGGAAATTATATCAAATCAAGGTGATTACATAAAATTGGTGCCCTCTTCAGTGAGGATCTAATTTAGATCAATTCAATTTTTTCAAAAAGTAATCTGATATTTTGGTAAGCATTTTCCATTAGATCAGGGACTTCCTGCTTGGTTTTCCACTCTACCTTAGAGATACCCTCCTCAAACTGAGGTTCCAAAATACCTTCATATGAGGTAGTCATCAAATACCAATAGGTTTTCTTCAATTTATAGTTACCGTTCTTGGAAAATAGGTGAAAGGTATGATTGAGACTCTTTTTTACAATCAAATCCCCAACTCCCGTTTCTTCCATTACCTCCCTGACTGCCCCATCAATTAATATTTCTTTTTTCTCAATCTTGCCTTTCGGTAAGTCCCATTTATTATTTCTGTAAATAAATAAAACTTTACCATTATGATGCTGTACAAGACCTCCCGCAGCCTCAACCAATGAGAAGATTTTCAACATGTGTTTCCATAACTTTTCCTCTTTGGAGTGATACAAATAAATTCCCTTTGTTTTTTTTGATTTTAAAGCAGAAATAATCTGTTTTTGGTCACAATACTTAATATAAAAAAATGGGGTTTGATCGTTGTGGTCTACAATTTTGGTGGTCAGCAAAACAAATTTTCTATTGAAAAAAACTTTATACATTTGTGTATGATTTATGATCAAGAGATAGCCCGAAAGACTGCAAAATCCCTACTACAAATTAATGCAATAAAATTGAATCCTAAAAATCCCTTTGTCTGGGCTAGCGGATGGAAGTCTCCCATTTATTGCGATAACAGAATAGCCCTTTCTTATCCGGAAACGAGAAGTTTTTTAGCTCAAAAAATAGCAGAACAAGCTCAAAAGATCTATGGTAAGGACTATGTGGTAGCAGGAGTAGCAACAGGTGCCATTGGAATCGGCATATTGGTTGCCAATGTTCTCAATGCTCCTTTTATGTACGTAAGGCCAGAGCCTAAATCACATGGAAGACAAAATCAAATCGAAGGCTTTATTGACCCTATCAAAAAGGTATTGGTTATTGAAGATTTGATCTCCACAGGAAAAAGCAGTCTAAATGCTGTAAGAGCTCTTAAGAAAGAAGGAGTCGAGGTATTAGGCATGATAGGGCTATTCGATTACGGATTCGATTTGGCTGTTGACAATTTCAAAAATGAAAAAATTGAACTTTACACTTTGAGTGATTATGATCATATAATCATCGAAGCCGAAAAATCGAATTATATCAAGTCAGAGGAAATATCGATACTCAAATTGTGGAGAGTTTCTCCCTCAGAATGGCATCCTGCTTAGAAAATTATTTCAATTGCACCGTGAGGATAGTCAAAAATCTCTCCTGATTTTTTTTGTACCTTCAACAAACCACTTTCTGTAACTCCTTTGATAACCCCCAAAAATTTTTTATTGGTGTCTTTGAAAGTTGTGGGTTTTCCTCTTTGAAAAAGTAAAGCTTCGTATTGCCTTTTCAATTCGGATGGATCATCATTGGAAAGCTTGTTAAAAAAGATTTCTAAATGTTTTAATATCCTGTTAAGCACATCGCTAATCTCTGCCTTATATCCAGTTTTTAAGAATAGAGAACTCGCTCGGGGAAGTCCCTCAAAAAGTTCTTGATTAATATTAATACCAATCCCAATAATTGAACCTGAAAAACGGTCTTTTTTGATAATGTTTTCAATCAAAATCCCACCGATTTTATTTTCACCTGACAAAATGTCGTTAGGCCATTTCAACTTCAAGTCAATCTTATAAATTTCCCCCAATGCCTTTACCACACCTAAAGTGACTGCACAATTGATGGCAAATGCGTTTTTTACAGTTAGCTTTGGAAAAACTTTAAAAAGGCTGAAAGTAAGGTTTTTCTGGGGTTCACTCTGCCAAATCTTATTCATTTGCCCTCTTCCATGGGTTTGATTTTTAACCCACACCACATCTCCGTCTGAACAATCTCCTGAAAAAAACCTATTCTTCAACCAATCGTTTGAGGAAGCTGTGGCATCAAGTTTGATCATGTTGAAATTGGTCATGGTTTAGAACGCTATGAATTTAAAATGTAATAAATTTGTATAAAACTAAAATTTTTAATGTCAAAACCTAATTCCAATGAAGATGCCCTCATTTCAAACATCGTTTTGGGCATAGATAATGTTAAAGGAATAGACGTAAGTCTTTTGGATCTTAGAGATATTGAAAATACGGTTTGCAGCTATTTTGTTGTTTGTACCGGTAGCTCTAACACTCACGTAAACGCGATTGTAAGTGCAATTAAAAAAACTGTAAGTAAAGAGTTAAAGGAAAAACCATTTCACACCGAAGGAAACGACAACGCTGAGTGGGTTCTTATCGACTATGTAAATGTAGTGGTTCACGTTTTTCAAAAACAAACTCGAGATTACTACAACATAGAAGAGCTTTGGGGAGATGCTAAAACCACAAAAATTGCATCGAATTATTAATTAATTATGAAAGAAGGAAATAAGAACAAGTTGAAGTTTAACTCATATTGGGTTTATGCAATTATCATCACCATACTTCTTGGAATGAGTATGATTGGAGGTGACAATAGCTGGCAGTCAGTTAGCAAAACTAATATTTCAGATTTTGAGCGTTTTCTCAACGAGGGAGATGTGGAAGAAATTATTGTTGTCAATCAGAAACTAGCAAAAGTCACACTAAACAGCTATGGATTAGAAAAAAATATTCATAAAAATGTAAAGTCAAAGAACATCTTAGGCCAAGAGAATACAAGTGGCCCTCATTATGAATTTGAGGTTGGAAATCTGGAGCTATTCCAACGTAAGCTCGAGCAGGCTGAAGACAAGGGCATTGCTTTTCGTTATGAATTCATGACTATTGAAAATCGTTGGTTAGATGTGGTATTTGGTTTCCTTCCAATAATAATTATTATTGGTGTTTGGATTTTTCTAATGAGAAGAATGTCCGGTGGAGGGGCCGGAGGACCGGGTGGTCAAATATTTAATATCGGTAAATCTAAAGCTAAACTCTTTGATCAAAATACCGAAGTTAAAACAACCTTTAAAGACGTAGCCGGTTTAGAGGGTGCCAAGGAAGAAATTCAGGAAATTGTAGATTTCCTTAAAAATCCAAAAAAATATACCGTTTTGGGTGGAAAAATTCCAAAAGGAGCGTTGCTTGTAGGATCACCTGGAACAGGTAAAACACTGTTGGCTAAAGCAGTAGCAGGTGAAGCCAAAGTTCCTTTTTTCTCCCTGTCTGGCTCTGATTTTGTCGAAATGTTTGTAGGAGTTGGTGCATCCAGGGTTAGAGATTTATTCAAACAAGCCAAAGAAAAATCACCCTCCATTATTTTTATTGATGAGATCGATGCAATTGGTCGAGCAAGGGGAAAAAATAATTTTACTGGATCCAATGATGAGCGAGAAAATACATTGAACCAGTTGCTTACAGAAATGGATGGTTTTGGAACTAACACCAACGTTATAGTTCTTGCAGCCACTAACCGTGCTGATGTCTTGGACAAAGCACTCATGCGTGCAGGTCGATTCGATAGACAGATATACGTAGACCTGCCAGATTTAAATGAAAGACGTGAAATTTTCAAGGTTCACCTAAAGCCCCTAAAAACCACAAAAACACTAGACGTGGAATTTCTGTCCAAACAAACACCGGGTTTTTCTGGAGCTGATATTGCCAATGTATGTAATGAAGCTGCGCTGATAGCAGCAAGAAAAAACAAAAAGTCTGTGGCTAAGCAGGATTTTCTTGATGCAGTAGACCGAATTGTAGGAGGTCTTGAAAAGAAAAATAAAATTGTGACTCAGGAGGAAAAGAAAACCATTGCATTCCATGAGGCGGGTCATGCGATTGTTAGTTGGTTACTGGAACATGCGGCTCCTTTGGTAAAAGTAACGATAGTACCTCGAGGCCAATCTCTTGGTGCGGCATGGTACTTGCCAGAGGAGAGGATGATCGTACGAACGGAACAAATGCTTGACGAAATGTGTGCTGCATTGGGCGGAAGAGCCGCCGAAAAAATAATATTTAATAAAATTTCTACCGGAGCTCTCAGTGATTTGGAAAAAGTAACACGTCAAGCAAGAGCAATTGTTTCTGTTTATGGATTAAATGATACCCTTGGTAATATTACCTATCATGACTCAACCGGTCAGATGGAAAATAGTTTTACAAAACCTTATTCAGAAAAAACAGCTCAGGTCATTGACAAGGAAATTTCCGATATTATTGAAATTCAGTACAAAAGGGCTTGTGATCTGTTGAAAAAAAATAAAAACAAACTCAAGCAACTTGCCGAAAGGTTGTTGGAAAAGGAGGTTATTTTTAAAGATGATCTTCTGAATATCCTTGGAGAACGACCCTATGATTTGAAACCCAATAAAAAACAAGACGGCAAAGATGGGGTGCAGGTAGCTGTTAATTGATCAATTGTGGGGCTCTGGGATAAACTGTTTGGAAGAAAAAAAAACAACACAGATTTTGAGGCCTCCAGCCCATACCTCCCTGAAGAGAAAAACGACGTTGAAATCGTTTTTGCTGAGAAGTTCACCCAAAAAGGAGGCAAATTTATCTACAGTGAGGATGTAAAATCTACTGACAAGTTTTTCAAACTTATATTAGAGGAAAATAATTGGTCACCTCAAGATATCCTATGTTTTGACCCCAAACTGACCCAAAGATTTGGACTGAAAATACTAGCCGATCATTTTAATACTCATGATTTTAAGGTCCTACTTATCGGATGTGAATATTTAATTGCCAACAAGGGCACAGTGCTCATTTGCCATCACCAACTCAAAGACTATAAACTTGAATCACTGCCGGATTTCTTTATAGTATATTCCGGATTGGATAACTTTGTAAACGATGTCAGCGAAGGCATGAGCAATCTCAAAAACAAGTATGCCGATCAACTGCCCACCAACATTACCACATTAAATGTGAAAAACTTAAAGGATGAAAATGATTTTTTATCGTATGGGAATAGTGCGAAAAACCTATATTTAGTCCTTCAAGAGCATTAATTCATGAAGGAATTTTACATAAGAGGAATTTCAGGACTGTTATACGTCGCCTTGATTTTAGGGTCTGTTTTCTTAGATCAGTTGCTTTATACTATAGTGATTTTGGCCTTTTCGAGTCTGGCAATGATTGAATTCCAGCGTTTGGTTAATCACAAAAGTTATATGCCTATTGCACTGGTGATCCTTTTGGTCTATAATTTTTATCAATCAAAAATTTACACTGGAGAATTAATTTACCCGCTTCTAAGTGTCTTTGTGGCTCATGGGTTTCTGATTTATTGGCTTTTTAGCAATAAGACCATAAAGTTGGGTTATCTTTCAAAAACCCTACTCACCTTATTCTATATAGGTATGGGATGCTTTTTCATCATTGTGTTGGGAGGAAATGCAGATCTGTTTCAACCCAAAAACATTTTGTTATTTTTTGTATTGACATGGGCTAACAATTCTTTTGCCTATTTGGTGGGGAGTAAACTGGGGAAAAATCCCCTTTTCTCTCGTGTATCTCCCAAAAAAACTTGGGAAGGTTTAATTGGAGGACTCATTTTCACTTTTATTACGGCCTATATTTTTCAAAATTTCTATCCTGAGCAATCCGTGGGATCCTACATTACGGTGGCATTCCTAACTAGTGTTTTGGCGACCTTTGGTGATTTAATCCAATCCCAATTCAAAAGATACGCAAAGGTCAAAGACAGCGGGTCTTTGATTCCCGGACACGGAGGTTTTTTTGATCGTATGGACAGTGCTATTTTTGTAGCACCTTGGTTTTACTTACTAGTCAATTTCAAAGAATATGTTTCATAAAGAAGGTTTTAAAATCATCATTAATATTTTTTTACTGTGTGTGGCCATTGCCTTATTGGCGGAGTATTGGATCGATCATTTTTGGATACAAAAATCAGTACAAATCTTAAGTGTAGTAATTTTGGTATTAGTGCTTCAATTTTTCAGAAATCCTGAAAGAGTAACCTCTCTCAACGAAAAACACATCCTCTCACCGGTCGATGGAAAAGTAGTCATAGTTGAGGAGGTCTACGAAAAAGAGTATTTTAAAGACCAACGCATGCAGGTCTCTATTTTTATGTCTCCCCTCAATGTTCATGTTACCCGCTATGCCATTAGTGGATCGGTTGTTTTTAGCAAATATCATCCAGGAAAATACATTGTAGCCTGGCATCCAAAGTCATCCGAGTTAAATGAAAGAACCACCGTGGTGATTGAAAACAAGTCAGTAGGACAGATCCTTTACCGGCAAATTGCAGGAGCCGTTGCCCGTCGAATCGTAAACTATGCCAAAGAGGGAGATCAGGCGGTACAAGGTGCAGATGCTGGATTCATAAAATTTGGTTCTAGAGTAGATCTGTTTTTACCCTTAGGCACAAAGATCAATGTTCTAAAAGATCAGATAGTAAAAGGTGGAGTGGATTGTATCGCCGAAGTCTGATTAGAGTTGGCTCAAGCTTTTTTCCAAAAGTAAAATTTTCTCCTGAGCGTCTGCTGCTTTTTTACGTTCTAATTCTATTATTTTTTCAGGGGCATTGGAAACAAAACGTTCATTAGATAATTTTTTTTCAACAGAATTCAGAAAACCCTTGGCATATTCCAGTTCTTGCCTTAGTTTTTTACGTTCCTCCTCCGGGTCAAATGATTGATTTAGAGGAATAAAAAACTCGGATTGCCCAACTCTAAATGACCCTAAGGCTTGGTTATCTTCTCGAACGATATTCTCAACGGCTTCGAGCTGAGCCAGTTTTTGAATCACATCCGGGTAAGGAATTTGTGTCTCTGAGATCAAAATCAATTGTTCTTTGAATCCGATATTTTTTTCCTTTCTAAAGTTTCTAATGCCCGCAACGATTTGTTTGACCATTTCAAAATCTTCAATGCAGGATTGATCAGTGGCCTGGGCCTTGGGCCAATCAGAAACCACCAATGCCTCCCTGGTATCCCGCTCACCGATAAAATGCCAAATTTCTTCAGTTATAAAAGGCATAAAGGGATGGAGCAGCCTTAGGTTGTCCTCAAACAAAACTATTACTTCAGCAAATGTATCCCTGTCTATGGGATCCCCGAAGTTGGGTTTGACCATTTCCAAAAACCACGAACAAAAATCATCCCAAATCAATTTGTAAAGGCTCATCAATGCATCAGAAATTCTATACTTACTGTAATGATCGTCTATTGCACTCAGTGTCTGATGAAAGAGGTTTTTGTACCATTGAATGGCGGCCTTATTGAGTGCAGGCATTTTTTGGTTTTCATTCACCTCCCAACCCTCTACCAAACGGTAGGCATTCCAGATTTTGTTGGCAAAGTTTTTGCCTTGCTGACATAGGCTTTCATCAAACAAAAGGTCATTTCCTGCAGCAGAACTCAGCATCAAACCTACTCTAACAGCATCGGCACCAAATTCTTCTATCAAAGCAAGAGAATCAGGTGAATTACCCAATTGTTTGGACATTTTTCTACCTTGTTTGTCTCGAACCAATCCGGTCAAATAAACATTCGAAAAAGGTTTTTCCTGTCTTAATTCATATCCCGACATGATCATCCGAGCAACCCAAAAAAATAAGATGTCAGGACCGGTGACCAAATCCTGTGTAGGATAATAATAATTGATCTCAGGATTGTCAGGCTCAAGCACCCCATTAAAAACCGAAATGGGCCAAAGCCAAGAAGAGAACCAGGTGTCCAATACGTCTTCGTCTTGACGCAAATCAGAGGGTTTTAGAGTAGCGTCTCCAGAGGCGGCCTTGGCCAGCTCAAGAGCAGTTTCTTTGTCTTTGGCAACAACAAATTGGGAATTGTCTATGCCGTAGTAGTAAGCAGGAATTTGCTGACCCCACCACAACTGTCTGGAAATATTCCAATCTTGAATATTTTCCATCCAATGGCGATAGGTGTTTTTAAACTTTTCAGGTACCAACCTCACTTCTTTACTTTCCAAAACTGCTGCTATAGCAGGTTGTGCCAAACCCTCCATTTTGAGGAACCACTGATCCGACAGTCGAGGTTCGATCACGGCTTTGGTTCGTTCTGATGTCCCCACCTTGTGGCGGTGGTTTTCCTTTTTGACCAATTGACCGGACGTTTCCAATGCCTTGGCTATTTTTTTTCGGGCCACAAAACGATCCATCCCCTCTAATTCCAAACCATAGTGGTTTAATGTAGCATCATCATTAAAAATATCAATGACTTCCAATTGGTGTTTTTCACCTAAGGCTTTGTCATTAAAATCGTGGGCAGGGGTCACCTTAAGACAACCTGTGCCAAATTCCATATCCACATATTCGTCTTCGATGATTGGAATCTCTCGATTGGCAATGGGAACAATTAACTTTTTTCCTTTTAAAGCAGCATAACGTTCGTCCTCAGGGTGAATACAAACTGCCGTATCCCCCAAAAGGGTTTCGGGACGGGTGGTTGCTATGATTACTTTTTCGTCGCTATCCACTACAGCATAGGCAATATGATACAATTGTCCGTCTTGTTCTTCATAAATGACCTCCTCGTCGGAAAGTGTGGTTTTTGCCTCAGGATCCCAATTGACCATACGGTAACCCCTGTATATTAATCCCTTATTGTAGAGTCTAACAAAAGTATTTGTTACTGAAGTAGACATGTCCTTGTCTAAGGTAAATTTTGTGCGATTCCAATCACACGAACAACCTAGTTTTTTGAGTTGATCTAGAATCACACCTCCATACTCATGCGTCCAGTCCCAAGCGTGTTTTAAAAAAGCCTCACGAGACAATGTCGATTTTTCGATGCCTTGTTCTTTAAGTCGAGCCACCACCTTTGCCTCTGTAGCAATAGATGCGTGGTCGGTACCGGGAACCCAACAGGCATTGTATCCTTGCATTCTAGCACGACGGATGATGATGTCTTGTAGCGTATTATTCAACATATGTCCCATATGCAAAACTCCGGTGACATTGGGAGGGGGAATGACAATCGTATAGGGATCTCTATCGTCTGGAGTGGAGGAAAAATAATCCTTCTCCATCCAATAGGAATACCATTTTTCTTCAACGCTTTGGGAAACAAACTTTGATAGAATCTGCATGAGTGTTGGTCAGCCTTTAAAATGCTCGACAAAAGTAAGCACCCTTTTGAAATTATAAAAACTCTGACGGTTTTGGTTTTCTTTTTAAAGTTGTAAATTTATAGAATAGTATTTACAACAATGAAAAAAGCAATCCTTTTTATTTTATTTATTTATACTCCTCAATTATTGAGTGCTCAAGCTTCAGGCCCCATGATTAGTTTTGATACGGAAACCTTTGATTATGGTGAAATTACCAAAGGCAGCGATGGGGTTCGAACTTTTACCTTTGAAAATACAGGAGATGCTCCGCTTGAAATTCAAGGGGTTAGGTCCAGTTGCGGTTGTACCATCCCCAAAAAACCCGAGGCACCTATTGCTCCGGGAGAGAAAGGAGAAATTACAGTAAGATATGACACCAATCGCGTTGGAGTATTCAGAAAAACCATCACCGTAAATACTAATGTCTCTTCTAACTCGATCATTGCGTTGAAAATTAAGGGTAACGTATTGGCCAATTAATTTTTAATCCTTATTTGAGATTGAGGGCTTTTTTTTGAATATTTGCAGTCACAAATTTTAGGATGCCAAAACTTTCCAAAAAAGGGCAAGATTTGCCCTCGTCTCCCATCAGGAAACTAGTCGTTCATGCGGATGAAGCCAAATCCCGTGGAATAGAAGTTTTACACCTTAACATTGGGCAACCCGATATTCAAGCACCCAAAGAAGCCATGGAAATAGTGAAGGATCACGATTTCAATCTACTGCCTTACGGTTCCTCTCAGGGGTCTTTATCTTATCGTGCACAACTATGCCAATATTATCAACATCACGATATTTCGATAAAACCGGATGACATTATCGTAACTACAGGAGCCAGTGAGGCTTTATCTTTTACCCTCAATGTAATTTGTGATGCAGGGGATGAGATCATCATTCCCGAACCTTTTTATGCCAATTATAATGGATTTGCAGCTGCATCCAGTGTTGAAGTAGTTCCTGTGGTTTCTCACTTTGAAAACCAATTCGAATTGCCACCTATAGAAAAATTAAAAGAGAACATCAATGACAAGACCAGAGCAATAATGATATGCAACCCTAGCAATCCAACTGGTTATCTGTATACCGAAGAAGAAGTTAAATCCTTGATTGATCTCGCAGTAGAAAACGATATTTTTATCATAGTTGACGAAGTCTATAGGGAATTCATTTATACTGAAAAGCCTCACTACTCTGTTCTAAAATCAGAAAAAGCAAGCCAATATGCTGTGATGATCGATTCAGTTTCTAAACGATATAGCCTGTGTGGTGCAAGGGTGGGATGTATGATTTCCAAAAACAAAGCTTTGATGGCTACTGCACTTAAATTTGCACACCTTCGTTTATCTCCTCCTGCCCTGGCACTAATGGCAAGTGAAGCTGCTATCTCAGCTCCTTCCTCCTACCTGGAAGGTGTCAAAAAAGAATATGAAAAGAGAAAAGATGTCACCATTGCAGCCCTAAAAAAAATTCAGGGTGTGGAAGTGTCCAATCCCATGGGAGCATTCTATTGTATCGCCAAACTCCCCGTTGATAGTGCTGAAGACTTTTCCAAATTTCTACTTACCGATTTTGAAGACCGAGGACAAACCGTGATGTTTGCCCCTGCTGCCGGATTTTACTCCTCTTCCGAACTGGGGAAAGATCAAGTTCGATTGGCTTTTGTGTTGGAAAGCAATAAACTTAAACGTGCTGCCAAAATTTTAGAAAAAGCTCTAATAGCCTACAATAATTTATAGGCATTTTTCTATATTACCTCATGGTTTTGAATTTTCAAAAAGATGTTTCCCTACTCCCCTACAATACATTTGGGATTGACGTAAAATCAAAAAAATTTGTAAGTGTTAGATCCACTGACGAATTAAAGGCGGTTTTAAATCAAAATCAAGAAAAGCGGTTGTTGGTTTTAGGAGGTGGGAGTAATCTTTTGCTGACCAAAGATTTTGAGGGACTTACCCTGAGAATTGAAAACCGGGGAATACAAATCGTACATGAGGAACAACGCAGTGCTAAGGTCAAAGTCGCTGCAGGAGAAAATTGGCATTATTTTGTAATGTGGTGTTTGGATAATGATCTGGGTGGAATAGAAAATTTGGCACTTATTCCTGGTAGTGTTGGTGCTGCACCGATACAAAATATCGGAGCCTACGGCGTAGAACTCAGCCAAGTTTTTGAAAGCTGTGAGGCCATGTCCATAGAAACCGGGGAATTGAAAATTTTCAATACAGAAGAATGTGAATTTGGTTACAGAAACTCGATTTTTAAAAACTCACTCAAAAAGCAATACATTATCACTTCAGTGCAGTTCAATCTTAGTAAAGCGCCCCATCAAACGAACACTTCATATAAGGAATTATCCGAAAAATTCGATGGCAAATCTCCCAGCATCCAAAGTATTGCTCAAGCGGTAGTCGATATCAGATCTGCCAAATTACCCGATCCCGGTCAAATTGGAAACAGTGGTAGTTTTTTTAAAAATCCGGTGATCCCTTCAAGGCAATTCACCAAATTGCAGCAACAATATCCCGAAATACCTCACTATCCAGATCAAGAGGGAAAAATCAAAATTCCGGCTGCTTGGCTGATAGACTGTCTGGGTTATAAAGGATATCGTGTCAATGATGCAGGAGTCCACCAAAAACAGGCCCTTGTATTGGTCAATTACGGCAATGCTTCCGGTGCTGAAATCCAAAAAATTGCTTATGAGATAAGAGACAAGATTTTGGAAAATTTTGCGATCAACTTAGAATTTGAGGTTAATATAATATAATACTATTCCCTGTTCTTTGAATCGATGATAATCGTTAAGGGACCATCATTGATCAAGCAGACTTTCATATCAGCACCAAACACCCCTTTAGCCACTTTTTTACCTAACCTTTCCTCTGCCAAAATTAAAAACTGTTCGTATAAAGGGATCGCTATTTCATGGCAAGCTGCCCGAATATAGGAGGGTCGATTACCTTTTTTGGTCGCTGCCATCAAAGTAAACTGACTGATGACCATCAATTCACCCATTATATCAAGCAAAGAACGGTTCATCACTTGGTTTTCATCATTAAATATTCTCAAATTGAGGAGTTTATTGATCAACCACTCCAAATCAGAGGAATCGTCTTCATTTTCGATCCCCAAAAATACCAAAAGTCCCTGGCCCATAGAACCTACAACTTCTTCTTCTACTTTTACCTTGGCCTCCCGGACCCTTTGAATGACAATTCTCATTACTTATCGGTATAAAAGATCATCCTCCAATAATTGTAAAAAAGACTTGTATCTGCTTTGAGCGATTTCGCCTTTTTCTAGAGCTGCTATAACAGCGCATTGAGGCTCATTGATATGCATACAGTTGTTGAATTTACATTGCTTTTTCAGTTCTGAAAATTCAACAAAATAGCCGGACAATTCTTCCCTTTGAATGTCAACCAGCCCAAAACCCTTTATGCCGGGTGTGTCGATGATCTTGGCACCTCCCTCCAAATCAAACATTTTAGCAAAAGTAGTGGTATGTTGTCCCTGCTCGTGTTGAGCTGAAATATTAGCGGTTTTCAAATCTAAACCCGGGGACAAGGTATTGATCAGGGTGGATTTTCCCACCCCACTATGACCGGAAAACATGCTTACTTTTTGGGTCATTGTTTTTTTAATATTTCCCAAAGTACCAACATCAGTGGCCACCACCTCATGACAGTCGTAACCTATTTTTTCATATACCTCCTTTAGGGAACGCATCTCCACCAATTCTTCCGAATTGTAGAGATCAATTTTATTGAATACCAATACGGTTTTGATCTCATAGGCTTTTGCAGTGACCAAAAAACGATCTATAAAGGCCGGGAAAGTTGGTGGTGTTTTTAGAGTAATCATCAAAAAAACTTGGTCAATATTGGCGGCGATGATATGGATTTGCTTGGAAAGATTGACCGATTTTCTAACAATATAATTTTGACGGACTTCGATTTCGGTGATCATCCCTTTTTTTTCTGCTTTCTCAGATTCGATAGTAAACACCACCCGGTCTCCCACAGCAATTGGATTGGTGCTCTTTATCCCTTTGATACGGAATTTCCCTTTGATCCTACAATCGTAAAACTGTCCCCCTGATTCAACGCGGTAATGACTTCCTGTGGAACTATAGACGATTCCTTTTTTTATCATCCCTACAAAGAAACAACAAATTTTTTTCCCTTACTGCTCAGATTACAAGCAGGTGGAATTGCTATCTTTATAAAAAAATTGAATGATCCATAAAGTAATGTTAATGATCTTGGACGGATGGGGTTTCGCTCCCAACCCTGAGGTCTCTGCAGTAGATTTAGCCCAAACTCCAAACATCGACGGTTTGTACAAAAAGTATTCTTATGCATCGCTATTGACCGATGGAGAAAACGTTGGCCTACCCATAGGTCAAATGGGAAACAGCGAAGTGGGGCATATGAACCTGGGAGCAGGAAGAATTGTTTATCAAGATTTGGTTAAAATTTCAAAAGCCATTGAAGACAAAAGCATTGAAAAGAATAAGGTATTGGACGATGCTTTTACTTATGCCCAAAACAAAAGGAAAAATGTTCATTTTTTAGGACTCCTTTCCGATGGGGGTGTACACGCTCATCTAAATCACTTGGAGGGCCTTTTGGAAATGGCCGCAAAATATGATTGTCCCGGAATTTTTGTCCACGGCTTTACCGATGGTCGCGACGTTGACCCCAAATCGGGAGTGGAATACATTCAAAAATTATCTCAAAAACTTAGTATTGCTGACGCAAAATTGGCCTCCATTACCGGACGCTACTATGCTATGGATCGGGATAAAAGATGGGAAAGGGTAAAAAAAGCTTACAATGCCCTTGTTCATGGTTACGGTACCCCAACCCATAATCTGATAAAGAGTATTGAAGCTAGTTACACTGAGGGTATTACCGATGAGTTTATCGAACCCCTGATTACAGTTGACCAAAACAATCAGCCTTTGGCTAAAATTACTAAAGGTGATGTGGTGATCTTTTATAATTATCGTACGGACCGTGGGCGACAATTGACCGAAGCTCTTTCACAATATGCTTTTCCTGATCATAATATGACACCTTTGGATTTGTATTATGTTACCCTGACCAATTACGACAAGACTTTTAAGAATGTTAATGTTGTTTTTGAAAAAGATAATCTTGAAGACACCTTGGGCGAGACCCTCTCCAAAGCAGGGAAAACCCAAATAAGAATTGCTGAGACCGAAAAATATCCCCATGTAACCTTCTTTTTTAACGGTGGAAGGGAGGAACCTTTTGAGGGAGAGCAACGCATCATGTGTCCATCGCCCAAGGTGGCCACCTATGACCTCCAACCCGAAATGAGTGCTTTTGATGTAAGAAATGCCATTTTACCCAAGATCAAAGAGGAACAGCCGGATTTTATTTGTTTGAATTTTGCCAATCCTGATATGGTAGGCCATACCGGAGATTTACAAGCGGCCATCAAAGCCTGCGAAACCGTGGATCAATGTGCAGGAGACATCATTAACGCAGCCTTGGAAAACCAATACAAGATCATTGTCATTGCCGATCATGGGAATTGTGAAACTATGATCAATGCAGATGGATCACCAAATACAGCCCATACCACCAATCCTGTACCATTGATTTTAGTTGATCGAGAAATCACCCCCATCGGTGATGGTGTATTGGGAGATATTGCTCCTACCATTTTAAAGCTCATGGCCCTTGAAATCCCTAAAGTAATGACTGGAAATATACTGGTCTAACAATCATCACCCCCAAATATCTAACCTATGAAAAATTTTTTTTATACAAGCCTAATTATCCTTCTTGCGGGCTGTGGTTCCAAACAACAAAAGCCCATGCCAACGAGCTCCGTTAAAGGCAGCAGTTGCGAAATGATTCTCTTGGGCAAGATCAATAAGGCCAATTTGCAAACCTCTAACCATACCCCTTGGTTCAATCAAGATTACCAAAGTATATCTATTGACCCCCAATGGATAGAAAATCTAAAGCCTTACCTTAGAGGACTGAGAATTAAGGTCTTTATGGGTACTTGGTGTGAGGACAGCCAAAGAGAAATCCCCCATTTTTTTAAATTACTCCAAGCCTTGGAATTTGATCAAAAGCATGTAGAAATGTATGCCATGTCTGAAGAAAAAACCACTCCTGAAAATTATGAGAAGGGATGGGAAATATACAATGTACCTACTATTATTTTTTTAAAAAATGGAAACGAAATCAATAGATTTGTAGAGTTTCCCGTAAACAGTCTCGAATCTGATATTACAAAAATCATTAAAGGGGAGTCCTACACCCATTCGTATGAGTAGCTCATGGTTAAAGTCAAAAGTTTAGGCGAAATCGAGTTGATGCGTGAAAGCGCATTGGTTGTATCTAAGACCTTGGGTATGCTGGCCAAGGAAATTAAGCCGGGGGTAACAACTATGCATTTGGATCAACTGGCAGAAAGTTTTATCCGTGACCTCGGAGCTGAACCCGGTTTTTTGGGTTTGTACGACTTCCCCAACACTCTTTGTGTCAGTCCCAACGAACAGGTCGTTCACGGTATCCCCAATGACAAACCCCTTCAGGAAGGGGACATTCTTTCTGTAGATTGTGGAGCAATTAAAAACGGATTTTACGGAGACCACGCTTATACTTTCGAAGTAGGAGAAGTGGCAGAAGCAACAAAAAAACTAATAGAAGTTACCAAAAAATCACTTTACATTGGTATAGAAGCCTTTTGTCACGGCAACCGAGTTGGTGATTTGGGACATGCCATTCAAACCTATATAGAATCTTTTGGCTATGGTGTTGTAAGAGAGTTGGTGGGGCATGGATTGGGTAAAACCATGCACGAATCCCCTGAAATTCCTAACTATGGTAAAAAAGGGAGAGGGAAAAAATTCATCAATGGCATGGTCATTGCCATCGAACCCATGATCAATCTGGGCACTAAAAATATTCGTCATTTTAGCGATGGATGGACCATTAAAACAGCCGATAATCAACCCAGTGCACATTTTGAACATAATGTTGCTTTGATTGATGGAAAACCACAATTACTTTCAACCTTTGATTATATCCATGAGGCTTTGGGGATTCAATCTGATGAAGAAAATCCCTTTAAAAAACTTACTTCTAAAACATGAAGCGGATTTTGCGTTTTTTACCACGATCTTTTTTGATTCGGATGAGTCTTTTTTTACGACCCCTGTTAAGAGTTTTTTATGGCGGTAATGAGTTAACCGATCCTATCGATGGTTCCAGCTATCGTAAATTTTTACCCTATGGTTATGGCAAAACGTTACGACCCAATGCCTTGTGTCCGGGGACACTATCCTTGGAGCGCCACCGTTTACTATGGCTTTATTTAGATAGAGAAACCAATTTTTTAAATCAAGAGCTAAAGGTACTGCATGTAGCCCCCGAACAGGTTTTTTTTCGAAAATTCAAAAGACTTCAACATTGGGACTACACCACTACCGATCTCAATTCCCCTTTGGCCGGTATAGTAGCAGATATTTGTGATTTACCCCTCCAAGATAATCAATACGATCTGATCCTCTGCAATCACGTTTTGGAGCACATTCCCAACGATCTCAAAGCCATGACCGAATTGTATCGTGTCTTAAAAAAAGGAGGGACACTGATCGCCCAAGTTCCTCTCAATGATGAAAGTACTAAAACATTAGAAGACGACAGTATAACTGATCCGAGAGATCGCACCAGATTTTTTGGACAATACGATCATGTAAGGTTATATGGGCAAGACTACTATAAGAGGCTAAAGTCAGTGGGTTTCTCCGTTGAGGAGGTTTTTCTCCAGAGCCAACTCACCACAGAGGAAATTAAGCGTTATGTCCTGCCTCAAAAAGAAAAGATACCGGTGATGCGAAAGTAGAAGTTTTAAACTACCAGTTCCTGGATTTAATCAGCTGTAGATCTTCTTCACTGGCTATAGACCAGATGGCTTCTAGTTGAGGATCATTTTCTATAAGGGCCTTTCCTTTCTCAAAAGGCATAACCATCAGTGCTGTGGCCCATGCATCCGCTGTCAAACAGTCGGGAGCTTTGACAGAGGTGCTGAGAATATTGGTTTTTAAGGCAGATCCGTTGAGGGGATTGATAGAATGTACAAATCGTTCACCGGTGATAGTGTCTATACGGTATTTGCGGTAGTTTCCTGAGCTGGCTAAGGCTTGGTCCTGAAGTGTGAGGGTGTGTAAAAAATCTCGTTTCCCTCCCTGACGGGGATTGTCAATGGCTATTTTCCAAGCTTGACCTGTTTTGGGGCTATTGCCTCTGGCAACAATCTCTCCTCCTATTTCAACCATAAAGTCAAAGCTGCCTGACTTTAGAAGAAAATCTCCAACAATATCTACAGTATAGCCTTTAGCAATAGCATTAAAATCAACATAAATATGAGGCGATTCCTTTTTTATGATATTGTCTTGACTAAGTTGTATTTTTTTCCAACCAATAAGTGAGAGTAAACTATCTTTTTGTTCGGGATTCAAATCAGTAATCGATTTTCCCGGCCCAAATCCGTAAGCATTTACCAAGACTCCTACTGTAGGGTCAAAATAACCGCCTGTCGCTTTCCAGACCTCTGTAGCTTTTTCAAAAACGGCCCTAAAATGATGGTCCACCACCACAGTGGTATCTCCCATATTAATTTTTGAAATATCTGATTGAGGTAAATAGGTCGAAAGGGATTTGTTGATTACATGAAAAATTGAATCAATTCCATTTTGTACCTGATCAACAGAGAGATTGGCGACGTATTGAATATTATAGGAAGTTCCCAGTGCGAAGCCATGCAAATGCTTCGCATTTACAGGAATTTTATCACACGAAAAAATGACCCAACATAGTAGGAGGCTATTCCACAACCTGTAACCCCTCAAAATTAACTGCATAGCTGTCATTTTTCTTTATAGGCCTCTCATAATCATAAGCATTTGCAAAACCAACCCCTGCATAGTAAGTAGTGGCTTTGTATTTGATTCCATGATCTCTAACTTGTTCCATCAATTGAACATCATAATTTTTGGGGTTCTCAGGATACAAACATCCCCTAACGACAACAAAATGAAGTTTTTGGTCTTTGAGACACACAAATTGAGGATCTTTTTTTAGTTGAGAGTTAACAGCCAAAAAGTCATATCCCTCTTGGAATAAGTGATCTCCCACTTCTTTCATTGCCAATTGATGTATTTCTGTTTCGTTAAGCATTAACCTCCAAAATCGTCAAATCTGATATTTTCTGGGGGGATACCGAAATCATCGGCCATTTTTTCTACCGCTTGATTCATTAGAGGTGGGCCACAGAAATAGACTTCAATGTCTTCTGGTGCTTCGTGGTGATTGAGGTAGTTATCGATCACACATTGATGAACAAAACCTTTGAATCCGTCACCATCTCCATCCAAACCTTCCTTAACTTTCCAATTGTCCTCTTCCATTGGTTCAGACAAAGCAACGTAAAATTTAAAATTGGTAAAATCTTTTTCTAAGGCTCTAAAATGATCCAAGTAGAAGAGCTCTCTTTTAGAACGACCTCCATACCAAAAAGTAACTTTTCTCCCAGTTCTAAGAGTTCTAAATAATTCGTATAAATGGGAACGCATGGGAGCCATTCCAGCACCTCCACCCACGTAAAGCATTTCAGCCTCGGAATGATTAATAAAAAATTCTCCATAAGGGCCGGAAATGGTGACCTTTTCACCTGCTTTTTTTGAAAATATATACGATGAAGCTACTCCTGGGTTTACATCCATCCAGCCGTTTTTATTACGATCCCATGGTGGAGTGGCAATTCTAACGTTGAGCATTATCTCGCGTCCTTCAGCGGGAAATGATGCCATGGAATAAGCTCGTTCCACTGTTTCTGGGTTCTTCATAACTAATGACCAAAGGTTAAATTTGTCCCATTCCAACTTGAACTTATCATGTTCCCCTGGATGTTCGTCTGGATGCGCAGATATATCAATCTCATTATACTTTACTTCACACTGAGGAATTTCAATTTGAATATACCCTCCAGCTTGATAATCCATTTCCTCTGGTATTTCAACAACAAATTCTTTAATAAAAGAAGCAACATTCCAATTTCTGACAACAGTAGCCTCCCATTTTTTTATTCCAAACACCTCTTCAGGTACTTGGATGACCATATTTTGTTTTACTTTTACCTGACAGCCCAACCGCCATCCGTCGGCAATTTCTTTTCGTGTAAAGTGAGGTGCTTCAGTGGGAAGAATTTCTCCTCCACCCTCTAATATCTGACATTTACATTGTATGCAAGTCCCTCCTCCTCCACAAGCAGAAGGTAAAAATATTTTATTGTTACCCAAGGTGGTAAGCAAAGTACTTCCAGAAGAAACCTCAATATCATTGTCTCCATTGATTAATAGATTTACAGGTCCAGAAGGCAATAATTTTGCCTTGGCTCCCAGAAGCATTCCTACCAAGACAAAGGTGATAACTAAAAATACCAAAATACTCGCAATAATAACTGAATAATCCATCTCTAATTTCCTATAATTTAATCCCCATAAAACTCATAAAACCCAAAGCCATTAAACCCGTAATAATGAATGTAATTCCAAGTCCGCGAAGTGGAGCTGGTACATTAGAATATATGATCTTTTCTCTTATAGCAGCGATGGCTAAAATGGCCAATAGCCAGCCAATTCCTGAACCTAATCCATATATAGCAGATTCAGCAACTCCAGAAAAATCTTTTTGCTGCATGAACAATGATCCACCCAATATAGCACAATTCACTGCAATCAAGGGAAGAAAAATTCCCAAAGCTCCGTACAAGGCAGGTGCAAATTTTTCTACAATCATTTCTACCAATTGAACCATGGAAGCTATAACGGCGATAAACATGATAAAACTCAAAAAGCTTAAATCAATCTCTTCATAAGAGGGATCTAACCATTTTAGAGCTCCTGGACGCAAAAGGTAAGTGTCTAACAAGAAATTTATCGGAACTGTTATAGCCAATACAAATATAACAGCAAAACCTAAACCCACGGCAGTTTTTACTGTTTTGGAAACCGCCAAGTAGGAACACATTCCCAAAAAATAAGCGAAGATCATGTTCTCAATAAAAATACTTTTAACAAATAAGTTTAAATATCCCTCCATGATCTAGTTCTTTTCGATAAGTTTTCTGTTTCGAGAGCGCTGAAGCCAGATAAAGACTCCTACGGTTATTAAAGCCATTGGGGACAGCAACATTAAACCATTATTTTCATACCCCATTTCGTATAACGCATCAGGTATGATTTGATAGCCAAAAAGTTTTCCAGAACCAAAAAGCTCTCTGAAGAAAGCCACTACTATTAGGATAAATCCGTATCCAGCGGCGTTTCCAATACCATCCAAGAAAGATTTCCAAACACCATTACCAAGAGCAAATGCTTCCAGGCGCCCCATTACGATACAATTGGTAATTATCAATCCAATAAAAATGGAAAGCTGCTTACTCACATCATAGGCATAAGCCCTAAGAATTTGATCTACCAAAATTACCATTGAGGCCACTACAACCAACTGAACAATAATTCTGATTCTGTTGGGAATTAAATTTCTTAAAAGCGAGATGATTACATTACTGGCACCCATTACTGCGACTACAGACAGACTCATGACTAAAGCAGGTTTGAGCTGAACGGTAATCGCTAAGGCAGAACAAATACCCAAAACCTGAACAGTTATAGGGTTATTGTCGTCCAAAGGATCGGTTAATAATGCCCTGTTCTTTCTTGAAAATAGAGGCTCTGATTCCTCATTTAGAAATAAAAATGTATTTTTTTTTGAGGAAGTTAGTTCTCTGTCTGGCATAGTTTTTATTTTATAGAGGCAATTGTGGTTCTTTCTTTTTCAAAATAAGGAAGGTAGTGTGTTAGTCGTTCAATGATCATGTTAGTAACACCGTCACCCGTTATTGTTGCACCGGAAATGGCATCGACTTCATGATCATTTTTGTCAAAATCTTTGGGGTCATTATTAGTTTTAGATACTCTAATCCCTACCAGTTGACCCGATTGATTAAATACTTTCTCATCTTTAAATCGGTCCATAAACCATTGTTGGGTGATCTCGGCACCTAGTCCGGCAGTCTCTGCCTTATGATCAAATACTGCACCTTGAATGGTGTTGATGTCAGATTTTAGGGCGATGTAACCCCAAATTGCATCCCATAATCCAGAACCGCGTAGTGGAATAATGTAGTAACTCATATTATTAACCAATGCTTTGTAAAGGGGGAATCTTTGCTCCTTTTCCGGTTTCTTGATCTCGTTATTTAGTTTGATTTGAAAAGCATCTACATTTTCATCTACATTTCCATGGTGGTCTAATGCAAGAGTTCGGTTAATGTATTTTTTGTAAAGATTCTGAGCTTGCTCTCTGTCGGTCTGAATACCAATGGTTGAGAGGATGTTCTGCATTTTTTCCTTTCTAACATTTTCAGCCTGAAGGGATTTAAGAGAACTGGCCGTGAAAGCCAGGGTAGAGGCAACCACAAATACCATTGCAGTTGCAAATATAAAAGTATAGCTATTGGAGTCTCTATTCATGACTATGCGGTTTTGAGTGCTGAAGCCCATCTTTTTTTGCGTTTATTGATATTTCCTTGGATAACATAATGATCGATGGTAGGAGCAAAAACATTCATCAATAATATGGCCAACATTACTCCTTCAGGATAGGCAGGATTGAAGACCCTTATCAAAATACAAAATACTCCAACGAGAATTCCATAAACCCATTTTCCTTTATTTGTCTGAGCAGCGGATACGGGGTCAGTGGCCATAAATACGACACCAAAAGCAAAGCCCCCTACCACAAGGTGATTTAGCCATGAGAAACTCATCAAGGCATTCGCACCCCAAAGATTGAACAAATAGCCTACAATTGCTGCCCCAATAACACTACCTGCCATAATCCTCCAACTTCCTACTCCTGTAAAGATCAATATAGCGGCACCGATTAAAACAAACAGCGCTGAAGTCTCTGCAATAGATCCAGGTATGGATCCTTGAAACATTTCAAAGAAACTATAGTTAACATTACCACCGGCAGCCAAAGTTCCCAAAATGGTCTCACCAGAGATACCGTCAATATTGGAGGCCTCGGAAACCCAAACTTTATTTCCTGACATATAAGTAGGATAAGCAAAAAATGCAAAAGCCCTTGCAGTGAGTGCAGGGTTCAAAATATTCATTCCAGTTCCGCCAAATGCTTCTTTGGCAATCAATACCGCAAAAGCAACTGAAATGGCCACCATCCAAAGAGGAATGTCCACAGGCATTATCATTGGTATTAACAGACCTGTTACTAGGTAACCTTCATTAACTTCATGTCCTCTGTATATAGCAAAAATAAATTCAATGGTTAATCCCACTACATATGATACAATTATCATGGGAACTATTTTCCAAGACCCGTGAATAAATGCATCGATAAAAGTGAAAGGCAGATCAGTTTGAACATAATGTTGATATCCGGTATTGTATATACCATAAACAAGTGCAGGAATAAGTGCAATGATTACGGTTACCATTGTTCTTTTGAGATCAACTGCATCCCGAATGTGCGCACCAACGTGGGTAGTATGGTTGGGGACAAAAAGAAAAGTATCAAAAGCGTTAATG
The DNA here is from genome assembly GCA_913020295.1 of uncultured Flavobacteriaceae bacterium. Taxonomy (GTDB): domain Bacteria; phylum Bacteroidota; class Bacteroidia; order Flavobacteriales; family Flavobacteriaceae; genus UBA8316. The sequence continues at coordinate 81,626 of CAJWAA010000005.1, read as the reverse complement.
GCCGGAGCGTACCTTTCCAATTTTTGACCTTTGCCGAAAGGTCTTTTTAAATCATCTAATTTTTTCCTCAAAAAATTCATAATGTATATTATCCTACTTCGTTAATCATTAATTCAATTCCATCTTTGATAATTTGCTGAGCCTCAATTTTGGAAGTATTAGCATAGTCAATCAAACCAAAGTCCTCAGGGATTACCTCGTAAATACCCAAAACTTCCATTTTTTCAATATCTCCTGCCATGCAGGCTTTAAGCAGTTGCATGGGATAAATATCCATGGGAAAAACTTTTTCCATTTCACCGGTGACGACGAGAGCACGTTCTTCCCCGTTCATGTTTGTGTCGACTCTGTACCCTTTGCTGCCAAATAACCAAGATAAAGAAGTTTTGGAAAGACTAGGTATTCGATTATCCATAAAGGGCAACCATCCAAACATTCTGTATTTGTTACCTTCTGGTATGATGGTCAAAATATTATTGTAAAAGTCCAAATGGCCATCCGAGGCCTCAGCTTTACCGGACAAAACATCTCCATTTATAAAGCGATTTTGTCGACTGTTATCAAAACCTGTAATGTCTGTAAGAGCACTGATCAGTGCGCCTATTTTAGTTTTAATATATTGGGGTTTCAAAACCGATTCTCCTGCTACGGCGACTGTTCGCTGAGCAGAGTATTGTCCATCGGCAAAAAGTTTACCGATATTGACCACGTCTTCGGGACGAACTTCCCAAACTTTTTCTCCCATATTGATGGGTGTATGTTTGTGTATTTGGACACTTACATTTCCTGCAGGATGTGGTCCGTTAATACGCAAAACCTTAACTTTTTTAACTTTTTCAAAAAATCCAGAAAAATCAGCATCCATAGAGAGTATTGGAGGAGTGTCAACCAAGGCGTTTAAAATATCAATACCCATTTGGAATTCTTCCTTGTTATTTTTCAATAAGAATTGAAAGTCAACATCCAAGGGAGCAGATGCATAAGTTGAAATATAAATAGATTTTGGGGTGGTATTAGGATCGGCAATAATTCCATATGGTCTCTGCTTCAAAAACGGCCAAGCACCACTTTTCAATAAAATTTCGGTAATGTTTTTACGGTCCAAAGATTTGAAAGCAGGTATTTTATGAGATATCACATCACCCTCTTGTTGTTCTATGACGATTTTTAAAATTTTCCTTTTGGCTCCTCTTACAACATCTTTTATTATTCCAGAAACAGGGGAAACAAATAAAATTCGAGGGTCTTTTTTAGAGTGAAAAATGGGTGCTCCTTTTGGAATACTATCACCTTCTCTAATCATCAGTCGTGGAACAATTCCAAAAAAATTATCAGGTTTTAAGGCAAACGTTTTGGAAGGTGAGGCATCTGATAAGATTTTTTCAGACTCGCCTTTTAAGTGAATCGTAGCACCTCTCCGGATGCGAATGTCTGCAGACATAAATGAAATTTTCTAAAATCTTTCAAATTTACTAATAAAGCCTCACCTCCAAAAATGAATAAATAGCAAAGTTTATTAATTTATAATTATTCTAAATAGTCGTTTAACTTTTTGTCAAAGTGGCATAGCGATGATCCTCTAAATGCATTTAAATTCATAATTTTACAATATGCTAAGAAAATGTGGGGTTAAACACTTTGTGTTTGTGTATTCGTTTTTTCAGATGCTTTTAGCACAAAACCCTGAAAAAACGGTATATACTCAATCCATCAAATCAATTGTTTTTAAAAGTCAAAATAAAGAAATCCAATTTCCAATCGTAAAATTGGGAGAACCTTTCCAATTGCATTTTGACGATCTTAACGGAGATGAGAGAAATTATTACTATAAAATAAAATACTTTAATTATGACTGGACTCCTTCCAATTTATTTCAAAATGAATATTTAGATGGTTTTGACAATTTGAGAATCGAAGAATATCAAACTTCTTTCAATACACTTCAACCCTATACCCATTATAAGTTGAGCTTACCTAACGATCAAACACAATTTTTAATATCTGGCAATTATCTTTTGGAAATCTTTAACGAAGCCAATGAAATGATTTTTTCCAGAAAATTTTTGATTTATGAGGAGGAGGCCTCAGTAAAAGCTGCAGTTTACAGAACTCGTGATCTTGAACTATACCAAACCCATCAAAGCATTCAATTTTCTATTAGCCCACCAAAAGGAGAATATTTTCGTGATCCTCAAAGTCAATTGCACGTCACTATTCTACAAAATGAACAGTGGAATTCTGCCTTGAATCATTTGAAGCCACAATTCAATAGTGGAAGTCGCTTAGAATATCGCTATGACGCAGAAAGCCGATTTGAAGGGGGGAATGAATACCTTTTTTTTGATACCAAAAATATTCAGATTACAAATGCCAACGTTAGCACAGTAGAGCTCAATAGATTGTATGAAACTTACTTGGCTACAAATTATCTCCGAAGGGGGTATCCCTACAGCTTTATACAAGATCTAGATGGAGATTTCATCATTCAGACCAATCAAGGTTCAGAAAACGGAGATATTGAAGCAGACTATAGCTGGGTTCATTTTAGTTTGTCCGCACCCGTACTGTTGAAAGACCAAGAAATTTTTGTTTATGGAAAATTCAACAATTATGAATTGAACGAGGAAAATAAAATGTATTATAATCCTGCTTTAGAAACTTACGAAGGTGTAATGTTACTAAAACAAGGAATCTACAACTACAAATTCGTTGCGAAAACTCCTATGAACGAACTTTATAATGTTCTTTGCGGTTCACATGCCCTGACTGAAAATCGCTACTTGATATTAGTTTACTACAGATTTTTTGGAAATCAGTACGATTCTTTAATAGGTGTGGGCAATGTTTCGTCTTTTGAAATTATTGATTGACAAGTTTTTATTTAACTATGTAAAATTTACAATCAGGGTAATTTTAACTATATTAGCTATAGTAATTTTTTATTCTAAAATAGAATGATCCAACAGATAACAAGAGGAATTAAAATTTCTGTAGAAACAGATTATGAAGGAAGTTTTCTTAAAAAAAATGTTCCTCATTATGCCTTTACTTATCGAATTGAAATAGAAAATCAAGGAAGAAGCTCTGTTCAATTATTGACCCGTCATTGGAAAATTATAGAGGCCCTAAACATAACCCAATATATCAATGGTAATGGTGTTGTAGGCAAAAAACCTGTGATCAATCCTGGCGAAGTACACAAATACGAATCAGGTTGTTTGATCACCTCGGCCTTGGGCACCATGAAAGGAGCTTACATAATGATAGATTTCACTTCTGCAAAAAAGTTTAACGTAGAGATCCCTCCATTCAAACTTTCAGCTCCCTTTGTTCTCAATTAATCCATGGGATAAAAAACCAACTTTTTTGTTTCAAAAAAAGATTCAACAAAATATTCTCTGAGTGGAATTATTGTTGCTTTTTTAAAAGCAAACAACTCCTCTTTTAAATTGCCTCCCTTGAGACACAGAAAACCATTTCTTAAGTGGTGATTATGTTGAGTACTAATCTTATCCCCAGACCAATTGATCAATGTTTCCATTGGAGCTACTGCTCTAGAAACTATAAAATCTACTTTGATTTCAAGGTTTTCTACGCGTTCATGATGGGTAATAATATTGTTAAGTGATAATTCCTCTTTTACGGCATTGATGACTTTAATTTTTTTTCCAATGCTATCAACTAAATGGAAATTAACTTTGGGAAACATTATGGCTAACGGGACCCCAGGAAAACCTCCACCTGAACCTAAATCCATTATTTGACTCCCTAATTTAAATTTTATAAATTTAGCTATAGATAATGAATGAAGAACATGGTGTAAATAAAAAAAATCTAAATCTTTCCTGGAAATTACGTTTACACGAGAATTCCAATCTTTATAAAGATTATAAATGGATTCCAATTGCTGTTTTTGCTTTGTATTAAAATTTGGGAAGTACTCGTAAATATAATTCAAGTTAGTTTTTCGCTAAAAATAAAGAGAATGCTTTAAAATTCAATAATTTTGTATTAGTAACAATAAAAATCATGGCCAAAAGATTAATCCCTCGTTTTTCCAGAAAGGATTCACAAGTATTTATCCAAACCCTCAACAGAAGAGTCAACCAATATTTTAAGGATAACAAAATTGCAAAGACCGGTAATTGGAAATTATACTTTAAGTCTATAATCATGTTCACATTATTGATCGCACCATTTGTTCTGATCCTTTCTCTAAATATCAGTGATTGGTTCAAACTCTTACTTGCGGTAATTAACGGTGTTGGAATGGCAGGAGTTGGAATGAACGTTATGCACGATGGTAACCACGGCTCCTATTCAAAAAATCCTTTGGTCAACAAACTAATGGGGGGTAGTATCTATATTCTGGCCGGAAATGTTTTTAATTGGAAAATACAACATAACGTACTCCACCATACTTATACAAATATAAAAGATCACGACGAGGACCTGGAAGCAGGAATAGTTCTCCGCTTTTCTAAACATACAAAATGGCAACCCTATCATCGGTTTCAACACTTTTATTCTATTTTTCTTTACGGTCTGTTGACTTTGAAATGGGCATTTTTTACCGATTTCATTCAATTGACTCGTTATCAAAAAAGAAATTTAACTTATGTAAATAGTAAAAGTCATTCTACCCAATGGATTGGATTGATAATCTCTAAAATATTTTATTTCTCAATTTGGATCATGGTGCCCATTTTAGTATTTAATATTTTGTGGTGGAAAGTTATGATTGGCTTTTTTGTCATGCACTACACTGCAGGTTTAATATTGAGTTTGGTCTTTCAATTGGCTCATGTTATTGGAGAGGCTGACATGCCACTACCTGAAAAGAAATCAGGTAATATGAAAAATTCATGGGCAGTTCACCAACTGAAAACTACTGTAAATTTCTCTACTAAAAATAGAATTGTTAATTGGTTTACTGGTGGATTAAATCATCAAATCGAACACCATATTTTCCCTCATATTTCACACATACATTACACCAAAATCTCTGAAATCGTTAAAAAAACAGCAAAAGAGTTTAATCTCCCCTATAACGAATACAAAACCACCCGAAGTGCTATTTTTTCTCACTTTAAATTTTTAAAACAAATGGGGATACGCCCCGTTTATGTTCAATCATAAGTCATTTTTTAATGTTATCTAATCGAATCAAAAGCCTTCCTGCCTCGGCAACTTTGGCTATGGCGGCAAAAGCAAGAGAGTTAAAAAATCTGGGAATTGATATAATCGGCCTGAGTTTGGGAGAACCTGATTTCAATACCCCTGAATTTATAAAAGATGCTGCGATTCAGGCAGTAAAAGAAAATTATAACTCTTATTCACCTGTTGATGGTTATACTGATCTTAAGTCTGCCATATGTGAAAAGTTTAAGCGAGACAATGGATTGGAATATCAAGCCTCACAGATCGTGGTTTCTACCGGTGCCAAACAATCAATAGCTAATGTTTGCATGATTTTGCTCAATCCGGGTGATGAAGTTTTATTACCTGCTCCTTATTGGGTAAGTTATTCCGCAATTGCTACTTTGGCTGAGGCCAAATCTATTATAATTCCCTCATCAATAGAAACTGACTTTAAAATTACACCTAAACAACTCGAACAGGCCATAACTCCCAAAACTAAGCTGGTAATGTTCAACTCACCCAATAATCCTAGTGGAACTATTTATTCAGAGGAAGAGTATCGTGCTTTGGGAGCAGTATTAAAAAAATACCCTGACATATATATTTTGTCGGATGAGATATACGAACACATCAATTACGGTACTCCACATTTTAGTATTGCTGCAATTCCCGAGTTATATGATCGAACCATTACTGTTAACGGAGTAGCTAAGGCGTTTGCTATGACTGGATGGAGAATTGGATATATCGGTGCCGCGGAATGGATTGCAAAGGCTTGCAACAAAATGCAAGGACAAATGACCTCTGGTGCAAATTGTATTGCTCAAAGAGCAACTATTGCTGCAGTATCGGCTCCAAAAAGCAAAATACAATATATGGTAGATGAATTTAATATTAGAAGAGGTCTTATCTTAAATTTACTCTCTGAGATCCCAGGATTCAAACTCAATAAACCTCAAGGAGCCTTTTACATATTTCCTGATGTATCCTTTTATTTTGGTAAATCACTAAAAGGTAAATCCATTGAAAACGCGAATGATTTTGCGTTGTTTTTATTGGAGGAAGCCCACGTTGCAACAGTAACAGGCGAGGCTTTTGGGAATGACGATTGTATTCGAATTTCATATGCCGCATCTGAAGAAGAAATCAAAGCTGCTGTTCAAAGAATTAAAAAAGCTTTAAGCTAATAAAAAGCTTTAAAAGGTAGTTTTTTATTTATCCATTGATCACCTTTTCTTGGTGATTAATTGATTCTTGGTGGATAGCCTTAAAAATACGAGTGATAAAATCCTCACTCAAACCTCTTTCACCTCCTTCAGCCTTCATGGTTTCCAAGATTTCATTCCAACGTTTGTTTTGTAAAACAGCTACATTGTTGTCTTTTTTAAGTTTACCAATAAGTTCAGCAACTTTCATTCGTTTGCCCAAAGCATCTAAAACAGCTTGATCACTCATATCAATTTGCTCACGAAGGCTAACCAATTCGGTTTGATAACTTTTCTCATCGGTAGTTTCTTTTCTGATCTTTAAATCTTTCATGATCTCAACCAGGCGAGAAGGGGTAACCTGTTGTTTGGCATCACTCCAAGCATTGTCAGGGTCCCAGTGGGTTTCGATCATCAGACCATCAAAATTAAGGTCTAAAGCTCTTTGGCTGAGGTCAAAAATTAAGTCCCTTCGTCCAGCAATATGGGATGGATCACAAATCAACGGAATGTCGGGGAACTTATTTTGGAATTCAACTGCAATTTGCCACTCAGGATTGTTACGGTATTTAGATTTGTCGTAAGTTGAAAAACCTCTGTGAATGACCCCAAGTTTTTTGATGTTGGCAGAGTAGAGTCTTTCCAAACCACCCATCCATAGAGCCAAATCGGGATTGACAGGATTTTTTACCAAAACGATTTTATCCGTTTCATTTAATGCGTCGGCAATTTCCTGAATTATGAATGGACTTACAGTAGAGCGAGCACCAATCCATAGAATGTCAATATCCGCCTCAAGTGCCAATTTAACGTGATCTTTATTTGCTACCTCTGTTGAGGTTAATAGTCCTGTTTGTTCCTTTACTTTTTTGAGCCAGTCCAGACCTATGGCACCTACTCCTTCGAACATACCAGGTCGGGTTCTAGGCTTCCATATTCCAGCACGATAAACCGTTACATCGGTATCTTTTAGTTCGTGTGCAATTTTCAGCACTTGATCCTCAGTTTCTGCACTACATGGGCCGGCAATGACCAACGGATGATCTAATCCGAAATCATATAACCAGCTACTCATTTCTTTGTTGTTTTCCATTTTTATTTGTTGTTATTGTGTTGGTAATACCCTTTAAAATCTGACGGATTTGATTAATTTCAAGGATTTGCTTGTGTAATTCGTCAAATTTATCAGCATCCAAAAGTTGTTTAAACTGATTTAAATTATTAATGTATTGTAATAGTGTTTCACTAATATTTTCCTTGTTTTGTTTAAAAATAGGAATCCACATTTGTGGGGAGCTTTTTGCCAAACGAACAGTGGAGGAAAAACCACTCCCGGCCATGTCAAAAATAGCTGACTGATCTTTTTCTTTTTCCATTACTGTTTTGCCTAGCATATAAGAACTAATATGGGACAAATGCGATACGTAAGTAATGTGTTGGTCATGCTCCACGGGATCCATTTCCCTTAGGTTCATCCCTGTTTTTTTGAACCAATCTTGGGCCCATTCCAATAGATCGGGTCGGGTTTTTTGAGTTTCACAAAGGATTTGAATCTTGTCTTGAAACAAATCCGGTAAAGCAGCCGCAGGACCTGAGTATTCAGTTCCGGCAATGGGATGAGTGGCCAAAAACTGCCCTCGCTTTGAATGTAATGACACTTGCTGACAAATGGCAGCTTTGGTAGATCCAAAATCGATGATTAACGCATTATCGTTGACCTCGTCTAATAAGTCAACCAATCGATCCATTGCTACATCAACTGGTATGGTCAGTAGAATGACATCCATTTGCTTGATCAGGGCATCCTCTAATCTGAAATTAATCAAACCCAAGTCCAAAGACTTTTGTAAATTAACCTCACTCCTATTGCTTCCGAATATTTCTACATCGGGAATGTGTTCCCGAGCAGACAGCGCCAGTGAACCTCCAATTAATCCAACACCTATTATACCTACTTTCATGATTTACTGATTCTTTTTATAGCTTCACTTATTTGTTCCACCTCTACACAAAGGGAGAAACGGATATATCCTTCACCTTGGCTTCCAAATATACTTCCGGGTGTAATAAAAATGTGGTGTTTATTTAATATTTCCTCTATGAACTGAACCGAAGATTTAGAGGTATCTCTATATTTGGCCCATACGAAAAGCCCACTTGTGTTAATGTCGAAATCGGTTTTCAAGAGGGTGGCCAGTTTAAAGATCAATTTTCTTCTTTGGGCATAAACCTCATTTAATTTTTTTAACCAGCTTCCTTCGGTCTGAAGTGCAGCAATAGCTCCTTTCTGAATTCCAAAAAACATACCCGAATCCATATTGCTTTTTACCTTCAATATGGCATTGATGTTCTCTTGATTTCCCAAGACCATCCCTACGCGCCACCCTGCCATGTTGAATGACTTGCTTAGAGAATTTAGTTCCATGCCTACCTCATTTGCACCGGGTACAGACATCATACTTTGAGGTTGATCGGTCAAAACAAAACTATAGGGATTGTCGTTGACCAATAAAATACCCTTTGCCGTAGCCCAAGGGATTAGTTTTTCATATGTATCTCTTAGATGATTGGCTCCGGTGGGCATATGGGGGTAGTTAACCCACATAAGTTTGACCGCAGTCAAATCCATTTGATCTAAAGCTTTCAAGTCTGGCTGCCATTGATTATCCGCTTTTAAATCATAAAAAATTGGTTCTGCCTCAACCAGTCGGGTAACAGACTGATAGGTGGGGTAACCGGGATTAGGGATCAAGACCTTATCCCCTGGATTCAAAAAAGCCATTGAAATGTGCATGATTCCCTCTTTAGATCCCATCAAAGGCAAAACTTCACTGTTGGGATTAGCAGCTACGCTATAATTTTTTTCGTAAAAATCGGCGATGGCTTGGCGCAACTCCGGAAGACCCTGATAACTCTGGTATTGGTGTACCTTGGGATGGTCAAAACTGTCTTTTAATGCTGCTACAACTTTTGGGTGTGGTGGAAGATCAGGACTTCCAATACCCATATTAATGACGGGTTTGCCCTCTGCGACCATGGTAGCTACCTCTCTTAACTTTTTGGAAAAGTAGTATTCCTGAACGGTATTTAATCTTCTAGCTGTCATAATTTTCCGGATGGATATTCTCCCAAAACCTTAAAGGCAGTGGCCATAATTCCAATTAATGACTTAGCTTTATAATAGTCTTTGGGGTCATCAAAAGTAACATCTACAAAAAAAGCGTATTTCCCCGGCGTCTTAATAACAGGAAGAGATTGTATTTTGGTTAGGTTAAGGTTGCAATCACTCATCACATTGAGTACAGTAGCTAGACTTCCACGTTTGTGATCCAAAACAAATTTCCACGCTGCTTTATTGATATTATTTGACGATTGGGTATTGTTTTTTTGAACTACTACAAAACGAGTCACATTTTTTTTGATGGTTTGAATAGAAGGAAATAAAATTTCTAAATCGTAAATGTGGGAGGCTCTTTTCCCTGCAATGGCTCCGCGATGTGTAATCTTATTCTTACTAATTTTAAGTGCTTCCTCAGCGGTATCATTACTCTCTACTAATTTAATATGAGGGTAGTCATAGAAAAATTTTTTACACTGCAACAAAGCCATAGGATGAGAATGGACTTCCTGTAGATCCTCAATTTTTTGACCGGGAAGAGCCATCAAATTATGTTCAATATTAAGATAATATTCTCCTGTTATGACTAGTTCGTATTGATCCAAAATAGCATAGTTGGATAAGATTGATCCTGCAATTGAATTTTCTAGAGCCATCACTGCCTGATCACAACCTCCACTGACAACTGCTTTAGCCAGAGCATCAAACGTTAAGCACTCCATAAGTTCTAGAGCTTGGGTATAGTATTGTTCAACCACCTGATCGTGGAAAGATCCTTTAATCCCTTGTATGGCAACTTTTTGTATCATGGCTAAAAAAAAAGTCCCGATAAATCAGGACTTCTTGTTTAATATATCATTAGATTACTACAAAATCCCTCTAACCTCAAAAAAGAAGTAATAATTGGCATTGTAATAAAAATACTTATTGTTCATTTTTTAATTATTGGCACAAATTTAAGATAGCTTTTGGCAAAAACAAACCATTTTATGGATTTTTTGTAGATTAAATAATATCAGACCTAATGATCATGAGTGCATATATTCTTCTAAAAAGTTAAAAACGGTTATGGTTCGTTCTGTTGAAAAACAATATCTTTCATTGAATAAGAAAAAATTGAAATGATAAAAAAAGAATATTTCGCTCCTCTGCGTTGGGGAATTATTGGTTGTGGGGATGTAACAGAGTTCAAAAGTGGGCCAGCCTATCAAAAAACAGTAGGTTTTGAGTTGAAAGCCGTAATGAGTCGTAATGAGCATAGAGTTAAGGACTACGCCCTTCGACATGGGGTAGAAAAATATTATACCGATGCAGACGCCTTAATCGATGATGCGGAAATCGATGCAGTCTATATTGCTACACCTCCGGATAGTCATTTATTTTATGCACTTAAAGTCGCTTCATCAGGGAAAGCCTGTTGTATCGAAAAACCATTAGCACCCAATTATGAAGAGAGTAAAAAAATAGCCTTGGCTTTTAAAAAAAATAACATTCCTCTTTTTGTTGCATATTACAGACGATCCTTGCCAAGATATACAAAAGTTAGGGAGTGGTTACTGAATCATGAAATTGGAGATGTCAGGCACATCAACTGGCACCTCAGTCAATCACCCAATAAGATGGATTTATCAGGTATTTACAACTGGCGTACTGATCCCAAGGTAGCACCGGGTGGTTATTTTGATGATTTGGCCAGTCACGGTATTGATTTGTTTATCTACTTATTGGGAGAGATTCAAAAGGTTTCAGGCATCAGTCTTAACCAGCAGGGCTTATATGCTGCAAAGGATGCCATATCGGCCTGCTGGTTGCACCAAGGAGGTGTGACGGGAGTTGGGGCATGGAACTTTGGAATAGAGCCGATGGATAGGGTTGAAATTTTTGGTAGTAAAGGAAAAATTCAGTTTTCTATTTTTGAAGAAAATCCACTGGTTTTGAATAATGAAGGTGAGGAAGTAAAACTTTCTATAGCCCATCCCAAACATGTTCAAATGACGCATGTCGAAAATTTGAAAAAACATCTTTTTGAGGGAAATTTTTCGCATCCCTCAACCGGAGAATCAGCAGTCCATACAAGTTGGGTTATGGATGAAATTCTCCGGCATCGTCATTAGTTGTTCAATGTTAGACCATATTTTACTTTTTCAAAAATCATTATTTCCTAACTTTGAAATGCTAATTTGAAAAAATCCTTATACCGATTAGATATTTTAATTACAGATAACCTAATAAGAATAAACCTTGGGGATAAACATCCAAAAATTATCTAAAAATTACGGCAACACAGTTGTTTTAAAAAACATTTCATTGGTCTTTGATGAAAATGGAGTGATCGGCTTACTGGGCCCCAATGGTGCAGGAAAAACCACATTGATGAAGATATTGACGGGTTACTTGAATCAATGGGAAGGAGAAGTTTCAATAGGCAATTTTAATTTAAGAGAAAAACTGAAAAGAATCCAACAACAAATGGGTTATCTGCCCGAAAACAACCCACTTTACCCGGAAATGTACGTTAGAGAATATTTGAAGTTTGTAGGAGAATTATATAGCATAAAAAAACCTCCCTTTAAGGAAGTCATTGAAAAAACTGGGCTGCAAGAACATGCCCATAAAAAAATATACACCCTCTCCAAAGGTTATAAACAAAGGGTTGGATTGGCAGCAGCACTGATTCATGACCCCCAATACCTTATCTTAGACGAACCTACGACAGGTCTGGATCCTAATCAGGTGGTAGAAATCAGAAACCTAATAAAAACACTGGGGAAAGAAAAATTGGTTTTTCTCTCAACCCATATTCTCCAAGAAGTGGAGGCCATGTGTGACAGGGTGGTCATTCTCAATAAAGGAAAGGTAGTGCTAAATCAAACATTGGAATCGTTAAAAAATGATGATCAACAGGTAGTGTCTGTTAGTTTTGATTATCGCGTGGAAAATGTGGCACTCAAAAAAATCCCTCATATCAAAAAAGTAGTCAACACTTTTGATTTTGAATATGAATTGACCTTTGAGACAAATCACGATATGCGACCAGCAGTTTTTGACTTTGCCCATGATAATGGCCTTAAAATTATTAGTCTTCAGCAAAAGAGTGAAGGACTTGAAAAACGATTCAATGCTCTGACAAAAAGGAATTAAAATATAGCCTTAGTATTTTTTTCGTTTTTGTATTTGCCAACACATTAATAATTTGAAAATGGGACACCGTGTTCTTTTAATTCTTTACTTTGCAGAATACACCACTCCAATACTACCTACAGAAAGAATTTAGTTTCGAAATATCTTTCATATTTCGTCTCCATTCAGGAAAACGGAATATTTGATTGGTGTTGAATACTCTAAAGTCTTGGCTACTGAGCAATATTTCTCAAAAGAAAGACAAACAGCTCTTTTAGCTTTATCGGGGGGTATCTCCCCTTCTAACCTTACATTAACTTTAATCTTATTAAATAAGGAGGGAACTAAGCCAGGGATTCGGTCTCCCTCAACATCCATTTTAACATCTTTAGGATTGATCTTTTGCTTATTGAGTATCGCAATGATATCTATACTACTGCAACCGGCTAGAGCCATTAAAAGAAGTTCCATAGGGCTAACGCCCTCCACTTTTCCTTCTTTTTTTGATTTATTATCCAAAAGCACTTTGTGACCATTGTCGTTCTTGACTTCAAAAAGATAGTCTTCGTTAACCCTATTTAAGCTTACTCTCATGAGACTAGGAAATATTTGAATTGGATTTAAAAATTCTGCTAAGAATTTGAGATACAGTTTTATTTTCTATCAAAAAAGCATCATGACCATGAATTGACTTTATTTCGTGATAAAAAATATTTTCTTTAATTTTTTTGCCCCTTTTTAGGGTTTTTTGATCCTCTTCGGCCGTAAAGAAGAGGTCACTATCCACTGCTATTAGGTGGATATTGGAGGATATGGTGTTGATGATTTTTTCTAAGCTATCTCCCTTACGGGTAATATCAACAGTTGCCAATAAATGATTCATGGCTTTGTAGGCTTGTAATAGAAATCGATCTTCTAATTTATATCCATGGTGTACAAGCCAACTTTCTACATTAAACAGTTTTTTTTCTGTGTTGATAGTCCTTCCAAATCGCTCTGAAAAAGATGCTGGAGTGCGATAGGTAAGCATTGCATGAATTCGTGCATCCCTTAGAGGTTCACTTGAATTTTCCAAAAGTCTTTTTTGTAGAAATGTATTGGCAATAATCCAATCCGATGCTTTCCAGTCGGCTGCAACAGGAATTAAATTATCTGTCAAATTCGGGTATAAAGCCGCCATCTCCCAAGCAATTCCACCTCCAATTGAACCACCTATTAGAGCAAAAAGTTTTTGTATACCTAAAATTTGCAGCCCTTGGAAGAAAATTTCTGCTATATCACCAGTGTGAAAATCTTTATAATTTTTGAGTGTGTAACCGTTAACACCGTTGCCAGGGATATTAAAAGCCAGAACAGAAAAATTAAGGGTATCTATGGTGAGGTTGGGTCCAACAACTTCACTCCACCAACCTTTAGGACCGGCAACATTGGCGTCACCGGTCAGGGAATGGTTGATCAGAACAACTGGAGCGTTTTGGTATGATTGACCGAAATGCTGGTAGTGTAAATCGATATTATCATAAACAATACCCGAGTCTGTAGTGAAATTATTGATGGATATGGTTTTAACATTACCCATTATAATTCATTAAATTGCTTTTAAAGCCTGATCTAAATCATTTTTCAGATCCTCTAAATTCTCGATTCCAATAGACAATCTTACCAATTCAGGAATTACCCCAGTACTTTTTTGTTCCTCTTCATTCAACTGAGAATGTGTAGTGCTGGAAGGATGAATAATCAGTGACTTGGTGTCGCCAATATTGGCCAAAAGGGAAAATATCTTGGTGCTTTCAGTAACTTTTTTAGCGGCATCGAATCCTTTTTTCAATCCAAAAGTAACGATCCCGCTATTTCCATTGGGTAAATATTTTGCAGCCAAATCTGCATATTTTGACGATTTCAATCCGGGATAATTTACCCAACTGACCTCCTCTCGAGATTCTAACCAATGGGCGAGTTCCAATGCATTTTCTGAGTGTTTTTGCATTCTTACCTCCAAGGTTTCCAAACCTTGAATGACTTGAAAGCTATTAAGTGGACTTGGTGCACTTCCAAGATCTCTCAGACCTTCTATTCTTACTCTTGCAATAAAAGCAATAGGTCCTAACACTTCGTGATATTTCAACCCATGATATGAAGGAGATGGTTCGGTAAACTCAGGGAAATTCCCATTAGAGTAATCAAAGGTTCCAGCGTCAATTATAACCCCACCAATGGTTGTTCCATTTCCAGTAATATACTTGGTTAATGAATGGATTACAATATTAGCACCATGAGCTATAGGGTTCAACAAAGCTGGAGTCGCAATGGTATTATCCACAATAAAAGGAACTTTTGCCGCTTTAGCTTGGGCACTGATTCCTTCAAGGTCTAAAACATCCAATTTTGGATTTCCCAAAGATTCTGCGAAAAAAGCTCTGGTATTTGGCTTAACTGCTTTTGCAAAATTGTCAACATTATCCGGATCTACAAAAGTTGTTGTAATACCAAATCTAGGTAAAGTATTGTTAAGCATATTAAAGGTTCCACCATAAAGGCTATTGGACGCTACAATATGATCCCCTGACTTGAGTAAGGTCATGAATGTTGTAGCTATGGCTGCTGTACCAGATGCAGTGGCAACAGCCGCAACACCGCCTTCAACTGCCGCCAAACGCTGTTCCAAGACATCATTGGTTGGGTTGTTTAAGCGAGTGTAAATGTATCCCGACTCTGATAGTGCAAATAAATTGGCAGCATGTTCTGAATCATTGAACACATATGAAGAGGTTTGATAGATAGGAACGGCTCTGGTTCCTTGAGTTTGTGTCACGTCATGCCCTGCATGAAGTGCGTTAGTAGCTAGTTTTAAGCTCATAATTTGAAAGTGTTTTTAATTTCATTTAAATAATCTAATTTTTCCCAAGTAAAAAGTTCCACGGTTTTTTCTAACCTGCCACTGTAAGGCGATTCAAAAATTTTTGTGATCTCTTGAGGTTGTCTTCCCATGTGACCATAAGCGGCTGTTTCAAGGTAGATAGGGTTTCTAAGTTTGAGTCTTTTTTCGATAGCATAAGGTCGAAGGTCAAAAATTTTCCTGACCTTATCCGCGATTTCAGGATCGGAGAAGGAAACTTTGGATGTGTTATATGTGTTAATGTTAATGGAAGTTGGTTCGACTACACCAATAGCATAACTTAATTGAACTAATATTTCATTGGCTACACCAGCAGCCACGAGATTCTTCGCTATATGTCTGGCTGCATAAGCAGCGCTACGGTCTACTTTGCTTGGATCTTTCCCACTAAAAGCTCCCCCTCCATGTGCTCCTTTTCCACCATAGGTATCAACAATAATTTTTCTTCCTGTCAATCCTGTATCACCATGAGGACCTCCGATTACAAATTTCCCTGTAGGATTAATGTGATAGGTAATATCATCATTGAAAAGGTTTTGAATGTGTTCAGGTTCCTTTTCAATAACCTTTTTAATGACGATGTTAATGATGTCACTTTTTATTTTTTCCAACATCTTTTCGTCATCTTCATGAAATTGATCGTGTTGAGTTGAAACCACTATGGTATCTATTAGCAAAGGTTTTCCTTGGTCACTATATTTGATAGTTACCTGAGATTTTGCATCAGGTCGGAGATATTTAATCTCATTGTTCTTTCTCCTTAATGTGGCCAACTCAATCAATATTTTATGTGATAAATCCAATGCCAAAGGAATGAAGTTGTGCGTTTCATCAGTTGCATAACCAAACATTATCCCTTGGTCTCCAGCTCCTTGATTCTCTTTTTCGGCTCTGTCCACTCCACGGTTAATGTCCTGTGATTGCTCATGGATCAAAGAGATCACACCACAAGAATTACCACTAAATTGATATTCGTCTTTTGTATAACCGATTTGGTTAATGGTTTCGCGAGCGATACTTTGTACGTCCAAGTAAGTGTGACTTTTAACCTCTCCTGCTAGTATGGCTTGTCCTGTAGTGACCATTGTTTCACAAGCTACCTTACTATCGGGATCGAAAGCAATAAAATTGTCGAGCAGAGCGTCACTGATCTGATCAGACACTTTGTCGGGATGGCCCTCACTTACTGATTCGGAAGTAAAAAAATATGGCATTTAGCTGTTGCTTTTTTGGGGTGATCTGACAAATGCGTCTAAAAGCAACACTGCTTTAGCATTTTTTTTAGAGGTTGCAATCAGTCAAATCCTTCCTCGATTATTTTGCAAATTTATTATTAATTTTTAAATTTTAAAGAAAAACTTTTTTTTTTTTTCTTATGGTGACTAAATTCAAATAACTGGTAAAAAAAAAGTATCTTAAAAGTCGTAAATAAAAAAAGTAATTATCTTTCTGCACGAAAAAAAAATATGATGTATTTCGCTATCGCAGGAAATATTGGTGCAGGAAAAACAAGTCTTGCTGAATTACTCTCCAAACATTACGGTTGGGAGGCCCATTTGGAAGATGTAATTGACAATCCTTATTTGGATGATTTTTACAACCATATGGAACGCTGGTCTTTTAACCTTCAAATCTATTTTTTGAACAGTAGATTTCGTCAATTGGATGGTTTTAGAACTTCTGATAAAAAATATATTCAAGACCGAACTATCTATGAGGACGCTCACATTTTTGCTCCCAATCTTCATGCAATGGGTTTGATGAATCAGCGAGATTTCAATAACTACCAGTCCCTATTTAAATTGATGGAATCCATGATAGAGGGCCCAAATATACTTATTTACTTAAGAAGTAGCATCCCCAACTTAGTTCATAAAATTCATAAAAGAGGGCGAGAATATGAAAACTCAATAAGCATAGAGTATCTGAGTCGATTGAATGAAAGGTATGAAGCTTGGATATCTACTTATAATAAAGGAAAGTTATTAATTATCGATGTTGACCAAATTGATTTCGTTGAAAACAAAGAAGATTTTGGAAAAATAATTGAAAAAATTGATGCCGAATTGAATGGCTTATTTTAATAAACTAAATCATTCGATTTTTAAGATTTTATTTCATTGTAATTTATAGGCTTTAGATTATTTTTTATTAGAATTGGTTTTAGTACTTTTGGGGCCATCAAAAACCATTAATACATGAAATTTGTTATTGAATTTTTACCTGCATTCGGACTATTGGGCTTGATGTTTGTTTACATTAAAAACATATGGATCACCAAGCAAGAAGTTGGAAATGAAAAGATGGCAACCATTGCCAATAATATTGCCAAAGGAGCCATGTCCTTTTTGAAAGCTGAATACAGAATATTATCGATTTTTGTGATCTGTTTGGCTGTGCTATTATATATCAAAGGAAGTAATGAAGAAGGATCTCACGGAATGGTTGCAGTGTCATTTGTTGTCGGAGCCATTTGCTCTGCTCTCGCAGGATTTATTGGCATGCGTGTAGCTACCAAGGCCAATGTTAGGACCACCAATGCCGCAAGGATTTCTCTAGGTAAGGCTATGGAGGTAGCTTTTACCGGAGGTTCTGTAATGGGACTAGGAGTGGTTGGCCTAGGTATTTTGGGTTTGAGTGGTCTTTTCATGATTTATCAAATGATATGGCCAGGATCTGAAAACTTGACTACTGTACTTAATGTTTTGACGGGATTTTCTATGGGGGCATCTTCAATCGCACTGTTCGCCAGAGTAGGCGGTGGAATTTACACTAAGGCTGCTGATGTAGGCGCTGACCTTGTGGGAAAAGTTGAAGCTGGAATCCCTGAGGATCATCCTCTAAATCCTGCTACTATTGCAGATAATGTGGGAGACAATGTGGGAGATGTTGCCGGAATGGGTGCTGATTTGTTTGAATCATATGTAGGTTCTATAATAGGTACAATGGTTTTAGGAGCTTTTATCATTACCCCTGAATTTGGGGGTTTAGGTGCTGTTTATCTTCCATTGGTAATAGCAGCTGTAGGAATAGTAATGTCTATTATAGGAACTTTTTTTGTCAAAGTTAAAGAAGGTGGTAATCCTCAAACTGCACTAAACATAGGAGAATTTGGATCAGCCGGTTTGATGGTGATCGTTTCCTATTTTGTTATTAATTCAATGATCCCAGAATCAACAGAGGGTTTACCCTCTGGAGCCTTGGGTGTATTTTTAGCTACTATTTCAGGATTGGTTGCCGGTTTGGGTGTTGGAAAAATTACCGAGTATTATACGGGAACGGGAACTAAACCTGTTTCTGCAATTGTTCGTCAGTCGGAAACTGGATCGGCTACCAATATTATTGCGGGTTTAGGTGTAGGAATGATGTCGACAATGATTCCCATAATACTTATTGCTGCGGCGATTTTAGTATCTCATCACTATGCAGGATTGTATGGAATTGCTATCGCCGCTGTTGGCATGTTGGCCAACACAGGTATTCAGTTGGCAGTTGACGCTTACGGTCCAATATCAGATAACGCGGGAGGTATTGCCGAGATGGCAGAATTACCTGCCGAGGTTAGAGAACGAACCGATAAATTAGATGCTGTTGGGAATACGACTGCTGCCATAGGAAAAGGTTTTGCCATTGCCTCTGCAGCTTTAACAGCTTTGGCATTGTTTTCTGCTTTCATGCAAGTAGCTAATGTAACAGCCATCGATGTTTCAAAACCCAGAGTAATGGCAGGACTTCTTGTGGGAGGCATGTTGCCTTTTGTTTTTTCTGCACTCTCAATGAATGCAGTTGGACGTGCAGCCATGTCGATGATTGAAGAGGTGAGAAGACAATTTAAAGACATTCCCGAATTGAAAGCAGCTCTCGAAATTATGCGTAAATACGATGCTGATATTTCCAAAGCAAACGCCAAAGATAGAGCTGTTTTTGATGCTGCTGATGGTAAGGCAGACTATGAAAAATGTGTAGAGATATCAACCAAAGCTTCCATTAAAGAAATGGTGATGCCCGGCCTATTGGCCATATTAGTTCCTGTAACTATCGGATTTTTGGGTGGTGCAGAAATGCTTGGTGGACTATTAGCAGGTGTAACTACTTGTGGAATACTAATGGCGATTTTCCAGTCCAACGCCGGAGGAGCTTGGGACAATGCTAAAAAAATGATTGAGTCGGATGGAAGAAAGGGATCAGATGCCCATAAAGCAGCAGTAGTTGGTGATACAGTTGGTGATCCATTTAAAGATACTTCTGGACCCTCTCTCAATATTTTATTAAAACTGATGTCTGTAGTGGCTTTGGTAATTGCGCCAACAATTGCAATTAAACCACATAAAATAGGGGGAAAAATTGAAAAATCTGATTATAACATCTCCCTTGAGGTAGAAAAAAAATCTGAAATAGCAGATAATACCATCCTATACGAAGATATTTTCAAATATTAGGTTCACTTAAATTTTCATTTAACTCCAGCTCAAAATATCTATTTTTATATTAAATAACTTCGACGGGTTATATAACTCTAATTTAATCAGGTAGTCTTTATGAGCATTTTTCGGTTTTCAATAAGTACTCATTATATTAGTAATTAAGAGATGTAGTGATTTGAACTACGGAACAATTTCCGTGAAGGTCAAGTAAAATTTAAGAATGAAATTTTGGGCTAGGGTTAGGAGATTAATTAGGTAATGTACATAACTTTTTTTACGGCTTTGATCACATCGTTACTGCTGGGAAGCCACTCTTCCAATAATACAGGTGAGTATGGCGCAGGGGTATCAGCGGTATTTATTTTTTCAATGGGTGCATCAAGAAAATCAAAGATTTGATTTTGAACCTGATAAGTAATCTCTGTAGAAATATTACCAAAAGGCCAGGACTCTTCTAGTATAACCAATCGGTTGGTTTTTTTTACAGAATTGAAAATAGCTTCATAATCCATAGGTCTTATAGATCTAAGGTCTATAATCTCGCAATCAATCCCTTCTTTAGTTAGTGTTTCAGCTGCACTATATGCAACTTTAATGATTTTACCAAAAGATACTATTGTAACATCTTTTCCATGTCTTTTAATATCAGCAACACCTATGGGAATGGTATACTCTCCCTCAGGGACTTCCCCTTTATCTCCATACATTTGTTCTGACTCCATAAATATCACCGGATCTTCATCTCTAATCGCAGACTTTAAGAGTCCCTTGGCATCGTATGGGTTAGATGGAACAATAACTTTCAACCCGGGACAGTTGGCATACCAACTTTCAAAAGCCTGGGAATGTGTGGCAGCTAATTGACCTGCTGACGCAGTAGGTCCCCTGAATACAATAGGGCAGGGAAACTGACCCCCTGACATCTGACGAATCTTAGCAGCATTATTGATGATTTGGTCAATTCCCACTAAGGCAAAATTAAAGGTCATAAATTCTATAATGGGGCGGTTACCGGTCATCGTCGAACCAACGCCAATTCCCGAGAAACCCAATTCTGAGATAGGTGTGTCAATTACACGTTTGTCACCAAACTCATCCAGCATGCCTTTAGAGGCCTTGTAAGCACCATTATATTCGGCAACTTCCTCCCCCATAAGGTATACAGACTCGTCTCTACGCATTTCTTCTGACATGGCCTCACAAATGGCCTCTCTGAATTGAATAGTTTTCATTAATTTTTATTTGATTTACAAATTTAATTAAATGCTAATGGATAAATGATTATAGCATCTAGAATTTTCAATTAAAGTAATTTCTAAATCAATTATTTTTTGATGATTTGCTTGATAATTTTACTAATTTGGTATTAATTGAAACTATGAAATTAATTCAATTAAACATTAAGGGCATTTCCTACAGTGATACACAAACAGGTGCTTATGCACTTATTTTGAGTGAAGCGGACGGAAACAGAAGTCTACCAATTATTATTGGAGGATTTGAAGCACAATCCATTGCCATTTCCATGGAAAAGGAACTTAAACCAAAACGCCCTCTGACCCACGACCTTTTTAAAAATTTTGCTGATAGATTCAACATTTATCTTAAACAGATAATCATTCACAAATTAGTCGACGGGGTATTTTACTCCAGTTTGATCTGCGAAAGAGATAAAATTGAGGAGATCATTGATTCAAGAACTTCAGATGCCATAGCTATGGCCTTGCGATTTGGGGCTCCGATTTTTATTTACGACTCTATTCTAAAACAAGCTGGTTTTGACGAAAGAACCATAAGAGACGACCAAAAAAATAAAGGAAAGGAAAACTGGATTCAAAATTTTGTTGAAGAACAAAATAGACAGAAAGCCGTTCCTGATGATTTGAAAAAGCTTTCTCTTACAAAACTCAAATCACTTCTAGACAAATTAGTTAACCTAGAGGATTATGAGAAGGCCGTTAAAATTAGGGATGAAATTTCAAAAAGAGAGTCCAAAAAATAGATGTTAATTTTTTTTTGAAAACTATTTTTATCTAAAAACTTTGATATCTAAACCTTAACTTACTTTTGATTATATATCCACAACAATAATGCAACAGTATTTAGATTTGGTCAAGTTCATCCAGGAGTATGGAGTAAGCAAAACAGACCGGACAGGAACAGGAACTAAAAGCGTTTTTGGTTATCAAATGCGATTTGATTTAGCAGCGGGTTTCCCATTGGTAACCACTAAAAAAATTCATATAAAATCTGTTATTCACGAACTTTTGTGGTTCTTAAGGGGAGATACCAACATCAATTATTTAACTAAAAATGGTGTAAGAATATGGAATGAATGGGCTGATCAGAAAGGAGATTTAGGTCCTGTATATGGTCACCAGTGGAGGAACTGGAATGACGAAGGTATCGATCAAATCAAAACGGTAATAGAAACTTTGAAAACCAATCCCGATAGTAGAAGAATGTTGGTTTCAGCCTGGAACCCCAGTGTGCTTCCCGATACTTCCTTATCTTTTTCAGAAAACGTAGCAAATCACAAAGCTGCTCTTCCGCCATGTCATGCGTTTTTTCAATATTATGTGGCCGAGGGAAAACTTTCTTGTCAACTTTATCAAAGGAGTGCAGATTTGTTTTTGGGGGTTCCGTTTAATATCGCATCATATGCCCTTTTGAACATGATGGTGGCTCAAGTGTGTGATCTAAAACCCGGAACCTTTGTGCATACCTTTGGAGATGTTCATATTTATTCCAATCATCATGAACAATTAGAGGAGCAACTTAGTCGAAGCCCTAGACCACTTCCACAAATGATCTTAAATCAGAAAATAAAAGATATTTTTGAATTTAAATATGAGGACTTTACACTCAATGGATATGATCCACATCCATTAATTCGTGGTAAAGTTGCAATTTAGGTTATACTACTTTCAAATGTTTCATTACACTAATTAATTTGTCAATTTCTTTAATGGAGTTGTAAAAGTGAATAGAGAACCGAAGATATTTACCTCTGTATGAAGCTCTAACACTATTATTCTCCAATAGTTTCAATAATGACTCCTGTGCAACAATACTAACTATAGAGCTTTGGTTTTTGCGCTTATAGTATTCGGGAATACAACCTATTTTGATTAGTTCTTCTCTTAGTTTTTGACTGAGTAATTTATTTCTTTCAACCAATTTTTCAAAATCATGATTTTTTAGATAATCTAGAGCAAAAACCAGCGAGGCTGCTCCTAGTATATTAAAATGTCCAGAAAATACCTTTCGACGAAAATCCTCTGGGCTTAACCTCGTTTGCTGAAAAAAGTCATCTGATAAGGCGATAAAACCATTGCCAAAACCACCCAATAACCACTTATATCCGCTACATACTATCGCATCAAATGCAGATTTGTTAAAGTCGAAGAGATCTGATCCGATGTGTTGGGTAGCATCTCCTATAATCAACAATTGTGGATATTTTTCTTTAAGTTGATGTAAAAAATTAAAATCAATTTTTAATCCATTTGTATACTGAACGACACTAATTACAAGAAGATGGAAATTGCTTTGAGATAATTTATGCTCTATTTTTTCCTCCAAATGCTCCTCAGTGGTCAAACAAAAATGATTTAATTCCCTTTCCTCTAAAGCACCAACAAGTGAATGGTAATCATCTTTTAGATACAATACGTTGCTTCCTTTTGCTATACAGTCTAAAACAAATCTTATACCCACTGAAAAGTTGGAAACAAAAAAAGTTTGCTCTTTTTTGGAGCCTATAAATGAAGAAATAGTTGCATGGGTCTGATCCAATCGTTCATAAGCATCAATTTTGTATTGATCTCCATTAATCAGGTAATCCTTTTCAAAATTAGATCTGAAATCGTACAAAGAACGAGACATCAGCCCTACATATGCTGTGTTTAAATATGTACTTGATTTCAGGGCTAGGAAATCGTTATGAAAGTTCATAAATAAATTAGAAAACGTACATTTGTTTCAAAATTAGTCTATTTAAATTTATTTTTTACTTTTATTCATTTTCTTAAGTCTAAAATAAAAAACTCCCTTGTAATTTTATGAATTCTAAAGGTTTAAAAGATTCAAAAACAGTTCATGCTTCGAAGGTCAGCAGATCATTAAAAGTCCCGAAAGTCACCCTTATCGCTGCTATTGATGAGAATGGTGTTCTGGGGAAAGATAATCAATTGATCTGGCATTTACCAGAAGACCTCAAGCGCTTTAAACGTTTGACCACAGGTCATAGCATCATTATGGGGAGGAAAACCTTTGAATCCCTGCCCAAGGCATTGCCAAACCGCCATAATATAGTAGTGACGCGAAACCAAAATTATTCCAAAGAGGAAGTCACTGTTTGTCATAGTCTGGAAGCAGCTATTGAATTTACAAAAGACGACGACCAGCCCTTCATAATTGGTGGTGGAGAGATTTACAAACAGGCTATTGGATTAGCTGACGTGATTGAGTTAACAAAAATTCACTCCAAATTTGAAGGAGATGTGTTTTTTCCAAAAATCGATTCAAAAAAATGGACAGTTGAAAAGGAGGAGCGGATGAGTCATCCCAATTTTGAATACTCTTTTTTTACATACATTAAAAAATAAATCCATCATGAAAGCATATATATTTCCTGGTCAAGGCTCTCAATTTCCAGGTATGGGAAAAGATCTATTTGATAAATTTGAAATGGCCAAAGAGATGTTCCATGTGTCTGATGAGATCTTAGGGTTTGACCTTTCCACCATACTCTTAAAGGGAAGCAAAGAGGACCTTCAGCAAACCAGAGTAACTCAACCTGCAATTTTTCTTCATTCTATTATTACAGCAAAAGTTATGGGTGATGATTTTGAGCCCTATGCAGTAGCGGGGCACTCATTAGGAGAATTTTCAGCCTTAACAGCTGCTGGGGCCATTGATTTTGAATCAGGGTTGAAATTGGTCTCTCAAAGAGCGGAGGCCATGCAAAAAGCCTGTAATATAAGTAAAGGAACTATGGCTGCTATCTTGGGAATGGAAGACAAAAAAGTTGACGAAATATGCCAACAAATCTCTGGAGTGGTAGTTGCAGCCAATTACAATTGTCCCGGACAACTGGTTATTTCGGGCAGTATAGATGCCATAGAATCTGCTTGTGAAGATTTAAAAGCAGCAGGCGCTAAGAGAGCTTTGATTTTGCCAGTGGATGGAGCATTTCACTCTCCTCTAATGGAGCCTGCTAGAGCTGAGCTCGAAAATGCTATTGATTCCACAAGTTTTTCTGATCCTTTATGCCCTATTTATCAAAATTCACCCGCCATAGCAGTTGAAGATCCCGTAGAAATTCAGAAAAATCTGGTCGCACAATTGACGGCCCCAGTAAGATGGACACAAAGTATAAATGCCATGATTGAATCAGGGATTACGAATTTCGTTGAAGTGGGACCTGGAAAAGTTTTACAGGGTTTAGTTCGAAAAATTTCTTCGGAAGTATCTGTTTCCAGTGCAGAAATTTAAAAACTAAACTAAATATGACTTTATAGTGTCGGTAATAAAATTAATTTGATCGTCATCTAATTCTGTATGCATAGGCAAAGAGACAACCTGGTTTACTATTTCGAGTGTTACTTTAAAATCCTCGGGCTTATAGAGCTCATTTGTATATGCCTTTTGTAAATGCAAAGGAATAGGATAATAAATTCCACAAGGAATACCCTTCTCATTTAAATGTTTGACCAGTGAATCTCTTTTTCCATTAATTATCTTCAAGGTATATTGATGATAAACGTGTGAGTCTGGGTCACCCTTTCTGTGAGGTGTAATTAATTTCTGGCAATCAATCAAACGATTATTATACTTTTGAGCAGCAACTTTTCTGGAATCATTATAAAAATCTAATTTTTTGAGTTTAATGTTAAGTATTGCAGCCTGTAATGAATCTAATCTAGAATTTACACCAACCACATCATGCTGATACCTTGTATACATTCCATGGTTAACCATTCCTCTGATAATATGGGCCAAATCATCATCATTGGTGAAAATAGCACCACCATCACCGTAAGCTCCAAGATTCTTAGAGGGAAAAAAAGAAGTCGTTCCTATATGACCCAAGGTTCCGGTTTTCTTTTTACTTCCGTCAGAAAACGTGTAATATGCCCCTAAAGATTGTGCGTTATCCTCTATGACATATAGGTTATTTTTTTTAGCCAAGGCTAGGATTTCTTCCATATCCGCAGCTTGACCAAATAAATGAACTGGAATAATGGCTTTAGTCTTAGGGCCAATGGCCTTTTCTATCGAAGGAATATCGATATTGAATGTTTGGGGGTCAACATCAACCAAAACAGGTGTTAGTTTTAAAAGAGAAATTACCTCAACAGTAGAGGCAAAAGTAAAGTCAGCTGTGATGATCTCATCCCCTGGTTTTAAACCCAAGGACATCAAGGCAATCTGAAGTGCATCTGTTCCATTTGCGCATGGGATAACATGTTTTGAACCCAAGTAACTCTCAAGTTGATTTTGGAAGCTTTTTACACCGGGTCCGTTAATAAACATTGTGGATTCAATAGTTTCTAAAATTGACTGATTGACTTGTTCTTTGATATGCTCGTATTGACCTTTAAGGTCTACCATTTCGATCTTTTTCATAATTTTTCTTACACTACAAAATTAAAAAAGGAATCTGCTTTAAGCAATTGAATTAAAAACTATTTTTGATTCGATGATGTTTCGTATTACATACAATCTATTTTTGTACCTCTGTTATCCAATAATAAAGTTTTTAGGTTTTTTTTCTTTCAAACTTCGGCTTTTTACTGATGGGCGTAAAATGGTTTTTAATCAATTAAAATCTAAAGGAGTTGACCGTGGAAAGTGGGTTTGGTTTCATGTAGCTTCCCTTGGGGAATTTGAACAAGCCCGTCCCCTTATTCTGGATTATAAAAAGGCTTTTCCAGATGAAAAAATTTTACTTACTTTTTTTTCACCATCTGGTTATGAAGTCCAAAAAAAATTCTCTGCGGCTGATTGTATTTGCTATTTGCCATGGGATACACTCAATAATGTGAATCGATTTCTAGATTTTTGCAATTTAAAGCTGGCCATATTTGTAAAATATGAATTCTGGTTAAACTACTTTAATGGGCTTTACAAAAGGAAAATTCCTGTTTACTCAGTTTCAACTATTTTTAGACCACATCAATTATTTTTTAAAAGCTACGGGAAGGCTTATAGAAAAATCCTATATGGGGTAAGACACTTTTTTGTCCAAAACGATGAGTCTAAAAAACTATTGAACTCAATAGGAATTGATCAGGTAAGTGTCAGTGGTGACACAAGACTAGATCGCGTATATGATTTGACCCAAAATCACAAAAGGGATGAGATAATTGAAAAGTTTTTAAAAAATCAAGAATGTTTTGTCGCAGGTAGCACTTGGCCTGAAGACTATGAACTTATGGATCGTTTTCTAAAAAAACCTGCAAACTTAAAAATTATAGTAGCACCGCACGAAATATCAAAGTCCTCTATCGAAAATCTTGAAAAAAAAATATCATTTCCTTGCGCAAAATGGAGTGATTTTGACGATAAAAGTGATGCTGACAAAAAAGTAATCATAATTGACACCATTGGACAATTAGCCATGATTTATCACTATGCAAAATTTGCCTACGTAGGTGGGGGAATGAAAAAAGGGGGATTGCACAACACATTAGAACCTGCAGCCTATGGAATTCCAGTTATTATAGGAAAATATTTCAATAGATTTCAGGAGGCTGTAATTTTAGAAAAAAAAGGAGGTATTTCGACTGTAAAATCTTCATATGAGTTCGAAAAAATATCAAATGCCTTGTTAAAAGATCAAAAATTAGTTGAAAAAATGGGAGAAATCAATCAAAATTATGTAGCATCAGGAAGGGGTGCGAGTCATCACATTACTGAGACAATTAGAAAACATATTACTAAATAAATTTACAATTTATCCATATTTACTTTTAATCTTAAAATATGAGGAAAACATTATTGACCTTATTCTTTCCATTACTAGTTGTCGTTCAGGCCCAACAAACTCCAGATAGCCCACTTAATATCATTCTTTTGATTGGAGACGGAATGGGATTATCTCAAATATCTGCTGGAATGTATGTAAATAACAATCAAACTATTTTAGAAGATTTTTCTGTCATTGGACTTTCCAAAACCCATGCAACAAATAGTTTGGTTACTGACTCTGCAGCAAGTGGGACCGCCATGGCCTGCGGAGAAAAAACTTATAATGGTGTTCTTGGAATTAATTCGAAAAACAAAAAACTTAAGTCTATATTAGAAATTTGTGAAGAAAATGGTTACAATACTGGACTTATTGCCAATTCAAGTATTGTTCATGCAACCCCAGCTTC
Organism: uncultured Flavobacteriaceae bacterium; assembly: GCA_913020295.1. Classification (GTDB taxonomy): domain Bacteria; phylum Bacteroidota; class Bacteroidia; order Flavobacteriales; family Flavobacteriaceae; genus UBA8316. Next base: position 53,334 of record CAJWAA010000005.1, on the reverse strand, counting down.
TTTCTATGCAAATATTGACTCCAGATATAAATATGAGAAAATTGCTCTTCAGTTGAGTGAAAGTAATGTAGACTATTTCATAGGGGGAGGAAAAAAATATTTTAACAAAAGAGAGGACAACAGAAACCTTATTAAAGAAATGGATAAGATAGATGTAGTCAAAAACTTCAATGCCTATAAAAAGTCAGGTTCTGAACGCATTGGATTTTTTACCTTCAATGATGAACCCCCATCAATTATCGATGGCAGACCCCCTTTACTGGGAAAGTATCTGACAGCAACCCTAGATAAATTGAATAAACGTATAGAGCCTTTTTTTTTGATGGTAGAGGGTTCACAGATTGACTGGGGAGGACACGCCAATGACATTGAATATATCACCTCTGAGTTTATAGAGTTCAATGAAGCTATTGAGGTGTCACTAAATTTTGCAAAAAACAATTCCAATACTTTGGTAATCGTAACAGCAGACCACGAAACAGGAGGACTAGCCATTACTATGGGAAAAACAAAGGGTTATGAAATTGTTGCTGGCTTTAATACTGGGGGGCATAGTGCCACAATGGTTCCGGTTTTTAGCTATGGTAAGTTTTCAGAACTTTTTGGAGGAATCTATGACAATACCCAAATCTTCCATAAAATGACAGAGGCTTTGGGTGTAGATTAATACTACTTAGTTCTCATATTTTGAATCACCTTTTTTTCGAAGGTTGATTTATCTTCCAAAATTTCAAAAAAACTTGCCAGAAATTCTTTGGAGCTCTGAAATTCAGTGCTTAACTCAAAGTTGGATTCTTGAGCATCTAAGATTTGAAAAAAATCTGACTTCTTTTCCAACAATTGATCCCTAACCTCGTACACTATGGATTCATCTCTTTTAAAACCTCTGTATTTTCTGTCTTTGACAGATTTGATTCCCAATCGGCTGTTTACAATGGCATAACTGGCATCTACTAAACCACACAAATCAAAATCATAGGGTAAAGGATAGATTTTTTTATTCGCATAAAGCAATTTTCCATTGTGTTGATATGCAACAGAAAAATCTGTATTTCCAATCATAAATTGGAACATAGAATTTTGGATGGATGTCATATCGTCCATGGCTTTAGGGTGAATGTATCTTTCAAAAGACTTGCCTTCAAACCTATCTGCAACACGCTTGTCGTCCTCTATTAAAAATCCTTTGAGGTTATGAACGATAATCTTGTTTTTTTTGACTTCAGAGAACTCAATTTCAACCATACGAGTTTTGAAGTGATAAGGAGATATTTTTTCATAAAGCTTATAAGCTATGAATTCCTGAACGATGTTGTCATTTTTTTCATCCTGAAGTAAACAGGGAACAACAAGTTTTAAATTTTTGTTTCCTTCAAACAAGGAGCCTTCAGCCTTGGATTTTTTAATTTTCATCTTAATGGGTGGAAAATAGCACTTGGACCTCCTAAAATTACCCCGAGCTCTTAAAGATACTTCGAGATCATTCCATTTTTTATTATTCCAATAAGACATATTGGTCTTGACATATGTTGTATCATCAGTTTCAAGTCGAATCACTTTGTTGGAGTAACTTAATTTGATTTTTAATGGATCCTGATTTTCAAATAATTGATCAGATTTTTGATTGATTTGAGCTGAAATAGCAGACACCATAAGAAGTGCCAACAAAAAAAACATTTGTTTATTCATAATTTAGTTAATAGATTTACTAAAATACAAAATTTGTGATTAAATACCTGTCAATCATTAACCACCGTACCCTGATAACATTATTTTTATCGTTATTAGTTCCCTCTTTTGCATATAATTTTGAAATCATTTATAATATTGATCTTACCTTGATCAGTATTGCAATTATTTTTCCGTTAGTATTTGCCATAAGGGGCGCATTCAAACGAAGGGAAAAGGCTTTGGAGTTTTTAAGTTTACATAGGGGCGCAATCAAAACAATTTCCTATTTTTTCATGAATAGCACTAAACTAACTGATGAGTCTAAAAATGAAATAAATAAAATTTTAGATGACCTCTCCAACTCTTTTCTGAACCACCTCTCCCAATCTAGTCATAACACAGATGAAATTGATAATAAAACACAATTAATTTATCAATTTATCGAAAAAAACAATGAGGAGATTTCAGGAGGAGTAAAACAAAAAATATTCAGATTTATTAGAGATGTTCATGTATCACAAGAGAATCTTATTGCTATTCATACTCACAGAACTCCAATTAGCTTGAAAGCATATTGCCTAATTTTTATTTACTTATTTCCAGTGATCTATACTCCCACCATTATCAATAAAATAGGATTAGAAAATCCTATGGGACTGACTTATTTTGTAATTATTCTCAGCGAGTTTATACTAATTTCACTCTACAACATACAAGATCAAATGGAATATCCCTTCGATAAAGATGGATTAGATGACATTAAATTGGACTATTTTAAAGTCAATAGATCTATCAAATAAAGCAATTATTCCAAACATTATTTTTAGTTTTCCAAAAAAAATAAATAACCACTTTCATTCAAAAGCATTTTATTGAATATTCGTACTCTGTAAAATTAAAATTTCTACACTCATAGAAAAAATTAATAAAAAGGACTTTATGCCAAAAAACAGAGTTAAAATATATTAAATCCTAAATCCAAACGAATCAGTATCTAAAAGTTTTTGATCTAATCAAAAACAAGAAAGTTATATGCCTGTAAATATGAGACAAAGGAATGACCAAACCATTTATTTTAAAATATTTTTAATTTTATGATTAAAAATTAATTAATTTTAACATCAAAATAATTATTTTTTTTTTATAAGTTAATATTGTACATTATTAGGGTAATTAAAATGAATAATATAGAATAATTTGCGTATATCTTTGTTTTTATAAAAATATACCCAAAATGAAAAAGATTTTACTCTCCACACTTTTGATTTCTTTAACCACTTTAGGCGCAGCTGAAGTGGCAATTCCTAAAGACAGTATTATTATTAAAACTGTTGATGAAAAAATTTCAATCATTGAAGAAAAAACACTTTTGGCCATTCAGTCAGAAAATTACAGATTTATTGAAGAACTTCTTCAGTCCGGCGCAATCAGTCCAAGAATGACTATTAATGGCAAACCGTTGATCATCCATGCAGCCATTCACGACAAAGCGGAAATGATTTTATTGTTAGCCTCTTATGGAGCGATGATTCTTGAACCCGTCTGTGGTGAGGGAAAAGACATTATGGAACATGCTATAGAAAACAAGGCTATTCATGCTCAAGCTCAAATTATTGTTATCAAAGCTTAATTTGGCAAACTACAAATAAAGTAACTCAATTATTGTATTCCGCTTATTGGACTTTTTAAACCAAATTAGTTTCAAATTATTGAATAATTAGTTTGTGAGTGGTGTAAACATTTTGTTGATATACTTTTATAATATACTAACCACTAGGCAAATCATCCACTACAATAAAGTTATTCTTGGATGTCGATTCCTTGATTTTTTACCAAGAATCGTGTAAAGTTCAAGTTTAAATTCTAATTAAAATTGATTTTTGTCATTACATGTTTAATATGACTGCTTGAGATAGAAATATATACAAAATAAAATACATCTTACTAAAGCTATGTTGTATCCTAAAAATCAAATATTCTAAGATCGTTATGAGTTAAATAGTGGTATAATTATCAAATATTCTTTGGGAAAAATTCACTACGGATTTAATTGTTTTTTTAAACAACATCTAAATAAAATGCGAAAACCTCAGTATAGCTAATATTTCTTAAACTTTTACAAAGTGCGGGTGAAGGGACTCGAACCCCCACGCCGTGAAGCACTAGATCCTAAATCTAGCGTGTCTACCAATTTCACCACACCCGCTTCAAATAAAGTGGACAAATATAATCAAGTTTTCTTAAAAGATTTTTCAACCAATAGAAAAAGAAGCAATGTTTTGTACATTTATGTACTTACAAAAAATCATGAGAATAGAACTAAAAAACCAAAAGGAATTTTTTATTGATCAACTCATCGACTTACTCAAAATTCCATCTATCAGTGCAAATCCACATTACAAAGGCGACATCAAAAAAACAGCAAAATGGTTAAAAAATGCCCTTCACGATATAGGTTGTTCTTCAGTAAAAATCTATGAAACAAAGGGTAATCCTATAGTTTATGGGGAAGTAATTACCTCCAAAGATGCCCCTACCGTTTTGGTTTACGGTCATTATGATGTTCAGCCACCCGATCCAATAGAGCTTTGGGAAAGCCCTCCTTTTGAACCAGTGATTAAAAAAACTGAATTACACCCGAAGGGAGCCATTTTTGCCAGGGGGGCTTGTGATGACAAAGGTCAAATGTTTATGCATCTCAAGGCTGTTGAATTGCTATTAAAAAACAATTCACTTGGATGCAATGTAAAATTTGTGATCGAAGGAGAGGAAGAAGTGGGCAGTAATAATTTGGAAAAATTCATTTCAGATCACAAAAGCATATTACAATCTGAAATTATAATAATCTCTGATACGGGAATTAACAGCATTGAAAATCCAGCAATCACCACAGGTTTAAGGGGTTTAAGCTATATGGAGGTAACAGTAACAGGACCTAACAGGGATTTACATTCTGGATTGTATGGGGGAACACTAGCTAATCCCATCAACATTTTATGTGATATGATAGCATCGCTACACAATGAAAATAAAAAAGTAAACATCCCTGGGTTCTATGATCATGTGGAGGAAATTTCAGAGTCTCAGCGCAAAATGATGAATGTAAATGGAGCAGATGATAAAAGTTTTAAATCCTCTATTGGGATCGAGGCTGTCATGGGAGAAAAGGGATTTACTACATTGGATCGGAGGTCAATACGCCCTACTCTAGATGTCAATGGAATTTGGGGTGGTTACACAGGAGAGGGTGCAAAAACAGTTATTCCCAGTCAAGCACATGCAAAAATATCTATGCGCCTTGTACCTCACCAAAAATGGGAAAATATAAGTAAATTATTTGAGGAACATTTCAAGTCAATTGCTCCTAAAGGAGTAAAAGTGAAAATCACTACTCATCATGGTGGTAATGCCTATGTGACACCTACCGATTCTTTAGCCTACAAGGCTGCTGAGAAGGCATACAGTGATGTTTTCGGTGTCGTACCCTTTGCCAAAAGAGATGGAGGCAGTATTCCTATTGTTCCTATGTTCGAAAAAGCTTTAGGGACCAAAACATTACTCATGGGCTTTGGTTTTGACAGCGATGCGATACATTCACCTAATGAGCATTTCGGAATTGACAACTTTTTAAAAGGTATTGAGACCATTACACTATTTTATACTCATTATTCAGAGTTACATAAAAACATATAAAAGTCTAGTTTTTTAGTAAAAAAAGGTCTGAGGCGATCCCATCTGTCAAAAATTTCGCTTTTTTGGAAACTTTTAAAGCGTCACCGTCCCAATATAGCCTTTGGTCAATCAAATGGTTCTCAACTTGTTTTTCTAGATAAGATGAATATCGTTTCCCAAAAGTTTGATTAATCATTTGCAAAGAAACCCCCCAAGAGGTTCTCAAACCTGTCATCAAATACTCATTAAAAGCCTCATTAGTGCCAAGATTTTCAAATTCAGAAGGTAAAATTCCCTTTTGAATTGATTTTAGATATTTTATATTATTAGATATATTCCAACTTCTTTTTCTTTGTCCATCAAAGCTATGGGCCGCTGGACCGATACCTATATAAGCTTTCCCTCTCCAATAATTTGAATTATTGACAGCATTGTAGCCCAGTTTACTAAAATTTGAAAATTCATAGTTTTCATAACCTGCCTCCTCCATTCTGTATACCATCCAATCGTATTGAGACTTAACTCGGTCATCATCTATGAGTTGTACTTGCTTATTTTTGACCTTATAAGCCAAAAATGTTTTGGGTTCAACCGTAAGTGCGTAACTGGATAGATGAGGTACATTATATGACAAAGCTTGATTTAAATTTTTTTTCCAGCTGGAAAGATCACTTGAAGGCATACCGTAAATTAAATCAATAGAAAAGTTATCAAAAAGCTTTACTGTCCAATCAATGGTTTTAATGGCTTGATCAGCATTATGAATCCGATTCATCAATTTCAACTCGGCATCTATAAATGATTGTACACCAATACTCAAACGATTGATCCCAATGGAGGACAATGCTAACAAGTATTTATAGGATACATCATCTGGATTGACTTCAATGGTAATTTCAATCTTTTTGTGAAGTTTGAATTTTTTCATCAAAACATTGATCAAGTTATCAATAGATTTTAGAGACATCAAAGAGGGAGAACCTCCACCAAAATAGATACTTTCAACATCACCAGTAAATTCTTCAGCTCTCAATTCAATCTCCTTCTTAAATGCTTGAAGCATTTCTCTTTGGTAATCCAATTGAGTGGAAAAGTGAAAATTGCAATAATGACATGCTTGACGACAGAAAGGGTAATGAAAATAAATACCTGCCATCAACCAGATTTAACTTTTTTTGGGTTTTGATTAACATAGGCCTGCCAACCAGTGTAACTCTTTATTATTTCGGACCGACCCTGGTTGAAAAAATGACAAACAGCTGCAGCTAATCCATCAGTTGCATCAAGGTTTTTGGGTAATTCTTTAATTTTTAAAAGGCTTTGTAACATTTTTGCAACTTGTTGTTTAGAAGCATTTCCATTTCCAGTAATAGCCATTTTTATTTTCTTGGGGGAATACTCGGTAATGGGAATTTCTCGATACAAACCAGCCGCCATTGCTACCCCCTGAGCTCTTCCCAATTTGAGCATAGACTGAACATTTTTTCCATAAAAAGGTGCTTCAATTGCTATCTGATCAGGATGGTACTCCTCAATAATTCCAATAGTTCTCGAAAAAATTTGCTGTAGTTTTAAATAATGATTGTTGATTTTTTTTAGTTGAAGCTCGTGCATTTGAATAAGGTTCATTTGTCTATTTTGCACCTTTATCAGTCCAAAACCCATTATGGTAGTACCAGGGTCAATTCCCAATATAATTTGATCTTCTATATTCATTCAATGGGCTGGGCCCTGATTAGAATAGGTAACTTAAATTGGATATCTACATATACACCTACGTTGGTTTTGGTAGCTGGAAGTGCATTGGGTAATTTTGCTACAGCATCCTCGATAGTGGATTCTAAATAGGGCAGTGCATCTAAAACGTTATTGGGTATTTCAGCTTCTACCAAACTAAAAGCACCATTTTTATCAACTTTTAGAGTTAAATCTATACTTTCCTCAAATGGTGTAATGGCTACAAAACTAGCCTCAAGTATAGTCGTCATCAAAAGATCTGAAACAATATTTTGAAAACACTCCAATTGCTCTTCTTTATCTAAGGATTCGCACTCAGGGTAGCTGGGTGGTTGATCTTTCTTTGACCAACTTGATGCTTTCTTGATCTCTTTACTAGATACAGTAGTTGACTCGAATAAATCACATGAGGATAACTGAATGACAAAAAAAGGGAACAGAACAAGAATTATTATTTTTTTTGTTTCCATTGTTGGTTATTTTGTGGACATTTAAAAGTACAAACTTTTGAACTATTAATTATTCAAACATTTCTATTTTTAAATTTCTAAAAATAGAAACCTCAGACTTTAAGATGGATTTAGCAATTATAGTCATTGGAATTTTTTTGATATTAGTAGGCGTTATTGGAAGTTTTATACCGATAATACCAGGTCCCATAACCTCATGGACAGGATTGTTGATTTTACATAAAGCTTCTTTCATGGAATCAAATTTTACATTTTTAGCAATTACTTTTTCAATCGCTGTTGGGATTTTTATTTTGGATTATTTTATTCCACTTATTGGTGCAAAAAAATTTGGAGGAACTAAATCAGGTATAATTGGGGCCACGGTAGGATTAATTGTTGGTTTGTTATTCTTAGGTCCTTTAGGTATTTTTTTAGGAACTTTCCTAGGAGCATTTTTAGGAGAGTTAATTCATGACCCAAAAAACAAACGTACAGCACTTTTAGCTGCAATGGGCTCATTAATTGGTTTTCTTACTGGAGTTTTTTTGAAATTTTCTGTCACCGTTATTTTTGGTATTTATTTCTTTAAAATTTTATGGGATAGTCACAATTTACTGTGGTAGTTTAATGAATTTCCCCAAAACTTTAATAATTCTTTCAAACCACAACAATCCTTTTGTTTGATGAAATTTTAATATTATTTGATAAAAGGATATTTACTATCCTTTATGTTTTTTGTCTATTTCGTGGGTTATTTAGTAAATTAATTTTGAGTTTTGACATTTACTCTTTTTAAATCTACATTACATATACTAAGTGATTTATTTCTGGTTTGGTAGGACTATAACTTAATCGTACTATTTGCTTTAGTGTTGTTTTTGTATAATAGTAAAATCATTAAGTGTTTATAAATTCAAATAACTTAATAAGTTACAATAGTTTAATAAAAGGAGAATTTTTTTTGCTAAATTTACATTAACTAATTATGAAATTATTTATAATTACTTTTACTCTATTAGCTATAGCTTTTGCAGGAATTGCAATAAAAATTTGGGCAAAAAAAGGAGGAGAATTTTCTGGTACTTGTGCTAGCCAAAATCCTTTTCTTAATAAAGACAATCAAACCTGTAGCTATTGTGGAAAATTGCCTTCAGAGCAAAATTGCCGTACTAACCCACAGCATAACTAAACCTCTTTCTTCACTCCCTATATGAAGAATGTCAAACTTGTCATTGAAAAGGCGCAAGAACATGATCAAAAGGCATTTAATGACCTGTTCACGCACCATTGGGGGTATCTCTATAATTTTCATCTAAAAAAAATAGGGAATAAGGATTTGGCTGAGGAAATTTCAATCATCACATTCGCCAGGGCCTTTGATCGCATATCAACTTTCAATGATAAATTTGAATTTAAAACCTGGCTCTTGGCCATTTCCAAAAATATTTACAATGATCATTTAAGGAAGGAAAACAACAAAAAAAATCCTACAACATTATTCTATCCTACAGATTTACAAGAGTTTATAACCGAGAGTCACCCCTCCCCAGAAGATGTTTTAATCACAAACCAAAATTTAGAATCTCTACTTAACAAAATAAAGTCACTGAAAAAAGATTATCGAGAAATATTAAGACTTCGGTTTTTTGATGGACTTTCATACAAAGAGATCAGTAAAAAAATGGATCAACCGATAAACACTATTAAAGTAAAGCTATTGAGGGCAAAAAATTTACTAAATCAAGAAATTAACCAGGATGTTAGGTAATATAAGAAAATTAGGCCCTGGCTTGCTATTTGCTGGAGCTGCAATTGGTGTCTCTCACTTGGTTCAATCCACCCGTGCTGGGGCGGATTATGGCTGGGGGCTGTTGTGGGCTTTGTTGCTAGTAAATCTTTTCAAATATCCTTTTTTTCAGTTTGGACCAAGGTATGCTTTAGCTACAGGAGAAAGTTTATTAGATGGATATTATAAGCTTGGTAAAATTTTTTTGTGGCTCTATTTTTTTCTCAACGTCGCCACCATGTTTACCATTCAAACTGCCGTTACTGTTGTTACTGCTGGACTGGCCTCTAATCTGTTTGAAATTGAGACCAACATGACCCATTGGAGTATAGGCGTTACTGCAGTTTGCTTTAGCATATTATTAATCGGTAGATACAAATTATTGGATAAGGTCATAAAAGTTATTATCCTTATCCTTACAATAAGTAGTGTTCTTGCAGTTACAATTGCATTTTTCAAAGGTAACACATCACTTGTCTTTTCACAGATGTTTCCTAATGGAGACAGTATTTTATTTCTGATTGCCTTTATGGGATGGATGCCTGCACCAATGGATATTTCCATATGGCACTCTATATGGATTTTGGAAAAAAAAACCGATCTCAAAAATAAATTTTCTCTAAAGGAGGGACTTTTCGATTTTAATATAGGATACATTACAACTGTAATTTTAGGCATTTGTTTTCTCGGTTTAGGAGCACTGGTGATGTTTGGCTCTGGTCTAGAGTTTTCAGATAAAGGAAATGAATTTGCAGGACAATTAATTGATCTTTATACTTCAAATCTGGGAGAATCTTGGTATATAATAATTGCCATTGCAGCCTTTACAACTATGATTAGCACCACCATAACAACTCTGGACGCCTCCCCCCGAGCAATGTCAAAAACCGTTCAACTACTTTTTAAGCAAAAAAATAAAGATTTCTATATTTTTTGGATAACGATTTTAGCCGTAGGCACTTGTTTGATTTTTCTTTTTTTACTCTCTGAAATGGGACTTTTGGTCCAAATTGCTACCGTTTTGTCTTTTATAACCGCACCTTTTTATGCCATCTTAAATTACCGTCTAGTTACCAGTAATTATATGCCAAAAGAAAATCATCCCTCCTTAAAAATCAAAATCCTTAGTCTATTAGGAATTGTTTTCTTGATCGGTTTCACCGGTGTTTACCTTTTGAGTCTCTGATTTTAGTTTGTATATTTGAAAAAAAAAAAATTGGAAATAGCAGAGAGGGATAATAAAGGCGTTGGTAAACCAAAATGGATTAGAGTAAAGCTCCCCACAGGAAAAAAATACACAGAACTTAGAGGGCTAGTAGATCAATACAAACTCAATACGATTTGTACTTCGGGAAGTTGTCCCAACATGGGGGAATGCTGGACTGAAGGAACTGCCACATTTATGATATTGGGAAACATTTGTACACGTTCCTGTGGATTTTGTGGCGTCAAAACGGGAAGACCTGGAGTTGTGAACTGGGAAGAACCGGAAAAAGTCGCACAGTCTATCAAGATCATGAAAATTAAACATGCGGTAATAACATCTGTTGACCGGGATGATCTTAAAGACATGGGTTCCATCATCTGGAAAGAGACCATCAAAGCTGTTCGTCGATTGAATCCTAACACCACTCTAGAAACTTTAATTCCTGATTTTCAAGGAAACAAAACCAATATTGATCGTATCATAGAGGCTTCTCCCGAGGTAGTTTCTCACAATCTCGAAACCGTCAGAAGATTGACCAGAGAGGTTAGGGTTCAAGCCAAATACGACCAAAGTTTAGAGGTTTTACATTACCTCAAACAAATGGGGGTCAATCGCACTAAGTCTGGAATTATGCTTGGACTTGGTGAAACTGAAGAAGAGGTATTTGAGACCCTCCATGATCTTAGAAATGCTGATGTTGAAGTTGTAACCATTGGTCAATACCTTCAACCCAGCAAAAAGCATTTACCAGTAAAATCCTTTATCTCACCCGACACGTTTAAAAAGTATGAAACCGTTGCCAAGGATTTAGGTTTTAGACATGTAGAAAGTGGTCCGTTGGTTCGATCCTCCTACAAAGCTCACAAACATATTCACTAGAGTGATGTTATCATCTTTTTAAAAAGATGCTGTTCTTCCTCAAAGACAAAATCAAGTTCAATCCTAAGACAATACAGCTTGGGATTGTACAGGTTTTTTTCGAGTTTGGCGAAATCCTTCTCCGTCGTTAGAATTAGTTTTTTTTCAGCACGATCATTGATCATCTGAACATCTGCGGGCGAATAATTATGATGATCTTTAAACATTATATGATCAAATGTTTTGTATTTTTTTTTCAAATAAGAAACCAAATGGTGGGTATCGGCAATTCCCGTTACTAGTAAAAAATCCTCATCCATTAATACGCTCGAGTCTAGGGATTTGTCGGACCGCATTATCACTTCTGAATAACGAATTTTAGTAAAAAAGATAGGAACATTTATCTTAATATTTTTTAAAAACGTTTCTTTTTGTCTTAGGGACAGATCCTCCGGTGTTCTTGTGACCAACAAAACATCAGCCCGGCTGACCCCCGATCTAAATTCTCTCAAATCCCCGGCAGGAAAAACAAAATCTTTGAAATAAGGACGATGGAATGAGGAGGTCATGATCATCATTTGAGGGCATAGCCAACGGTGTTGCATCACATCATCCAAGACCACTAAATTAGGTGGATTAGCCATTTTAGCCAATGCTTTCATCCCAAGAGTTCTTTTTTCAGAGACTGCCACAATCGTCTCGGGATAACGCTTAAAAAACTGAAACGGTTCATCTCCTAAGCTTGTGGGGTTCTCTTTTGGACCGGCAATGATCAAACCGCTGGTTTTTCTTCCATAACCTCTGCTCAATGTAGCAATGCGTTGATCCTTAAGCATTTTGATGAGGTACATTACAACTACCGATTTTCCGGTTCCCCCCATGGCAAGATTTCCTACACCAATCGACTTGATTAAAGTATTTTTGGAAGCTAATATCCCCCAATCAAACAGCTTATTCCTTAAGGCCATGATACAACCATAGAAGATTCCGAATGGAAAAAGAAGTAAGCGTGCTATTTTCAATTTGTCGTTAACTCTGTCAAATTTAATAAAACCCTAGTAGAATTGTAAAAACTGAGGTTTTCCTCTCCCAGAAAGATAATATTATATTTGCAAAGAATAGTATCGGAATGAAGATTCAGGAAATAATATTAATACTGGAACAATGGGCACCACCAGTATATGCAGAGAGCTTTGATAATGTAGGTTTACTGATTGGAAAGGCAGAAGCTGAATGTACTGGAATACTGATTACCCATGACGTACTTGAAAATGTAGTCGAAGAGGCAATAAACAAAAAATACAATTTCATCCTATGCTTTCATCCCATTATTTTTTCGGGCTTAAAAAAAATTACGGGAAAAACATATGTGGAACGTGTGGTGGCAAAAGCTATTAAAAACGACATTGCCATATATTCAATCCATACGGCACTGGACAATCTCAAAAAAGGCGTTAGTCACTCTTTAGCCAATGTATTGGAGTTAAGAGATATTCAGATACTGATTCCACAAAAAAACACTTTAAAACAATTGACTGTGTATGTCCCCAAAGAAAATGCTAATTCCCTCCTGGAAAAGCTCTATGATGCCGGTGCAGGAGCTATGGGCAATTACGACCAATGTAGCTTTGTGACGTCGGGAAAAGGATCATTCAGAGGAAATGAAAATTCCAAACCCTACCTTGGCAAGCGAATGATACGTGAGGAAGTCGAAGAAATTCAACTCAACTTGGTTTTCCAAAAACACTTGGAACAAAAAATACTGAAAACCCTTTTTGAAAATCACCCTTATGAGGCGGTTGCTTTCGAACTTCATCGATTGTATAATCAAAATTCTGAAATTGGTATGGGAAGTGTGGGAATATTAAAAGAAGAAATGACAGAAGAAGATTTTTTGAAATTGTTGGGACAAAAACTGGAAACAAACTTCATTCGGCACTCTCCCTTTCTCAATCGAAAAATAAAAAAAGTAGCAGTTCTGGGAGGATCGGGAAGTTTTGCCATCCCCAATGCAAAACAAACAAAAGCAGATGTACTGGTTACTGCGGACCTTAAATACCACGATTTTTTTCAAGCAGAAAATCAAATCCTTTTGGTCGATGGCGGGCATTATGAAACAGAACGTTTCACAAAAAAATTGATACACGACCATCTTATCGAAAAATTACCTAGTTTTGCAATCGCTTTATCTAAATCCATAACCAACCCTGTAAAGTATTTTTCCGATGGCAAAAAAGAATGAGGTAACCGTAGAAGACAAATTAAGAGCACTTTACGATTTACAACTAATTGATTCGCGTGTAGACGAAATTAGAAATGTAAGAGGTGAATTACCTCTTGAGGTCGAAGATCTTGAAAATGAAATAGCCGGTCTGGAAAAAAGATTAGAAAATTTCAATCAAGAAGTAAGTGATTTTGATTTTCAAACCAACGAACAAAAAAACAACATAGAGGTCGCCAAAGAGGAATTTAAGAAATATGAGGAAAAATTAAAAAATGTTCGAAACAATAGAGAGTATAATTCTATTGTAAAAGAACAAGAATTTCAAGAACTAGAAATCCAATTGGCTGAGAAGCGTATTAAAGAATTTAATGCAAAAAAAGAACTTAAGTTGGAGGCGATTAACCAGCTAGACGAAAAGCTAATTGAACGAAAGAAACATCTAAAAGCCAAAAAAGAGGAATTGGACGAAATCCTTAAGGAGACTGAAAAAGAAGAAAGCTTATTGGCAAAGAGGGCCTCAGAGTATGAGGTTAAGATAGAGTCTCACCTTTTTCAAGCATATCAAAAGATTAGGAAGAATGTAAAAAATGGGTTGGCCATTGTACCCATTGAAAGAGGAGCTTCAGGTGGATCTTATTTTACCATTCCTCCACAAATTCAAATGGAAATCGCCTCTCGTCAAAAAATCATTACAGACGAACACAGTGGTAGAATCCTTGTAGATTCAGATTTAGCTAAAGAGGAACGTGAGAAAATGGATACCATTTTTTCTTCCAAAAAGTAGTCTCTAAACGATTAGCTCAATTTGACAAATTATTAATTGTTTGATTTATAAAGTTAAAGAATCTTTCTTTTTTGAATCAAAAACTGGCTTTATCATTTTTCTCCCATAACTACCAAAGTTCCTTTCCAATTATCTTTTGCTCCAAAATGATAAGAGGTTATCTTTCTAAATCCTGCCTCTGTGAAAAAACTAATCCAAGTATTCTTTGAGAATAATTGCATTATATTGATTCCACAATCCTCTTGCCAAGAATGACAGGGAGTATTTTCATGATAAAAATCAATGCCCATGATTAGTTTGCCCATGGGATTTAGCCAAAAATCAAAAATATTTCTGATCAATATGTCGGGCTGCTCTACATAATAGAAAACCTCCATTGAATGAACTATATCAAAAGTCCTAGGCGGAATCCAACACCTAATATCCCGGCAAAAAAAATCGCGTCCAACACCCATTGATTTAGCCTTATCAATCATGTTTTGTGATCCATCAACTCCGGCAGCATATTCACAGTGAGGATAATCAGATATTTTTCTAACTACCCACCCGTTGCCACAGCCTACATCTATAAAGCTAAATTTTTTATTGTCAATTGTTACCAGTTCAAGCATTTCTCTAACTGAATTTTCATGCCCCTGTGCCATAGTCTCATCACGGCCAATTAAAGCCCAATTACTAAAAACATCTATTGGATTTTTCTTCATCTGAATTAAATTATAAGGAAAATAAAGGGAATAAGGCGCAGATATGTGTCTTCAAATTGCCTTTGGGTTAGTTCCTCAATCATATAAATAATTTTTTCCCTATTTTCATTTAATAACTCAAATAGGAACTCTCTCATTGTAAGTGAAATCTTACTTCTTCCCCTCTTTGCTTTTTGGTCAAGCCTATCAAGATATATTTAGTTGTAATTTACTACTTAAACCATTTGACTTTATCATCAATAGGTCTTGGGCTTCGGATAGATGTTTGATAGTCGTATTTCCCCATATAAAATATCCCCAGACATCTTTCGCCATTCTCAAGTGGTATGAATTCACCAATAAAATTAATTAATTTAGGAGAACTCCAATATGCTCCTATTTTAAGGTTAGTAGCCATTAACCACATATTTTGAACAGACATTGAAACAGAGGCTATTTCCTCCCACTCAGGTAAAGACTCATTTGGATCTCGTTGCATACAAATCAATATTATTACAGATGATTTTTTGGTCTTTTCAATTAAATTTTTGTATTTAAAATTTGAAAAGTTTGGTGTTAATTCCTTGTATTTTTTCCCCATAAAATTTCCAAAATCGTCTTTGATTTGGTTTTTAAGAACTTTATACCTCCAAGGTTCAGTTTTTTTATGCGTTGGAGCCCAATTAGCTGCCTCTAAAATTAGATTTATGTCTCTATCATCTATTAGAGAATTATTATATTGACCTGGCATGATTGATCTTCTAGACTTTATTAAATCGAGTATTTTCATAATAATTTGATTTGCTAATCAAAAAAATATTTTTTACTTACTATTTAAAGATAATTTTTTTAGGTTTGATTTACTAACCATAAATTATATAAAATGAAAAAATTATTATTGATAGTTACTCTAATTGTTTCAAAATTTATTTATTCTCAAAATACAGAAAGACTAAGTGTTCACTTTTTTAATGTACCTAATGAACTTGTTGAAGAATTTAAAGCTTTTCACTCTGAAGTCAATTTATTATTGGAGAATAATGGTTTTGGAAAAGATTTCTATAAAATTTATAAGGCAAAGGGAGATGATTTAATATCATTCAAATACTTTCGAATAAGTAACTACACAAGTGATAAGCATTATAAAATGACTCATGACTTAGGAGAGGAGTATCAAAAAATTAAAAAGCCTTATAATGAAATGATTAAAAAAATTTTTACAAGGGAGGATGAAACACATCTATACAGAAAGGTTTTTAGAGTTGACTTATAGTTTAATCTGATTTAATTATAAAATTATAATCCTCGAACGGAGAATTTTTTGTTAAACCCTATACTTCGTAATAAGTCAGCTACCTACCCCTTTTGTAGGTTTTGTTACATTAGCAATTATTAACCATAAATTATATAAAATGAAAAAAAATAGTTTCCTAATTACCCTTGTTTTTGTCACAAATTTATCCTTTTCCCAATATGCAGTTGTTGATTTTTTCGTTCTAGAGGACGGAATGGAAAAGAACTATTTAGAGTTAGAAAAGCTATGGAGTGAGTTTCATCAATCTAGAGTTGACAATAATTCCAAAATAGGCTGGTCACTTTGGAAAATTCTTCCTAAAAAGGATCACAATGAAAATACGGCCGATTACATGGTAGTTAATCAATTTTTATCAAAGGACCAATTAGATTTAGCTTACAAAAAATTTAATTACAGCGATGTTGTTAAGACTATTAAAACAAAGTTAAGAGGTAAAATGTCACCCCGAGGAGTTGATAAAATTTTAGGTAAAAAGGTTAAGAAGAAAATCAGAACGTATCATATTGAAATGATTGACCAAACAATCTTCGCGGGAGGAGATTTGAGAGTTGGTGATAAAATGGGAATGACTGTTATGATTCAGAAAGATAACGAATATGAAAAGTTTGAATCTAATGTAGCTAAGCCGTTTTTTAATCAACAAGTTTTAAAAGGTAATTTGAGATGGTGGGCTTTAACCAAAATTGTTGATAGAAATGATGAGGCATATCAAGATGGAACCCATTTTACTTGGAGGGTGCCAGTAGAGGGGAAAAAATGGGAGAGAATTATTTTTGAAAATGATTTTATTACCGATCAAATATGGAAATTGACTTCTGACACTAGGGAAACAAAACCTCCTGTAGATCTTGAGCTGATTATGAAGACAAATTAATAATAATTATGTTTTAATAATTAATCACAACGGCTAAGTGGACACCAATCTTTTCTTCATATGTTGACTTTGGCCCTCACGAAAGTGGAGGTTTTTTTGCACAAAATATGATGTTTTTGTGAGTAGTTTGTGAGTGAGGCTAAAAAGAAAAAACTTCCTTTTTACGGGAAGGCTTAATATCACTTGTGGGCGCGAAGGGATTCGAACCCCTGACCCCTTGGGTGTAAACCAAGTGCTCTGAACCAACTGAGCTACGCGCCCGAATTGCGTGGGCAAATATAGAAAAAAACAAGTTAAAATTGTTTGTTTTTAAAACCAGTCTGTCGCAAATTCATTTCTCTGTGAAATAATTTATCAATCACATTATTGGGTTGGCCAATGTATTGCTCGAAATAGGTTTTTTCTACCTCACGATCACAGTCGTGCACCAAAATATGTCGAGTTTTCAGTTGTGAAGCAGAGAAAATACTCTGCATTCTCCCAGGAACTTTGTCATTGTATCCTCTTGGGCCATCGACAAAAATTACATCCCAAACAGTATTTTTAACATAGTCTGGTAATTTCATTTGTAAGCGATCCTCTTGGCCTAAAAGTTTTTTCCAATTTTTTCTTCGAGTCTGATAGCCTACTTTCAAAACATTGATTTCAGGACTCATCTTCTTACTAAATCTTATCCACCTTCTGACATCCTCTAAAAAAAGGGTGTTTCCCCCCTCATTTAGGGAATACCATAGGCTGCTATCTTTTCCAACGCTAAAAACCAAAATATTTCCAGGTGAATATTGTTTTATTAATTCTCCAATAAATTCATACTCCTTGGCACTCCCATTTCCTGGGTTTGAAGCCTCTAAGTCTTCATATACGTTCATTTAGTTTATTTAAATATATTTACTAAATTTATAAACTTTATAAACTGGATGCAAAGAATTTTAGAGAATCTCAGCCACCACAAAAGTACTCCCCCCTACATAGATGAAATCATCAGCCTGAGCTTGATTCTTGGCTGCTGAGTAAGCGGCATCAACAGAAGTGTAAATTTCATAATTGAGCTTCAAATCCCTTGCAATCCTATCTATATTCAGAATTGACATTGCTCTAGGGATTTGAGGAGAACATAAGTAAAATCGACCACTTTTTGGAAAAAGCCGGAGTATTTTATCCACAGCTTTGTCCTTAACAAAACCCAAAACTAAATGAAGCTTAACATATGTATGTGATTCTATCTGATCAATGGTAAATTCTAATCCCTCTCTGTTGTGAGCCACATCTGCTACTGTCATCGGCAAATGATTCAAAACTTGCCATCTACCCTGTAATCCGGTATTTGCCACTACATTCATCAACCCCTCCTTTAATTTTTCCTGTTGAAGTTTAAGCCCTTTTAATCGACTGAGTCCAACCACTGCAGTATGAATGTTTTGTTGTTGATAATTTCCCTTTAGATCGGAGCTTTGCTCCTTAACATCCACTTGATCTGCAAAGATGATTTCAGCGTCCAACTGGCGAGCTTTTTCCCTGAACACAGCTTGAGTTTCTACTTGAGTTAAACCAATAATTACAGGTGTATGGGATTTGATGATCCCAGCTTTTTCTCTAGCAATCTCCTCCAAGCTATCTCCCAAAAATTGCACGTGATCCAAGCCAATATTGGTTATCACACATAACTCGGGTTCGATCAGGTTGGTTCCGTCTAGCCTTCCTCCCATACCTACCTCAACAATCGCGATATCGACTTTCTTTTTAAAAAAATATGAAAAAGCTAAGCCCACTGTCATCTCAAAAAAAGACAGGGAATTGGAATCTATATAGCTCCGGTGGTTTTGAATAAATTCTACTACAAATTCTTTCTCGATGAGCGCCCCATTGATTTTGATTCTCTCTCTAAAGTCTTTCAAATGAGGAGAGGTATACAGACCAACTTGAAAGCCGTGTTGTTGAATAACAGAGGCCATTAAATGAGCAGTAGAACCTTTTCCATTAGTTCCCGCAACATGGATGGTTTTGATCTGGTTTTGAGGATGATTGAGATAGCTACAGAAATCTCGCATGCGGGATAAATCACGTCGATATGCTTGAAGTCCTTTTTTTTGATACATGGGGAGATGGGACAACATCCAAGTTAAAATAGAATCGTAATTTTCCAATTATTCCCCCAATTTAAACTGTATCACAACAAAACCGATTTGATTGGCAGGAGCTTTAGTATCAGGAAACCATTTATGAAGAAGAGCAGTTTCTTTAGCTGGTTGAAGCAGACAGGGATGCGTATTGGTGGTTCCTTTGACCCCCGGATCGGCTTGAACAACATTACCTTTGCGGTCTACGGTTATTCTGACCACTACAACGCCCTCTTGGTTGCATAATTGGGTAACTTTTCCCCGTGACTCTAAACGGCGGCCGTTCAATCCAAATCCCTTGCCCATTCCACCAGGTCCTGCCAAATTGAAATAACTGTTGGCATATGGATTACCCGATAATTTACCCTTGTCTCCCGCTACTTTGTCATTGCCCTCTCCCTCTTTAGTAGCTTTTTCCAGTGTCTTTTTTTGATTGACCAATTTCGACAAGATGTTTTTGGTCTGTTGATCAACCTTTTGTTTGGTAGGTTTCACTTTTTTGGGAACTTCATTTACAAGTGGGGTTTGTTTTTTTTCTTTTTTTGGAAGAGCACCCACATCGCTGTTCTCCTGAGTAGCTATTTTGGATTGTGATACCCTCTTAGGTGCTCCTTTAGAATTTACTTTTTTAGGGCTAGGTTGAGGAGTTATTTTGGCCATAACCGGTTTTTGGGGTTGAGTCTTGCCCATACCCTTAGAGGCATTACCAAAATTCACTTCCATCCCAAAACTGATTGGAGGATCATAATACTTCAAACCCAGTAAATAAAATAAAAGAATTAATAATGCGGTGATCAGCGTCGTAATGACTGCCGATTTTTTTTCATGTGGTGTTTTGAGATATTTCACGGAGCATTAACAGCTAAAACAACCTTTATACTATTTTGATTGGCAATATTCATTACATAAACTACCTGATCTATAGGAACTTTTTCCTCAGCCCTGAGAACAATAGCAGGTACGCTGGAACCTTTCAATTTGGAAATCAATTCTTGTTCTATTCGACCTTTAGAGATTTGTTTGGAATCCAAATAAAATTGAGATTGGTTATTAATGGTTAAGGAAACTGTATTTCGGTTTTCTGTTTTTCCTTTAGCCTGTGGTAGTTTTACATCAATGGTTTCCAAATTTTTTGCTAATGTTGAGGCAATCATAAAAAAGATCAACAACAGAAAAACAATATCCGTCATGGAGGACATATTAAATTCGGGAGTGATTTTATTTCTTCCTTTAAGATTCATCCTATGCTGGTTCGTTCAATAAATCAAAAAACTCTAATGATGTAGCCTCCATTTGATAAACAACTTTATTAGTTTTCACTACCAAGTGATTGTAAGTAATATAGCCAACAATACCAACTATAAGACCCGCGACAGTTGTGGTCATCGCAGTATACAATCCACTGGATAAAAGCTGCATATCAATGTTTCCTCCTGCATTTGAAATTTCGAAAATAGATAAGATCATTCCAATAACGGTACCCAAAAATCCGATCATGGGGGCAGCTCCAGCAATTGTGGCCAAAACACTAACGTTTCTTTCTAGTTTATATATTTCTAGCCGACCGGCATTTTCAATAGTGGTGCTGATATCATCCAAGGGTCTACCGATCCTTGATAAACCTTTTGCTACCAGTCTGGCTACAGGTTTATTTTCACTCAAACAAAGGGCTTGTGCACCATCAATTTTATGGTTCAAAACATATGTTTTGATTTGCTCCATAAAGTTTGGGCTAATCTTAGAGGCAGACTTGATAGCAAATAATCTCTCAAAGTAGATGTAAATGACAATGATCAACAGAAGAAAAAGCAATCCAATGATCAGTTGACTTCCCATTCCTCCATCTTTAACTAACTCAATGAGTGATAAAGTCTTTTCAGTCTGTAGAGGTGAATCTTGCAATAAAATCATTACATCTTTGGGTTTATTATTAGAACGATGGTGTGAGAAAAAAATTTTAATTCACCATAAAATAAAATCACGCATTAGAATAAAAGTCAGCGAACCAGCAATAAAACCAGCCAAGGCCAACCAAGAAATTTTTTTTAAATACCAGAAAAATTCAATTTTCTCCAAACCCATGGCAACGACTCCTGCCGCCGAACCAATGATTAGCATACTCCCTCCCGTTCCAGCAGAAAAAGCTATAAAATGCCAAAGGGGATGATCAATCACTTCAGAAAACATTCCCATACTGGCAGCAACCAAAGGTACATTATCGATTATGGCGGAACCTACACCCAATAACATTACCAGCATGTCAGAATTAGGAATCGCTAAATTCAGAGAGTCTGCAAACTCAAACAGTATTCCCAAAGATTCCAGAGCAGCTACTGCCAACAAAATCCCCAAAAAGAATAATATACTGGGTAATTCTATCTTAGATAAAGAACTGTGAACAGGACTATGACTTGAGTATTCTTCATGTTCAATATCTACTGAAGTAAATCCAAATTTAGCACTACTAAAGTATTCCGCAAAAGTGGCAACGACAGCGAGAGAAAGCATCATACCTATATAGGGAGGCAAATGGGTCAAAGTTTTGAATACAGGAACAAGAATAATAGCAGAAAGTCCAATATAAAGCATTGAGGCTCCGTATTTATGGGTATCACCATTTTCATTTGCCAATTCATCGGGAATATTTCCTTTGAAGGCAGGTAAAGTAGTCGCTAATAACAAAGGTACCGCCATACAAACCAATGAAGGAATTAGCAAATAAATTATAAGTTTTAAGGTTGTTACCTTATTGCCGATCCACAACATGGTGGTAGTCACGTCTCCTATTGGAGACCATGCTCCGCCAGCATTGGCCGCGATCACGATCATGCCTGCAAACCAAATTCTAGTATTGCGTTCTTTAATTACTTTCTGCAATATGGTAATCAAAATGATTGTAGCGGTCAAGTTATCTATAATAGCCGAAAGAATAAAGGCCAAGAATGAGAAGATGATGAGTAAGCCCTTTTTGGATTTAGTTTTAATTATTCTTTTGATGGTAGCAAAACCATTAAAATAGTCTATTATCTCAACTATGGTCATAGCTCCTAACAAAAAAATTATGATTTCTGAAGTCTTACCTAAATGATGCAATAAGACTTTCTCGACATTTGATGGTTTGAGTTCTTTAAGTATGGTATCCACATTAAACACCGGTAATTGAAAAACTGCAATTAAAGCCCATAAAATGGACATCATTGCTAAAGCAGGTATTAATTTGTCAATTTTTAAGGATTGCTCCAGTGTAATGGCAAGATAGCCTAGAGAAAAGATTGTTATGAGTATAATCTCCATAAATCTATTTTACGTTAATGGTATGATTTTAAATTGGATCTTCAATGTATAAATAATCTTAATCATTCAGATTTTTTGGAATAAATATTTTTCCAGCTGAGTGATCTTGTTTTGCTCCAGTAACACTAGCAAGACAATTGACTGACCCTTGCAACTTTAATAAACCTAGAAAAGCAAAGATTAATGCTTCTTTAAAATCAATTAGCTCAGCAACAGGAACTTCAATTTTCGCTTTGGATTTTTTTTGAATTTCTTCAACCAAAAAAGTATTATATACTCCTCCTCCAGAAAACATCACAGGCCCTTTTTTGGGTAAACAATTTGCTATTTTTTGAGCAATATGAAGGGTGTAGGTATTCAATAAATCTTGAATACTACTTTCATTGTAAAGATTAAACATCTGAAAAATATTATCCCTAACCCACTCAATCCCCAATGATTTAGGTGGGTTTTTTGAATAAAAAAAAAGTTTGTCCAATTTTTTGAAAAGGTCCGGAATCATTTTTCCTTTACGTGCTATTTTTCCTCCCTCATCAAAAGGTAAATTAAGTCGATGAGCTAGATGATTCAAAACGGTATTTACAGCACAAATATCATAAGCCAAAACAGTTTGATCATGGAAAATACTGATATTAGAAAATCCACCTAAATTGACACAAGATTGATAACTATAAAAAAGCATTTTGTCTCCAATTGGGACTAACGGAGCCCCTTGCCCACCAAAAGCTAAATCTTGGACTCTAAAGTCACAGACTACTGGCCATCCAATTCGATCTGCCAAATGACTCAGATTACCTATTTGCAACGTCAAACCCTTCTGGGGTTGATGAAAAACTGTATGACCGTGAGAGGCTACCGCATCCAGTTTACTAATATTTTCATTAATAATAAAGTCTCGAATTATGTCTCCAAGAAAGTTTGTAAATTCAAAATTGAGTTTTTCAAGTTCGGCGGAGTACAAATAAATCGATTTTCTCAATTTATCTTTCCATTCATTTTCATAATTAACAGTTTTGGAAGCCAATATCTCAAAGGACCATTTGCTAATTTTTGAAAACTTTACATACACAAGATCTATTCCATCCAACGAAGTACCTGACATACAGCCGATCATGTAATAACTATCGATCTCTCTTTGGGCAAATTGATTTCTGTTTAGAGTTAAAATAATTTTAAAAATAAATGATTAAAACGAACAATTGATTAGACATTTAGCAAAATTTAAAGCTTAAAATCATAATTTGACAATTGTATTTTATTGTAATTGACAAACTTTTGGGCTTAAAATTTAAACATTTATTTTTGATATCCTTTTAAAAAAAACCTTATAAATGTTACCAGAGAAGCAAGGATTATACTCCCCAGAATATGAGCACGACAACTGTGGTGCTGGATTCATTTGTAGTCTTCAGGGAAAGAAAACTAATGATATCATTCACAAAGCACTCGATATACTGGATTGTTTAGAGCACAGGGGTGCTGTTAGTGCTGATGGGAAAACGGGAGATGGTGCTGGTATTTTGATCGAAATCCCACATGAATTTTTAAAAGATCAGTGCAGTTTTAAACTACCTGAATATGGTGAGTATGCTGTAGGAATGGTTTTTTTACCAAAAAAAGAGAATCAAAGATCATTTTGTATTGGGGTTTTGGAATCTGAATTTAAGAATCAAGGTCTCAAAGTTTTAGGGTGGAGGAAAGTTCCAGTGAGAACTGAAATTGTTGGAAAAATAGCTGCCCAAACTGAACCAAAAATTATGCAGATTTTTGTGGGTAAAGGAAATAATAAAATTACCGAGCAAAATTTTAATAATAAATTATTTTGCGCAAGAAAAATCTCAGAACATAAAATATATGAATCCAATTTATCTCAAAACTCCTTTTTTTATATCCCCAGCTTATCAAATCGAACTGTAATTTATAAAGGGCTGCTTATTCCAAAAGATATTAAAGGATATTACTCTGATTTATCTGAGCCTAAAGTAGTAACAAAACTAGCTTTAGTTCATCAAAGATTTTCTACAAATACCTTTCCAACATGGGATCTAGCTCAACCATTTCGCTACATGTGCCACAACGGTGAAATAAATACTTACCGGGGAAATTTTAGCAGAATGGAAACAAGAGAAGAACTTCTTGAGAGTGAATTCTTTGGTGATGATATTAAAAAAATGCTACCCATAATTCTACCAGGAAAATCTGATTCTTGTTCAATGGATATGGCAGTTGAACTTCTGCTCTCTACCGGTAGATCACTTCCTGAGGTTATGATGATGTTAGTTCCTGAAGCATGGGAAAAACACACATACATGGATGATACAAAAAAAGCTTTCTATAAATTCAATTCATGTTTAATCGAGCCATGGGATGGCCCTGCTTCAATCCCATTTACTGATGGGAAATTTATTGGTGCCTTACTTGATAGAAATGGTCTAAGACCATCAAGATATACAGTTACTAAAGACGGGTATGTAGTGATGTCCTCAGAAACAGGAGTTTTGGAAATTGATCCCGCAAATGTTGAAATGCATGGAAGACTAGAGCCAGGAAAGATGTTCCTTGTTAATATGGACGAGGGAAGAATTGTACAAGATGATGAAATTAAAAAAATAATTACCTCAAAAAAACCATACGAGAAATGGATTAATGATAATTTAATCTTATTAAAAAATATACCATACAATAAAAAAATTGAACTTGCAGAAAAGGAAAGTTTTGAAACCAGAATGAGAATTTTTGGCTACACTCAAGAAGACGTATCTACAATAATATCCCCTATGTTAATTAGTGGAAAAGAAGCAATTGGCTCAATGGGCACCGATACACCACTAGCAGTTTTATCTGACAAACCACAATTACTTTTCAACTATTTCAAGCAGTTATTTGCTCAAGTTACAAACCCCCCTCTTGATGGAATTAGAGAAGAGATTGTAACTGATATTAGTTTGACTCTTGGTAAAGAATTTAACCTTTTCGAAATTTCTGACAAACATGCTAGCAAATTATATATAGAAAACCCAATTATTTCCAATGAGGATCTGGATAAAATCTCGTGTATTGATCAAAATAATTTAAAGGCAGTTAAAATTCCTATTCTATATGAGGTAGATATGGGTTTTAATGGAATTGAAATCTCTTTGGATGAGATCGTAAAAAATATTGACAAAGAAGTTTCAAATGGTGCAAATATTATTATTTTATCTGATAGAGGCGTTTCATCAACTCTGGCTCCCATTCCAGTATTGTTGGCCACATCTCATGTTCACAATTATTTCAAAAGACATAAAAAAAGGTCTTCATTTGGTATTATTTTAGAATCAGCTGAACCAAGGGAACCTCATCACTTCGCGTTACTTTTTGGTTATGGGGCAAGCGCTGTCAATCCTTACATGGTAAATGAAATAATTCAATATCAGTCTAAAAGCAACGAACTATCGATCAATGCTAACATAGCAGTTGAAAATTTCAATAAAGCAATTGCAAAAGGTATTGTGAAAATAATGAATAAAATAGGTATATCAACATTAAACTCTTACAGAGGTGCTCAAATTTTTGAAGCTCTTGGTCTATCTAAAAAATTCATTGATGAGTTCTTTACTAATACTCCGACTCGAATTGAGGGAATTGGACTATATGAAATTGAAAAAGACGTAAATAATAGGCACACTAGGGCATTTATCCATGAATCTAATTTGGGATTATCCCTTGAAATTGGTGGAGAATACAGGTGGAGAAGAGATGGTGAAGCTCATGTTGTAAACCCCTCAACAATCTCAACTCTTCAGCAGGCTGTTAGAAATAAAAGCTTTGACAAATACGAAAGCTTTGCCAAGTTAATCAATGATCAAAATCATAAATTAATGACTTTGCGTGGGTTATTTGAGTTTTCGAATTTTGATCCAATTCCAATAAATCAGGTTGAACCATGGACCGAAATCGTTAAAAGGTTTAAAACAGGTGCAATGTCATTGGGTTCTATAAGTCAAGAAGCTCATGAGAATCTTGCCGTTGCGATGAACAGAATTGGAGGAAAAAGTAATTCTGGTGAAGGCGGCGAAGACCCCAAAAGATTTCTTCCTGATGAAAATGGTGATTTAAAAAACTCAGCAATCAAACAGGTCGCATCTGGAAGATTTGGTGTTTCAAGTCATTACTTGAGCTCTGCTAAAGAAATTCAAATTAAAATGGCTCAAGGAGCTAAACCAGGGGAGGGCGGTCAACTACCAGGTCCTAAAGTAAATCCCTACATTGCCTCAGTTAGAAATTCCACTCCATATGTTGGATTAATTTCACCTCCTCCACATCACGATATATATTCAATTGAGGATCTCTCACAATTGATTTACGATTTAAAGAATGCAAATAGAAAAGCAAGAATTAACGTCAAGTTAGTTTCTGAAGTTGGAGTTGGAACTATTGCAGCTGGGGTTGCAAAAGCTAAAGCCGATGTAATTTTAATTTCAGGCTATGATGGTGGGACTGGCGCCTCCCCTTTAACATCATTAAAACATGCTGGATTGCCCTGGGAGCTAGGAATCGCAGAGGCCCAACAAACCTTGGTCTTAAATGGTCTCAGAAGTAGAGTCGTTCTTGAATGTGATGGTCAATTGAAAACTGGAAGGGACGTTGCTATTGCATGTTTGCTTGGTGCTGAAGAATTCGGATTTTCAACCGCTCCTTTAATTGCAAGTGGCTGTATTATGATGAGGGCGTGCCATTTAAACACTTGTCCAGTTGGAATTGCAACTCAAGATCCAGATTTAAGAAAAAATTTTAATGGAAAACCGGAACACGTAATTAACTACATGTATTTTGTTGCTGAAGAATTAAGACAAATAATGTCAGAGCTTGGATTTAGAAGTGTAAATGAGATGGTAGGTCAATCTCAGAAATTAAACATGAACAAAGCTATTAACCATTTTAAAGCTGAGGGAATTGATCTTTCCAAAATTCTTTACAAACCGCATAAAAATATTTCAGAAGATTTAATTGAGAGAAATACAGAGCTTCAAAACCATAATTTAGAAAATGTAATAGATTTTAAGATATTAGATGATGCGAAAAGTGCAATTTTTAATAAGAAGTCAACTGAATTAAATTATAAAATTAAAAACACTGATAGAACAATAGGTGCAATTTTAAGTAATGAAATTTCAAACCTACATGGGCCGGACGGACTTCCAAAAGATACTTTGAAATTGAATTTTTTTGGAACTGGTGGTCAGAGCTTTGGTTGTTTTGCCACAAAGGGTTTGTTGATGAAAATTACCGGAACCACCAACGATTATTTTGGAAAGGGGCTCTCTGGCGCAACGATTATTGCAAAGGTGCCAGACGAAGCTTCATTCAAATCTAATGAAAATATAATTACAGGTAATGTTGCACTGTACGGTGCTACGAATGGTGAAGCATATGTAAATGGTATTGCAGGTGAAAGGTTCTGTGTAAGAAATTCTGGAGCTAAGGCTGTTGTGGAGGGAATTGGTGATCATGGGTGTGAATACATGACAGGTGGTGTTGCTGTAATACTTGGGAATTTTGGGAGAAATTTTGCAGCTGGCATGAGTGGTGGTATAGCCTACATTTTTAGTAAGAGTGGATTCTTTGATGAGAAAAAATTTAACCTTGAAATGGTAGAATTAGAAGATTTAAACATTAATGATAAAGACGAAGTTTTATCCCTAATCAAAAACCATCAAAAATATACTGGAAGTAAAATTGCTGGTCAAATTTTAAATGATTGGAACAGTTCCATTAAAAATTTTATCAAAGTAATGCCAACTGACTATAAAAAAGCTCTAGAAATTCTTGAAAGAAGTAAAAAAGAAAATAAAATTAGTTAACTATGGGAAAGTTAAGGGGATTCATGGAGTATGACAGAATTAGAGAAACTGTCGAAACACCAAAAAAAAGAATCAAAAATTATAAAGAGTTTACAGTTGCTCCAAATAATGTCGAATTACAGGAACAAGGAGGAAGGTGTATGGATTGCGGAGTTCCTTTTTGCCATAGCGGTTGCCCTTTAGGTAATTTGATACCTGATTTTAATGACGCTGTACATAAAAATGAGTGGCAAAAAGCGCTAAATATTTTACACTCTACCAATAATTTTCCTGAATTTACTGGTAGACTCTGCCCCGCCCCATGTGAGGAGGCTTGCGTATTGGGGATAATTAATCCACCTGTATCAATAGAATTAATTGAAAAATACATTGTTGAAAGGGGGTTTTCGGAAGGCTGGATCAAGCCTAAACCCCCTACAAACAGAACAAAAAAAACTATTGCTGTAATTGGATCGGGGCCTGCTGGATTGGCAGCTGCGCAGCAACTCAATCGCGCTGGACATAACGTTACTGTTTTCGAGAGAGATAATAAAATTGGTGGATTGCTTCGTTATGGAATCCCAGATTTTAAGATGGAAAAAAATGTCATAGATCGACGCTTAGAAATTCTTGAGGCGGAGGGTATTACATTTAAATGTAATGTTGAGGTTGGTAAAACTATTAAAACTGAGAACATCGAAAAGGATTTTGATGCAGTTTTACTTTGTACTGGAGCTAGTATAAAAAGGGAACTTCCAATTCCTGGTGCAGACCTCAATGGAGTGATACAGGCTATGGACTTCCTACCCCATAATAATAAAGCCGTTGATGGACAACATGAACGTGTATCCAAATATTTGGCTAAAGGTAAGAATGTTATTGTTATTGGAGGAGGAGATACTGGTTCAGACTGCATTGGAACCTCTAACCGCCAAGGTGCAAAAAGCGTAACTAATTTTGAGATCATGCCCAAACCAGCTGATGGAAGAACTGAAGAAAACCCCTGGCCCTATTGGCCTTTCAAACTTAAAACCAGTTCTTCACATGAAGAGGGAAGCCATCGAGAGTGGAGTATACTGACAAAGGAATTTATTGGTGATGAAAAAGGAAACCTCAAAGGTTTAAAGACCGTTGAAGTAGAATGGAAAAAAATCCCCGGAGAGCGACCTCAATTGAAGGAAATAAGAGGTTCTGAGAGAGAATGGCCTTGTGAATTGGCTCTTTTAGCCTTGGGGTTTACAGGTCCAGAGAAATCACTGCCAGAGCAATTTGGATTAACCTTTGACCCAAGAGGAAATATTAAAGGAGAAAATAAATACCAAACCAGTAAATCAAATATTTTTACTGCTGGAGATGCAAGAAGAGGTCAATCCCTAATTGTGTGGGCTATCTCAGAAGGCAGAGAAGCCGCACACCAAATTGACACACACTTGATGGGTAGTTCGGATCTTCCGTTAAAAAATATGTCAGGAGATTTGTTGGCAATATAAACTTTGTAAAATTCTCCTATTAAAGGACTTTTTTTAGCCTCCCTTTTTTTAAATAAATTAGCTAAATCTGCATAGCCTAATATCAATTAGTTTTTCTATTCGTCAAAAATAAATCTTTTGACCGTTTCGTTAAATATTTTTTTTAAAATTCAATATTTATTAACCTTAGTTACTAGGATATGACTGGATTTCAAATTTTTTTGTTAAAAAAAGTAAACGAATTTTAAGGAAACTTTTATTTAAAGTGCTAAAGATTTAAAAAAGTTTGCAAAGTAGATTGTAAATGCTTTGCCATTTAAGAGACTCTTTAAAAAACATTGGGGGTTCCCCTGAATTTTTATTGTAGAGTAATAGATAGCATAATATTTCTATTAAAACAGATTTCAATTTTACTGAAAAAAGTTCCAGACCAAGCCAAAACGAATCGATGAATCACGATAAGGAGTATAGGGGGCGGAATAAAAATTATATCCCGTAATATCACTGTTGAAGTGCTCATACTTAAAAAATAAGCGAGTTTGCTGTATTTTGGCATTAACAAAAAAGTCTAACCTTGGAAATTTTCCAATTTTCGTGTGGTTTTGAGAAACAAATTCCCCCAAATGTGCGCTGTACCTGTCAGCATAGAATTCAGTAAAATACTGAGCCGTGACACCAGTTTGTAAATATAGGGCCTTGTTAAAAAGTTCACTTGAAAAAAGAAAAGATGATCTCAAATTCCACTCAGGAACATTAAGTGGAGCGAAGTCATTCTCATTACTACCATTAGAAACCATCTGATACTGGGCTGTATTGGCCAAGGTGAATTTCCAAAAATTTAGTTCTTGATAAAAACGTAATTTAAGATATCTAATTTCACTATCAAATTGTTCTGGAGTTACCACCAGTTCCTCCTGCTTTTTTTTCAAAACTAAAGAATAGGAAATCTTTTTAAGTATAGGGTTTAAGTTTCTGAAGTAAGTATAGTTTTTGAGTAATTCATATTGGCCTTCAAAAGTTCCCCAAATAGGATGTCCAAAAGAAAAATTCAGTGAATTAGTCAATTGATTCTTAAAACTCGGGTTGAACCAATCGTATTCAATAAAGTTGCTTCGATTCAGAAAAAAGTTAAAATTAGGAGTCTGTGATCTTAGATTTAGCTTTGCTTTGGTAAAAATACCATTATTATAATCTCTATTGATAGCAACTGAAATGAATTGGCTAGAGTACTCTTTTTTTGCAGAGAAATAACCCTCTGCTTTAAAATCAAATTTTAAAAATGTTTTTTTCCAATAGGAAGAAAGGGCCAACTGATTGGCCTTAATTTCGGTAGGGTTGGGTCCGTAATCAAACGGCTCATCCGGGTTTTTGGTATTTTCAGGTAAACTGATGCTGTAATCCCAATGGATCAATCGTAAACCTGCTTTGAGTTCTCCCAAGTTCTTTTCATGATATATGGCATATAATTCATTATCCATCACATCAAGTGACGTGCGTGTCTCAAATATAGCTGTGCCTGAAACTGTACCAAAAAAAGAATTTGATGTTGAATTATTGAAAATAAAATGTTTTCCTTCGAAATTTAGTTTATGCCCAAAAGTCAGGATTTTAGGTTTTTCATAATTTTTCATCTTATCATAACCACCCAATTTTGCGTCATACTGATGATCTATATAATAACGCCTACCAATAAGTGTGTTATCTGAATTGACATTGTTGATCAATCTAGATCGATCTAAAAAACCATCGTAATCAAAATCCTCAATTGCTTTTTCAAAAAAATAAACATTAAGTGAATCTAAACCGCCATTAGCTTGATTTTCAATTCTTTGTGCTGCAAAATGGGAGCGCTGTCGATAACGATAATTTTTACTAGTGTAATTGGAAGCAAAGCGAAGATTAGTTCCCCCCCCAAGTGTATTGATATAATTTCCAAGTGAGCGAAAGGCTTTGTGTGCCAGAGTGATATTGAGGCGTGGTGAAGTATTCAACGTAATCAACGCATCTACTAATTGTCCTTGTTCAAATACAGTTTTAAAAAACAATTCTGTCAATGGAGAGGGCACCTCATAATACCCAATTTCGTCTTCCTCCATATATCCATAATGCTTTGCCCTAGCTCCGATGTCGGGGATTAGTTTTTGATCTTGGAAATCATACCCCAGTTTGTTGTAAGTCTCACCCACATTGGCAAAAGGAAGCAATTCAAAGTAGTCTTTACGCAGATAATTAAAGTGATAGTCTTTGTTAACGGTCAATGTGGTATCTATGTGCTTTACACTTCCATCAGAATAATAAATTTTATAATCCTCAATGGTCACCTCTTCCATTTCTTTAATTGGTTTTTGTGCGATCTCCCGCGCCTTTAGCATTCGTATATTGTATTGAGTTCTTTCAATAGAGAAAGAGTCCAACAACTGAATGATCAATGAATTGCATATAAACCTACTGTCGTGATCAAACCCAATGTCATTCATGTATTTAAATTGCGGAGTTAAATTTTCGGCAATTGAGTCCGGAATTTTGGGAAGGGTATCCAAGACAATATTTTTTATAATTCCAGGTTTAGGTAGCCTAAAAAACAAAAACAACAAAGAATCTCTGCGGCTGATTTTTTTTTCCTTGATCTCAAGGCTGTCATTTGCAATAGATAAACTATCACTAACCTCCTCATCAATTACAGAAAACCCGATTACTTCGAGGGTATTATTCGGTGAAGCGACTTGGTCTTCAGTGACCTGATTTTCTTGCGCATGGGTCTGATAGGCAACCATAAGCAAAAAAATAAGGAAGAGTCGCTTCATTAAAATCAATTTGATGCGAAGTTAAAATAATTGTACTTAATTTGGGTTCACTAAACTAAACGAATATAGGGTTTTGTTGATCAGACAAATTACATCAGATACAGAAGCGGGAACAGACGAAGCCGGCAGGGGTTGCTTGGCTGGGCCTGTTACTGCTGCTGCGGTGATCTTGCCTTCAGATTTTGAATTGGCCGAATTAAACGACTCCAAAAAACTAACCGAAAAACAACGCTATTATCTTCGTCCTCAAATAGAAGCGAAAGCCATAGCTTTTTCCTTCGCACATGTTTACCCTGATGAAATTGACAAAATCAATATTCTCAATGCCAGCATAAAGGCGATGCATTTAGCATTGTCACAATTGTATTTAACTATTGATTTTATAGCTGTAGAT
Source organism: uncultured Flavobacteriaceae bacterium (assembly GCA_913020295.1). GTDB lineage: Bacteria > Bacteroidota > Bacteroidia > Flavobacteriales > Flavobacteriaceae > UBA8316. The sequence continues at coordinate 20,171 of CAJWAA010000005.1, read as the reverse complement.
GGCAATTGTTTTCACCCCTTTAAATCGGTTCCCCATGAATGTGTCATCATGGGAGACGGCAAATACCAGAACATAGCTGCAGCCTCTGTGCTGGCCAAAACCTACCGAGATGATTACATGAAAAAAATTCATCAAGAATTTTCGAAATACTCCTGGGATAAGAACAAGGGTTATCCGACCAAATTACATCGTGAGGCTATTTCAAAATATGGAACTACCCCCCATCACCGAAAATCTTTTCAATTGCTACCAAAACAATTAGTACTAAAACTTTGATCTTTACTATCAGTGTTGAAAAGTCAGTTGAATTTAATCTACCCATTATCATAAAATTGAAGACCCGATTTAATATTTTTGATAATGATGATCAAAAGATTTTTATCCTTAACCTCTATCTGGCTTATAATAGGTTGTAAACCCAATATTGGTATGGAAATCAATCTGATTGAGTTGGTTCCACAGAACACTAGTGTTGTTGCCCAAATCAACGACAGTATTTCTTTAAAGAATTCAAATTTATTAACTAAAATCTTTTCATTAAATGATGATTTAAAAAAAACTATCCAAAACATCATACCCGAAAACACCCCCTCCCCTCATTTGGTTTTTATTACTCCTTTGGGAAGAAATGAAAATGTTGTAGGTCTCATTTGCAGAAGGAATCCAATGGACAGCGTTGTTTCGGGAATGAAGACAATTAAATATAGTGGAAAAACCATTGGGACTATAGAAAAAGAGGGACAAACTTTTTACAGCACACATTTAGGACATTTTAAAATGTTGTCCCAGTCTCAACTAGTGATCGAAAATGGAATTCGAAATTTTCAAAAACAACAGCGAGGGATAACTAGCCAGGCATTTTATAAGCTAGCAAAAAGTATGGATGAGGATTTGGCTATTAATTTTATATTACATCCTACCTCTTTTCCACTGGCAAATGATTTTTTCCCTAACAATCCACTTTTTCCTGATACCGGGCGAGATTGGATTGAATTGGGTATGGAGATTTCGGAAAATGCTATAAACCTCAATGGAGTAGCCTTTCTAAATGACTCTATTCCGGATGGTTTGTTCTTGGTAAAAAATATGAAACCGAAAAAATTATCGCTATCCAAGATTGTTCCTGAAAACTTCACCAGCTACCTTGGTTTTCCAATAGAAAATATGGAACAATTGGAGGATAATTTTAAGCGATACAGCAGACACTTAAATTTACCTTTCAAAGGCACTGATTTTTCTGCAATGAAAAATCTGAACGAGATAGCTTGGATTAATGTAGATAACAAAAAGTCAATTGTCTTTAACATAGACGATATTCAAGAAAACTTCCCAGATTTCCTATCAACGGAAAATGAAACAAAAAAATTTCGCAATTTATCCTACTACCCTTGTACTATTCCTGAGGACCTTAATTCTTTAATCGATATTTTTGGTGACAAAATTGATCCCAAATGGGCCTGCTGGCATGAAAATCTTCTGATCATGAGCGAAACAGAATCAGGATTGAAAAATCTTATAGGAAGTTATTTGGACCGAAATACATTGGATCGCCTCTCCTCCTATAAAAACTTGGAGGAAAAACTTTCAGATGAAAATTCATTTTTATGGGTCGGTAACACTAAAAATTTGGTAAAATACTGGTTGCAAAATAAAATAAAAAAGAACATCAAAAATTTACCTATTGACGAGTACCCCTTTGTTGCCTTCCAAGGCTTAGCTGAACCTGATTTTACCCACCTTCACCTTTGTTTTCAAAAAAACCTGACTTCAGATAACAAAACGGGAGTAAAAAATGCATATAACCTGGAACTCAATAAGCGTCCAATCATCCCTCCTCAATGGTTCAAAAATCACAGAAATAAAGGTATGGATGTAGTTGTTCAGGATAGCGACAACGTACTTTATCTATTCTCTAATACAGGTAAATTGTATTGGAAAAAACAGTTGTCTGGTAAAATTATTGGAAGTATCCAACAAGTCGATCTATATAAGAATAACCGTTGGCAACTTGCTTTTAGGACAGCCGATCGAATGATGATACTCGACCGAAACGGAAAAATTGTTAAGCCCTTTAACATCAAACTTCCCAAAAGTATCAATCCCCTCCCTCTATCTGTTTTTGATTACGACAATAATCGCAATTACCGCTTTTTGATTGCTCAGGATCGTACACTCTTGATGTTCAATAACCGCGGAAAAAAACTCAATGGATTTACCCTTAAAAAAGTTAATGCTAATATCGTTAGTCCTCCAAAACACATTCGCTTACAAAGCAAGGATTATATTCTAATCCCAATGGAAAATAATACTTTAAAAATCGTTTCCCGAACCGGAAAAGATCGTGTCAAAGTCAAAGGTAAAGTTGACTTTACTGAGAATGGTATTTTTTCATATCTCAATACTTTTGCAACAAGCGATCAAGGAGGGAATTTGATCCAGATTGACACCAAAGGAAACATGGTGGCCTCCAAATTAAACTTAGCTGCAGACCATCGCATTGATGCTACTACAAAAACTTTGGTGACAATCTCAGAGAATACCATTAACATAAAGGGTATTCCTGTTAACCTCCCTTTTGGAGAATACACCTCACCCAAAATATTTTATCTCAACAATACACTTTATTTCAGCACTACTGATCTAAGTAACCAAAAGGTATATTTATTTTACAGCAATGGTGAATCGGTTGAGGGCTTTCCGGTCTATGGAAAATCAGCAATCGATCTATCTAACAGTGACAAGGATAAATCCTTGGAAATGTTAGTGAGCACAGCAGATAACAGTATTCTAATTTATGAAATCAATTAATAATCACTGCCTCAAACACTTCGGCAAAGTGTTTTATAAATTTGTCTTTTACTTCTTTCTCATTGACCTGCTCATTCAACTCTTTCGCCAGTGAGGTTACCCCTTTACCTTGAATGCCACAGGGTACTATGTAATCGAAATAAGATAAATCAGTGTTGACATTCAGGGCAAACCCGTGCATAGTAACCCAGCGACTTGCTCTTACACCCATAGCGCATATTTTTCGGGCAAAAGGGGTATTCAAATCCAACCAAACCCCTGTTTCTCGATCACTTCTCGCACCATTTACTCCAAAGTCAAACAAGGTTTTGATGATCACCTCCTCAAGACAACGCAAATACTTATGGATATCGGTAAAAAAATTATCTAAATCCAAAATGGGGTAGCCTACAATCTGTCCGGGGCCATGGAAAGTGATATCTCCCCCGCGATTGGTTCTAAAAAAAGAAATGCTTTTAGCGGTCAATTCATTTTTATTTAATAGCAAATGTTCCATTTTTCCGCTTTTACCTGTTGTAAAAACAGGAGGGTGTGTCACAAAAAAAAAGTGATTGTCTGTTGGAAAAGGGCATTCCAGTTTTCGGTTTTCTTTTTTACGGGCAATGATTTTAGAAAAAAAATCCTCTTGTTTTTGCCAAGCTATTTCATATGAAAGTGACCCCCAATCTGCTACTTTTATCGTCCTATTCATCATGGGTCCCAACGCTCAGGGTTATTCAAAATCACCAGGGCCGCAATTACACCGGGTACCCAACCACATAAGGTCAGTAAAAAGACAATAATGATTGAGCCACAGCCTTGGTCTAATACAGAAAGAGGTGGGAAAAGGATCGATAAAAGGACACGCCAAAAATTCAAATTACCATGCTTTTGGCAAAGATAGGAAATTTGATTACCGATTACTTGAGACTGATTATATTTGCAAAAATCAAATGGCCTAATGGCGCAACTTTCAGAGCAAGAACAAGTAAGGAGAGAAAAGCTAATAGCACTCCGCAAATTGGGGATTAACCCCTACCCAGCAACATTATATCCGGTAGATGCAAATTCCAAAAGCATCAAAAAGGACTTTAGTGAAGGCAAAACCGTCACATTAGCCGGGCGATTGATGTCTCGTAGGATTCAAGGTAAGGCCAGTTTTGCAGAATTGCAAGACAGCGAGGGTCGAATTCAAGTCTATTTCAACAGAGACGAAATTTGCCCTGACCAAGACAAAACCCTCTATAATGAAGTATACAAAAAACTACTCGATATTGGAGATATCATAGGTGTTGAAGGGAATCTTTTTACCACACAGGTAGGTGAAAAAACCGTTATGGTAAAATCCTTTTCCGTGCTTAATAAAACCTTACGTCCACTTCCCCTTCCCAAAACCGATGCCGAGGGAAATGTCTATGATGACTTCAATGATCCCGAACAGCGCTATCGCCAGCGTTATGTCGATTTGATTGTCAATCCTAAAGTAAAAGACACCTTTGTCAAACGAACAAAGATCACCAACAGCATAAGAAATTTTTTTAACGAAAAAGGCTATCTGGAAGTCGAAACTCCTGTATTACAACCCATCCCAGGGGGTGCGGCAGCCCGTCCTTTCGTTACCCACCACAACGCTCTGAATATCCCCTTATACCTAAGAATAGCCAATGAATTGTATCTAAAACGTCTTATTGTAGGAGGTTTTGACGGGGTCTATGAATTCTCCAAAGACTTCAGAAATGAAGGAATGGATCGCACCCACAATCCCGAGTTTACGGTCATGGAACTCTATGTGGCTTATAAGGACTATTTCTGGATGATGGAAACTACCGAGGCGTTATTGGAAAAAGTAACCTTAGATACCCATGTTACAACAAAAGTTACTGTGGGAGATCACAAAATTGATTTTAAAGCTCCCTACCCCCGTATTCCCATTTTAGAAGCTATCAAAACCCATACCGGATTTGATATTGCCGATATGGACGAAAATCAATTGCGTGAAACGGCAAAAAAATTGGGGATAGAAGTAGACGATACCATGGGAGAAGGCAAATTGATCGATGAAATTTTTGGAGAAAAATGTGAACACCATTACGTTCAACCTACCTTTATCACCGATTACCCTAAATCTATGAGTCCTCTGACGAAAGAGCATCGCGAAAATCCAAAATTAACGGAGCGTTTTGAATTGATGGTGAATGGAAAAGAGCTGGCCAATGCCTATTCTGAATTGAATGATCCTATTGACCAAAGAGAGCGTTTTGAGGCCCAATTGGCCCTGAGTGAAAAAGGAGACGATGAAGCTATGTTTATAGATCAAGATTTTCTGCGTGCTTTGGAATACGGTATGCCGCCGACCTCAGGAATCGGGATTGGGATTGACCGCCTGGTAATGCTGATGACCAACAATAGCTCAATACAGGAAGTACTACTTTTCCCTCAGATGAAACCAGAACAAAAAGCCATCCCCCTTTCTAAAGAAGAAAAGTTGATTTTAGAACTCCTTAAAAAAGAAAGTCCAACCTTCCTATACAACCTTAAAAAACAAAGTGGTTTAAGTAACAAAAAATGGGATAAAACGATTAAAACATTGACGAAAAATAAGCTGGCAAAAGTATTTAAAGATGATCAAGGACTTTGGGTGGGGTTACCAAATTGAATTTTAAAAAATTAGAGTGGTAATGTAAGCATTTATGGGCCCCAAGCCGTGTTTCTCACTCCCATAAATATTTCGCCATAATAACAATTTTATTTGAATTCAACCATGATAACTAACCTATTGAAAGTTATAGATTATCTCTTTAAAAACTTTTTAGCCAATCCTCAAAGGCCGAGATGGTAAAAGCAATGTCTTCCTCTGAGAGGGCATCGTTAAGGAAATAACTCTCAAAAGCACTAGGAGGCAAATACACTCCTCGATCAAGCATACCATGGAAGTATTTTTTAAAGTTTTCGTTATTCCCCAATGCGGCTGATTCAAAATCAACCACAGGCTTTTGGGTAAAATGAAGTGAGAGCATTGAGCCATAGCGATTAATCTGATAGTGAATTCCTTTTTTATCTAATACTGTTTCCATGCCTTGATGAAGCATTTCGGTCTTTTTTTCAAGGCTTTCAAAAACATCGGGATTATTGTCGAGGTATGTTAGCATAGCGAATCCCGCCTCCATGGCAAGAGGATTACCACTCAAAGTTCCAGCTTGATAAACCGGACCTTCAGGAGCCAAATGCTTCATTATTTCATTTCTTGCTGCGAGAGCACCAACAGGAAGTCCCCCTCCTAAAACCTTTCCATAGGTACAGATGTCAGCTTTAATTTTAAGGCATTCTTGTGCCCCACCCTTAGCCAAACGAAATCCAGTCATTACCTCATCAAAAATCAGTAGTGCATTATGTTCATCGCAAAGTTTTCGTAACCCCCAAATAAATCCTGATTTGGGTGGAATACACCCCATATTTCCGGCAACTGGTTCAATGATAATGGCTGCTATTTGTTCTGGATGTTGTTCAAAGTGAATGGCAACACTTTCAAGATTATTGTATTTCGCCGAAAGGGTGTCTTTGGCAGTACCTTGAGTAACTCCAGGACTGTTGGGGGCTCCAAAAGTAACTGCACCACTTCCAGCTTGAATCAAAAAAGCGTCTGAATGGCCGTGATAACATCCGGCAAACTTGATAATTTTTTCTTTTCCTGTAAAACCCCTTGCCAATCGCACAGCACTCATACATGCTTCTGTTCCGGAATTGACCATTCTTATTTGGTCAATATTAGGAATCATTTTTACCGCTAATTCGGCAATTTGTGTTTCCAATTCAGTAGGCATACCATATGAAGTTCCTCTATCTGCTCTCTCCTTAACTGCCTTTATAACAGGTTCAAACGCATGTCCTAAAATCATTGGACCCCAACTGGAAATGTAGTCGATAAAGGTATTACCGTCCTCATCAAATAGGTAAGCTCCTTTGGCTTTTTGCACAAAAATAGGGGTTCCTCCAACGGCTTTAAAAGCACGGACGGGAGAATTTACTCCTCCAGGAATTACATTCATAGCGGACTGAAATAGGGTGCTGCTTCTCTGGTATCGCATAGCTATTGAGCTTGAGGAATAATTAAATTTTGACCTAAAAATATGGTACTGTTTTCAAGTTTATTTTCTTGAACAATGAGCTGTAAATCAACTTTATATTTTTTGGAAATAGAATATAGGGTATCACCTTTTTGCACCTTATGAATTTTGTGTTCAGTAATTACAACCTTTTGTTCAATTTCTTTTTTTGCCTTTCTTTTTTTGAGGTCGTACCTATCCAGACGATAACGTTCGATCAAACTGATGAGTTTATCAGGGTATTTGGGGTCGGTAGCATAGCCTGCTTTTTTAAGTCCTTTGGCCCAGGCTTTATAATCATTTTTTTTTATATCGAAAAGAAAGTCGTATCGGGAACGACTTGTCAAAAAGAGGGAATGATCCCGATAAGATTTGCGTGGGTCTTTATAAACCCTAAAGCATTCTCCTTTTTTATCGTCATCGTGATAGATCCGTTTGCCCTTCCATTCTTTATGACATTTGATGCCAAAATGATTGTTGGCTTGTGTAGCTAATCGGCTGTCCCCCATTCCCGATTCGAGTATAGCTTGTGCCAAAGTAATGCTGGCGGGAATGTCATAGGATTTCATTTCCTGTTGCGCCACTTCAGCATAGGTTTTTACATAACGATCCACCCGCTCTGCTACCGATAGTTTTTTGTAGGATTTTAGAGGTTTGATTTGTGTTTCCGTGGACTTGGCCAAGATATATTCGGTGGATTTGACAATGTTACTGGAGGCTTTAATTTTAACTTTTTTGGCACTGCCACAACTGTTGATAATCAGTGTTAGAATTAAAAATACAGAGGTCAAATAGTGATTTTGGGCCATTTTTTTTTGGATAGTTTTTGGTTCATGCCCTCGATGCTCTGTAAGCCTCCTGTGTGAATGACCAATATCTTTTTTCCCCTGGGCCATTTTTTATTTTTTATTAGATCAAAAATACCAAAAAGGAGCTTTCCGGTATAAACGGGATCCAAAGGAGTTTTAAAATTTTTATTAAAGGTATTGATAAAATTGATCAGATCATGTGAAACTTTTGCATATCCTCCAAAGCTAAAATCGTGATTTATGGTCCAATTTTGCTTAAGGGTCCATTTTTTGATTTCTCCTTCGAGACTTAGATTTCTCAAAGCAGAAAAACCCATAATCTTTTGATGGGGTGACGCGCTTTCGATCAAACCGGCCAAAGTGCCACCCGTACCAACACTACAAGCAATCAAATCAAAGCAGGCATCGTCATCTGTTAGAATTTCCATGCAACCTTTTACAGCCAGTGAATTGGTCCCCCCCTCAGGCAGGGGATAAAATACTCCAAACTTTTTTTTAAGTTGCATCATCAACTCCGGCAGGTGCTTTTGACGGTAGTCGGACCGAGAAATGGGATATAAAATCATACCTTGATCTTGACAAAATTGTAGGCTAGAGTTCAACTTTCTTTCTTCTTCTCCCCTAACGACGCCTATGGTTTTAAATCCCATAATCTTCCCGGCAGCAGCAGTTGCTGTAAGGTGGTTGGAAAATGCCCCACCAAAAGTCAATAAGATATTGAATCCCTCTTGTTTTGCTTGTAGCAAATTGTATTTAAGTTTTCTGAATTTATTTCCTGAAACGGTAGGATGCAGTTGATCTTCCCTCTTAAGCGTAATCTCAGAACCATCGATGGAGGTCAGGAATTGATTAACCGAATTTTGATTCAGAAATAAGGACATAATCATGACAAAATTAAAGGATAAACTTTAAATATGGCTACATTTGATGGGCATATATGGAACGTGATTTACCACTTGAAGAAGAAGATTTTTATTTATCTCCCGAGGGATATCGAGTCTTTACAGAAAAGTACCACCGAAAAAGGGGGTATTGTTGTCAGTCTAATTGCAGACACTGCCCCTATGGTTTTGATCCAAAAACTGTAGTTTAATTTCGGCACAGTTTTTGTTTAATTTTTACAAAAAATCATCATGAAAAGAATTTATTTATTGTTGTTGCTCCCTTTGTTAGGGTGTAGCTCCATCAGCGTTTTTACAGACCATGATTCGGGAGTTGATTTTTCAGACTACAAAACTTTTGCATATTTCAAACCAGGAATTGATAAGGTGGAAATTTCAGATCTTGACAAGCGTAGGATCATGAAAGCGATTGACCTTCAAATGTCAAAAAAATCAATGATAAAATCTGATATGCCGGATCTGTTGGTGAGCATCAATACTATTGCAAAGGAAAAAGTGTATGTAAACAATATGAATTTTGGTTTCTGGGGTTGGGGATGGAATCCATGGATGTGGGGGCCCAACCAAAACACCGTTTCCAGTAGAACCGAAGGTGTGCTTTACATTGATTTGATCGATGCCAAAACAAAACAATTGGTTTGGCAAGGTAAAGGGAAAGGCGGCATCAGTGAATATACCAAAAACCGTGATGAGAGGATAGCAATTTTTGTTTCGGAGATTTTAAAAAATTATCCTCCTGGCTCATCTATTTTGAATTAAATCAGGTCTTCAGCAGCTTTCAGTGCCTGGGGGATTCCGGCAGAGTTTTTTCCTCCGGCTGTAGCGAAAAAGGGTTGTCCCCCACCACCACCTTGTATAAATTTACCAAGTTCTCGGACAATCTTTCCAGCATCCATAGACTTATCTTTTACCAATTTTTTTGAAATATAACAACTGAGAATAGGTTTGTCGTCTTTTGCAGATCCAAGCACTACAAAGAGGTCATCTCGATTTTTACCCAACTCAAAAGTAAGGTCTTTTATGGCTTGTGCGTCTAAATCAACCTCTTTTGCCAAAAAGGCAATTCCTTTATGATGTTGTATTTCTTTTTGTGCCTCTTGGGCCAAGATTTGACTCTTGAGTTTTCTGAGATCGTTGAGTTCTTTTTTTAAGATTAGATTTTCGGTTTGCAATTGAGTGACTGCCTTGGTTAAGTCTTGTGGATTTTTCATCAAACTGTTGACTTGTTCCAACAGCTGATTTTGATCTTCAAAATATTTTAGGGCAGTCTCTCCGGTAATGGCTTCAATTCTTCGAATACCAGCCGCAACAGCAGTTTCGGCAGTAATCTTAAAATGCCATATATCAGATGTATTTTCTACATGTGTTCCTCCACAGAGTTCTATGGATTGACCAAAGCGAATGGTTCTAACCGTATCCCCGTATTTTTCTCCAAAAAGAGCCATGGCTCCATTAGAAATGGCTTGATCATAGGGAACATTTCTGCTTTCCTCCAATGGAATTTGTTCTTTGATTCGGGCATTGACAAATTGTTCAACAGCAATTAATTCCTCCAGAGTGAGTTTGGCAAAATGCGAAAAGTCAAATCGGAACATTCCCGAGTGTACCATTGATCCTTTTTGTTCTACATGGGTTCCCAAAATGGATCGCAGAGCTTGGTGCATGAGGTGTGTTGCACTGTGATTACAGGCAGTTTTAAATCGTTGACTTTGGTCTACTTCAGCATTGAATTTGGCATGGAGATCTATCGGTAGAGTTTTAGAATAGTGAAGAATAAGGTCATTTTCCTTTTTTGTGTCAATGATGTAATGGATAACACCATTGGAGGCTTCTAAGTAACCCTTGTCCCCTACCTGACCACCACTTTCGGGATAGAAAGGAGTAATATTGAATACCAATTGGAATAATTCTCCCTCTTTTTTAGAGCTTACTTTTCTGTATTTGGTTATGCTCACGGGAGTAGACAAAAGGTCGTAACCTACAAATTCTTCTTCATCGTCTTGCTTGATAATTTGCCAGTCGTCAGTGGCAGAAACAGCAGCAGCTCGAGAACGTTCTTTTTGTTTGGTCATCTGGGCATCAAACCCATCTTCATCTACTTGATAACCCCGCTCCCTTGCGATAAGTGCGGTGAGATCGAGTGGAAAACCAAAGGTGTCGTAGAGTTCAAAGGCTTTGGTTCCGTTCACGGTCATGTCTTTTGAGGACACTAAAACAGTGTCCAGAAGGGTTAGGCCCTGATCTAATGTTCTGAGGAAGGACATTTCTTCCTCTCTGATAACATTGACAGAAATACTTTTTTGCTTTTCTAACTCTGGAAAAACAGATTTGAGTTGGTTGTTGAGGGTATTGACCAAATGGTAAATAAAAGGTTCTTTTTGTTTGAGAAAGGTAAAACCATAGCGTATGGCTCTTCTGAGAATCCTTCTGATAACATAGCCTGCACCGGTATTGGAGGGCAATTGTCCATCTGCAATGGCCATGTAAACGGTTCTTAGGTGATCGGCAATCACCCTGATGGCACGGTCTGTGTTTTCTTCTGTACCGTACTTTGTGGCGGTTAGAGTTTCTATCTCTTTGATCAAAGGTGAGAAAACATCTGTATCGTAATTAGAGGTTTTACCTTGCAATACCATACAGAGCCTTTCAAAACCCATCCCAGTATCCACATGTTTTTGAGGTAAGGATTCTAAAGTACCATTGGATTTTCTGTTATATTCGATGAATACCAAATTCCAAACTTCAATTACTTGGGGATGGTCATGATTGATAAGATCAGCACCAGGAATTTTGGCTTTTTCTGCTTCAGTTCTGAGGTCAATATGAATTTCAGAACAAGGTCCACAAGGTCCTTGATCACCCATTTCCCAAAAGTTGTCTTTTTTATTTCCCAATAAAATTCTCTGCTCGGGGAGAATAGCTTTCCAAATCTCGAAAGCTTCTGTATCTTTTTCAAGATTTTCACTAGCATCTCCCTCGAAAATAGTAACATATATTTTATCTTGATCGATTTTAAAAACCGATGTCAATAATTCCCATGCCCATTCTATGGCCTCCTTTTTAAAATAATCCCCAAAACTCCAATTGCCTAACATTTCAAAAAATGTGTGGTGATATGTGTCAATTCCTACTTCCTCAAGGTCATTGTGTTTACCGGAAACTCTAAGACACTTTTGGGTGTCGACTACCCTTTTGCTCTTAGGTTTTTGATGCCCCAAAAAATAGGGTTTGAATTGGTTCATTCCAGCGTTGGTAAACATCAGTGTAGGATCATCTTTAACAATCATAGGGGCAGAGGGCACAATTGTATGGGCTTTGGACTCAAAAAATTGGAGAAATTGATTTCTAATTTCGGCTGACTTCATAGTTAGCTTTGATGTTAAAAAGCATTACAAATATAGTTTTTTAGATCGATAGCATTATTGAAAAGGGGAAAGTGATGATGATTTAGATAATTTGTATATTTGTAAATAACTTTGCCCGTAGTGGCTTCCAAAGCTTTTTATGCCTAGGCTAAAATATTATTACGATCAAGAGTCGCTTTCATACCACCCAGTAAATTCGAGCACAGCTTCCGCTATATCTAGTGTGGTGTTATTTTTATTGTCATCCATTTTGTTTGGAATATTGGCATTATTCTTATTGTTGAATACGGATGCGCTGAACACCCCCAAAGAGTTACTTCAAGCCAGGGAAATAGAAAATTTCAAGTTACAATATGAATTATTGAATAAAAAGCTTGAAAAAATTGAAGAGGTTATGGCTAATGTTACTGACCGCGATAACAATCTTTACAGAGTCTATTTTGAAGCGAGTCCTATACCAGAGGCTCAAAGAAAAATGGGATTTGGTGGAGTTAATCGTTATAAAAAGTTAGAGGGTTATGACAACTCAGAACTGATTGTAAATACCACTAAAAGATTGGAAATTTTGACAAAACAAGTGGTGGTTCAATCTAGATCTTTGGAAGAACTTGAAAGTTTGGCCAAAAGCAGGGAGGACCTTCTGGAAGCCATGCCCTCTATTCAGCCTATTCACAAAAATGATCTAAAAAGAATGGCATCTGGTTTTGGTTACAGAACTGATCCATTTACCAAAAAAAGAAGAATGCATTACGGAATGGATTTTACCGCTCTGCGAGGGACACCAGTGTATGCCTCTGGAGACGGTATTGTTGGTCGTGCAGACAGTAGAGCGGCTGGTTATGGGAAGCATGTTAGAATTGACCACGGGTTTGGTTATGTGAGTTTATACGCACACTTGAGTGAATATAATGTCAGAAGGAGACAGAAAGTAAAACGAGGAGATATCATTGGTTATGTAGGTAGTACAGGTCGGTCTGCCGGGCCTCACCTCCACTATGAAATATTTAAAGACGGAAAAAGAGTTAACCCTTTGAATTATTACTCCGGTAATTTGACTGCCGAGGAATTTGACATAATGCTTAATTTGGCTCGACAGGAAAACCAATCCATGGACTAATGCATTTCACCCTTCCCGAAAAAAGATATTACAGAATTGGTGAAATCGCCAAAGCCTTTGATGTAAATCCCTCACTACTTCGGTTTTGGGAAAAAGAATTCAAGGAAATTGAACCAAAAAAAAAAGAAGGTGGATCCCGAAGGTATACCCCTGATGATGTGAAGGTTATTCAAAAAATTCACCACTTACTTAAGGAAAAAGGCTTGACCATAGAGGGGGCAAAAAAACAACTCAAACTAAAAAATCTTTCTGAAGATAGTAACCTTGATGTCATTCAAAAACTAGAACAACTCAAATCAGATCTTGTTCAACTTCGAGAAAATATTTGATTATTTTTTTCTAAAAAATAATTGAATTGGAATCCCATTGAAATCAAATCGCTCTCTAAGTTTATTTTCCAAAAATCTTTTGTAAGGCTCTTTTACATATTGTGGAAGGTTACAGAAAAAAGCAAATTGGGGGTGAGGAGTCGGTAATTGGGTACAAAACTTTATTTTGACAAACTTTCCTTTGTAAGACGGAGGTGGTTGATTTTCTATGATGGGAAGTAAAGTATCATTTAATTTCCTGGTGGGGATTCGGTTGGATCGATTTTTATAAATGGATACACCAGTTTCTATGGCTTTAAAAATCCTTTGCTTGTTTAAGGCAGAAATGAATACAATAGGTACATCTTTAAATGGTGAGGTTTTCTCTTTTATCTGATGTTCAAAAAGTTTAGAGGATATGGTTTCTTTTTCTACAAGATCCCATTTATTAATCAAGATAACTATGCCTTTATTATTTCTATGTGCCAGCCAAAAAATTTTTTGAACTTGGCCATCAAAACCTCTAGTCGCGTCAACCAACAATAAACAAACATCGCAATATTCAATGGATCTTACGGATCGCATTACTGAATAAAATTCAATATCTTCTTTTACCTTACTTTTTTTTCTTATTCCTGCAGTATCTACCAGATTGAACTCAAAGCCAAAACGATTGTATTTGGTATCAATACTATCTCTGGTGGTTCCAGCAATATCGGTAACGATATACCTTTCTTCTCCTATCAATGCATTAATAAAAGAGGATTTTCCGGCATTGGGTCGACCTACAACGGCAAATCTGGGTAACGCTAGCTCAGGTTGGATATGTTTGGGTAAAATCTTAACCAACTCGTCTAGCAATTCTCCAGTTCCACTTCCATTGATAGCAGAAACAGTATATATATTTTCATAACCCAAAACGTAAAATTCGTTCATATTTTCAATAACCTTGGAGTTATCCGCTTTGTTGGCAGTCAGAAAAACAGGCTTTTGAGAGCGTCTGAGAAGCTGGGCGATGCTTTCATCCATTCCAGTGAGACCATCTGCCACATCGACCATAAAAAGAATTGCATCAGCCTCTCCGATGGCAAGGTTAACTTGTTTATCAATTTCTTTTTGAAAAATATCATCACTACCTTGTACATAGCCTCCAGTATCGATTAAACTGAACTCTACACCATTCCAATCGGATTGACCATAGTGCCGGTCTCGTGTGACACCACTAACTGCATCTACAATAGCTTCTCTTTTTTTAATCAAACGATTAAAAAAAGTAGATTTTCCCACATTAGGTCTTCCCACAATTGCAACAATACCTCCCATTACGGTTTATTTGAGTGCAAAAGTAAGTGAATTTGTGAGATTTCTTTAGGGAGTTATTGCCGATAACCAAAACGCTTGAGCTGTTGAGGGTTGGAACGCCAATTCTTTTGAACTTTTACGAAAAGTTCTATGTGAAATTTCTTGCCAAAAAATGATGTGAGATCTTTTCGGGCTGCAATACCAACCTTTTTTAATTGTTCCCCTTTATGACCAATGATGATTCCTTTTTGGGTTTCTCTCTCTACCAAAATTACTGCTTGAATCCTGATAATCTTTTCTTCCTCCTTGAAAGATTCGGTAACGACTTCTGCTGCATATGGGATTTCTTTGTCGTAATGTTCCAAAATACTTTTTCGGATAGATTCATTAACAAAAAATTTCTCGGGCCTATCACTCAGTTGATCTTTTGGGAAATAAGCAGGTGATTCAGGTAAAAGTTCAATCAACATTTGTAATAGTTCTGATACAAAAAAACCGGTCAAAGCAGAAATAGGAATGACCTTTGCTCTTGGAAAAATAAAAGACCATTCTTGAACAGCAGCTTCTAATTCCAATTGACTGGATATATCAATTTTGTTGATGAGAATGAACAATGGGATCTTGGATTTATTGATCCGATCCACCAAGGCTTTGTCCTTGATTTCTTTTTCCTGTATTGATATCATATAGAGTAATACATCGGCATCATTCAAAGATTCCTTAACAAAATCCATCATGGAGTTTTGCATTTCATATGAGGGCTTTATAATACCAGGTGTATCTGACAATACCAATTGATAGTGATCCCCATTAATCAAACCAAGAATACGATGGCGAGTGGTTTGGGCTTTGGCGGTGGTAATGGATAAATCTTTGCCCATTAGTGCATTGACCAAAGTTGATTTACCTACATTGGGATTTCCTACAATGGATACATAACCTGATTTATGTGTGATTTTGGTCATGTAGTAAAGATACAATCTTTGGGTTAGCCTTTGTGGTGGTGTATAAATTTCGTAAGTTTACAAACTTATCGCGAGGTAGAGCAGTAGGTAGCTCGTCGGGCTCATAACCCGAAGGTCGCTGGTTCGAGTCCAGCCCTCGCTACTAAAACAATATAACGGTTATACCATAATAGTGTAACCGTTTTTAATTCCCTAAATATCACCCTTTAAACATCTTGTAAAAAAAGGAAAATCATCTGTAACAACATAGTAATAAATACCATCAGGGAATTCAGGAGTCACTCCAAATCGTCCATTGCATTGATCTAAATCTCCAAGTCCTTCAACGTATTCATAATCTTGCGTAAAAGCACCCATTGGGATTGGTGTATTTGGATTGGTTGTTCCCTGGCTAGGCCCGCCTATTAAAGCAGTTAATGTCGAGGGTCGATTAACATCAGGCTCAGATTTCAATCTATAACTGGGAGTCATTGACTTGATAGCGCTTTTAGAATTATTAGCTTTAGAATAACCATATCTTGCATATACTGGAAACCCATCAGACGCCCACCCAACTATTGTCATCTCCTGATTGTTGCCTAGAAAATCTATCAATAGTTCTGGCATTCCGTGATAGTGATATGAACCATTCGGTTGCACATGTGCATGATTCATATCGTCACCAAAGTCAAATGTGTCATGTCCTAATGCCTCAATATTCCAATTCCCCTGACCTCGTGCTAAACTACACTCACCTAAATCATTACATCTACCAGCTGTTGCAGGATCGAACTTGACACTGTTTAGTGCATAAGCGATTGATAAGGCAGGGCCCACAACCTCCAATCCACTTTCCGTAATTATTTCTGGACATAAGGTAAATCTTTGATTAATATTTTGTTCTGTGATTGTATTTGGATTGTCAACATTTGGAAACGTTCCAACCTCATGATTAGGAATACCGTTTCCAAATAAAATTCTGTCATTACCATCAGAAGTCCAGGAATATCTGCTGTAATTATTCACTGACTCATCATCATTATAGATTTCTTCATTAATGTCGACTAAAACACCAGCGGTTGAATAATCCCCTGAACAATCTAAATCATTTTGTTCTTGAGATTCTTCATTTTTGTTACACGAAAACAGTATAATTATTATGGCTAATTTTGTAAGGTATTCCATTTTACTTGTTTTTAGATTTTACAAACAAACCAATTTAGAAATTAAAAACCCTGCTTTTTGGATTAAAAAAAGTTGTTAAAACTGAGCTACGGAGTTCATATCATGCCCTTAGAGAAAAATGGTATTTAGATAACCAATAATTAAAAAACCAGTGAGATATTAAACCTTAACGGAAGATTATAATGGCTAGTTTTATCCCCTAACTCAATTTGAATATTTATAATTTCATCATTTCATACTAGTGCATAAATTCAAAACTACTGCACACCTTTATAAAATTCTGATGGTGTACATGATTTTAGCTGTTTAAAAACTCTGTTGAAATTTTCTTGTGATTTAAACCCAGATTTTTCCGCAAGAGCCTCCATTGAAAAGTTCTCTAAATATCCTTGCTTAATTAGTTTACAAGCATACTCAACTCTGAAAGAGTTGATATAAAGGGGAACTGACATTTTACTATTTTTTTTAATGCTATCTCTTACTAATTCGTTTCTGTAGCCTATTTCAACAGAGATGTTAGAGATAACATAATTAGGATTCAAATAGCCTTTACTCCTAGAAAATAGAGACTCAATTTTAGCAAAAACCTCGTTTAAACTCTCATCTATAACTTTTATATTTTTAATGCTAGTCAACTTTTTTAATAAGGAGGGTTTAATTACTAAAACTAATATTGTTATGGTTGAAAGAATCTTTACTAATGAAATTAATAAAGGTGAATGAAAACCAACTAAAAATAATCCAACCAGTGTAAGTGTAGATAACATAGCGATTGTAATTAAGACGTAATAATAAGTCATGAAATTTGAAATAATTTTTTTTAGTTTGTCTGAGATTTCTTTTGAATCTAATATTTTAATATAATTAAAAAAGATCAAAAAAGTAAAAACAATAGCATTTAAACAACAAACAACAAAAAGATCTTCCTTACCTTCAAAGTCACCTGTATTAAATCCTAGTATATTTTCCGAAGCCAAACTATTAGTTGTCAAATCAGTGAATTTTATTCCTGAGCTGTTTAAATGGTTTGCAAGGACCAAAATTAGGAATGGTATAAGGTATAGAAAATTTAAACTAGCCCTTTTATTTTTGAAAATAGAGATGATAAATAAAAGAAAAAAAACAAAAGCCAACAACCTACCGATACAAACCAAAACTATTGGTAAACCATAACCAAAAATGTAAAAAAAGGAGATGTTTAATGTTGTAACTAGCTGAAAAATAAAATGTAAACTAAGATATCCCAAAAAGTATCGATTACTGTCATTCATTAAATGATCAATCCTTAATATTACAAGGATTAAAACAAGATTTAACAAGTAAACTGCGTAAATCACGATTTTATATTTCAGTAATATTTTAAAAAATTACTGCTAATAATTTTACTTACAAAGTTAAATTAAATTAAAGATTATTAATATGTAATATTATATAATTAGAATTCCGAAATCAAAAAAATTTTTTTCTAAAATGAATGTTTTCAAATCCGTATTAACTTTAATTCTCACTGTTTTTGTGTCTGTTTTGTATAACAGTTGTCAAACAATGGATGATCTTCAATTTGATAACCTTGCCCTGAGAAATCAAATTGATAGTTTAAGTCAAAGAATTATTAATCTCTCTGAGGATATCATTGAACAACAAAGAGTAACTAATGAATTATCAGAACAGGTATCTGATAATGCTGAATCCATCACTGACAATTCCAGTCTTTTGGAAGATGCTATTTCCGATGTAAATGATTTACAAGATAATGTATCTACTATATCAGAATATGTTGGAGAGATGATAGAGGAATCTGGGAACTTGTCAGGAGACTTAAATAATCTTTTAAACCAAGTCAATGAACTAAATGAAATTTTAGATAATGTAAATGATAACATAGTAAATCTTGAGAATAATCTTCATGGGCATGAGGACACAGATAATGACGGGACTAATAATAACTTAGATACTGACGATGACAATGATGGGACACCCGATACCCAAGATGCATTTCCTGAGGATCCTGATGAAAACACTGATACAGACAATGACGGTGTTGGAGATAATGCTGATAATGATGACGATAATGACGGGATTTCTGACCAGGACGAACAAATTGGCGGAACAGATCCACTTGATAGTGATACAGACGATGATGGCGAGTCAGATCTGGACGAGCAAATAAATGGAACAGATCCTCTTACCGATAACACCCCAGGTGAAAATAATGATCCCAACTTAGACCCCAATATATGTAACGATTGCCCGCAAAAAATTCCTGGAAGAGATATTTTTGTTGTTGGTACCCATGAGGATTTGGGGGCATACCTTTTTGTTAATGGTCAAAAAACACAATTAAACCAAAATGCATATGCAACTAACGTTACTGTTAGTAATGGTAAAATTTATGTGAGTGGATATACATATGGTGTTGGTGCTCACTATTGGGAAATTGATGGTCAAAATGTAACTCAACACGATTTACCGGGGTTTCAGGGCGAATCATATTCAATAGCTATTCACAACAATAGTGTTTATGTAGGAGGGTATATTAGTCATGCTGATGGAATGAGTGGAGCCTATGCCTGTTATTGGAAGGACGGTGTTAAGTATCAATCGTCAAATTATGGTGACCATAAAACCTATGGAATAGCAATTGATTCAAATGGGAATATATATCAAGCTGGTTTTTATTTAAATGGCCACCATGCTACGATTCCCGCATATTGGAGAAATGGTGTTATGGCGAATTTAGCAGGTAGTCAGATAGATGGGGAAGTATACTCTGTTATAATTACAGATGACGGGAAAAAGATCTATGGGGGTGAGGTTACAACAGGTACTAATTTTATGGATTACACCTATTCAACTTATTGGCTTAATAATGGTAATAATAGACAAAAGTCAAATTTTGGAAATGTAAATCAAGGATGGCAGTTCGGAAAACAAAGTGAAACCGGTGGTATAGCTTACGATGGTAATGCATTATATCAATCAGGACATACAGTAGATTTTGATGGTCAATATCCTACATATTGGAGAAATAAGGTAAAATATTTACTTCAAGGAGCAAGTGTAAATGGGACTCAATATGATCAGGGTAAATGCACAGGAATTAAAATTATCGATGGTAAAAAAGTAATAGTTGGAATGCTTACTGGAGATTATCTTCTTAATGCTAATGGAGATCCTTATGATTTTGGTGATGGACCAGAGCTTAATAATGATACTGGATACGCATGTCTATGGATAGACGGAACCCCGCATGTTTTAGATACTGATGGGAAATGGGAAATGGGAGGTATATTTATTAGATAACTAAATAGTTTTCAAACTTGCTCAGACTCATTTTTTTTATATCGTT
>CAJWAA010000004.1 GCA_913020295.1 uncultured Flavobacteriaceae bacterium | reverse complement strand
TCCTCAAAGGATTTTGCCGTTTGGTAATCAAAAATTCCTTTTTCCAAAAACAACTCAAAAGCGTCTGCATCCAATACCTCAGCCCATTTGTAACTGTAGTATCCTGCAGAATATCCACCCTGAAAGATATGCGAAAAGGCTGTACTGGTGCAATTTTCGAGATGATCTTTGGTAAACTGTACCCTTTTTAGAATGGCACTTTCGTGGGTTTTTATGCTTTGAATATTTGAAACTTGTGTATCGTGATAGGACAAATCCAAAAATCCAAAACCTAATTGTCTGAGGGTTTGTAATCCCTGCTGAAAATGAGCTACTTTTTTAATTTTATCAATGTATTCCATGGGGATCACCTCTTGTGAACGGTAGTGTTTTGCGAAAAGTTCCAGTGCCTCCTTTTCATAGCACCAGTTTTCCATGATCTGGCTGGGTAGTTCCACAAAATCCCAATATACATTGGTACCACTTAGTCCGCCATAGGTTGTGTTGGCTAACATGCCGTGAAGGGCATGGCCAAACTCGTGGAATAAGGTGGTTACTTCCTGAAAAGTCAATAGTGAGGGGGTACTCGCTGTAGGTTTTGAAAAATTACAGACTATGGAAGTATGAGGTCTTTGTCCCCTTTTTTGCCCGCGGTAGGAGGTCATCCATGCACCACTTCTTTTCCCAGGCCGAGGGAAAAAGTCAGTGTACAAAAGTGCATAAAAATCGCCTTCTCTATTATATACTTCAAAAACCTCCACATCAGTATGATAACATTCCAATGTACTGTTTTTTTTAAAATGCAATCCGTACAGTTTATTTGCAATATCAAAAACACCTGCTTTTACCCTTTCCAATGGGAAATAGGGTTTTAGTTGCTGCTCGTCCAACTTTAATTGTGCTTTTTTGAGTTTTTCGGACACATAGGCCGTATCCCACTTTTCAAGGCTATTCAGGCCGAGATTTTGTTTAGCAAAATGTTCCATTTCTTGCCATTCTCCCCGGGCAGCGGGATATGCCTTTTGATATAAATCTTCTAAAAATGCTACCACATTTTCTTCGGAAGTTGCCATTCGCTCCTCCAATACAAAAGCAGCGTGGGAATCATAACCAAGTAATTTGGCTCTTTTTTTTCGAAGTTCGATTAAACGAAGTATGATATCTGTATTGTTATTATTATTGTCTTGAAATCCACGTTTTCCAAAAGCCATACTGAATTCTTTTCTGAGATCCCTATTTTTGGCGTAGGTCATAAAAGGGACATAACTGGGAAAATCTAAGGTAAAGACCCAACCTTTTTTGTTTTTAGATTGGGCAGTTTCTTCAGCCATTTCCTTTATTTGATCAGGTAAACCCTCTAAATCTTTTTCCTCAATTATATGAAGTTCATAAGCATGGGTATCAGCCAAAACGTTTTCGCCAAAGGTGAGGCTCAGTTTTGCCTTTTCGGTATCAATCTCTCTCAACAGGTCTTTTTCGTCGTCATTGAGTAACGCGCCGTTTCTGGTAAAACCCTTATATTCCTTATCCAAAAGAGTTTGTTGTTCAGCAGAAAGCTTTTCTTTGCCTTGATTTTGGTATATCGTTTTGATGCGCTCAAAAAGGGCTTGATTGAGCCTTACGTCATTCTGAAACTTTGTGAGTAAGGGAGATGCCTTTTGGGTAGTTTTTTGAATGGCATCGGAGGTTTCGGCACTGTTTAGATTGAATAAAATAGAACTATTTCGTTCTAGTAATTCTCCTATATTTTGTAGGGCTTCAATTGTATTTTCAAAAGTCGGTGGGGTGGTTTGATGGGCCACCTTATCAATTGCCTCCAATGCATTTTTGATGTTTTCCTTTAATGCAGGAATAAAATGCTCCGCTCTGATTTTGCTGAATGGAATCGACTGATAAGGGGTTTCAAAGACTTTTAATAAAGGGTTGTCCAATATTTTAGGGATTAAGTTTTTTACTGCTTTTGATGACTTTTTTTTTGAGCTCCTCTTTGTAATGTTCTATTTTATTGAGCACTGAGGGATCTGAGGTTGCCACAATTTGAGCGGCTAATATACCGGCATTTTTGGCACCGTTGAGGGCTACAGTTGCCACAGGCACTCCTCCTGGCATTTGGAGTATGGACAAAACAGAATCCCAACCATCGATGGAGTTACTGGATTTTACGGGTACACCTATGACAGGAAGCGGTGAAAATGCAGCTATCATTCCCGGTAGGTGGGCGGCGCCTCCTGCTCCAGCTATGATTACTCTCAGGTCTCTTAGGTGCGCCTGATTTCCATACTCCATCATTTTTTCTGGAGTTCGGTGGGCGGAGACGATATCAACCTCTGTTTCAATCTCAAATTCCTTAAGGATGTCTATTGCTTCTTGCATGACCGGTAAATCCGATTCGCTGCCCATTATGATTCCTACTTTAGCCATTTTATTTGGTGATTACTGATAAGGTTTCTTTTACTTTTGCTGCCATTTTTCTGGCGATGTCGATTTTGGGGTGTATGATGGTAACATGTCCCATTTTTCGAAAAGGATGCGTTTTCTTTTTTCCATAAATATGAGGAATAACCCCCTCAATAGCCAGAACTTGGTCGATATTTTTGTAAACCACTGGACCGGTATGTCCTTGTTTGCCTACAAGATTGACCATTACTGCCGAGGATTTACTGGAGGTTTTTCCTAAAGGCAAATCTAATACGGCTCGAATATGTTGTTCGAACTGACAGGTATAGGAGGCTTCAATACTAAAGTGCCCGCTGTTGTGAGGACGAGGAGCTACCTCATTGACCAAGACATCCCCCTCTGGAGTGAGAAAAAGTTCGACCGCCAATAGACCAATTTGGCCATATGCCTCTACTGTTTTTAGGGCAACTGTTATGGCTTTTTTTGCAGCTTGCTCAGAAATTCTCGCTGGACACAAAACATATTCTACTTGATTGGCCGTAGGGTGAAACTCTGATTCTACTACTGGATAATGAACAGTTTCTCCTTGTGGACGACGACATACGATTACAGACAGTTCTTTTTCGAAGGGAACCAACTCTTCGATAAGGCAGGCTCCGCTGTTGAGACTTTCGATTTCTTTCTTGGAATGAACTATGGAAACCCCATACCCATCGTATCCCATTTCGGCCGATTTCCAAACAAATGGAAAAGATAAATCTCCTTTGATGATTGATTCTTTGACTTGGTCGAGGGTTTCAAATTCCACAAAGGAAGCAGTAGGGATGCCGTGCCTCTTGTAAAATTTTTTTTGTAAACACTTATTCTGTATGGTTTTCAGTACATGAGGTTGAGGATAAATCTTTACTCCTTCCTGTTCTAATTTTTCAAGTGCTTTGACATTTACCTTTTCTATTTCGATGGTCAGTACATCTACTTTTTTTCCAAAATCGTACACTGCCTGAAAATCCGTAAGATCTCCTTTAACAAACTTGTCACAAGCAAGTCTAGCAGGGGCATCTTCACTGGGATCCAATACGCTGGTATTAATATCCCATTTTCGTGTGGTGTAGAGCAACATTTTACCCAATTGCCCTCCACCAAGTATACCAAGCGTTTTTGAAGTTGAAAAAAAATCCATCGCGAAGTTTTTACAAAAATACACATAAGTTTTTTGCTTGAAAAAAAACAACACAATTTGGATATATTTGCTAAAATAATAATTGATGATTAATATAGTAATCTTTGGAAAGCCTGGAGCAGGAAAAGGCACTCAGGCAGCATTTTTAAAATCCAAATATCAATTGTTTCATATTTCCACTGGAGATTTGTTCAGACACCATATTTACAATAAAACAGCATTGGGAATATTGGCACGATCCTATATGGACAAGGGCGATTTGGTTCCCGATCAAGTTACAATTGACATGCTCAAAGATACAGTTGAAAACCACCCTGAGGCTAAAGGATTTATTTTTGATGGTTTTCCCAGAACAACAAAACAAGCAGAGGCACTAGATAATTTTTTGAGTGGAAGGTCTATGACAATAAGTGCTACTCTTGCACTGGAGGCCAATGATGATATACTGGTTAAGCGATTGATCAAAAGAGGTAAAACCAGTGGTCGACTCGATGATCAGGATGAAGATAAAATTAGAAATCGATTTGAAGAGTACAAGAATAAAACTGCTCCTCTAAGAGATTTTTATACAGCTCAAGGAAAATTTCATAGTGTTGACGGTGTTGGCAGTATTGATGAAATTACCCAAAGATTGACAGAATTGATTGATAGCTTGTACTAAATTATGACTGAAGCAAATTTTGTCGACTATGTAAAACTCAACGTTAAATCAGGAAACGGCGGGAAGGGTTCTGTTCACCTACACCGCGAAAAATACATTACCAAAGGGGGACCTGATGGGGGTAATGGGGGCAGGGGGGGACACATTATCATTCGTGCCAATCCCAACTTGTGGACTCTTTATTCTTTTAAGTTTCAAAAACATTTTATGGCCGGTCGTGGTGGAGACGGCAGTAAAAATAGAAGCAGTGGGGCGCAAGGAAAAGATGTTTTTATTGAAGTACCGTTGGGGACTGTAGTCAAAAATTCAGATACCAATGCTGTGCTTTTTGAGATTGTTGAACCGGAACAAGAATTCATTTTATTGAAAGGTGGAAAAGGAGGATTGGGCAATTGGAATTTTAAATCCTCAACTAACCAAACTCCAAGATACGCCCAACCGGGAACATCAGGAGAGGAATTGGAGGTTACCTTGGAACTTAAAGTTTTGGCCGATGTGGGTCTTGTAGGTTTTCCCAATGCGGGAAAATCTACATTATTAGCAGCCTTGACTGCGGCAAAGCCAAAAATCGCAGATTATGAATTTACAACCCTAAAACCCAATCTGGGGATTGTTCCATATCGTAACTTTCAATCTTTTGTAATGGCTGATATACCTGGGATAATTGAAGGAGCATCACAAGGTAAAGGATTGGGACACTATTTTCTACGCCACATTGAACGAAATGCTGTATTACTTTTTATGATCCCTGCTGACACTCCAGATGTTAAAAAACACTTTGATATTTTATTTAAAGAACTTAAAACCTATAATCCCGAATTGATGGACAAAGCATACATTGTAGCACTCTCCAAGTGTGACTTGTTAGACGAAGAACTCAAATCGGAATACCTAGAAGAAATGAAAAAAAACTTTGGCGAAATTCCCCATTGTATGATATCTGCAGTGGATCAATCAGGGTTACCTCACCTTAAAGATATAGTATGGAAAATACTAAACCCTGCTCATGTCTAGAATTAAAGGGACAATGCTCTTTTTCATTTTTCCTTGGTTGATTTCTTCACAACTTAAAACACCATTTTTGACTAATGATTACCAAAGTGATCAAGATTATATAAAAGAATTAAAATTTTTAAAAAACCACCCGGATCGAGAAACTGAACGCATTATCAAATCTATCGCTAAATGGGCCTATGATCATAAGGATTGGGACACTGCAATTGAGAATTTTGAAAGACTTTTGGTTGACTCGCCTAGTGCTAATTATTATTTTAATTTGGCAGTAGCGGCCGCTCGAAAATCATTGGAGGTTCCCAGGTTTTTGTCAGTTCCCTATGTTATTAAGGCTAGAAAGTCAGTCTTAATAGCACACGAATTGCAACCTAAGGAAGTGGATTATTTGAATTTATTGATTCAGTTGTATGCAGAAATTCCAGAGCTTTTAGGTGGAAGTGTTGCTTTTGCCAAAAAAAAAGCTGATGAGTTGAAGGATATTGATACTCTCGCAGGGGGAATGATGCAGGCCTATATATTTCAATTGAAAAATAATTTTCAAGCTTCAAGGTTAAAGATTGCTGAGGTATTCTATTACTTAAAAGAAGAATATAATGATCCAGATCGATGGGCGAAGGAACTTGGAAAAAATTTAATTTTTGAATTGGGAAGGGCGGCAGCCGAATACCAAATAGAACCAGATTTAGGGATACTTTTATTGAAACATTATCAAGAAGATTTTGTATTTAAAGATAATTATCCATTGGAATGGGCCTATTATTATCAGTCAAAAATTTACCTTTACAAGGGTAATGAGAATGAAGCAATAGCCTCTTTGCATAAAGCCCTGAAGATAAAGCCTGATTTCAAAGAGGGTCTGGAATTTCTAAAATCATTGAATCTTGAGTAAATACCATTTTATAGCCATAGGGGGTAGTGCCATGCACAGCTTAGCCATTGCCCTAAAGGAAAATGGCCATGAGGTCACCGGAAGTGATGATACGATTTTTGACCCCTCATTGACACAGTTGCAGAAAGCTAAAATTTCTCCAAATCAAATGGGTTGGTATCCTGAAAAAATAAATCAAAATCTCGATGGAGTAATTGTGGGAATGCATGCCAAAAAAGATAACCCAGAACTCTTGGCCGCTCAAAAAATGGGAGTGCCGCTTTTTTCCTATCCAGAATTTATTACTCACTATGCTTGGAATAAAACTAAGGTAGTGATTGCAGGAAGTCATGGTAAAACTACCATTACTGCAATGGTTTTACACGTATTGAACTATCATCAAAAATCTGTGGACTATATGATCGGTTCACAACTGGATGGCTTTGATAATTCAGTGTATTTGTCTGAAAATAATGAATTTATCCTTCTCGAGGGAGATGAATATTTGTCTTCCCCTATCGATTCAAGACCAAAATTCCATCACTATGAACCTCAAATTGCATTAATAAGCGGAATTGCATGGGATCATGTCAATGTTTTTAAAACACAAGTTGATTACAACTATCAATTCAAAATATTTATTGATTCAGTAACAGCAGGTGGAGTTTTAGTTTATAATGAACAGGACGATATATTGCGAGAAATGGTCACTGAGTCTCAGAATACTATCAGGAAGGAGCCATACAGTATTTTAGATCATTCGATTAAAGAGGGAGTAACATATATTGATACGGATGAAGGATCAATCCCACTTGGTTTTTTTGGAAAACATAATCTTTCAAACCTTTCTGGAGCTAAGTGGATTTGTCAACTGATGGGTATTGATGAGGATGATTTTTATCAAGCCATAGTTACTTTTAGAGGGGCATCAAAACGTCTTGAAAGACTGGTCAGCGGAACGACCAGTTGCCTTTTTAAGGATTTTGCCCATGCCCCTAGCAAGGTAAAGGCGACCACACAGGCTGTTAAAGAACAATTTCCTGACTCTAAGCTCGTTGCTTGTTTGGAATTGCACACATTCAGTAGCTTAGACCCCACTTTTATTTTACACTATCGCCATACCCTGGAAAAAGCAGACCTGCCCATTGTTTTTTATGACCCTGAGGCTTTAAAAATAAAAAATAGAATTCCTGTGGGTGCTGAGGAGATTTTTCAGGCATTTGATCTTCCGGAGTTAATGGTTTTTACTAAACCAAAAAAATTAAAAAAACACCTCTTGGAGCTTGATTATCATAAATCAGTTTTGTTAATGATGAGTTCTGGGAATTATGGTGGGCTTGAATGGGAGGATTTGAAAGCTAGATTATCTTGTTATTGAAATTATAAGAGATTTTTATAATTAAATTCTAAATTAATGTATGATTTACCAACAAATTTGCCCTTCTGATGATTGAATCATAATAATCATCTTCTGGAAAATATATGAATAAAGTAGCGTAAGCTCTCTTAATAAAACAATCACAGGCCACTAGAATTGGGATAAAAATAGCTTAGAATTTGGATTAATGGCTTTGATTTTGGCTCACAATCATACTTGTTTAAATATTAATCTCATTACACAAGATTTAAGCATAGCCAAAAATTTGTTACATGCGCCGTAAATTTGATATTCTAATTTCAGATAATCTTATTGTCTCTTAAAAGCCTTATTTTAGCTTACAGACGAAAATCTGATCTGAATGATACTGGTTTATTCTCACAAAATTACTCCTCGATTAACTTATATATTTAGACAAATTTTTATAAGGATTCTTGAACTTCCTGTCAATTTTACATCATCTATTGAGAAATTCGTTTCTCATTCTGGTCCTAAATTGAGTTATACCCATCAACCCCTTGGAAAGGAATTTTTTATAGCCTGCGATGATTTGCTGTTCCAACAAGGTATTCAGGAAGTGCCTATAGAAGTGTCGAATTGGTCTGGTCTACCCGCATTTTTTAAGCTAGGAAAAACATCACAATTACCCTATGATGTTTTTGCAGCCTCTTTTTATCTGATGAGTCGATACGAGGAATTTTTACCCCATGTAAAAAATGAGCTAGGTGCTTTTCTTGCCTATCAAAGCTTGGCATCAAAAAATAACTTTTTAGAAATGCCGCTGATCGATTTGTGGGCGGTTCGTTTGAAAGATAAATTACATGAGATTTTTCCTGAACTTCCCCATGTTTCGTGGGAAAAACCAAAATTTCAACCCATAATTTCTGTCGTAAATCCTTATCAGTATAAAAAAAAATCATTATTAATAAAAATTGCAGATACCTTGACAGCACTTTGGCGTTTTGATTTTTTTGCAATAATTGAGCAGTATTTGGTTTTATTGGGTTTGAAAAAAGATCCACACGACAATTTTGAAGAGTTGGAGGATTTATTTAAAGAATTCAATACTTCACCATTATATTTTTTTCTTTTTGCCAAAAATACTTTTTACGACAGAGGTGTTTCAATATCTAACTTTAGTTTTCGAAAGCTGATCAAAAATACTGCTGATTTAAATCAAGTTTCTCTTTTGGCCTCATACGCTTCACAAGAGGAATCAAAATCTTTAAATCGCGAGCGTGATCAACTGAAAAAACTGATCATCAAAAAAATTGATTCAGTCAGATTCAATTATGGTCTTTTGTCAGCTTCCTCAGGTTACTACAACCTTTTGGAGCATGAAATTCAAAATGACTACAGTATGGGGTATACAGAGGAAATAGGTTATCGAGCTTCCACAGCAGTACCATTTTATTTTTACGATTTAAATAATGATCTTCAAACTTCATTAAAAATTCATCCTGTAGTTGCAGAGGAGTCGGGATTAAAGAGGTTCTCTAATCGAAAGGCGTTTAAAAGGTTAGAGCAACTTTACAATAACTTACCCACTCGTTCTGCTTTTCACGGAGTTTCTTTTTCTAATGCATTGCTAAATTCAAGGGTTATGGAAAATAATTGGCGATATCAATTCATTAATTATCTTGAATTTCATGCTAGATAAAAAACAGATTACCGATGTGTTCTTCGATTTGGATCATACCCTTTGGGATTTTGAAAAAAATTCAGCTTTGACCTTTGAGAGGATTTTTGACAAACTAAATATCTATCTAAATCTAGATGATTTTTTAAAGGTTTATAATGGAATTAATCATCAATATTGGAAGATGTATAGGGAGGATAAAATTTCACAAGAGGAACTTCGAAGTTTACGATTGATTAAAACTTTCCAAGCCATTGATTTTGATTTTGATCCAATCAAAATTGATTTGATCTCTGATCTATATATCTTAAATCTTTCCTCTTTTTCAAACCTTTTTGAAGGGGCAATTTCTCTTTTGGGGGAACTGCAAGTCAGATATCAACTTCATGTCATTACCAACGGCTTTGAAGTGGTTCAACATCATAAAATAAATAACTCAGGCCTAAATTCTTATTTTGAAAAGATTTTTACAGCTGAAAAAGTGGGGTATAAAAAACCCCACCCCATCATTTTTAAACATGCTTTAAATCAAACCAATACTCTTCCTAAAAATTCTATAATGATAGGAGATAGTCTAGAGGCAGATATTTTAGGAGCTTTGAATATCGGGATGCATGCAATACATTTTAACTCTCATAATGAACCGCAACACAATCATTGCCCAATGGTTTTAAATTTGCACCAAATAAGAGACATTATATGATTTTTAGACTTATACTTTTGTCACCAAAAGGAATGTTTTAAATTCGCCTTCAAATGGAATTACAAAAAGTACAAAAAATAGTTGATAACTGGATCAAGAAGCATGGTGTGCGTTATTTTGATGAGTTGACTAATATGGCTCAATTGAGTGAGGAGGTAGGTGAAGTTGCGCGTATCATTGCCAGGAGGTATGGAGAACAAAGTGAAAAAGAAAGTGATAAAACAAAAGATCTGGGTGAGGAGCTTGCTGATGTAATTTTTGTTGTATTGTGTTTGGCCAATCAAACGGGTGTGGATTTACAAAGCGCATTTGATCAAAAAATGAAAATCAAATCCCAACGAGATCATCTTCGACATCAAAATAATTCAAAGTTGAAATAAAACACCAAAATGAGGTTGAAATTATATCACGCCACTCAAGTCATTCGTGGCGAGCTTACCATAACAGGTTCCAAGAGTGAATCAAATAGAATTTTGGTGCTAAAGGCTTTGTATCCTCAAATTAATATTCGAAATCTTTCCAATTCAGATGACTCACAACTTACTCAAAATGGATTGAAAAGTCAAAAAAGTATTGTGGATATTCATCATGCAGGGACGGCCATGCGTTTTTTAACGGCCTATTTTGCTATTCAACCTGGTCGCCAAATTGTTTTGACAGGGTCAGAAAGAATGCAAGAACGTCCCATAAAACTTTTGGTTGAAGCATTGAACAGTTTGGGAGCAGATATTACCTATGAAAAAGAATTTGGTTTTCCCCCATTGATCATTCGAGGTAAAGAAATTAAAAAGGATCAGGTTTCCTTGCCTGCAAATATTAGCAGCCAGTATATTTCTGCTTTGATGCTGATTGCGCCTAGTTTAAAGAATGGATTAAAAATTAATTTGTTAGGAGAAACTACCTCGGTTCCATACATCAAAATGACTCAAACTATAATGGATCTATTGGGTTTTGAAACTGTTTTTGAGAAAAGTCAAATTACTGTAAAACCAACCTCAGAAATCGTAGCTAATAATTGGACGGTAGAGTCTGATTGGAGTTCTGCCTCCTATTTCTATTCTATTATTTCAATGGCTGATAGTGGTGAAATTACCTTGAGTAGTTATTTTGAGGATAGTAAACAAGGTGATGCAGCCCTATCTGAGATTTATGAGAAATTTGGGGTCAAAACCACTCATTCAGACGGAAAAATAACACTTTCCAAAGTTGAAGGTTTTAAACTCCCCAATTGTGTAATTTTAAATCTTAAAAACACACCCGATTTAGCTCAAACTATCGCTGTAACATGTTTTGGTCTTAATGTTGATTGTAAGCTTACAGGTTTACATACATTGAAAATCAAGGAAACGGATCGTTTAACAGCTTTGAAAGTTGAACTGCAAAAGTTGGGAGCAGAGGTAAAAATTACTGATAGAAGTCTTGAGCTTGCTAATTCAAATAAAATCAAAAAAAATATTTGCATCGATACCTACAATGATCACAGAATGGCAATGGCTTTCGCTCCTTTGGCATTAAAGGTACCCATTTATATAAATAATGCAGAGGTAGTATCGAAGTCTTATCCTGATTTCTGGGATGATTTGAGGAAAATAGACTTTGATCAAAATATAATTTAGTTTTTTTATTGCTTTTTTCTTGACAACCCCCTCCCTTAGAAACTATATTTGCAACGCATAAAAATAAATCATGAAATTATCAGATTTTAGTTTTGACCTTCCCAATGTTTTATTAGCACAAAGACCCTCTGCTGGAAGAGATGAATCCCGATTAATGGTTCTCAATCGTTCCGATAAGTCAATTAGTCATCACACCTTTAAAGATGTAATAAATTTTTTCGATGAGGGCGATGTGATGGTATTGAATAATACTAAAGTTTTTCCTGCCAGACTTTTTGGGAATAAGGAAAAAACCGGAGCAAGAATTGAGGTCTTTTTGTTGAGAGAACTCAATGAAGAACAGCGTCTTTGGGATGTTTTGGTAGATCCTGCTAGGAAAATTAGAATTGGAAATAAACTTTATTTTGGAAATGATGACAGTTTGGTTGCAGAGGTGATTGACAATACTACTTCAAGAGGCAGGACACTAAGATTTCTATTTGATGGTTCCTACAGTGAATTCCGATGTAAGCTAAAAGAATTGGGTCAGACACCACTTCCAAAATACATTAACCGACCCATTGAGGAAGAGGACGAGGAGCGTTATCAAACCATATATGCTAAACACGAGGGGGCAGTAGCTGCTCCTACAGCAGGACTTCATTTTTCAAAACATTTGATCAAAAGACTTCAAATCAAAGGGATTGACTTGGCTGAATTGACCTTACATGTTGGGCTGGGAACTTTTAGTCCTGTTGAGGTGGAGGATCTCTCAAAACACAAAATGGACTCTGAGGAGTTGATAATCACAAGTGAAGCTTCTAATTTGGTTAACAATGCATTGAGTTCTAAACGTAGGATTTGCGCAGTGGGAACAACTGTTATGAGAGGTTTAGAATCTTCTGTATCTTCCATGGGTACACTAAACCCATACCAAGGGTGGACACATAAATTCATTTTCCCTCCATATGACTTCTCTATAGCAAATTGTATGATTACCAACTTTCACACTCCAAAATCTACACTGTTGATGATGGTTTCCGCTTTTGCAGATGTTGATTTTATCAAAGAAGCTTATAAACAAGCCATTAAAAATAAATATAACTTTTACTCTTATGGTGATGCCATGCTAATAATGTAGCTATATTTAAGGCATTATGGAGAAGATGTTTGAATGATATTGATAATGAAAACCGAAAAAAAAAAAGATATTCGGTCTCTTTCACTTGAGGATCTAAGGAGTTTTTTTACTGAAAATCAGGATCAAGCATTTCGAGGTAATCAGGTTTATCAATGGTTGTGGCAAAAAGGTATTTTTAATTTTGAGGACATGACCAATCTTTCAAAATCAACTAGAGCTTTGTTAAAAGACCATTTTGTTATAAATCACATCGATATAGATAAGCAACAAAAAAGCAATGATGGGACCATCAAATATGGTGTTAAACTTTACGACAATTTGGTTGTTGAATCTGTTCTTATTCCTACCGCGACTCGAACCACTGCTTGCGTTTCCTCACAGGTAGGTTGTAGTTTGGATTGTAAATTTTGTGCGACTGCCACAATCAAAAGAATGCGAAATCTTAATGCTGACGAAATCTATGATCAAGTAGTTGCTATGGATCAGCAAAGCCGTTTGTATTTCGACCGCCCTCTTTCCAATATTGTATTTATGGGAATGGGAGAACCTTTGATTAATTACAAAAACCTAAAAGTCGCGATTGATAAAATTACACAGCCAGAGGGATTTGGTATGTCCCCGTCAAGAATCACAGTCTCTACTTCTGGAATTTCTAAAATGATCATTAAAATGGCTGATGATCAAGTTCGCTTTGAATTAGCCGTTTCCCTGCATAGTGCAAGACAAGAGTTAAGATCTCAATTAATGCCTTTTGCTGAAAAATTTCCCCTTAAGGATTTAGCTGATTCCATCCGATATTGGCATGAAAAAACAGCAAAAATTGTCACTTATGAGTATATAGTTTGGAAAGGTATAAATGACGATGATCAAGACATAAGGGCACTTATCGATTTTTGCAAATTCGCCCCCTGCAAAGTTAATTTGATAGAATACAATTCCATAGGAGACGACCAATTCTTTCAAGCAGATAAAGACAGAATTAAGGCTTATCAAACTGCTTTGGAGGCACAAAAAATTCCTGTTACAGTAAGGAGATCAAGAGGTAAAGATATTGATGCAGCGTGTGGTCAGTTGGCCAATAAGACAGAAAGTTTATAGATTATATTCTCCGAATGAATAGTGATATCTTTACTGAATAATGAAAGTTGTAGAGCAAATTAAGGAACCCATTTATGAGGAAATGGAACTTTTTGAAAAAAAGTTTAAAACTTCCATGTCCTCCAAGGTAGCTTTACTTAATAGAATTACTCATTTTATTGTCAATAGAAAAGGGAAACAAATGCGCCCCATGTTTGTTTTTTTGGTAGCCAAAATGTTGGGTAAAGGTAAAATAAATGAACGATCTTACCGCGGGGCTGCTATTATCGAATTGATACACACTGCTACGCTGGTACACGATGATGTAGTGGATGATAGTAATCAGCGCAGGGGATTCTTTTCTATCAATGCATTGTGGAAAAATAAAATTGCAGTTTTGGTGGGCGATTATTTGCTCTCAAAGGGATTGTTGCTTTCGATAGAAAATGAAGATTTTGACCTCTTAAAGATTATCTCCATTGCGGTTAGGGAAATGAGTCAAGGAGAGCTTTTGCAAATCGAAAAAGCCAGAAATCTTGATATTACAGAAGAAATTTATTACAAAATCATACGTCAAAAAACAGCGACCCTACTTGCTGCTTGTTGTGCAATGGGAGCTAAG
Organism: uncultured Flavobacteriaceae bacterium; assembly: GCA_913020295.1. Taxonomy (GTDB): domain Bacteria; phylum Bacteroidota; class Bacteroidia; order Flavobacteriales; family Flavobacteriaceae; genus UBA8316. The sequence continues at coordinate 124,431 of CAJWAA010000004.1, read as the reverse complement.
TCCGTCGATGCTGATCAGGATCAGGTTACCAAAATGTATGAGTTCGGTGAGCTTTTAGGGATGGCTTTCCAGATCAAAGACGATTTATTTGATTATTCAGAACAAAAAATAGGAAAGCCTACCGGAATCGATATCAAAGAGCAAAAAATGACATTGCCAATGATTTATGCTCTCAATTCAATGGATCGATCCAATAAAAATTGGTTGATCAATACAGTCAAAAATCATAACAAAGACAAAAAAAGGGTTCGTGAGGCCATCAAAAGAATAAAAGAAGTGGGTGGACTCGAATTTGCCCAAGAAAAAATGGAGTTTTTTCATATTCGAGCTATTGAATTGCTTAAAACTTTTCCCAAAAATACCTATAGAGATTCACTGGAGTTGATGGTCAATTATGTCATTGAGCGAAATATATAAATCAATAAAGTTGAAATTGGCTTTGCGAGTTTTGCCTAATGACCATATAATTTTACTTTTATAGAAATTTTTCCTCTGATTTGATCTCAAGAAGTACCATTGACCAAGTATATGAAGCTGCTCGATTGGAGGAGGTTATTGAGGAGTATGTAACTTTAAAAAAATCTGGAGCAAATTACAAAGGTTTGAGTCCATTTACTCAGGAAAAAACTCCCAGTTTTATGGTTTCTCCTGCAAAGCAAATTTGGAAAGATTTTAGTAGCGGAAAAGGAGGGAATGTCATCGCTTTCTTAATGGAACACGAACATTTTACTTATCCTGAAGCCATTCGTTATTTAGCAAAAAAATACAATATAGAAATAGAGGAAACAGAGGTTTCCCCTGAAGAAAAACAAATAAAAGATGACAGAGAGAGCATGTTTTTGGTTGCACAATATGCTTTAGATTTTTTTGAAAAAAGTCTTTGGGAGACTGAAGAGGGTAAATCCATAGGCTTAACTTATTTCAAAGAAAGAGGTTTTAGAGACGAAACCGTCAAAAAATTTGCTTTAGGTTATTCCCCAAAATCTTCTAATGAATTAGCTAAAAAATCCCAAAAAGAGGGTTACAAATTAGATTTTTTAGAAAAAACAGGTCTGGTTATTGTCAGTAATGATAGACAAGTTGATCGTTTTAGGGGCAGAGTTGTTTTTCCAATCCGCAGCATGTCGGGGAGAGTTCAAGGCTTTGGGGGAAGAATATTGTCTGAAAATGCTAAAACGGCGAAATATTTAAATTCTCCTGAAAGTGAAATTTACAGTAAAAGTAAGGTGCTGTATGGGATATTTGAGTCCAAACAAACCATTGCCAAAAATGATGTTTGCTATTTGGTTGAGGGGTACACAGATGTAATTCAAATGCATCAGTCAGGGATTACTAATGTGGTCTCTTCATCTGGAACAGCTCTCACGGTGGATCAAATTCGCATGATCAATCGCTTGACTTCCAATATTGTGGTTTTATTTGATGGTGATGCACCAGGACTCCGAGCCTCACTCAGGGGAATAGATTTGATTTTGGAACAAGGTATGAATGTAAGGGTATGTAGTTTTCCAGAGGGAGATGACCCAGATAGTTTTGCCCGATCCCATTCCGCTGATGACATCATAAATTTTTTGGAGGAACAGTCCAAGGATTTTATCCAATTCAAAGCATCACTGCTTTCAGAAGAGGGAAAAAACGATCCCGTTCGTAAAGCCGAAACCATTAAGGAGATAGTTGAGAGTATTTTTAAGATTCCTGATCCCATCAAACAAGAAATTTACATTCAGAATTGTTCAGAAATAATGCAAATTTCAGAAGATGCACTATTTAGCACATTGGCCCAAATCAATCAGAATAATAAGCGAAAAGGAGCCAAAAGATTTATTCCTGACGAATCTATTGCATTAGTCAAAAAAACAACAGAGACCTTTTCTAAAGTTGATCGTGTCTTTGAACTTGAAAAACAGATAATCTCCATCTTATTAACATATGGAAATCAAGAGTTTGATTTTGAGGAACTTATTTCAAAAACCAATCAGGAGGGTGAAGTGATTGAAGAGACCCAGAAAATTTCAGTCAAGGTGTATGAGAAAATATTTTTGGACCTCCAACAGGACGAAATTGAATTGAGTCATGATTCTTTTAAGAAGATTTTTTACAAACTGATTGAATTCTACCAAACAGAGCAGGGTGATTTAAACTTTGAAAAGATTATGCAAACAGATGATTTAATCCAAAATCAAATCATTACCGATTTGATAATGAAAGAGGAACAACATCAGCTACATGATTGGGGGAAAAGAAATGTTTTTGTGAAATTTAAAGGTAGTGAGGTAGTCCAACTTGTTAGTGAAACAATCTTGTCCATGAGGCGATATTTGATCGATCAAAAAATCAATGAACTTCAGTTGGTTACCAAAGACCAAGAGGAAAACCAAGAAACATTAAAGGAGATTAAAATGTATCAAGGTCTCAAAAATATAATTTCCAGTAAGCTTCACCGGGTAATTTAACTGACTTTAATTTATGTCTGATATATTAAAATCAAAATTTAATTATTTTAATGTAAATTGATCTAAATCTGAAGTTTTAATACTAATAACCTTTTCAAAATTTTAATTATTTAAGACAAATTATGAGGAAAACAATTATTTTTTTGCTGGTATCAATCGGGGTAAATAGTCAATTTAACTACCAGGCTTTAATAAAACACTCAAGTGGACAAATAATTTCTAATAATCAGGTTAAAGTGAAGTTTTCACTTATGTATCAGTCGACTACTGCTACACCTTTTTTTGTTGAGGAACATATAGTTAATATTCCCGCTGATGGGGTCGTTAATTTGTCTGTTGGAGGCGGAACAATTGTTAATGGTACTTACTCAAATATAGATTGGTCACAGAGTGTGTTTATGAAAGAAGAGTTAGATACAGGAAATGGATATCAGGATATGGGAACTAAGCAAGTTGCAACCGTTCCTATTGCTGAGTATGCTAAAATTACAAATATATCATCTCAAACTTTTGTTACAGGTAATTCAAATATCCAAATCGGTACAATAATTGGTCAATCTAATGGAGGTCATAACAATATTGCAATTGGAAAAAACTCTCTGTTAAACGCAAATGGTACTTCAAGAAATATATCTATAGGTGAAGATTCCATGAAAGATAATGCTGGAGGGGCAACAAATGTATCGATTGGGAGTTTAAGTCTATCCAATAATACTTCAGGAAATTCAAATGTCTCAATTGGTTATGCGAATTCTATTTTTAATGAAACTGGAAGTAGGAACGTCAATATCGGAGAATATTCTGGTTACAACAATGAGTCTGGTTCTAATAATGTAAATATTGGTTATAGAGCTAATTATCAAAATCAGGGGAGCTCTTCTGTTAATCATTCAAATGTAACCACACTTGGGGCAAATACATTGATAAACGGAATCTCAATTACAAACTCTACTGCTATAGGTGCAAATGCAATTGTTACATCGTCAAACACTATCCAATTAGGAAATGCAGATGTAACCCTTGTAAATACCTCAGGGGTTGTATCTGCAGCAGGGTTAAATATTGGAGGAACAGCTATTACTTCAACAGCTTCCGAATTAAACCTATTACATGGGGTATCCGAAATTGGTGTTTTGGCTTCGGTTAGTGAAAATAACAATACAGGAGTTAGACTATCTTCATCAAACTCTTCAAATCACGGAGATATTGGAGGTGATGCAGTTGATTTAAGTAAACAAGGTCAAAGTAGTTCGATTAGAGGTGCAACAGGTTATGGCTCTTTTGCTAGTGGCTTCAATACCACAGCCAGTGAATATTACTCTACTGCACTTGGTTCCTACACAGTGGCAAGTGGATATGGCTCTACTGCAATAGGTCGATACACCACTGCAAGTGGGTATTATTCTGTAACTATGGGCAATAGAACAACTGCAAGCGATTGGGGCTCCTTAGTAATTGGAAGATATAACTTAAGTAGTTCTTCAGCAACAAGTGCAGATTCATTTTCAACTTCCAATCCAGCTTTTGTAATTGGAAATGGTTCAGCTTCTAGCGCTAGGTCTGACGCTTTTAAAGTGATGTATAATGGTGATACAACCACCTCAGGAATTGTTTCTGCTACGGGTTTTAAAGGGAGTGGTGATCAATTGACATTAAATGACAATGGAACGATAACTTCTCTAATGCAATTAATTGGAGATTTGAAAAGTGAAATAAGTGCTCTACAACAATCCAACAATTCTGAAATTAAATCAGCTCAAGTCAAAACAAATGCAGCAAATGATGTTGTTTTATTTGAGCTTGGAGTCTTAAGATTTTCGTGGAATACCACATATAATACAATTCAAGTTAAACAATCTTCATCTTCTGAAATTGTGGATAATTGGTTTATATCTGGGGTTATAAGATCTGGTGGAAGTAGTGGTGAATATTCACCTACTGAAACATATATTCAAAAATCTAATATGACATATGGGCTGGGAGATGGTGGTGGTTATAATGATCGGTTTACACCAATCTGGAGTGATGGTTTTACATCATTAATGGAGGGAAGTATTGCGCTTGGTTCAACCTATAGTAATTTTGAATTTTACATTACTCCAATGGGAAGTGGATCCTCTACTCAATATGACCCAGTTCCTACTTGGCAACTGCGAGGCCATGTAGATGGATATGGACAACTAACTGTTACTTGCATTCATGCAAAATTTGACGGTAATTCCGGGTGGTAATATTTTTTCAAAAAAAGTCTTAAATGAAATAGATCAATCCAAAAATGACTAAAGTTTTCACATTGTATTTATAATTATCTAATGGAATTCTTGATCAACATTTTATTTATTTAGATTAGAAGCCGTGAGGGATTTTACATACGGGAATAGGATTCATCTTGTGCTGGTTTTGACGATTGAAATTCATGTAGATCTCAACAATATCAAGCTGTTTTCGGTCTAATTCCTTTAGGGAAGGATTTCGCACTAGCTCTTCCATGGCCCATTCCAGCTCCCTATAGCTGGCCCCCATTTGTTCTTCGTCTGTTCTATTGTCACTCCACAATCCATCAGTAGGTGCAGCTTTTTGAATGGCTTCAATTATTTCAAGATATTGAGCTAATTGATATACATCTGACTTCATTAGATCAGCAATGGGACTCAAATCTACCCCGCCATCACCATACTTGGTATAGAATCCCACACCAAAGTCCTCAACTTTATTACCTGTTCCAGCTACCAGATAATGATGTAATGCAGCAAAATAATACAAGGTGGTCATTCTCAGTCTTGCTTTGGTATTTGCTAAACTCAGTAATTGCTCCTCCTTCATTTGGGTATCTGGTAAGTCTTTAACGAATTCATCAAAAACTCCAGTCAAGGAAAATTTGTGGTGACTTACATTTTCAAACTTATTTTCTAACCAGTCAATATGCTGCAAGGCTCTTGAGACCTGATTAGGGTCTTGATGAATTTCCATTTCAAGACACAACACTGGTGCATTTGTAAGACTGCAGAGTGAGGAGGTGACAGCAGAGTCAATTCCTCCAGACACTCCTACCACAAAGCCTTTCATATTTGAATTTTTCAGATAATCTTTCAACCATTCTACAATGTGGTTGACTACTTTTTCAGGTGTTTTCATTTTTTTAAAAAAAGACCACTTAAATTTGTATATCTAAGTTACATTGGAATAAAAATAAATCCAATTAAATGAGATTGATTATTTTTCGAAATGTTCGTTTTTTTCTTATCATCCCCCTTGTTTCCTTTTTAATTGGTTGTGATGACCCAAATACAAAGAAATCTGAAATCCTTATGATTCCTTTGGAAATAAAAATTGATAGATTTGATAAGAAGTTTCATTTGTCCCAAGCCGATGATATTCAAGTATTAAAAACTACTTACCCCTATCTTTTTCCAGAGAAATTCGATGATAGTGTTTGGATCAAAAGACAAAAAGACAGCCTCCAACTGCTTTTGTTGGAAAATGTAGAGAAAAAATTCACTACAACGGTTTCAATTGAGGAAAATTTGGAATATCTATTTAAGCACTTGAAATACTATTTTCCTGAAACCACAATCCCTAGTGTTATAGGATTGATCAACAATGTTGACTATCAGAGTAAAACTATTTATGCCGACTCCCTTTTATTGATCTCTCTTGATACTTATTTGGGTGCAGATCACCACCTGTATGAGGGTATTCCCCAGTATATCCGACAGGAAATGGACATCAATTTTTTGCCCTCTCATGTGGCAAGTAAATTTGCTGAAAGCAAAATACCTCCGTCTAATGATAGATCTTTTTTGTCACAGATGATCTACCACGGAAAACAAGTATATTTAAAAGATTGGGTTCTCCCGCGATCTTCTGATGCTGAAAAAATGCTGTATACTGAACAACAAATACAATGGGTCATTGACAATGAAGCCTATATGTGGCAATATATTGTTGAAAAGCAGTTACTATACAATACAGATCCTTCTTTATCCAATAGGTTTATAGAACCTTCACCATTTTCAAAGTTTTATTTAGAGATAGATAACGAATCACCTGGAAGGATTGGTGTTTGGATAGGATGGCAAATCATTAAATCTTATATGAAGCGTTATCCGGATACGGAGATTAGTGCCCTATTGAATCTTCCAGCTCAAACCCTATTCTCAAAATCTAATTACAAACCAAGAAGATAATGACCAAGAAAACAAGCCCTATCAGGATAGAAGTAAGCCTGGATGAAAATAAAGTACCTGAAAAAATCATATGGTCAGCACCAGATGGAGGTGTAGATCATGAAGAGGCACAAGCTATGCTTCTGGCACTTTGGGATGGGCAAAATCAGGAAACCTTGAGGATGGATTTGTGGATCAAGGAAATGCCTATTGATCAAATGAAAATGTTTTTTCATCAAACATTGCTCACCATGAGTGATACATATTTGCGTGCTACTCAGGATGATAAAATGGCAGGAACAATGAAGGAATTTTGTAATTATTTTGCAGAAAAACTCAACCTAAAAAAAGACGATTAAAAATTTTTAATATCCTCATTTGTTTGCTTAATATAATTCAAGATTGATTCTTGACCCAGTTTTTTTTCTGAGGATGTGACAAAATATTGTGGTAAGCTCTCCCATTCCTCTTTAAGTTTTAAAAGATAATCTGAAACTTTTCTTTCTAAGTCTTTTTCGTTTATTTTATCTGCCTTTGTAAACACAATTGAGAATGGAATAAAATTTTCACCTAACCAACGTAAAAAATCCATATCAATTGGTTGTGGATTGTGTCGTAAATCGATCAATAGAAAAGCTGACACCAACTCCTTTCTTTTGGTGAAATAATCAATAATAAATTTTTGGAAAGTTTTTTTTTGGGTTTTAGAGGCTCTCGCATAGCCATAACCAGGTAGGTCAACTAAGTACCATTTCTTATTGATTAAAAAATGGTTAATTAATTGTGTTTTACCAGGTCGTGAAGATGTTTTAGCTAGTTTTTTTTTGTTACACAACATGTTGATTAAAGTGGATTTTCCAACATTTGACCTGCCTATAAAGGCGTACTCTGGCAAATTAGTTTTTGGACACAAATCCACTTTAGTGTTGCTCACTACAAATTCAGCATGGGCAACGTTCATTACGGAAATTTAGATATTGTATTTCTCCATCCAGGAGTGCATTATTTCATTGAAACGGTCGGGATGTTCCATCATAGGAGCATGGCCGCATTTGTCAATCCAGTAAAGGTCTGAATTGGGGAGCAACGAATTAAATTCATCAGCAACATTTGGAGGGGTGACACTGTCTTGAGCTCCCCAAATGATTGCAGTCCTGGTATGCATATTGGGTAAATCTTTAGCCATGTTGTGCCGAATGGCACTTTTGGCAATGGCTAAAGTTCTTAATAACTTGTTTCGATCGTTGACGGACTCAAACACTTCGTCCACTATTTCTTTGGTAGCAATTTTTGGATCGTAAAAAACTTCCTCACTTTTTGCTTTTATGTATTCGTAATCCCCTCTCTTAGGATAACCGTCTCCCATGGCATTTTCATATAATCCTGAACTTCCTGTAATAATTAATCCTTTTACCTTTTCGGGATAAAATTTAGTATACAATAAAGCAACGTGGCCTCCTAAGGAATTGCCCATTAGAACAACTTCTTCTAAATTTTTGAAATTTAAAAAATTATTAAGAAAATCAGCTAAAGATTTAACAGAGGAATCGACTATGGGTAAGTCGTAAACAGGTAGCTCGGGAACCAAAATTTTGTAACCTTTAATTGGGAAATAGTTTATTACCCCTTCAAAGTTACTCAACCCTCCCATCAAACCATGTAAAATAACCACTGGGGTGCCTTCACCTAATTCTATGTAACGGTACTCGGCTTCAGCAATAATTTGTTTCTCAAGCATCAGTAATAAATATTACCAAAGATATACAATTCGCTTGTATGATTGGTATTTAATTTTTTTTGATCTGTTTCGTGAGATTTTGAGGTCAGTGGTGAAATTTATTAACAATGTGGTAAAAAGTGGTAAAAAGTGGTATAATTACCTTATATTTGGTTAAAATTGAACGAATAATAGCATGCAGCATTTTATAGGAACATACGAGTGCAAAGCCGACGCAAAAGGGCGGATAATGCTTCCAGCTGCTTTAAAAAAACAACTTTCGAGTTATCTAAATAAAAGTTTTGTAATTAAAAGAGCTGTTTTCAATAATTGCTTGGAATTGTATCCCTTGGATCAATGGGGAGGTTTGATGGAAAAAGTTAACAAGCTCAATCGCTTTAATAAGAAAAATAATGATTTTATCCGACGCTTTACTGCTGGGGTAAAATTAATAGAGATCGATGCAACTGGGAGATTGTTGATTCCTAAAGATTTGACAAACCACGCTAAAATTTCTAGGGAGGTAGTCGTTTCATCGGTTGTCAATATTCTCGAGATTTGGGATAAAGATCTTTATGAGAAAGCTATAGATGAAGCAACCACAGATTTTGCTGCTTTGGCAGAGGAAGTAATGGGGGATCAAAATGAGGACAATATATCATAAACCTGTAATGCTTAAAGAAGCGATTCAGGGATTAAGAATCAATCCTGACGGGGTTTATGTCGATGTAACTTTTGGAGGGGGTGGTCATTCGAAAGCTATACTTCAAAAACTATCCCTAAAAGGAAGATTATTGGCTTTTGATCAAGACGAGGATGCACTGCAAAATCTTATTTCTGACGACAGATTTCAATTGATATGTGGAAATTTCTCACACCTAAAAAGACATTTGAAGTTTTGTGGGATTACAAGCGTAAATGGAATTCTTGCAGACTTTGGAGTCTCCTCTCATCAATTTGATTCAGGATTAAGAGGCTTTTCCACACGATTAGATGGTCCTTTGGACATGCGGATGAATACCAAAAGTGAATTGAATGCCTATAAAGTGGTCAATTTATACAGCGAAGAAGAGCTTCAGAAAATATTTAAAAATTATGGCGAGTTGCGTAATGCACGAAAATTGGCTGGTCATATTGTAAAAGAAAGAATTCTGAAACCGATAGCTACCACTCAATCACTGGTTGATTTATTGACCCCTATTTTACCAAACCATGTTTTTAATAAAATTATTGCTCAGGTTTTTCAAGCCATAAGAGTAGAGGTCAATGCGGAGTTAGATGTTATTAAATCCTTTTTAGAGCAGTCCATCGAATTACTTCATAAAAGAGGCCGATTGGTTTGTATTTCCTATCACTCCCTGGAAGATCGATTGGTAAAAATATTCATTAGAGAAGGCAAGTTTGAAGGAAAAGCAGAATCAGACCTATATGGAAACAGAAATCTACCACTAAAAAAGGTGGGGAATTTAAAGATGCCCTCTGAGGAAGAGATCAACAAAAACCCAAGAGCAAGAAGTGGTAAGCTAAGAGTTGCGGAAAGGATATGAAAAAACTATTATCAATATTAAAAATGGAATTTTTGGTTAATGAAGATGCCTTAAAGAATTGGCGCGTGATCATATTTTTATCACTACTGTCATTGATTATGATTGCAAGTGGCCATGCTACGGATCGCAAAATTTTTAAAATTGCTCAATTGAATGACGATTTGAAAATGTTAAAGAGTGAGTTTGTTGAACAGCGTACAGCCATAATGAATTTAAAAATGGAAACTAAAATTATCAAGGAGTTAAGTCCCATTGGTATTGGGCCAGCAAAAACACCTCCCATTAAAATTATAGTCAAGAAAGATTAATAATGGAGCAAAGAAATAAAAACGTAATGAATCGAAGTTATTTTGTTGCATTTGGGTTGATACTTTTTTCATTTATTTTGATTGCCAAGCTTATCCAGATACAATTTTCTGAAGGGGATAAATACCGAGAAATAGCCTCAAAACGTACCCTAAAAAAAGATATAATTAAGCCTAGTAGAGGAAATATTTTTGCAGATGACGGAAGTATTTTAGCCACATCGATGGCCCGTTACGAAGTGCGATGGGATGCCGCTGTTCCCTCCAAATCCCTCTATCAAAAATATAAAAAAGAGCTGGTCAATGGTTTGTCTGAAATATTGAATCGCTCCAAAAAATCGATTTCTAACAAACTTGATAAAGGAGTAAGAGATCGACATAGGTATTTACTAATTGCTAGAGACCTTACTTACTCGGAGAAAATAAAAATCAAACAACTTCCCCTTTTTAAACTACCGTCATACAAGGGAGGTTTGATCATAGAACATAAAATGGTCAGAGAGCACCCTTTGGGAAAAATGGCTGAAAGAACTGTAGGTAGGGTAGCGGAAGAACCAAAAGGCGGATACAAACTTGTTGGGTTAGAGGGCGCATTCAGCCAATACCTTGAAGGTGAAGCGGGGCAAAGGCTTAAGCAAAAAATAGCTGGTGGACAGTGGAAACCCATTAATGATGTCAATGAAAAGGAGCCTACAGAAGGTTACAACGTTCACACTACTATCAATGTCAATATTCAGGACATTGCTCACAGTGCACTATTGGAGCAGATGGAAAATTTTAAGGCAGATCATGGAACTGTTGTTGTAATGGAAACTAAAACTGGAAAGATTAAAGCCATAGCCAATTTGGGAAAGACAAAAGTGGGTACCTATTACGAAAAACTCAATTATGCTGTGGGGGAGTCCCACGAACCAGGTTCCACTTTTAAACTAATGTCAATGATAGCAGCCTTAGAGGATAAAGTCATTGATCAAAATACACTTATCCCAACCGGCAATGGTGAACTTACCTTTTTCGGTAAATATAAAGTACGTGATTCCAAAAAAGGGGGATATGGAACTATTACCGCAGCCAAAATTTTTGAGGTTTCCTCCAATACCGGTATGGTTAAAATAATTCACGAAAACTACAGTAAAAATCCTAAAAAATTTGTCAATCGTTTATACAACATGCGAGTCAACAAGCAATTAGGGTTACCCATACGAGGTGAAGGGATTCCAAAAATCCCTCATCCCGATGATAAAAAGGACTGGGATCAACTCGATTTGCCTTGGATGGCCTATGGCTATGGTGTTTCTATGACCCCTCTTCAAACACTTACTTTTTACAATGCCATTGCCAACAACGGGGTGATGTTAAAACCCAGATTTATTGAAAAGATTGAATCTTTCGGTCAAAGCTCGAACCAAGCTTTTAGTCAGATTATTTTGAATCCTTCATTATGCTCTCAGTCAACCATTGATAAAGTAAAAAAAATGATGTTCAATGTGGTGGATAAGAAATGGGGTACTGCGCATAATATTAGAGACAGTGAATTGGCAATGGCTGGAAAAACGGGTACCTGTCAATTGGATTATAACAGGAAAGACAAAGAAGTACAATATGTGGCCTCATTTGTAGGGTATTTCCCGGCTGAAAAACCAGAATACTCATGTATTGTTGTCATTCACCGTCCAGATAAAAAAATAGGTTATTACGGTTCTACTGTTGCAGCTCCTGTTTTTAAGAAAATTGCAAAAAAAATTTACAATTCCCTTCCCAAAACCATCTACATAAAATCTGAACAAATCTACCAATTGTCATCCAAGGTGAAAGCTATACCCTCTGAGGGAGTGGTTTCGGATTTAAAAGGAATGACTAAAATTGAAGCTTTATCAATTTTAGAGCCTATGGGTCCTAAAGTGGAGATCAAAGGTAAAAGCAAAGTTAAAAAACAGTCTCCTAATGCGGGAGCAAGTTTTAATATCTATCAAAAAATCACATTAAAGCCATGAAAAGAATATTGGTAATCATACTACTTTTTTTGATTAATATCTCAAATTCTCAAGAAAGATCCGAAACAATCAAATCATTATCAAATCGGGACTTTAAAATTTATATGAGTCTTGAAAAAAATATTGTTTTTTTCGAGTTTTGTGACCCCTATAAATTATCTAAATGCGATTTAAAGATTATATCATTTGATCTTAGAGGTATAGTAAAATTATTAGATAAAAATTTGCCAACTGGAACAACTTCAGTATTGGGTAATGGTAAAATAATTAAATCAGAAAATGGAAACTTATCACTTGCTTCATTTCATGGTATTATTTCAGAAAAGGTAAGTTATAAAAAATTAGTAAAGGCCTTAAGATATGTTTTTTTTAACAACGCTATTCTAAAAAAGATGTCTTGAGAAAGTTAAAAGAAATATTATACAAAGTAGCCATTCAAGGACTTTCTGGGTCAACTGATGTGGAGGTAAACGATATTTCTTCAGATTCAAGGACCATTAAACCCGGCAATATGTATGTTGCAGTCAGGGGTACTCAAGTAGATGGACATCAATTTATTGGCCAGGCTATTAAATTGGGTGCTCAGTCGATCATATGTGAGACACTTCCTGAAAAATTAGAACCAGGAGTGGTCTTTATCCAAGTTAATGATTGTCGAGATGCTTTAGGTTGGATGGCTTCTAATTTTTACGATAACCCTTCTAGTCAACTAAAGCTCATCGGTATAACTGGTACCAATGGAAAGACATCGGTAGCTACTTTGTTGTTTGATTTCTTTAACATCAATAAAACTGGTGCAGGACTCATCTCTACCGTTGCAATTCAATATGGTACCAATCAATTTTCAGCCACCCATACCACCCCAGACCCACTGACCATTAATAAGCACCTCAGAGCCATGGTTAGTGAAGGTATTGAAAATTGTTTTATGGAGGTCTCCTCACACGGTCTACACCAAAAAAGGATCACAGGTTTGGAATTCAAAGGTGCCATTTTTACCAACCTTACCCATGATCACTTGGATTACCATAATACTTTTAAGGCTTATCGGGATACCAAAAAAATTCTGTTTGATTCCTTATCTGATTCTGCTTTTGCACTGATCAATATAGACGATAAAAATGCTAAAGTAATGGTCCAGAATTGCAAAGCAAAAATACAAACCTACGCACTTTATCGTTATGCTGATTATTCCGCTCAAGTTTTGGAGAGCCAATTTAAAGGTATGCTATTAAAAATCAATCAAAATGAAATTTGGACTCAAATTTTAGGTGAGTTCAATGCCTATAATATATTGGCTGTTTATGCAACCACAATACTGCTAGGGGAAGACGAGTGGCAAAGTTTGAAATCAATAAGTCAATTGAAAAGTGCCCCCGGTAGATTCCAAACTTTTGAAACTCCAAACAAAATTATAGTTGTAGTGGACTATGCCCATACCCCCGATGCATTAAAAAATGTTTTGGTCACCATTAATAGGATAAGAACCCAAAATGAAAGCTTGATCACTGTAGTGGGTTGTGGTGGTAATAGGGATCAAGAAAAAAGACCTTTAATGGGTGCTATAGCTGCTCAATTGAGCTCTAAAGTTCTTTTTACTTCAGACAATCCTCGCAACGAAGATCCCGATACAATTATCGAACAAATGTGCGAAGGAGTAGATCCTGTAGATTTTAAAAAGACCATGAGCATTCCACAACGAAAAGAGGCCATTAAGGTCGCTTACCAAATATCCCAACCTGGTGATGTAGTTCTGATTGCTGGAAAAGGACATGAAAATTACCAAGAGGTTAAAGGCGAAAAGCACCCTTTTGATGATTATAAAATAGCACAAGAAATATTTTCTAAAAAGCCTTAGCTCATGTTATATTACCTATTTGAATTTTTAGAGAAAAAGTTTCAATTTCCTGGGGCTACACTTTTCCAATTTCTGACGTTTAGGGCTTCAATGGCTTTAATCCTTTCTTCTGCTATCACATTGATTTATGGAAGGATCATCATCCGATTCCTAAAATCTCAACAAATAGGAGAATCAGTTAGAGATCTGGGATTAAAGGGTCAAAATGAAAAACAAGGAACACCCACGATGGGTGGAGTCATCATCATTATAGGTACGTTGATCCCTATTTTATTATTGGCTCAATTGGATAACATTTATATCCAACTCCTTATTATAACTACACTATCAATGGGTTTCATTGGGTTAGTTGATGATTATATCAAAGTTTTTAAGAAGGACAAAGAAGGACTTAAAGGAAGATTTAAGGTAGCAGGTCAATTACTTTTGGGATTGTTAGTCGGTTTAGTTTTGTATTTCCACCCAGGGGTAACCGTAAAAGAGGAGATTAGAGGGCAAGGATTAAAAAAGTCTGCTAATATTCAGGAGATTTTTACTCCCGAAAAAAAATCTACCCTCACTACCATTCCCTTATTCAAGGACAATGCTTTTGACTATTCAAATTTGCTGAGCTGGATTTCGCCAAATCTAAAAAAATATACTTGGATCATCTTCATTCCCATTGTTGTTTTTATCATCGTGGCGGTATCAAACGGAGCCAATTTGACCGACGGAGTTGATGGTTTAGCTGCTGGCTCATCTGCTATAATGGTATTGGCATTAGGGATTTTTGCATGGGTATCCGGAAACTTAATTTTTTCGGACTACCTCAACATTATGTACATCCCTAATGTAGGAGAGGTGGTTATATTCGTTGCTGCTTTTTCAGGTGCTTTAATCGGGTTTTTGTGGTTCAACACCTATCCTGCCACGATCTTTATGGGAGATACAGGAAGCCTCACCATAGGTGCGGTTATTGCTGTAATTGCACTGATTGTAAGAAAAGAGCTTTTGATTCCTTTGCTTTGTGGTATTTTTTTGATCGAAAATCTTTCAGTGATTATACAGGTTGGCTATTTCAAGTATAGTCGTAAAAAAACCGGAGTGGGCAAAAGAATTTTCAAAATGGCCCCCTTACATCACCATTACCAAAAATCAGGATTACACGAAAGTAAGATTGTTGCCCGGTTTTGGATTATTGGAATACTATTAGCTGTATTGTCTATTATAACACTCAAAATCAGATAATGAGCAAAAAGATTGTCATTTTGGGTGCAGGAGAAAGTGGAAGTGGAACAGCACTGTTGGCCAAAAAAGAGGGATTTCAGGTTTTTGTTTCAGATCAGGGGATCATACCAAATTCCACTAAAAATAGATTTGAAAGCTTGGGGGTAGAATGGGAGGAAAAAACCCATACCCTATCTAAAATGCAGGATGCCCAATACATTATGAAAAGTCCTGGAATTTCTGACAGCACACCCATAGTTCAATCTCTTAAATCCATCGAAATTCCTGTAATTTCAGAAATAGAATTTGCATCCAAATTCACCAATGCAACACTTATAGGTATCACCGGAAGTAATGGCAAAACCACCACCGCCATGATGACTTATAAAATATTGGATGATGCAGGATACGATGTCGTATTGGCAGGAAATGTAGGAAATAGTTTTGCTAAAGAGGTTGCTCAAACTGAGCACCAATTTTATGTTTTAGAGATAAGCAGTTTTCAATTAGATGATATTGTCAATTTTGCTCCCCATATTGGAGTTATTACCAATATTACCCCAGATCATTTGGACCGCTATAATTACGATTTTACGGCATATCTAAAATCAAAATTACGTATCAATTCCAATCAAACTCATCGTGATTTTCTCCTTTTCAATGGAGAAGATCCTAAATTGAGTAAGGCCATTCATAGTATGAAAACAAAGTCTAAACTTCACGAATTTGGAACCTTTAATAAAAATATAAATACCACTTATATAGAAAACAACAGCATCTTAATCGAAACTCAAAAAACAAAGACCATGATTAACACAATGGAATTTCCTCTAAAAGGAAGGCATAATCTCTTGAATGCTATGGCTGCTTCAACTGTCGCCCATTTACTCGATGTAAGTAAAGAAACCATTCGAGAAAGCTTACTGAATTTCAAGGGAGCTCCTCATCGACTGGAGCCGGTTTTAAAAATTCAAAACATAAGATACATCAATGACTCTAAGGCTACAAATGTTAATGCTGTATATTTTGCTTTGGAAAGCATGAGCGAACCCACAGTTTGGATCGTTGGTGGGGTAGATAAAGGCAACGACTACGAAATGCTTTATCCCTTGGTAAGAGAAAAGGTAAAAGCCATTATTTGCCTCGGGATTGAAAATCAAAAAATCATAAATGCCTTTGAATCCATTACCGACCTTATGGTTGAGACTCAATCAATGAAAGAAGCAGTGTTGATTGCAAAAAAAATTGCTCAAAAAAATGATAATGTATTGCTCTCACCAGCCTGTGCCAGTTTTGATCTTTTCGAAAATTATGAGGACAGGGGGAACCAATTTAAACAAGCTGTTAGAGAATTATAAAAGTATTAAATGAATAATAAAAATAATATAATACAAGGTGACCGGGTCCTATGGGTAGTCTTGGGTTTGCTATCTATTTTTTCATTTCTTCCCGTATTCAGTGCCAGTTCTAATTTGAGCTATGTTGTGGGTCATGGAACTCCGTGGGGTCATTTGCTCAAACATTTTATTGTCCTACTTTTTGGCTTTGGTCTGATTTATATACTTCATAAAATTCCTTATAATTATTTTAGGGGCATTTCTATCCTGGCACTCCCATTAATCATTTTATTATTGATTTATACTGCTTCCCAGGGGAATCTTATCTCGGGAGCCAATGCCAATAGGTGGATTAGAATACCGATTGTTGGATTAAGTTTTCAGACATCTACTTTGGCCTCTATAGTCCTTTTGGCATACGTGGCTCATCTTATCTCCAAAGACAACTTCAAGATATATCGATTAGATTCTTCTTTACTTCCGCTTTGGTTTCCTATTTTTCTTGTCATACTTCTAATTTTACCAGCAAATTTATCCACTGCTGCATTGTTGTTTTTTATGGTGCTTATCTTGGTTTTTATTGGAGGTTATCCCATTAAGTACCTTTTAGGAATGCTAGGGACAGGTTTCTTCATGGTAATGCTTTTTATTTTGGTTGCCAAGGCTTATCCGGAATGGGTTCCCAACAGGATAGATACCTGGGTCAATAGGATTGAAAACTTTAATAATTCTGACGACAGTAGTGGAAATTATCAAATTGAAAGGGCTAAAATTGCAATTGCAACTGGTGGGCTATTTGGAGTTGGTGCTGGAAAAAGTGTGATGAAAAACTTTTTGCCTCAAAGTTCGTCAGATTTTATCTATGCCATTATTGTAGAAGAATTTGGATTGGTGGGTGGCACAGCTTTAATACTGTTGTACTTGTTGGTACTGTTTAGAATCATTGTAATTGCTCATAAATCAGATACAGTGTACGGAAAGCTGTTGGTTTTGGGATTGGGATTAACCATTGTCATTCAATCCTTTGTAAACATCGCTGTTGCCTTGCAAGTTTTTCCTGTAACAGGGCAAACACTCCCATTGATAAGTAGTGGTGGAACTGCTGCATGGATGACATGTATTGCATTTGGAATGATCCTTAGTGTAAGTGCTGGACAAAAAATGAAATCCCATGCCTCCCAGAATTCTGAAGTCAAAGTCGAAAACCCATTAACCATTCTTAGTGAAACCATATAAATTCATAATATCAGGGGGAGGAACGGGTGGACATTTGTATCCTGCACTGGCAATTGCTGAAGAATTGAGGTCGCGTCATAAAACTGCGGATATTTTGTTCGTCGGAGCATTGGGTAGAATAGAAATGAATAAAGTTCCTGAGGCAGGCTATAGAATCATAGGTCTTTGGATTGATGGAATTCAAAGGTCTTATTCATTCAGAAATTTGATTTTTCCCGCTAAGTTGATATTTAGTTTACTCAAATCCATTGTTATACTTCTTAAATTTAGACCTGATGTGGTGGTGGGAACTGGTGGTTTTGCGAGTGGACCATTACTTTTTATGGCTGGTCTTTTCAAAATTCCAACCCTGATACAAGAACAAAATTCATATCCGGGCATCACCAATAAGCTTTTATCTAAAATAGTCAAAACCATTGCAGTGGCCTACCTTGGATTGGATAGATTCTTTCCAAAAGATAAATTAAATCTAACAGGTAACCCAATTCGAAAATCTATTGCTGAAGGTAAATTAAATAGTAATAAAGCTAAACTACTATTTGAACAACTTCCTGGGAAAACCACTCTACTAATTTTGGGGGGCAGTTTGGGAGCCAGGAGAATCAATCAACTAGTTGCATCACATTTGGATGCTTTTGAAAAAATGGGATTACAACTGATTTGGCAGTGCGGTTCCTTATATTATGAACAGTATGAAAAATATCAATCTGACGTAGTAAAAATAATTTCATTCGAAAGCGATATGGATCAGCTTTATGCAGCGGCAGATATTATCATATCAAGATCTGGCGCTGCAACACTATCAGAACTTTGTTGTGTGGCCCGACCGGTCTTATTGGTGCCATCGCCAAATGTTACCGAAAACCACCAATACCATAATGCAAAGGCCCTCGAAGATAAGGGAGCAGCTTTGGTGATATCAGAAAAGAACTTAGAGCATGATTTTGATTTTTTTTTAAATCAATTAATAGATCCAAAAAAACAGGAAGAGATGATAATAAATTTAAAAAAATTGGCCCAGCCAAAGGCTACATCAAAGATTGTCGATCTCATCGAAACACTTTTATAAATGAATCAAAAAGGAAACAAATATTATTTTTTAGGGATTGGAGGTATAGGTATGTCTGCTATTGCCAAGTATCTTTTTGATAGGGGAAACAATGTCATGGGTTATGATAAAACCTCTAGCCCAATTACAGATAAATTGATTGAATCAGGTATAACCGTTTTATTTGATGCTTGCGTTTCTGCCTTGCCAGAAGATTATCGTTATAAAGAAACTCAAATAGTCTATACTCCTGCAGTTTCCATAGAACATCCACAACTAAATTTCTTTAAGGAACAGGGCAACGATATTAAAAAAAGAGCCGAAGTATTAGGTGAAATCACTAAAGACAGTGTAGTTTTTGCGATCGCAGGTACCCATGGAAAAACTACCACAGCTTCTTTTTTAGCCCATTTTTTCTCTTATCTGAATTTGGAGTTCACCGCTTTTTTGGGAGGTTTTATGAACGAGTTTCAAACCAACCTTGTCCAAAAGGGGAATTCTTATTCTATCGTGGAGGCTGATGAATACGATCGTTCATTTTTACAGCTGTCTCCGGATTTTGCTTGTATTACATCAATGGATGCGGATCACTTGGATATATATGGCAATCATTCGAATTTGAAAAAAGCCTTTGGTCAATTTTCAGAACTTGTAAAACAAAAACTGGTTATTGCTCACGGAGTTGGCTTGCAGGGTGTAAGTTATTCCATCGATAATAAGGCTGATTATTATGCCCAAGACATAAGTATTAGTGAGCAAGGGTACAACTTCGACTTGGTAACGCCCACAAAAATCTACAGGAAAGTTTATCTCAATGCCATAGGCCGGCATAATTTATCTAATGCCATAGGAGCTTTGGCAGTACTTGATGTTGGGGGACTTCCACTTGATAAAGTATTGCCTTCCTTGAGAACTTTTGAAGGGATTCAGAGGAGAATGGAGGTTTTTTCACTTAAAAACAAAATGTTGATTGATGATTATGCACATCATCCTGAGGAGATCAAAGCTGTGTTGAATACCATATCAGAATTTTATCCTAACAAAAAAAATATGGTGGTGTTTCAACCACACCTTTTTTCACGTACGCAGGATTTTATGGATGAGTTTGCAGAAGTACTCAATCAATTTGATGAAATAGTTTTGATGGAAATTTATCCGGCAAGAGAAAAACCCATTTTAGAAGTAACATCAGATGCTTTATTGGATTTGATTAAGAACCCAAATAAAAGAAAAATATCCAAAGAAGTTTTTCGAACCACTATCTTAAATTCAGACGCAGATTTAGTATTGATTTTAGGAGCGGGGGACATTGGAAATCATATTCAAAATCTAAAAAAAATAGCTTAAATGCATTACAAAAAATTTCTCTTTTTTATAACGGTTTTCCTTCTTACAATATTGATATCGGTCTTCGCTCATTACAGGAATAGCAGGCGTTTGGTTGAAAAAATAACGGTTAATTTTGAGTCTAAAGGTGGCCAGTATTTAAACGATTCTCTCGTTAATAAGTTGTTAATACTAAACAAAGGAGAGCTTCCGTGGAAGGCCAAAGATAGTTTAGCTTTGAGTATGCTTGAGATCTTATTAGAAAAAAATCCTTACGTAGATAAAGCTGAGGTTTTTCATTTTCGACAAGGGATTTTAGACGTAAAGATTAAGGAAAAAAGTGCGGTTGTCAGGATACAGGGATCTGATCAATACTATTTAGACATGTCAGGGAAAAAGTTCCCTATTCTCATCAATCATAACCCAATAGTTCCTTTATATATGGGAATGTTAAAAGATGAGCAAAAGCAGGATCTTTTATCATTGATAGAACAGATCGAAAGAGACCCATTCTTAAGAAACGAACTTGTTACAATTCACCACCGTTCAAATTCCTATTTCATAGGCTTAAGATCCTATGGTTTTGAGGTAGAAATAGGTCAAATACATCATTTGGTTGAAAAACTTTCCAAACTAAAAGTTTTTTGTGCCTATTATGATAACAATAAGTTGGATAGGGAGTATACCCTGATCAATCTAAAATTTAAAAATCAAGTAGTTGGATCTTAAATCAACAATTATGAAACATTCAAATATTTCTGTAGGATTAGATATTGGAACAACCAAGATCGTTGCCATGGTTGGAGATAAAAATGAATTTGGTAAGGTCGAAATCTTAGGTGTTGGAAAATCCAAAAGCCTGGGAGTTCATAGAGGAGTTGTAAACAACATTACTCAAACTATTCAATCCATACAGCAAGCTGTGGAAGAAGCCAAGTTAGTTTCAGGTCAGGAAATCAATGAAGTGGTCGTGGGTATAGCGGGTCAACACATAAGGAGCTTGCAGCATAGTGATTATATTACTCGAACCAATTCTCAAGAGGTTATCTCGCAAGAGGATGTTGAAAGACTGATTCAGCAGGTTTATAAGTTGGTCATGCTTCCAGGCGAGGAAATCATCCATGTGCTTCCTCAGGAATTCAAGGTGGATGGTCAGGCTGAGATTAAAGAACCTATAGGTATGTATGGTGGAAGGTTAGAAGCCAACTTCCATGTGGTAGTCGGGCAGGTAACTTCGATTAAAAATATTGGAAGGTGTGTCAAAAGTGCTGGTTTGTCTATGGGTAACATCACTCTTGAGCCGTTAGCTTCATCAGAAGCCGTTTTAAATCAGGAAGAAAAAGAGGCTGGTGTAGCTTTGATAGATATTGGGGGGGGGACGACCGATCTGGCCATTTTTAAAGATGGGATTATTCGCCATACTGCTGTAATACCTTTTGGAGGGAACGTCATTACCGAGGACATAAAAGAGGGCTGTTCCATCATTGAAAAACAAGCAGAGCTCCTAAAAGTTAAATTCGGTTCTGCTTGGCCTGGAGAGAACAGAGATTCTGAAATTGTTTCCATTCCAGGACTCAGAGGAGGGGAGCCCAAAGAAATATCTTTAAAAACCTTATCCAAAATCATTAATGCACGGGTTGTTGAGATTATGGAGCAGGTGTATCTGGAAATCAAAAATTACGGTCACGATGACCAAAAGAAAAAATTGATCGGTGGGGTGGTTCTGACTGGTGGCGGAAGCCAATTGAAGCATTTGAAACAATTGGTGGAGTACATAACTGGTATGGATACCCGAATCGGTTATCCAAGTGAACATTTAGCCGGTGACACCCAAAAATCAGAAACCAGCCCAATACTGGCGACAGCTGTCGGTTTATTAATGAATGCATTAGAGCAACAAGAAAATCAAGATTTTGAAAGTGTCTTGTCCGAAAAAAATGAAGCTAAAGGGGATCAAAAAAATGATGATTCCTTAGAGGCGGTGGATCCTAATCCAATTTCCTCTAATAGGAAGACTATTTTGGACCGTTGGGTAGAGAAGTTTAAAGAGTTTTTAGATAACGCTTAAATTTATTGTAATGGAATCTGAAATAAGCAACAATTTTAGTTTTGACTTACCAAAAAACAAAAGTAATGTCATCAAAGTTATTGGTGTAGGGGGGGGTGGTAGTAATGCCATTAACTATATGTTTCATCAGGGGATCAACGGTGTTGATTTTGTGGTGACCAATACCGATGCCCAAGCCCTTAACGAGAGTGCTGTGCCGATAAAAATTCAATTGGGTGCATCTCTTACCGAGGGATTAGGAGCTGGAGCCAATCCAGAGGTGGGGGCTTTGGCCGCCGAGGAAAGTTTTGATGATATCAAAGCTTTACTGACCACCCAAACTAAAATGGTTTTTATTACTGCTGGAATGGGCGGAGGTACCGGAACGGGTGCTGCACCTATAATTGCTCATATGGCAAGAGAAATGGACATTCTTACAGTGGGTATTGTTACCATGCCTTTCCAGTTCGAGGGCAAATTGCGACTAGAGCAAGCCGAAAAAGGCCTAGAAAATATAAAAAAGACTGTTGATGCGCTCATTGTAATTAACAACAATAAACTAAGGGAAGTATATGGAAATTTGGGTTTTAAAGCAGGTTTCTCCAAGGCTGACGAGGTCCTTTCAACTGCCGCCCGAGGAATTGCAGAGGTCATCACTCATCATTATCGTCAAAACATTGATTTGAAGGATGCCAAGACAGTACTAAAAAATAGTGGTACAGCTATTATGGGATCCGGTGCTGCCAGTGGAACCAATCGTGCTCAAGACGCCATTATCAATGCCTTGGATTCACCACTACTGAACGATAATAAAATAACAGGTTGCAAAAATGTTTTATTACTTATTGTATCCGGAAATGAAGAAATTACCATAGACGAAATAGGAGAAATCAATGATTTTATACAAACCGAAGCAGGTAATAATGCAAATATTATTATGGGAATTGGAGAAGATCAAAAGCTCGGTAGTTCAGTTTCTGTGACAATTATTGCCACTGGCTTCGGTGCAGACCAACAACATCAAATAGTAAATACCGAAGCAAAAAAAATCATCCATACTTTGGAAGAAGATCAGACGTTAGAACATGACCTTATGGGTGGCGAGGAAAACCACGATATATTCAAAATGACCGAAACTGAGCCATCGATCGAAAATTATAAAAATGAAATTGAAGGGAATCAATCTCCAATGGAAGATGTACTGGCGGAAGAAGAATTATTTTCCATACCGGTAGTGGCGGAGACCTTACCCTTCTACGAGGAGTCTGATTCTAAAGCAGATGAATTGGATAATGAATTGACCGTCCGTACCGAAGAGATAGAAAATATGGAAGTTATTTATGAGGAATTAGATATTGATCAGACCCAAAAGGCGACTGAAATGAAAACTGAGGAAGAATTTATCATCAACGATTTAGATAAAGAAGTTTTGGATTTGGAAGTTGTTGGATCGCAGGAAGTAGAGTATGAGGAAGAAAATCAATTTACATTTGATTTTGATTTACCGATTACTGATATACATGAAGATTCATCCAAAAAAATAGTCCATACCTTACCCCATCAGGAAGATGAGGCTCCAGACGAAACTTCACTTACGGAGGCCATTGATTTTAAGTTTGAAATGGTTGAAAAACAGGAGACCAAATTGGATTTAAGTGATGATGAGCTATTGTCCTCACCCCAAGAGGATTCTCCCTTCGACAATAAAATCAAGGAAACAGTCACCCAAAAAAATGAAGAAAGAAAAGAGCATCTAAAAAAATTTAATTATGCTTTCAAACACAGTTTGAGTAAAATTGACGAGTTTGAAAAGCAACCTGCCTATAAAAGAATGGGAATCGAATTGGAACAGCCCTCATCTTCAGAGTCAAATGAGTCCAGATTATCTGTTGATAACGATAAAAATGATGAGATCCAATTGCGATCAAATAACTCTTTTTTACACGATAATGTAGATTAATAATTTATGTCTTTACTCAATTCACTAACTGACGAAATCAAAGCCGCAATGAGGGCCAAAGATTCTCTAAAACTTGAGGCACTTAGAGCCATCAAATCGGCTGTGCTTTTGGCAAAGACGGCTACAGCGCGTAATACGGATTTATCTGAGGAGGAAGAAATTAAGCTACTTCAAAAACTGGTAAAACAGCGAAAAGACAGTGCAGGAATTTTTAGACAGCAAAACCGCGATGATCTTGCTGCTCCGGAAGAGGATCAAGCTGATGTCATTGCTCAATTTTTACCAAAGCAATTATCACCCGATGTCATTGAAAAAATTATTGACGAAATTATTGCTAAAACAGGTGCTGAGGGAATGAAAGATATGGGTAAAGTTATGGGAATGGCCAGCAAAGAAATGGTAGGTAGGGCAGATGGTAAAACTATTTCAACCATTGTAAAACTGAAATTAAACTCATAAAAGTCCAGAGAGCGCATCCTAATTTTATATATTTCAAATTAAAGAGAAATAATTTATCTTTAAACCATAAAAAATTTTAGTGGTTTTTGAACATTTGACAATCATCATACTGTTTAAAATATTCTGGTATTTGTATTTTTTATATATTTCAATGAATAATAAAAATAACAAATGTCAAGTCTTAAAATTAAGTCATCTTTAATCTCCATTTTATCTTTATTTTTTTTACCCTTCCTATATGCTCAATCCAGTTTGGTAATGAAAAGTGATGTAATGGTTTATGACACTCCTCCTTTTAAGGAATGTCATGCTTCCACCATTGTAGAAGTTTCCAAAAACAAATTTTTAATTGCTGCCTTTGGAGGATCCAGAGAAGGTAAGGATGATGTTTCCATCTGGCTTTCTCATTCCGACGGAAATGATTGGCTTAACCCCCAATTGATCGATACAGGGGTTTCGGCTGATCAACAACTCTATCCATGTTGGAATCCGGTTTTGTTTCAATCCCAAGCTGGGACTTTGAGTTTATTTTACAAAGTTGGCCCTTCACCCCGCGAATGGTGGGGTATGGTTAAAACCAGTGATGATCGTGGAAAAAAATGGTCAGAGGGGAGGAGATTGCCCCAAAACATACTGGGCCCAATTAAGAACAAACCCATCCAGTTGAGTGATGGTACAATTCTTTCTCCCTCGAGTACCGAGACGAGGACCACCGAAGGTCTGAATTGGAAAGCTCATATAGAAAAAAGTAGTGACGACGGTAAGACTTGGACCAAAATACCCATAGACCCTCAAACTAAATTTGATGTAATCCAACCAAGTCTATTAGTTTTAGGAGACGGACGTCTTCAGATACTCTGCAGGAGCAGGGACAATTCGGTCATGCAAGCTTTTTCGGAAGATAATGGCGAAACATGGAGTCAAATCAGCCGAACAGCCCTTCCCAATCCTAACTCAGGCACAGATGCCATTACACTATCCAATGGACTTCATTTGCTGGTATATAATCCAACGGTAAAAGGTAAAAACGGACGTTCAAAATTATCTGTAGCCCTCTCCAAAACAGGTGAAAATTGGCAAGAGGTGTTGTCCTTGGAAAATGAAAAAAAGGGAGAATTCAGCTATCCCGCTGTGATTGAATCCAGCGATGGAAAAATACATATCAGTTATACTCACAATAGAAGAAATATCAAACATGTTGTACTCGAATTCAACTAATCATACAAGTTGATGAACAGTATTGATTTAATTGTCTTTATTTGCTATCTTATAGGTACACTTTATTTGAGTGTTATTTTTTTCTCTAAAAAACGCACCTCAAAATCTTTTACTTTGGGATCGGGAAAAACACCACAGTGGGTTGTAACCCTTTCTATTTTTGCGACCTTTGTTAGCAGTATCAGTTACTTAGCTTTACCAGGCAGCGCCTATGGCACGAATTGGAATGCCTTTGTGTTCAGCCTTTCCATTCCCATCGCGGCACTGATCACCGTACGATATTTTATTCCAGTCTACCGAAGAATCAACAGTTCCTCTGCCTATACCTATATGGAACAGCGCTTTGGACCTTGGGCCAAGATATACGTATCGATCTGTTATATTTCAACCCAACTAATGCGGGTGGGTACAATAATTTATTTGTTGGCATTGGCAATCAATATGATACTGGGTTGGGACATGATAACGGTAATAGTTTTTACTGGTGTATTCGTTACCATATACTCGATTATAGGAGGTATTGAAGCCGTTTTATGGACTGATGCTATTCAAGGAATTGTTTTGATTTTGGGCGCTGTCTTTTGTGTTGTCATATTGCTTGTGGGCATGCCTGAGGGACCTGGTCAATTTTTTGAAGTCGCCATTGAAGATCATAAATTCAGCTTAGGAGATTTTGGCGGATCAATTAATGAACCTACCTTCTGGGTGGTTTTAATCTATGGGATATTCATCAATCTCCAAAATTTCGGGATCGATCAAAACTACATCCAGCGCTATATGGTGTCTTCCTCTGATAGTAATGCTAAAAAATCTGCCTTTTACGGTGGAATGTTGTACCTCCCTGTTTCTGCAATTTTCTTATTTATAGGAACTGCTTTGTACGTCTATTACAAGGTTAAAAATGGTTTACCTGAGGATCTTGTCAATACCCCCGATAAAGTTTTTCCTCATTTTATCGTAAACGAACTTCCACAGGGGGTTTCGGGTTTATTGATTGCCTCTATTTTTGCTGCCGGCATGAGTACCATATCAACGAGTTTTAACAGCACATCTACTGTTTTATTAACTGATTATTTCAAAAAAAATGTTGTTGAAAATAAAAAACTTTGGTTTCTTTATGGAAGTACAGTTGTGATTTGCCTTATATCCATTATGATCGCACTGGTAATGATTGATGTAAAAAATATCCTCGATATTTGGTGGAAATATGCTTCCATTTTGAGCGGGGGAATGCTAGGCTTATTTTTGTTGGGTATTTTCTCTAATATAAAGACCAATACAAATGCCATATTAGCTCTAATTGTTGGGATTTTAGCAATTTTAATTTTGACTTTGTATCCAGTTTTATTTCCGGAAAGAGAGCCTTTAACTCATTCGTATCTTACTACTGTTATAGGAACTTTAGCCATTTTCCTGACAGGAATTTTGATGTATTTTTTGAAAGAGAAAAAAGGTAAATGAAGTGTTTGTCGACAATGATAGAGTGAAAGGATTTTCATAAAGTCTATTAAAAGACTATCAATAAACACTAAAAAGTTTAATGATAGGTGGAAGAATTTTTTGATCAATTACAAGTTTTAATTTCTCTACTTTTATCTGGTTGAGCTTGTGAATTCTTTTGTGACCAATGCTTTCTCCCTTAGCTATTTTTTTCCACTCCCCTTTGGAGAAGGCATGAATACTGTATGCTCTTACCCGCTGACCCTTAGCGATATCTTCTTGGATGATGATATTTTTGATAGTTTTGGGTTCGTCGAATGTTAGTAACGCCTGGTCACCCTCTGCATCAGTGCTACCAATAGGATTAGAAAAAGTTTTATTGATGGCCTCCCCCCATTCTTCCAATCGCTTTACGTCAGCTTGGGGAAGCAAACCCTGAGGATCGGGTGTAAGTCCCATGATCAGTGTAGAATTGTGCCCAACGGAATTGTAATACATATGCATTAGATCCTCAACTGGGAAAATATGCTCCTCATCACCTGGTTCCCAAAACCACTCATGCCTGCCGTTGTATCCCCTTAGCGGGGCATCGGACATGGCTGGCATCCAATACTTTCCCTTTGGATCACCGTGTTTTAATAAATTGATGTGACCTGCATTTGTGTCCCCAGAATGGGAATAAGGGTTTGGAAAAGTCGCCCAACAAGGGTAGGGTACAGTTCCTGATTCAGACCCTCCCCATCTGGCTTCAGCCAGTTGGTTATTATGATAGAACAAACATTCAGGCTGATATTTTTTTACAATTGGGAGCACATCAGGGGCTCCCAGATCAGGGTGACTGGCTCCACCGTCAAACCATATTTCGAATAAAGGACCGTATCGGGTGCATAGCTCTTTGACCATACCCTCTACCATTTGGTTGTAATAGGCTTGGCGTTTCTTTTGAAATTCACCGGTTCCATTGACTTTAAAATCGTGTACGCCAAAAAAAGAATTCCATCGTATCCCAACATATATTCCAGGTTGAATCCCGTATTTCCTACAAGAATTTACAAAATCTCGTACGATATCACCCTTGCCATCTTTCCATTTTAGGGTTTTGACATTATAGGGATTTACGTCAGATGGATATAGGGCAAACCCTGTTTCATGTGTAGCGGTGAGAAGCGCAAATTTGAACCCTGCTTTTTTGATCGCCTTAATCCACTGATCGGTATCTAAATGTTTGGGATTGAAAATCTGATGATCCGCTATTGGGTTGATTCTGTTGCCGGATGTTCCGGTTTGGCGGTATTTTTTATTGTCAAAAACATGGAGATCATAATGAAATACTGCCCCTAGTTCAGCTTTTTGCCACTCCAATTGTGCTTTGTTGGGGATAGGATTTGTGAGATTTTTTTTTTGGGAATATGATTTGGATAATAGAATGATAGTTAGCATTAATATTAAAACTCTAAAATTCATGATGCTTCTTTTTTTTGGTGTATTCAATTAAATTGGTTGTTAGATTTGGAAGTCAACTTGGGCATCAAAATTACTTTAGTTTTTTTTGAAATTGTCGTATCAACGAACTTATGCCTTTTCGGATTTCCTCGGTGGGAACAGTAAAGTGATTGACCATGATGGAAAAAACATAGATATTTCCTCTGTTGCTGATCCAATATCCTGAAAGATTATGGTTGTTCCGTAGTGTACCTGTTTTGGCATATACCTCTTGGATAGGATAGTTTTTTAAGGTTCCTGAGGTTGCAATTTTTGGGAAATAATTTTTGATTGTTTCAAGTCCTACTTCTTGGTATATTTTTTTGAGGACAGCGACCAATGTTCTGGGAGTGATCATGTTATAACGTGAAACCCCTGAGCCATCTACCCATTCAATGGGATCCGGTAACCAATGTCCCCATTGAATTTTAAGGGTGTCAATCGTTTTTTTGACATTCATCTCATCAAAAGTAGTTTGGGAGATCATATTCAATAAAGACTCTGCAACCCCATTATCGCTATCTTGCAGAAGTGCTTTATAGATCAGGGCTTCTTGATCTGAGTATAATACGTTCCATTTTTGGGGACTGTGAGGCTGCTCTATCAATTTGACAGGCCGTTGAATACGATTTTGTAATAGTCGGGTAAAAAGATTTTCACTGGTGACAAATGGATGATATAGGGTGTCTGTTTTGTTCAACTTATTTGGATTCAAATAAAAAAGATTTTTGGATCGTTCACGATGTAAATTTTGAACAAAAGTATCCAAGACTATTTGCTGTTCAAAAGCCTCCGGGATTAGATGAATCTTGTTTGATTTTACAAAGACTTGAATGGTATTGCCATAAATAGGAAAAGGACTGGTTTCTGCGGCGTAATAATAAGCATAATCATCCCAAGACCAGCCATGGCCATGGGCATTTAATTCGGATTTTGAAGGGTGATAGTGCCAGGTATATTTTTGTTTAAAAAAGGAAGCCAGTTCCGGATCAGGATAAAAAGGGTGGAACAGTAGGGGGTATCCTGTAGCTTTTAAATGCATGATGGAGTCTTTTTCATTAAAATATAGAGCTGGAAGAGAATCAAAGCTTTGTATCGCTGCCAGAAAAGTGAGTAGTTTGGTATTTGAGGCAGGGGTCATATAATTTTCTCCTTGATAAAAAGCTTTGTGTTTTGAGGTCAATAATGGCTCAATACTTAAGGCTATTATTGCTTGTTCAAAAGCTGGAATTTTTTTAAGCATCCGGTCTATTTTTCGTTTGGAAAAGTGCTGACCCAAAAGGGGTATACTCATCAAAAAAAGAAAAACGGTGAATATCAAACGCATTATATAAATATAGTAAAAGCGTGCTTTTGTCTTAATTCCTAAAATCTAACTTTTTTCTATATAGAATCCTTTATATGTTTAGGAATTTTTACATTTGAGTTTGAAATTTATCAAGAACTAGATTTTAAGTATAATCTTCAGTTTTTTTAGATAACATTTTGTTAAACACCACATATTAAATGGCCCAGTAGTTCAACTGGATAGAATATCAGATTTCGGCTCTGAGGGTTGGGGGTTCGAATCCTCCCTGGGTCACAAATTAAACTTTAACTTCTGTTTAGGTTTTTTATGGTAAAGATTTAATAATGGAAATTATAAATGCTGGGAATCTTACAATTAATGTCAATATTAAAACCTTAACTTGTAGGTATTCATAATCTGGAAGTTCTTCTCCCTTTATTGTCTCCGTTCTCCAAATAAATGCTCTGAACATTATACAGAACGTGTATCCCCAATTACCACACAACAGACCACTATTCACCGCTCATTTCTTATAGACCATCAGTTATACTTCAATCTAAGTCCAAAGAAAAATCGTATGCCTTGGTTAGAAGTATATACATAGGTCGGGTCAAAAGTCAAAGCATAGGGATTGTCTGGAGTGGGTAGAGCATTTCCGGAGCCATCAAAGGCCACCTGTCGATCAAAGGGATCAAAAGAACGCGCAATACTATTCCGAGCAGGGGTAAAGTTTAAAATATTTTTGATACCTCCATAGGATTCCATCGAGTTGTTCCAAATTTTTGTGAGTTGTATGTTGAGAATGCTAAATGGATCGGAGTAGGAGGGTCTGGGGTCTAGGTCTCCCAATGTTGGTAATCTCATCCTTCCGGTAAAGGTTCCCGTAAAATCAAGGATTAGATCATTGGAGATCCATTTTTTTTCAACTTTCCATACCCCCTGAAATCTTTCGGATAGGTAAGGCATCGTTTTGATACCATTTTCTTCAGCATGTGTGTCGATGTAGGTTGCCCCAAGGTTCACTCTTATACCCCCCTGTACCAATAAATTCGCATTCAGAGAAAGACCATTAGAGATTGATCTTCCATCGAGGTTATCGTAAATAATTTTGTTGGGATCTGTGTCGTAGTCAGGAATTATTTTATTAGAGAAGTGGGTGGTAAACAGACTCAAATCAAAATCGATGATCGCTCCTTTTTTCAGGAAAAACTTTTGGACAAAATTAAGGTTGGCATTCCATGATCTTTCAGGATTTAAATCTTCCAAAAGCACAACTTCACGAGCTCCAGTAAGTGCAGCGTGTTGTTCCGTAAAAACCTGTGTAACGCGATATCCTGTTCCTGTACTGAGCCTCAGGGTTGAACTTTTGTCATCGTTGTTTATTTTGTAATTGATTCGAGGGGTAAAAATGTTCCCATGAATAGAATTACGGTCATATCGAAATCCCAAAAGCAAGGTGTTTTTGGCATTGATTTGGGTTTGATTTTGAATAAATATTCCAGGCAGATGGGTTATGGATGCTAGGTTATGTTGTGAAAGATAATTGAAAGTAGCTGTAGTGTCGTCATCGTAACGGGTATATCTATATGCTAGACCCAACAGTAATTCATTTTTAACAATTTTTTTATTCCATATTATTTGCCCAAAACCTATTGTTTGATCGGCATTAAATATGGTATTGCCATAGGCTGAATTTTGATTGTGATCATTGAAACTGAATTGGAATGTAAGATTTTTGTTGAATTGGTATTTTCCAAAAAGTTCAAACCTGCGGGTGTAAATACTCTCTCCATAGACTGTTTCTCCACCCCGATAAATGGGCAACCAATTCATTTGACCTCCCCATCGGTCCTCGTAAACAAAACGCGTGGCGATTGAAAACTTATTTACATGATTAAACTTGTTAAAAATTGAAATACGGTTTTGCATGGTCAAGTCAGTAAATCCATCTTCATTTTTATCGATTGGATAGGAATAGTTAAAATAGTTTACACCCAACAGGCCTGTGGTTTTTTTGGATAAGGAGTATTTGTAAGCCAAATCCGTATTGACCTCTCCCCAGCTAGACACAAAAGAGTCCACAGAAAGCTTTGAACTATTTTCAGGTAATTTAGTGATCAAATTGATGACCCCTGCAACTGCTTCAGATCCAAATAGTGATGATGCCGGTCCCTTAACGATTTCAATTCGTTCAATCAGAGCCTGGGGGATTCCAGAAAACCCATAAACGGTAGACAGACCACTAACGATGGGAAGACCATCAATCATGACCATAGTGTAGCTTCCCTCTTGGCCGTTGATGCGAATTTCTCCCGTACTACAAATGCTAC
This sequence comes from uncultured Flavobacteriaceae bacterium, assembly GCA_913020295.1. Classification (GTDB taxonomy): domain Bacteria; phylum Bacteroidota; class Bacteroidia; order Flavobacteriales; family Flavobacteriaceae; genus UBA8316. Next base: position 92,014 of record CAJWAA010000004.1, on the reverse strand, counting down.
AGTTCAGCTGTGGTCGGATACCATTCACATTTTCCAGCGCCTCAAAAATCGTAGCCGTGGGATTGGCTTTGAAAAAACTTTGACCATATACTTCAATTGGTACAGGACTGTCGAGTTTGGATACCGGTTTTAGGGTTCCCGAAACCACTACCTCCTCTAATTTATTATCCCATTCTAATTCGATGATCCCCATATCTGTTGTTTCTGAAAGGATACTTTTTATTTGTGATTTGTGACCCAAATATGAGATGACCAGTCGGGGGTTTTCTATATTTGATATATATATTGAAAATTGACCCTCTTCATTGGTGGTTACTCCTGTATTTGTATCCATTACAAAAACAGAGGCTGATTGGAGTGGTTTACCCAGAGAGAAGACTTTGCCAGTGATTATAAAATCTTGGGCATTGACCATCTGTATCAAAATGAAAACAATAACAAAATTTAAACGCATGAAATAGTTTTGCACTACAAAACTAATTTATTAGTTTTATACTGCAAAACATTTTAAAAAAAATATCTTTTAACATAAATTTCATTTTGTGAAATACATTGTTTGTGAAAAACCAGGTAAGTTTCTTTTAAAAGAAAAAGAACCTCCAGTCAGAAAGGTAAATGAAGCCTTATTACAAATCAATAAGGTCGGTATCTGCGGTACCGATTTACATGCATATGCTGGTAATCAAGCATATTTTGAGTACCCCAAAATATTAGGTCATGAACTTGCCTCAGAGGTTTTAGAAATAGGTAAAAATGACAAAGGTATAAAGGTAGGTGATAAGGTGGTGGTGATGCCATACATTAGCTGTGGTGTATGCTATGCATGCATAATAGGAAAAAATAATTGTTGTGAAAATCTTACAGTTTTAGGTGTTCATGCCGATGGAGGTATGCAAGAACAAATTTCAGTACCGATAGATGTATTATTGCCTGCCAATCATTTATCAGATAACCAAATAGCTATTGTAGAGCCCCTTGCTATCGGAGCCCACGCTATACGAAGGTCAGGAATTGTATCAGGTGAAACTGCCGCGGTGGTTGGTTGTGGTCCTATAGGAATTGGAATTATGAAGTTGGCACAAATTGCCGGTGCCAGGGTTATTGCCTTAGACACGAACGAACAACGTTTGAGTTATGCAAGAGATAAAATAGGCATAGATTATGTAGTGAAAGCCGGGGACAATGCCCTTGCTGAAGTATCCGAAATAACCGATGGAGATATGTGTGCTGTCGTATTTGATGCATCAGGTAATAGAAGTGCCATGGAGAGATGTCCTGATTATATGTCGCATGGTGGAAGATTTGTATTGGTAGGTTTATTCAAAGGAGAGTTGACATATTTTCATCCAAAAGTACATGCCAAAGAAATGACTTTATTATGCAGTAGAAATGCTACAATAGAAGATTTTGAACATGTAATAAGTATCTTGGATCAGTTTCCTACAGCATCATTTATCACTCACAATGTTTCATTTATTGAAATGATAAACCATTTTGACAGTTGGTTAGATGTTGAATCAGGCGTAATAAAGGCTACTGTTAACTTTAAATTAAAAAATTAAATTTTTAATCAATGCCTAGAAGAGTTAGATATTTTGCAAAAAAGAGACTAGTATCACAAAAAAGTTCTGTAAGATCTACCCCAACCGGTTATTTATATCGTAAAAGGTCGTTATGAAAAAAACTATAGAGAAGGAAAATTATCTTAAGACCATTTATAAGATGGAAGAAAAAGGTAAACCAGTAACTGTTACCTCGCTGAGTCAATCTTTTAGTGTCAGCAAATCAACTGTATCAAATATGATCAAGAAATTAGTTGTAATGAATTTGATAGATACCCAACCCTATAAACCGATAATTCTTACATCAATGGGCAGAGAAAGGGCTACAGAAATAATTCATAAGCATCGATTGATTGAACTTTATCTAGTAAAGAAAATGAATTTTGATTTGGACGAAGTCCATGAGATTGCCGAAGAAGTTGAGCACATTAAAAACATCAAATTTTTTAGACGAATTCAGGAAATTTTGGGCGACTGTGATGTTGATCCACATGGATCGATTATCCCGAAGCAGGATTATTAATTCATTAGTTTTGCCAACAATTCCATTGGCCAATTTTGATAGGTAATGGGACGTATCCAGCGGTAAATTGAACCTGGGCCTACGGCTGTGAATCTACTGTCAGAAGAGGCCGGATATGGCCCTCCATGCGTCATGGCTTCTGATACCTCAACACCTGTTGGAACATCATTAAAAAGTAATCTTCCCACTTTGGATTTAAACGCCTGAATCAAGGGTTCAATCAATTCATAATCATCAGCTTGCGCAAAAATTGAACCTGTCAATTGCCCCTCTAAATGGTATATGACTTGTTCGAGTTCTTGGAGATTTTTACATTTTACTACCAAGGAAAAAGGGCCGAAGACTTCTTCCTGAAATTGAGGATTTGCGATAAACTGATTTCCGGAAATCATCGAGAGTTTTGGATGAACAAGGTTGTCATCCATTTGATCTTTATGGATCTGAATTTCAACGGTTTCATTTAGTCCATTGATTTTATCACTTTGTCGGATATAATTTTTTTTCAGGTCAGGATGAATCATACATTGTTCATAAGTCTCCTCTAAGGCCTTGTTCAATTCTTTTATAAATGTATCAGTATGTTTTCCATCTATAGTTAACAGCAATCCTGGTTGTGTGCAAAATTGACCAGCTCCAAGTACAATGGAACCGGCTATCTTTTTCGCCATTTCTAGGGTTCCTTTTTGCAAAGCCCCCACTGTGATCGCAATGGGGTTGATACTGCCCATCTCTGCGAAAAAGGGTATGGGTTCACGTCTTTTTAAAACGGATTCGTTTAGGGCACTTCCTCCAGAAAAACTACCTGTAAATCCTACTGCTTTGATCTTAGGATGTTTGACTAATTCGTGAGACAGTCCGTATGATTTCGAATTGAGGTTTGAAAATACTCCATTGGGCATTCCAGTTTTCTGAGCTGCTTTGATGATTGCCGCGGATACCATTGAACCGGTGCCACTGTGCATGGGATGTGATTTTACAATGACAGGGCAACCCACTGCAAGTGCACTGGCGGTATCCCCTCCTGCAGTAGAATAAGCTAAAGGAAAATTACTAGCACCAAAAACGGCAATTGGCCCTAAGGGTAGGTAAGTTTTGCTTAAACTCGGTTTTGGGATGGGGGTTCTCTCCGGTATTGCTTCTTCGTTGATATTCTTTCTCCAATCCTCGGTTTCAATTGTTTTTGCAAACAACTGAAGTTGAAAAATGGTCCTGCTGCGTTCTCCCATTGCTCGAGTTTGGGGTAAGCCAGTTTCTCGACAATAGATGTCAATTAAACCATCGCCTAGATTTAAAATTTCATCTGAAATGGTATTTAAAAAAAAAGCCCTTTGAGTACCCGACACCTCCCTGTAAATTGGAAAAGCAGCATCTGCTAAAGCCACAGCTTCCTTTAATTCCTCAGATGTGGCTTCTACAAATAGGGTGTCATTTTCAATATTTTTTAGGGGGTCAATAGTCTTGTAGGTTACCTTTCCAAGTCCAGACAATTTATCTCCAATAAAATTTTTACCACTGATTTCCATATCATTAAAATTATGCAACAGGGTTGGTTAATGTTCCAATTTTTTCAATCTCAATACTGACTATATCGCTCAAGGCCAAGCTGAAATCTGCAGGAGGGACGATACCAGTTCCGGTCATTAGAAAGGCACCATTAGGGAAAGAGCTTTCCCTAAAAAGGTAGTCCACCAGTTCCTGCGGTTTTCTTTTCATTTGGTCGGTTGAAATGCTTTCTTGAAAAACAACTGTTCCTTGTCTTTCTATGGTAAGTTCAATTTTCAAAGGCTGATCCACTGGTTTTTCAGGGACATAAATACAAGGACCTAAGCTGGCACAACCGTCATAGGTTTTGGCTTGAGGAAGATACAATGGGTTTTGCCCCTCGATATCTCTTGAGCTCATATCATTACCAATACTGTAACCAACTATTTTCGCATTTGATGTGGCAAAAAGGGTAAGTTCCGGCTCAGGAACATTCCAAGAGGAGTCTCTTCTAATTCTTACAGCTTCACCAGTACCCGAAATCCTACTTTTGGTCGCCTTAAAAAACAATTCTGGTCGGTCGGCTTCATAAACTTTGGTGTAAAATATGGAACCTCCGGTTTCCTTAGATTCTTCTTCTCGTCCTTTTTTACTCATGTAATATGTGACTCCGCTGGCCCATAATTCTTGAGAATCAATTGGCGGATTCAATCCCTCAAGGTGATCGAAATTTATGGTTTTTGCGTTTCCAATGGAGGCTTTTAGCTTTTGATATAATTGGTCATCATTGATGTATTCATCCCAATTTTGACCTTCTAAACAATAGAACGAACCTTCGTTTTGTACAATAATGTCATTTTCTTTTTTATAAACTTTCATGCTTTAAAAATAATATATTTCCTCAGTCTGAACGATTTGGTTTGAAATGTTAGGACTGATTTTTATAGTTGATTTTTTCATTTTTAAAAATGAACAGAAACAGTAGAAACACTCCCAGCGCAAAAAGGGCTGGGAATTTCCAGATTGTCTCCCATTCGTGTTTTCCCGATCCCATGATAAAAGCATCAGAAACTTTTCCTGCAATCCAAAAACCAATGAGCATTCCTACCCCATAGGTGGCCAGCGTGATCAGACCTTGGGCAGCACTTTTTACTTTTTCTCCTGCCTTATAGTCGGTGAAAATCTGACCCGAGACAAAGAAAAAATCATAACATATTCCGTGCAATAGTATACCGCTGATGAGCATAAAAGTTTTTTCTCCCACATCCCCGTAGGCAAACAAAAGATAACGTATCACCCAGGCCATCATGCCTACCAAAATCGTGTTTTTAAATCCAAAACGAACAAAGAATATCGGGAGTAAAAGCATGAATAATACCTCACTGACCTGTCCGAGAGACATTTTTGCTGTGGGGTTATCCATTCCCAATTCAACCAAAAAAGGATTGGCCTGCTGGTAATAAAAAGCCAAAGGGATACAAATTAAAATGGAGGCGATAAAGAACAATAGAAAATTACGCTCCTTCAACAGTTTAAGGGCATCCCACCCTAGTGCACTTTTTAGAGAAAAACTTTTTCGGCCTTCTCTAAAGGGCGGGGTTTTGGGCAGTTTAAAACTGAAGATTCCCAGAACCAATGAGGCCAGTGCCACCATTTTAAAGGTGTTGGATAGTGCACCTGAGACAATGGATTCTTGAGCATCCCATCCAAATACATAACTGATAACTAAACCAGAAATGATCCAGCCTATGGTTCCAAAAGTTCGAATGAGTGGGAATTCTACAGCAGTATCCTTCATTTGATTAAAAGAAACTGAATTGACAAGGGCAAGGGTGGGCATGTATAGGACCATATAGCTAAATACGTATATGTAAAAAACAGTAAAATCATTTGTTTGGGACATGAGAAACAACAGCCCACTTCCGAGAAGGTGTAAAACTCCTAAAATTTTTTCAGCATTAAAATATCGATCAGCGATCAATCCGATAAAAACAGGAGCAATAATGGCACCCCAGGATTGGGTCGAAAAAGCCATTGCAATTTGTCCTCCTGTGGCACTAAGATTATTTCCTAGGAAAGTCCCCAGGGTTACAAACCAGCCTCCCCAAATAAAAAATTGGAGGAACATCATTAATGACAACTGTATTTTAGTCAACGATTTCATATGTTACATCCTTTTGTCTTGCAATGAACTGACTTAGTTTCTAAAAATAATTATTTTTCAATTTAATCATTAAAGTTTAATTGGTTCACTTCATCTGTTGGGGTAATTCTGATTCCTTTTCCATATTGTAAGGGAGTTTCCATATTTCTCCCTTTAGGTTACCAAAAAATAATTCTGATTTACTGAATTGGTGAGCGTCACCATAAGCCCAGAAAAAAACAAATGGAGCTTTAAAATTTTCGGATTTTCTTACATAGGAATGATTCATTTGGCTGTTTTGAGTGAGGTTTTTTTCTTTAACCCAATGTGCCCCCGAATCATGGGATTTCCAAATTTGTAATTCTCCTCCGACCCCCCATTTTTGTGAGCCTGTTGCGGTAGGGGCAACCAGAAACAACTCTTTTTTAAAAAACAGCAAACTACCCATATCATAATTGTGATCTGAGGTAGTAATAGTATGTGTTGTCCATTGGGAGTCATTCCATTTGGTAATGCACCACTCGTATGGTTGGTTTTCCGGTCCCGGCTTATGTCCCTTACTTCTTATATAAAGACAAATGGGTCTTCCTTTAGAGTCAAAGACCATGTCTTTAAGATAAATATTATTTTTAAGTCTTAAATAATCTACTACCCTAGAGGGGGAGCTTTTTTCAGTAACTGGAACCGAAATGGATTTTTGATCAGCAGTTTTCCATGTTTCCCCCATATCGTTGGTCTCTAGGTAATACAGGTCAGTTCTTTGGTCTACTATGCCATTGGGGTGGCGGTTAAAAAAAGTCCCTATCTTTTTTTCTTTGTATTGAGCGCTGATTTGGTAGTGACCCGATTTTTGATCTTTTTTTTCGGGTATGGCCGCAAGTAATCGATCTTCAGACCAGTGGATACCATTTTTGCTTTTTTCAAAATAAAGTTGTCTTACACCTGTGTATTTGGTAAAAAAATTGAAAAATGTGGAACCCATTTTTTTGGGTTGAGGATAGGTCATTTCCTCGGTTGTTATTTTTTCAAATCCTTCAATACTATAAGGTTTTTTGCTTTTGTATTTGAATCCCATACGAACCTTACCTCTACCACTAACAAAAACCCAAATGAATCCTTTATCATCGATTAAAATAGAGGGATTGTCGTGAGGGTCATCCACCCCCATCTTGTCGCAAACTACTAGGGGTTGGGAAACTAGACCTGAGGAATGATCGAATTCACCGATCATACAAAGCAGGTGTTTGCTCTTTGGAGATTTTGTCCCTCCATACACAAAAAAGGTTTTGTCTACCACATCAGCATAGATGGCCAAGGGATGATGTTTGGCAGTATAGGTGCCTAGCGCACCAGAGTATTTATCACCGTATTCATATTTTTGATTCAGTTCAAACCATATGGGCTTATATCCCGGCATTTTTTTGTTTTCAAGGGATTGACCTATCCCATCAATCATTATTAAGGTAATTATCAAAAAAATGATTTTTTTACATAGAGGTAAATTCATCATTCAATTTTTTTAAAATAGTTTTTATGGGGAAATCCAAAAAACATAATCTCCACACTCTAGATTAAACCGCCCATAATTTAATTTGGTTTTATCACTCTTGCTGATAAGATTTTGGCCTTTCAATATATTAATTTTTTGATATGGTTTTTTGTTCAATTCGACTTGTGCAACACTCCCTTCTGGAACTTTAATTTCATATCGATAGCCTCTGTCTCGTTTGCTCCATTGGGATATAATTTTTCCATGGGGTGAGTTATAGCATGTAAAGATACTGTCCAGTCCCCTCGGGGTAAAAGGCTTGATGAAAAATTTCTTAAAGCCTGGATGCCTAGGATCGGGTCTTATACCACCCAGCCAGCGATAAAACCATTCGGTTACAGAACCAAACATGGGATGGGAATTGGAGTAAATATTATCGCTTTCTTTCCATGTTTCCCAAAGGGTGGTTGCTCCTTGCTCAACCATATAGCCCCAACCGGGATAATCTATACTGTTCACAATATTTATGGTAGTCTGAGGTGATAAATATTCCGAAATGGCTTCCAATGCATAAGGTGTTCCAAAAATACCCGTTGTCAAATGCTGAGCGGGGGCTTTTTGTAGCGCACTTCTCAGGGAGTCTTTCGCTGAATGAATTTCGTCCTCCGGTATGATTTTGTGATAGAGGAGGGAGGCAAATAAAGTTTGTCGATTGATGGGGCCTTTGATGCTTTTTTCCCAAAAGGCTTCACGTATTTTTTTTGTCAAATCAGATGCCAGTTGATGGTATTTTAATTGTCTTTTTCGATCCTCCATGATACCTGCAAAAACTTTCATGATTCTAGCCGTTTGAAGGTAGTGTAAAGTACCAATTAACTCAACTGGAACAGGAGATAGGGACTCATGATCACTCAAACCTTTTTTTACTATTCCTTCTGGGTGAATCCGATCGACTTTGTCCATCCACTGTTGATTAAACGGATACATTTTTTTTATAAAATCCAAGTCATTGTAGTAGAGATATAGTTGATATTGTGTGATCAAAAAAGCGGATTCCCAGCTGATGCCACAATATTGAATACCCACACTTGGAGCTGTGTCTACAAAGGTGGAGTCGTTGATGGCATCTACCCAGTCATAGACAGTTTTTTTGTAGAATGTTTGCATGTCAAAGTTGTAGATAAAAGATGCACTGGTTGCATTGAGATCACCTCCATAACCAAATTTCTCTCTGGCCGGGCAATCAGATTGTACACCCACTAAATTTGCCAAAAAAGTTCTTCTTATGGTTTTTTGAATATTATTCAACAAGGGGGCAGAGGAGGTAAAATCATTCTTTTGGTCAACAGCTGTGTGAATGGAGAGTCCTATGATTTCGTTTTTTTTAGGTTTGTTACTTAATCCATCAATTTCCATATATCGGAAGGCGTGATAGGTAAACTCTGGCCTGAACCAAGTGGGGTTATCATAACCGATAATGTAGCAGTCTGTTTGCCAAGCCACATCGGGAGCCCCAGGCCCACCTGTACCTTTCTTTTTTATTTGACCGATCACAGAGGTCATGGGATTCAATGAACCATCTTCATATACGCGTTCCCCAAACCTGAAGGTTATTTTATCTCCTTTTTTTCCACTTATTTTGATGTAGTAAGTACCGGTAAAATTTTCACCCATATCTACCATCCATTTTCCATTTTTAGTGGGGTATATTTTTTGAGGTTCAATTTTTTTATTTATTTTGATAGTGGGAAAAAAAGCTTTTTCAAGTTTTCCGCCAGGGGGATTGGCTTTAATTGCATTTTCCCAATCAGAATCATTAAAATCTGCTTGGCTCCAACCCTTTAGTTCTTTTCTTGCATCATAGTGTGTTCCCAGATAAACACTGTTTTTAATGATTGGACCATAGCTGTATTTCCATGAACTGTCGGAGACAATTTCCTCTGTTTTTCCATCAGGGTATGTGATCCTCAGTTTTGCTATAAACCTTGGTTTACCCACAGAAAGCCTTTCTCTTAAATTGATTCTTCCCCACATTTTTAAGGGTAGTGGATTATAAAAACCATTTCCTAAGGATACCCCTAGGCAATTCATTCCTTGATTCATTAGTCCGGTGATGTCGTATTCCTTATAGTAGATCCTCTTACTGTAGTCAGTCCAGGCAGGATCCAAAATGTTATTTTCTAATTCAAAAGTATTGATGGTGCTTTTGTAATATCCAGCTGCTGTTATGAACAGAGTGGCTTTTTTGGGAAGGTCACTTAGAAAGAAGGTTTTCCGAAATTGAGGAGCCGGGTCGTCCAAATAAAATTCAGCATCGGACTTTGGTAAGATTTTTTTGTCTTGAATCCATAATGACTTTTGATTTTGGAAAAAAACAACGTTCTCGCTGACCTCAACTTCTTTGGAGCATCTTAAATGAGTCAATAAAACCGAAAGAAAAAATACAAGTTTGAGTAACCGCATCGGGGACTGAATTTGAAGATTTAATTTATATCAATTTAGAGAATTATCTAGAAAAACCCAATTTCACTAGTTAGCATTAAAAAGTTATGACAGAAGATATTGTTACATTTGAATAAGTTCTTGTTTAATTAGAAAAACTAATAAAATGTTGCAGCTTATTTCAGAAATTTTTTCGTTCAAACTCGTATCTAATTTGTTTTTGTTTATCGGACTACTTTTTTCTTGTCAAAATGAAATTTATTTTAAGAATGCTTACTGTATTGAGAATGTCAATGTGATTGATCCATTGGATGGTCTTAAAAAAGGTATGAATGTTGTTATCAAAGGGAATAAAATTCATCAGATTGGGAAAATGGAAGATCTAAAACTATCTCCAAAAAATAAAATTATTAAGGGTACAGATAAATACTTGATTCCTGGTTTGTGGGACAGCCATGTACACTTTTATTTTGATCAGCATCTTGCACTGCATATGCCAGAATTGTTTCTGAGTAACGGTATCACTAGTGTTAGGGATACGGGTGGAGCATTTCATTACGTGGACAGTATCAGGCAAAATGCCTTAAAGCACCCTAAAACCCATCCCAGAGTAAAAATTGCTGGGCCACTGATCGATGGTAATTTTAATGTATACAATGGATCGGTGCTACCGGAACTTTCGATTCGTACCAAAGATGTTTCTGAGAGCATTGCGGAAACAGAAAAGTTGGTTTCGATGGGGGTAGATTTTCTTAAAGCATACGAGATGTTAAGTCCACAGCAGTTTGAGGCGATTGCTGCTGTAGCAGCCCGCGAAAAACTCCGATTAGCAGGTCATGTTCCACTGAGTATGGAAATTACACATGCCATTTCGCTGGGTCTAAACAGTTTGGAACACATTAAAAACCTTGAGTTGGAGGCGGTTACGAACAGTGATTCCATGCTGATAGAACGAAGAAGAATGCTGCAGAACAAATCCCATCTTTCTGGCAGGCTACTGCGTGCTAATATTCACCGAGCACAAAAGCAATTTGCTGTTAATAATATCTCTCCCGACGCTTACCAAAAAATTCTAGATACAATCAAAAAATACAATTCTTATCAGGTGCCTACCTTATCCATTTACAAGGTGCCGATTTATAAAATTTTCAGAGAGCCATTCTGGCGCAAAAGCTTTGAGCTTCTGCCCAAGAGCACAAGGGATGAATGGAAAAAAAATTTATTGGGGTCAAACGATAAAATCAATCCTGATCAAAAAAAGTTTTCGGATTGGATTCAAAAAACCACTGGAGCAATGGCCAAAGCTAAAATTCCACTGATGGCAGGAACCGACACCCCATTGGGATACTTGACTCCTGGTTTCAGTCTTCATTATGAGTTGGAATTGATGGTAGAAAGTGGTTTGAGTGAACTGGAGTCATTAGTTACCGCCACTTACCAGCCTGCAAAATATTTTAGAATGGAAGATTCTCTGGGCCTGGTAAAAAAAGATTTTATTGCTGATCTTCTTCTTCTAAGTGAGAATCCACTTGATAACATTGCTAATACAAAGGATATTTTTGCAGTTATCAAAGATGGTAATTTTATTGATAAATCCAGTTTGGAACAGCTACAGAAAAAGGTATCAGAGGGGTTGACTGTTTCCACTTTGAATTAGTAGTTCAAGATTATCCATTTATAATATCATATGAAAACCTCATCTCACTTTAGCCCAATCTCATATTTGATTTGAACATTGATTGATCAATAAAAAAATGAAAATAAATATCACACCCGAATTTAGGATTGACTTGATTTAAAAATTAGACTTGCAGTATATCCAACGACAAAACAAGAAATTACTCCACTAGCTGCATAAAGCAAAAGATGAACAACGCCATAATTGCTAATAAGAACTTGTATAAAAAAACTAACTAATATTCCTATGAGTACTCCATTTGAATTGGCCTTTTTGGTTAAAAGTCCTAATAAAAACACCCCACCTAAACTTCCAAAAATCAACCCTAAGATTCTATTAAATTCGTCCCAAAGTGATTTTATTTCATAGCTGGCCATAAAAAACGCAAAAAGGATTCCGAGGGTTCCTATGTAAAAAGTAGTCCACCTGGCAGTTTTCAGATCACTTGTGTTTTTTCCGAATCTAAGTCGGTCGTATATATCAACACTAAATGAAGCTGCCCCTGAATTCATACTCGAACTAAGACTACTCATGGCCGCAGCAAATATTGCAGCGATTAGGAGTCCCGAAACCCCTGTGGGAAGCTCATTTACAATATACCAGGGAAAGATTGCATCGTTTGAAATAAATTCGGAATGTAAAGCTCTCGGATTTATTTTGTAAAAAACGAAAAGAGCAGTTCCAACAAAAAAGAAAATCAATGTCGAGGGAATTGTAAGCAAAGCCCCAATCCAGATACTTTTTTTTGCCTTTTCCTTAGTGGGAGTTACCAGATAGCGTTGTACCATAGTATGATCGGTTCCATAGGTGGTAAGGTTTACAAAAAATCCCCCTAGAAGCATTACCCAAACAGTAGGTTCTCTTATACTTAGGTTTAAATTGAATGCATTGAACTTACCGTTCACCCTAGCAGTCTCAACTATACTTGTAAATCCACCATCTGTATCCCATACAATAATTAATAATGATATCGTAACCCCTGACATTAAGACAAATACTTGAATCACATCAGTCCAAATAACTGCCTCTATGCCTCCCATCAAAGTATAGATTAAACTTATCCCACCCATCAATGAAATACAAACATATATATTCAAATCTGTCACCAAATTAAGTGCAATAGAGGGCAAAAAAAGCACCACGCCCATTCTTCCAATTTGATAAAGGATAAAACAGACACTACCTATTAAACGTATAAGAACATTAAATCGTCTTTCAAGATATTCATAAGCAGTTTTGATATTTCTCTCTCTGTAAAAAGGAATGAAGACATGAACAATGAGTGGAATGGCCAAAAAAACACTCATATTAAGTAAAAAATAAGACCAGTCTGTACTGTAGGTCTTAGCGGGTATAGCCATAAATGTTATAGGGCTTAATGCAGTACCAAAAAGACTTAATCCTGCCGCCCATGCGGGTACCCTTTCACCACCCTTAAAAAAGTCTTTTGTGTTTTTTTGTCTTCTAGAATAATAATACCCAAGTGTTGATATGAGAAAAAAATAAAATGAAATGACCAAAATATCAAGAAAAGACAGCACAATACATTTTATTGATTTAATCCAAAAAAGTCTTTAGCTTCTAAAACATCTCTAAGATTCGAGAGAGATTTATCGGACAAATTGGTAAGGGGCAAACGGCAAGGACCGCAATCCACTCCAACCCATTTCATAATTGCTTTTCCCGCAATCATGGGGCCTCCATTTTCGAAAAGTGAGGCTATGATATCATTACATTTTTGTTGTTTTTTCAGTGCTGCTTCAGAATTTCCTAACTTAAAATCTTTTATCAATGACAAATAAATGGGATTCATGTAATTGTAGGTACTCCCAACTGCAGCCTCAATTCCTATGTTTAGCACTTTAAATAAATTTTCATCAAATCCATTGAAAATCGTCCATTTTCCACCGTCAACATTATTACAATGTTGCATCTCAACCAGATTGTCATGGGTATATTTGATACCTGCAAGATTTGGAATTTTTTTTTGTGCGATTTCCAAATAATCATTCATTGATAATTCTATCCCAGAAATTATTGGAATATGATAATAATAAAAAGGAATATTCGGAGCTGCACAAGCTACTGAGGCACAAAAATCCACTAATGGTTCAATATTTGTCGGTTTCAAAAACATGGGTCCCATTATGCTGGTTCCATAAGCTCCGATTTTCTGTGCATGCCTGGCCAATTCTTGTGATTGTTTGAATGAGGTGGTTCCCACGTGAACGATCACTTTAAAATTATTTTCTTGATACTTCACCCATTCTTCAGCAATTTCTTTTCGTTCTTCCAACGTCATTGACATTCCCTCTCCGGTTGTTCCACATACGAAAACACCGGAAAGACCATCTTTTTTTAATTTGTGAGCATAATCAAATATAATACCTGGATTGATCTCCCCGACCTCATTCATAGGAGTAAAGGGAGCTGCTATTATTCCCTTGATAGATTTATTTATCATTTTTTTTAATATTTCATAATATAATTAAATAAAACCATATTTATAAATCTTAAAATATCTTGTAGTGAAAAAGAGTGATAAGTATTTCACAATTATAATTTCTGGAAATATTTCCTTTTTTAAAAATCTTGCTTTAATGAAAGTAACGCTTTGCTTACACTTTTTCAATTGTTTTGTAGATTTAAGCATTGGAAAATAAGAATCTACTTTAAAAATGTCAAAAAATAAAAAATATCAGATTGCGGGTATCGGAGAATTGCTATGGGATATTTTTTTAGATGACAAAAAACTTGGAGGGGCACCAGCCAATTTTGTAGCTCATGCTCAACAATTAGGTGCGAAAAGTTATCTTTTGAGTGCTTTGGGTAAAGATGAATTAGGACAAAAAGCCATGGAAGAATTACAATGCTTGAATATAGACACCTCCGGGGTTCAACTCAGCAGTATTTTTCCAACGGGTCTTGTCATCGTGAGTCTCGACTCGAAGGGAAATCCTAACTACAATATCAAAGATAGTTCTGCCTGGGATCAATTTGAATTTGATATAACTCAAGTAAAGATCGCATCACGTCTAGATGCCATCTGTTTTGGAACATTGGCCCAAAGAAACCCTGTTTCACAAAATACCATTTTAAAAATTCTGAATGCTACCTCTGACACTTGCCTGAGAGTATTCGATGTTAACTTTAGACAGGATTATTATGATTCGAAAATGGTTTTCCAATCCCTAGTTTTAGCCAATGCAGTCAAAATGAATGAGGATGAATTTTTAGAAATTGGAACGATGCTTTCTTTTTCAAAAAATCATAAAAGAGGGCTCCAATCCCTGATCAATGAATTTGATCTCAAATTCGGAATTATTACCTTAGGAGAAAATGGTGCAGTAATGGCAAGTCAAGATGATTTTTGTTCTTATTCACCCAAGAGTAAGATTGAGATTAAAAGCACGGTAGGGGCAGGGGACGCCTTCATTGCAGCAGCGGTGATGGGTTGGCTTGAACAAAAACCATTGGAACAAATAATCCAAAAAGCTTCTGATTTGGCTACTTTTGTCTGCTCCCATCTGGAAGCTGTCCCTATAAAACAAAAAACCGAAATACGATGAAAATAAGTTGCACCCTTCTACTTTTACTAGTATTATTTTCAATGAGTTGTCAAAAAAAAGAAGTTTCTATTCCTCCTAATGTTATTCTAATCATTACAGATGACCAAGGCTACGGTGATTTGGGTATCCACAACAACCCCAACATCGTAACCCCTGCCATTGATTCTTTTGCTCTTCAAAGCATCCGGTTTAGCAACTTTCATGTTTCCCCAGTCTGTGCCCCCACCCGATCTAGTCTGATGACAGGTAGGTATTCATTAAGGACAGGAGTAAGAGACACCTACAACGGAGGCGCTATCATGGCCACATCAGAATTTACCCTTGCAGAAATGCTCAAAAAAGTCAATTATAAAACTGGTATTTTTGGTAAGTGGCATTTGGGAGACAATTACCCCTCACGCCCAAGTGATCAGGGGTTTGACGAGTCACTCATTCACCTTGCAGGGGGTATTGGACAAGTAGGAGATTTTACCAACTACTTTAAAATGGGAACCAGTTATTTTGATCCCGTACTGTGGCACAACAATAAACAAAAAGCTTACAAAGGATATTGTTCAGATATCTTTACTCAAAATGCCATCAATTTTATCGAAAAAAATCATGACCAACCTTTTTTCTGTTATTTGTCCTTCAATGCACCTCATACACCACTTCAGGTACCGGACAAATACTACCGAATGTATGAAGACATTGATCCCTCGGAGGGAATTGACCCTGAGCTTTTACCATTAGTCGATATGAACGAAAAGAGTGATGAAGATGCCCGAAAGGTTTATGCCATGGTTACCAATATTGACGATAATCTGAATCAATTGTTTCAAAAATTAGAAGTATTGGGTATTGAAGAAAACACCATTGTCATTTTTATGACTGACAATGGCCCCCAACAAGCACGATTTGTCGGAGGTATGCGAGGCAGAAAGTCCAGTGTATACCGCGGAGGTATTCGAGTTCCCTTTTTTATGCGTTATCCCGCTAAATTTAGTGGGAATAGAGAAATGGATCAGATGGCTGCCCATATCGACCTACTACCTACACTCTCTAAATTATGTGGGGTTCCGCTTCCTCAAGACATAAAGATAGATGGAAGAAGTTTTGTTTCTGCACTCGAGGGCCAAGATTTACCCGAACGAAGTTTTTTTTCCTATTGGACAAGGAAGTTTCCCGAAAAATACAATAACGTATCCCTTCAGCGGGGTAACTTTAAGCTTGTGGGTAAAACTGATTTCGACGCTAAAATAGATGACTTTGAATTATATAACCTCTTAGATGATCCATTAGAAAGAACCAATTTGATCTTCCAAAACAAAGAAAAAGCGACCTCCCTTAAAACTGAAATAGATGCATTTTTTTCTGAATTTAGCAAGTCTCCAAATCTAGTTAAACCCCCCATGATCGTTGTTGGGACTCCATACGAAAACCCGGTTTATCTCAATCGTAACGATGCATCTGGACAAAGAGGTATTTGGAATCAAGAGGAGGTTTTTTCTTACTGGAAAGTTGATCTGGAAAAAGGTGTTTACAACCTAAGATTTAAATTTTTAAAGCCTTTGGATAGTGGAGGGCAGATGTTTTTAGAGTTGGGTCAAAGCATCTTAAAAAAACACAACCCCTTGCCAAATTCAGATCTGTTAGTATGGAAGGGCGTCTCACTTCCTAAAGGAACATTTGATTTTACCCCTTTTTACAGAAAACAACCGAGAAGCAACTACTTTCCGTTATGGGTCGAAATTAAAAAAGTGGAATAATTCAATATATATTATCTCCATATAGATTTGAGCTTATGAACCTCAAATCTATCAAAAAGTAATTCATCATCTGAACAAACTGATATTTGATTGTCTTTAAAATCTGAAATGGCATATTTAGAAAGTACCGAAAAGCCATCGTCTGCAAAAACTTCTATAGTGGTTCGGTCAAGAAGTACCCTTAAATTTACTTTGTTGAGATTTAATGTAGGTAGGATGACACCATTAAAATAAAAATTACCTTTTTGATAGCTAATTATCTGACCCCGAATATTTACATGAAAGGAAGAGGTTTTGCTACGTTCGAATGACATAAAAATATCAATTCCATCAAAAATCTCTTTTTTTAAATTTTTATTCAGGACTTTAACTTTAATATTCTGATACTCTGAGCTTTTATGGTACAAGTTTTTAATTTCTTTTACGGGCCATCGAAACAGTCGAATTCCATTTATAGTCGTTCTCAACTCAAGTTTAGCTGGGAATGACATTTGCTGATTAAAAGGCATGTTGTTACCCACAAATAAATTGTTTTTCCTTGTTCTCAACCAACCCATGATTACGGTTCTTCCGTCGGGACTGTTATTAAAAGTTTGTGCAGCATAGTATGCATCCCCTAAGTCACCAATATGATTTTTACCATCCGTTAAAAGACTCAAACCATTAAATGTTCCAATTTCGTAATCAAAGCTAGCATCGTATATTAACCACTTTTTATAGTTAGGATCTCCATCAACTTCAAGTTCTACCATATCCATACACTCATAAACCCATTTTCTATCAAAATCACTCAGTTTTTCCCAATTTTTTAAATCTTTAGAACTAAAAAAACGGACTTTTCCCAAATCATTCAACTTTTTTTTATCAGCACGTTTGATCCACAAAATCAGTATCCATTTTTTTGAGGGAGCATGCCAAAAAATTTTTGGATCACGCTCTCCTCTGTCAAAACCTTGGTTTTCGACCAATGCACGACCTTTATCGATTAGTTCAAATGTTCTCCCCCGATCGATGCTGTAAGCTCCTGCTTGATAAAACAAATCTTCATTGTTGTTCTGAGCATGCGTGAAGTAGGCAACTATCGCCTCTTCTTCTTCTGTGTTTTTCCCCAAGCTGTTGGGAAAATCCACTGCGGCGGTTCCAGAAAAAATAGTTCCATTGCCATAGGGTAGTATGGCGTGTTGAAGTTGCTCCCAATGAACCATATCTTTACTTACCGCATGTCCCCAAGTCATATTCCCCCAATGGATGGCTTTTGGATTGTGTTGAAAAAACAAATGATACTCTCCTTTATAATAGACCATACCGTTAGGGTCGTTGATCCAGTTTTTCTTGGATGAAAAATGAAATTGAGGACGTAATGACTCATCGTATTTAATATCAGAGTAGGTTTTAAAAGTTTGAAAAGAGTCAATCATTACACCAGTGATTTGCTGGGCTTTACCAACGAAAAAAGTAAATAGTAATAGGTATCTTATCATAATTGTTAAATTATGAATCTTCTTTTGATAAAACAAATAAAGATGGTTAAGCTAAGAGGTTAAAGCATTCAAAAGTGATATAACATCACAGGGCTTGTCTATACAATAATTGGCTTGTGTGTTTTTTTTACCCACTTTAACGTTGATAGCGTGAGCAGGAAGGTCATTGAACATAAATTCATCGGTGACATCATCTCCGAAACAGAGAATAAAATCGGATGCTTTATCACCCATTATTTCTGAAACAGCAGTCCCTTTGTTGTATCGTCCACTGACCACCTCAATAATTTCATCTCCGTCCATGAGATTAAGCTCATCAGAAATTAAACTGCTAAGAACCGTTTTAAGTTCTATAGTTCGTTCGGCTGCCAATTCCGGATCGGTTTTACGATAGTGCCATACCAAACTGTTTTTCTTCTCCTCGATAAAAGTTCCTGGTGTTCTGTCAGTAAAGCTTTCCATTACAGGAATAATGTCTTCTTTCCAGTTTTTAAGCTGTATTTCTTTTTCCACCCATTTTTGATTTTTGTGCTTGATCAAAAAACCGTGCTCTGCAACTAAAGTGACTGGGAGGTGACCAAACCATTGGTCTAAAAACTCGTGGTCTCTTCCGCTTACTATTGCCAATTCAGTCAATGGAAATTCAAGGAGTTGTTCCAATGTTTTAATTACAAACTGGTTAGGTGTAGCCAGTTCAGGTTTTTCATTATAGCCAACCAGTGTTCCGTCATAGTCTAAAAAGATCATTCTTTTATGAGCAGACTTAAATTTTTCAACCAATGATTTTTTAATTTTTTCATTGATTTTGATTACAGAAGATTCTTTTTCATTTAGATGTTTGGTTTTGAGTGCTTTCATAAACTCATTGGCCCAATACTCTACGGAATAGCGTTGTAGCCTTTTTTGCATCCTAAGGTTTCTTTTTTGCTGTTCTTCTTCAGGCATTTGAATGGCGGTTAATAATGCATCAGACATTTGGTTGAGGTCAAAAGGATTTACCAATATCGACTCATAAAGTTCTTTGGAGGCTCCAGCCATTTCACTTAGAATCAAAACACCATTTCCCATAACTCGAGTAGCAACAAATTCTTTAGCAACTAGATTCATGCCGTCCCTAACGGGAGTTATCATGGCGATATCTGAGGTCATGTAAAGATCAACCAAATCATCGAAATCCATTGCCCTGTAATAGTACCAAATAGGTGTCCAATTTATAGTAGCAAACTTTCCATTGACCCGTCCGACTATTTCATCGGTTTCTTTTTTGAGTCTTTTGTAGTCCGAGACACTTGATCTGGAGGGAACTGTGAGCATAACCAAACGAATTTTTTCAAGGTATTGGGGGTATTTAGATAAAAAAAGTTCAAAAGCTTTAATGCGGTTGACCACTCCTTTGGTATAATCCAGTCGGTCTATAGAGAGGATGAGTTTGCCCTTATCGGCTCCTTTTTTATGTAACTCCAATTGCTTTTTCAGATCTGATTTTTCATCTGAAGCCATATCAAGGTGTGATTGGGCCGCATTTTTAAATTTATTATAATCTATGCCCATTGGAAAGGTATTCACCACAACCTCTCGAGTATCCATGATTACCCGGTTGAAAGAGACTTCTTTTTTCAATATCCGCTTGACTGAACTCAAAAAATGACGCTCATAATCGTAGGTGTGAAACCCTATCAAGTCAGCTCCCAAAATTCCTTCTAGCAAAGGTTCTCGCCAAGGAAAAATTCTAAAAATCTCAAAAGAAGGAAATGGAATGTGTAAGAAAAAACCAATGGTTACGTCCGGACGAACATCTTTGATCATTTTTGGACATAGTAAAAGTTGATAATCGTGAATCCAAACAGTATCCCCTTCGTCTATATTTGATAATACATTATCTGCAAACTTTTGGTTGACCTCCTCATAAGACTTCCACTGCTTCTTATCAAAAACAGAAAACTCGATAAAGTAATGAAAAAGAGGCCAAAGTGACTTGTTCGACAGCCCATAATAGAAATCTTCAATTTCCTTGTGATTTAAGGATACTGGAAAATAACCCTCCCTTTTTAGAGCATTTTTTAATCGATTCCATGTGTTTTTATCAATTTCATCATGATTGATTCCTGGCCAACCTATCCATAGGGATTCTTGACCCTTGTGGACGGAGTTCATACCTGTAGCTAAGCCACCACTGGTTGGGGTGAATTCAAAAGAATTATCTAATTTCGTTACCTGTATCGGAAGTCTATTTGATACTATAATGTTTTTTGCCATAATCCTGTTAAATCAAAACTCCTATCGAAATTATGCATTTAAGGCCACCTCAACCTTCATCAGACAACCTAAATTATGGAATAATAGGAAATTGTAAATCTTCTGCCCTAATAAATGAAGATTCCTCAATTGATTGGTCTTGTTTACCTCAATTTGATTCTCCATCTGTATTTGGGAAAATACTCGATGACCAAAAAGGGGGTGCTTTTAAAATACTTTGCGATCATTCTTATCAAATTTCTCAAAAATACCTTGAAAAAACTGCCATTTTATTGACTCGCTTTGATAATGGAAATGATGCGTTTCAATTGTTAGATTTTATGCCTCGTTATCAAAAAGATAATGGGGTATATTATGCGCCACCTGAGATCACTAGATTGGTCAAAATAATTAAAGGTAATCCTGTCATAAAAGTTATATATGATCCTAAGTTGGAATATGCTCAGGGTGAAACCAAAAACTATATAAAAGACGATTATATAGTTAGTGTTGTAGATGACGAGCGTTATGATACATTAACCTTGTACACAGATCTGAATAAAGCCTCTGTTCTCAATGGGGATAAAATAAACTTAGATAAGGATTATTTCTTCAAAATATCGTACAATGAAAAAATAAAACCTTTTACAATAGATGACATCAAATTTGAGTTTGAAAAAACAAAAGTTTATTGGCTTAATTGGTGCTTTAAGACCCCTACTTTTGATAATGCTTATAAAGAACAAATTATCAGAAGTGCCATAACACTCAAACTACTAACTTTTGAAAAAACCGGAGCAGTGCTGGCAGCAGCTACCACATCTTTACCTGAAACGATAGGGGAGGTTAGAAACTGGGACTACCGTTTTTGCTGGATCAGAGATGCATCTATGGTAATTAAGGTCATAACTAAATTGGGACACTTGAAAATCGTAAAGAACTTTATTGAATTCATCATTGATCTGATTCCTGATAAGGACGAAAAGTTACAGATTATGTATGGCATCAATGGTGAGAAAATGTTGACCGAAAAAACATTGGATCATTTGTCGGGCTATCGAGACTCCAAGCCAGTAAGAATAGGGAATGCAGCCTTTATCCAAAAACAGAACGATATTTATGGAATTTTGATGGATGCTATTCATTTCCATATTGAAAAATACATTGATGAAACCGACAAGCACGAGGAGTTATGGTCAATTGTAAAATCTATAGTTTGGGTTGTTGAACACAATTGGAAACAAGCCGATAAAGGTATTTGGGAATTTAGAAAAGAGGACCGTCATTTTACCTTTTCCAAACTTCTATGTTGGGTTGCGGTGGATCGAGCCATTAAAATCTCTGAAATTATTCAATCTGGAAAATCTGCAAAAAAATGGGAAGGACTAAGAACTGAAATTTATAAGGATATTATTGAAAATGCATGGAGTGAAGAGGTTCAATCTTTTACACAGTCATACGGAACTCTTCATTTGGATGCCTCTGTGCTGCTAATGGAGTATTACGGTTTTATTGAGGCCAATGATCCGAAGTATGTCAAAACAGTAAAGGCCATTGAAAAGGAGCTGTCTCATGAAGGGTTATTATTTCGATACAAAAATGATGATGATTTTGGAACCCCTAGCTCATCATTTACAGTTTGTACCTTCTGGTTCATCAGTAGTTTGTATAAAATTGGGGAGAAGGAAAAATCAAAAGCTATGTTCGATCAGTTGCTATCATACAGTAATCACTTAGGCTTATTTAGTGAAGATATCGATTTTAAATCGAAAAGACTTTTAGGAAACTTTCCACAAGCATATTCACATTTAGCTCTGATTGATACTGCTTTAAATTTTAATAGATAATCTTTTGTTAGCGTGTAATCAATTTATAATCTAGTTGTTATCTTAATGCATATAATAAAACCATGTGAAATTCGTTAACAAATTAAAGATCTTAAGATATTCCTCATGAAAAATTTAATTCTTATTAAAATAATTTTGATTGTTTTTTTGTTTTCGAAAAAGATTATTGCTCAAACTCCAGATAATCCTTGGTCAATTGGTATTGGTGCTAATACTGTTCAAATCATGGATGAGTCAATAGAATCAAAAAATGGATTTGGTCCAATGGTTTATCTTGGTAGATATTTAGGAGCAGGATTTTCAATTGGGGCCAACTATGGAATCAATAAATTTGAGATTAATGGTAGTGACAAAGATTATACTTCAGTTGATACCTATTTAAAATTCAATCTGACAACAAAAAGGTTCTCTCCTTTTCTAATTGCAGGTTATGGGTTATCTGATTTTGGAGATAAATTAACTTTTGAAGGTGTATTTAAATCATTGGGGGCTGGCAGAACAATTATTGGAGGTGCTGGGTTTGATATTTTAACCTCTAATAAATTATCTATTAACCTCAGGTCTACATACAGATGGTCAGAGGAGAAAGGGACTTATAAACATATCCAGCATATGGTTGGTATAAATTATAATTTTGGTCAAGGTGATTCGGATAAAGATGGAGTACCAGACAAAAAAGACACCTGTCCTGAAGAGCCTGGTTTAAAAGAGTTCAATGGATGCCCTGATACAGATGGTGATAAAATTCCAGATAACAAGGACAACTGTCCTGAGGAGTTCGGTACCGAAATAATGAATGGCTGTCCTGATTCGGATTCAGATGGTGTTGCGGACAATGAGGATGAATGTCCTGAGGAAGAAGGTTTGGTTGAATTTAATGGATGTCCAGATACTGATACTGACGGTGTGGCTGATAAAGACGATCAATGTCCGAATGAACAAGGTGCAGTGGACAATAAAGGTTGCCCCTGGGCAGATAGTGATGGGGATGGAGTATCTGATAATATTGATACCTGCCCTGAAGAGGCTGGTTCCATAGAAAATAATGGGTGCCCTGAACTCTCTAATGAGGTGGTTCAAACTATAAATGAATTGGCTACTCAAATTAACTTTGCTGCAGGAACCGACAGAGTCCAAGGAAGAGCAGTTTTAGAGTCATTAAACGAAATAAAAATACTTCTTGATAATAATCCAGACGGGAATTTAATTATTGAAGGACATACCTCAAGTGATGGAGATGCTAATGCAAATCTTCAACTTTCACAAAAGAGAGCTGCTGCTGTAAAGGTATTCTTGGTCAATTTGGGTGTCAATCCCGATCGACTAAAAACCGAAGGCTATGGGGAGGAAAGACCCATAGAAGACAACGAAACTCTCGAAGGACGAGCTAAGAATAGAAGGGTTCAATTCAGAACAGAATTTTAAGGAATTAAAAAGGGATCGTAAGCCACTTTTTTAATGGATGTTTTTTAAACCCAGAATAGTTTTTTTGGGGTTTTTAGAGGAGAATACAAAACTTCCTGCCACTAGAACATGAGCGCCACTCTCAACCAGTTTTTTTGCATTTTGATCGGTCACTCCACCATCAATTTCAATCTGGGTTGAGGCTCCGGCCTTCTCAATAATGGTACTAAGTTTTATTACCTTTTCATAAGTTGATTCTATAAAACTTTGTCCTCCAAAGCCAGGATTGACACTCATTAAACAAACCAAGTCAATATCATATATAATTGGTTCCAGAAAATCTACTGAGGTATGAGGATTTAATGCAACACCTGCTTTCATACCATTTTTTTTGATTAATTGTAAGGTTCGGTGTAAATGTGGAGAGGCTTCATAATGGACGGTCAGTATGTCACTTCCTAATGCCGCAAAAGTTTCAATGTAGCGCTCTGGTTGAACAATCATTAAATGGACGTCTAGGGGTTTTTCAGCATTAATAGCAATGGATTTTAGGACTGGCATACCAAAAGATATATTAGGAACAAATACTCCGTCCATTACGTCAATATGAAACCAATCCGCCTTACTGGAATTGACCATCTTGCAGTCGCGTTCCAGATTTCCAAAATCTGCTGCTAAAAGCGAGGGAGCAATGATGGTTGCCATAATGAATAATTCAATTTAACCCAAGTAAGTTTTTAAAATTTTACTTCGAGAGGTATGTTTAAGTCTTCTGATTGCTTTTTCTTTTATTTGCCTTACCCTTTCACGAGTCAGATCAAAAGTTTCTCCTATTTCCTCCAAAGTCATGGCGTGTTGGTTGCCCAAACCAAAATACAAGCGAACCACATCTGCCTCTCTTGGTGTCAATGTTTCAAGGGCTCTCTCGATCTCAGTTCTCAAGGATTCGTGTAAAAGTGTTTTGTCAGGGTTAGGTGATTCGCCACTATTTAATACATCGTAGAGGTTAGAGTCCTCTCCTTCTACCAAAGGAGCATCCATAGAGACATGCCTACCCGAGTTTTTTAGGGACTCTTTCACGTCATTGATGGTCATATCTAACTCTTTGGCAATCTCCTCTGCAGAGGGTGCTCTCTCATGCGCTTGCTCCAAAAAAGCATAAGTTTTATTAATCTTGTTGATCGACCCAATTTTATTTAATGGCAGTCTGACAATTCTCGATTGTTCTGCTAAGGCTTGTAAAATGGACTGTCTGATCCACCAAACAGCATAAGAAATAAATTTAAATCCTCTAGTTTCATCAAAACGCTGGGCCGCTTTAATCAACCCTAAATTTCCTTCATTGATTAAATCGGGAAGGGTTAAGCCTTGGTTTTGATATTGTTTAGCAACGGAGACAACAAAACGCAAATTCGCTTTAGTCAATTTTTCCAAGGCGATCTGATCCCCCGCCTTAATTCTTTGTGCCAATTCAACCTCCTCTTCTGCAGTGATCAAATCTACTTTACCAATTTCCTGTAGATACTTATCTAAAGAGGCTGTTTCACGATTGGTTACCTGTTTTGTTATTTTTAGTTGTCTCATGGAAATGTATTAGATTACATATTATTATACGCTGAAAAGTCAAAAATGTTTCATTCAATGCACGATTTATTCATTTCTAGGTTTTTTACTCCTTTCGGGTCTGGGTAATAAGGCTTTTCTAGAAACTTTTTGTTTTCTTGTTTTGGGGTCAATTCCAAAGTATTTAACATCAAAATTGTCACCAATATTAATCTCATCAGTAACTTTATCAATCCTATCCCAAGAGACCTCCGAGATATGAAGTAATACCTCATTTCCAGGAACAAATTCAACTACTGCTCCAAAGTCTAGTATTTTAACTACAGTTACATTATAAATCTCTCCGACTGTTGGTTTGAATGTAATATTGTTGATCTTTTCGATGACAGCATCAATTTTTTCCTGATTAACACCCAAAATTTCAATTACCCCAACATCTCCTTCCTCCTCAATTACAATAGTGGTGTCTGTTTCTTTTTGCATTTCCTGAATTACTTTACCACCTGGTCCAATTACAGCACCAATGAATTCATTAGGAATGGTTAGATTTACCATTTTAGGTGCATGTGGTTTTACATTTTCATTGGGCTGATCGATGGTTTTGACCATTTCGTCAAGTATGTGTAATCGTCCTTGACGTGCTTGTTTTAGTGCATTAACCAAAATTTCATAGGACAAGCCTTTGATCTTAATATCCATTTGACAAGCAGTAATACCTTCAGTTGTTCCAGTAACTTTAAAATCCATATCCCCGAGATGATCCTCATCTCCAAGAATATCACTCAAAACAGCATAACGATCACCATCAGAAATCAATCCCATGGCAATACCCGAAACCGGTCTTTTCATTTTTATTCCAGCATCCATTAAGGCCATAGTACCAGAACAAACAGTTGCCATTGATGATGAACCATTAGACTCCAAAACCTCACTTACTACCCTGACAGTATACGGGCAATCATCTGGAATCATGCCTTTTAACCCTCTTTGGGCCAAGTTTCCATGCCCGACTTCGCGCCTGGAAGTTCCTCTAAGAGGACGGGCTTCACCAGTACAAAAAGGCGGGAAGTTGTAGTGCAAGTAAAATCGCTCCTCACCTTCGTAAGAGGGCATGTCTATCTGGTTCGCTTCTCTTGAAGTACCCAAAGTAGCTGTCGCTAGGGCTTGGGTCTCGCCGCGAGTGAATATTGAGGAACCGTGGGTTGAAGGTAGATAATCTACTTCACACCATATGGGTCTAATTTCATCTGTTTTTCTTCCATCAAGACGTATTCCTTCGTTTAAAACTAATTCTCTGACGGCTTGTTTTTGAACTTTACCAAAGTATTTGCTGATCAAATCACTATTTTCTTCAAGTTCTTCTTCCGAAAAAGTAGCTTTAATTTCTTCTTTTAAATCACTAAATGCAATATTACGCTCGGCTTTACCTTTACCTTTTTTGGCAATTTCATAGCACTTATGGTAAGCAGACTCATGAATTTGCTTTTGAAGGTCTTCATTCTCCTCGGTTTTCTCGTACTCGCGGACCTCTTTTTTACCGGATGATTCCGCCAATTTTATTTGTGCATTGATTTGAACTTTGATAGCTTGGTGAGCAAACTTGATGGCCTCTACCATGACTTCCTCGCTACATTCATTCATTTCACCCTCTACCATCATCACTGAGTCTGCAGAAGCACCCACGATCATATCAATATCCGAAGCTTCTAATTGAGCTCGGCTGGGATTGATTATAAATTCACCGTCCACTCGGGCAACCCTTGCCTCGGAAATAGGGCATTCAAAAGGGAAATCACTCAATTGAATGGCGGCAGATGCTGCCAATCCAGCTAGGGCGTCGGGCATTACGTTTTCATCATGAGACATCAACTGAATCATCACCTGTACCTCATTATGGTAATCTTTAGGAAACAGAGGTCGCAAAACACGGTCTACGATCCTCATGGTTAAAATTTCTCCATCGCTGGGTCTTGCTTCCCTTTTGAAAAATCCACCGGGATATCTTCCCGCGGCAGCAAATTTTTCACGGTAATCCACCGTAAGAGGTAAAAAGTCTACATGGCTGGAGTTGTAATTAGAAACTACGGTACACAAAAGCATACAGTTTCCCATCTTTACTACAACTGAGCCGTGAGCCTGTTTGGCCAATTTACCGGTTTCTATGGTAATGGTTCTCCCGTCTTCAAGACGAATTTCTTGGGTAAAAGTTTTAGGTTTCATTTTTTTTTGTTGGTGTAAATTAATTTTGTTGTGTGTTGTAGCAACCAACGAAAAACAGATTCAGTAAATAGTTACGCTTTTATTATAACTAGGATTATTTTCTTAACCCCAATAATTTGACGATAGATCGATAACGTTCAATATCCTTTTCTTTTAAATAATCTAAAAGGTGACGACGCTTTCCTACCAATTTAACTAAAGATCGCTCTGTATTGAAATCCTTTTGATTTTTTTTGAGATGGTTTGAAAGGTGATTAATTCTATAGGAGAAAAGGGCGATCTGGCCCTCAGCAGAGCCCGTATCTTTTTGGGATTTTCCATGTTTTTTAAAAATCCCCTCCTTAACTTTTTTGTTTAAATACATGCCAATATTTTTTAAATAATTTTTATGTAAAATGAACGCAAATATACTTGTAATAATCAGAATTACAATCTTATTGGTAAAATTAATCTCTTAGAGGTTGGTTAAGTATCAAATCCAAGTATAGATTTATTTTATTTTTGAGCAGTTTTCTATGGCAAATGAAGTCTAAAAATCCTTTTTCCAACAAGAATTCGCTTTTTTGAAATCCCTGGGGAAGATCGCTTCCTGTTGTATCCCTTACCACTCTTGGGCCTGCAAAGGCTATCAAAGCACCTGGTTCTCCAATATTAATATCTCCTAACATAGCAAAGGAGGCAGTTGTTCCACCGGTGGTAGGGTCAGTGCATAGAGAAATATAGGGTAACTTAGCCTCGGCTAATGCAGCGAGTTTTGCTGAGGTTTTTGCCATTTGCATAAGTGAATTCGCAGATTCCATCATCCTAGCACCACCAGATTTGGAAATGATAATTAAAGGTAAGTGGTGCTCTATAGCATAGTCACAAGCTCTTGCAATTTTTTCCCCCACTACAGACCCCATAGATCCGCCAATGAAAGAAAAATCCATACAAGCAACCACCAAATCCCTTCCTTTGGATTTTCCTACTGCAGTTCGGATGGCATCATTTAAGCCCGTTTTCTTCTGAGCTTCTTTCAGACGATCCACATATTTTTTGGAGTCTTTGAAACCTATAAAGTCTTTCGGTTTTATTTTTTTATCCAATTCCTTGAAATGGTTTTCATCAAATAAAATCTCAAAATACTCTTTGCTACCGATGTGAACGTGATAGTCGTCTTCGGGTGAAACATAAAAATTCGAAGCCAATTCCTGTGTTTCGATAATCTTCCCAGTAGGGGTTTTATACCAAAGTCCTTTAGGAATATCTTTTTTCTCCTCTGTTTTGGTCTGAATACCTTTTTCACTTCTTTTAAACCAGCTCATATGGGGAGCAATTTAATTACTTCTAATTTCATCAATCTAGGGTATTTACATTATTCAAATTTTCAAAAGCTTTTATAAGCCGTCTTTTAAAGGTTTCCTCTCCTTTTCTGAGCCATTTTCTAGGGTCGTAATATTTTTTATTTGGAGAGTCCTTGCCATCGGGATTCCCAATTTGTGTTCTTAAATAATCTATATTGTCTTCAATATAGTTTCGAATACCCTCGGTAAAGGCAAACTGTAAGTCAGTATCAATATTCATTTTGATAACTCCATAGCCAATAGCTTCGGTAATCTCCTGAAGAGACGATCCCGATCCTCCATGGAAAACAAAATTTACAGTATTTTCTGGTACCCCAAATTTTTCGGAGACAAATTCTTGAGAATTTTTTAAAATTTTTGGTGTCAACTTTACATTTCCTGGTTTGTATACACCATGAACATTGCCAAAAGCAGCGGCTACGGTAAATCGGGGGCTTATTTTACTCAATTCTTCATAAGCATAAGCTACCTCTGCTGGCTGAGTGTATAATTTGGAAATATCAATATCAGTATTGTCAACACCATCTTCCTCACCTCCTGTGACACCCAGTTCAATTTCAAGGGTCATTCCCATTTTTTCCATTCGGGCAAGATAATTTTTGCAAATTTCTATGTTTTCTTCAATTGGTTCCTCTGACAGGTCAATCATATGTGAACTGTAGAGGGGTTTTCCTGTTTGTCTGTAAAAAATTTCTCCAGCATCCAAAAGACCGTCTATCCATGGCAATAAATTTTTTGCACAATGGTCGGTGTGCAATATGACGGTTGCTCCATAGTGTTTTGCCAACTCGTGAACGTGTTTGGCTCCAGATATACCACCAGCTATAGCAGCTCTTTGATTTTCGTTAGACAGGCCATTACCAGCCATAAACTGAGACCCTCCATTTGAAAATTGAATGATCACGGGACTGTTCAATTCAGCAGCAGTTTCAATGACTGCATTAGTTGAATTACTCCCTACTACATTCACCGCAGGGAGGGCAAAAGCTTTTCGTTTGGCAAATTGAAATAAATCTTGTACTACACTTCCTGTCAGTACACCGCTAGGAAAGTTATGGTTCATTAATAATGGGTTTACAGCTTCAAAATTATCAAACTTTTTCATTTTAAAATGGATAATTTATACCAATATTGAAAACGGCATTTTTAA
Organism: uncultured Flavobacteriaceae bacterium; assembly: GCA_913020295.1. Classification (GTDB taxonomy): domain Bacteria; phylum Bacteroidota; class Bacteroidia; order Flavobacteriales; family Flavobacteriaceae; genus UBA8316. Next base: position 62,135 of record CAJWAA010000004.1, on the reverse strand, counting down.
TGGCATAATCTACTTGCCATCTGGAGGATTGAGGAAGTGATGGATTATATGTTTTGAAGCCGGTATCCAGTCGAAAGACAAAAAAATTGAAGTCATAACGTAACCCAAAACCTGAACCAATGGCAATTTCACTTAAATCTTTTAATCCTTCAAAACGGTATGCAGGATCAGTTACATTGTCGAGAACGTTCCAAATATTTCCTGCATCTACAAAAAAAGCACCATTTATTTTACCAGTCAGTGGAAAACGATATTCTAAATTTAAAGTTAGTTTTAAATTAGCTTCATTAAATTCGTTAAGATTATTACTACTTCCAGGGCCTAATTTATATGCCCGCCATCCTCTATTGTCATTAGATCCGCCAGAAAAATAAGATCTTGTAAATGGAATGCTGTTTGCATTTCCAAAAGGAATGGCAATACCACCAAAGGCTCTAAATGCCAGTACGCTCTTGGCGTATATTTGCCAGTGCTTGATATAATTCAATTCTGTTTTGAAGTATTGTGATGGAGTAACACCAGCAATTTCAAATTGATCGTTTTCGTTTCTTTTAGTTCCAGTAGATTTTATTATTTCATTGAGCAAAGTTCCAACTAAACTGAGTTTCCACTGCAGTTGAAAAAAAGATTCATCAAGAATGTTTTGTTGACTATTATAGTTTAATATAAAGGAGGAGCCAAAAATCAGGTTGTTGTTGGTCAATCGCGTTTGTCTTTCTCTAATTAAGTTTACATCTTGGTATTTGATGTGATCGTTAGGCAGCGAGGTTTGAAAGTTTTGTACTTCGGTTATGAAGTTATCTGCACCCTCAGGAATTGTCAAATTACCATTAGTGTCAATGTTTTTTGGATTGGTATTATAGGATTTCGAGATTTTGTTGAGTTTATCATATGAATTTCTGTAAACATTAAAATAATTATTGATGTTTTGGTTATTAATAAATTCTAGATCTATGATTTTGAGATTTAGTTTAGCATATGAATTGGGCTGCCAATTAAATTGATAACCAGCGCCAAAATATTGCTTATCCAATCCGATGTTTTGTTGAAGTGTTGCACTAAAAGTGACATCGGTAGAGGGATTAGTGGTTTTGGGAATGATGAGGTCTACATTCAAGGGAAACAAAATTCTGGGGAATCTCAGCTTAATGTCAGCTCCTAACTCGAAGAGGTTGAATAACTGTTTATCAATAGAGGCTATATCACTAGATGAACCAAAAGTATTCTTAACCCCTATTTCAAGAATTTCTGCCCCCCTAAAGATATTTCTGATGCCAAAAGAGCTCCCTATTGAAAAACCAAAATCTTGTATGTTTGAATGCGAAAGATCAAGATCAAAACCCATAGAAAAACGCTCTTTTGGATTTAAAAAAATATTGGCTACAAGGTCGTTATGCTCTCTATCTATTTGGTCATAGGTAATACTCGGGTATTTAAAATTTCTCAAGTTGGAAATATATCGATAGGTTTGAGTCCTTTCTAAATCACTATAAGCTTTACCTTTTTGGATGAAAATAACCTCTTCCAAAGCTTTCGGCTTGTATTTTAATTTTCCTTTAAAATATACAGTAAAATCATTGTGATTGATACTGTCACTGTAACTTGACAATTGTCCTAGTTGACCCGGAGTGTCAACATAGATTTTGATTTTCGAGACATTATGAATTTGATAAGGAACATTTTTCAGACTATCATTTTCTCTTTTTTGTAGATCAGTGATTTCAACTACAACAGGGATTTTGGTGTCTACACCACTACTGTCAATTGCTGCTGTGAACTGAATGCTGTTTTGCTGAAAATTGTAAACACCGTTATTTCTAAAAAAGTTGATTAACCTTGTTCTTTCAGCTTCAAACCTATCAATCTCAAATGGATTTCCCTTTTGAATCATGGACTCCGCCATCGACAATTCATACAAAGAATCCAATGCCTTGGAATTTATTTTTTTACTTACTGAATCAATAGTGTATTGTTCTCCCGTATCGATAAAATATTGAACCGTAGATTTATTTTCTGTTTCCAAAATTATTTTTGAGATAACCTCTGTGTCATAATAGCCTTGATTTTTGTAAAATTGTTTTAAACGATTGACACTTTTTTGCGAGGAAACAGTGTCCAAAAAAACTGGGGCTTCTCCATTTTCTTTTAGCCAATTGTTGAAGCCAGATTTGTATCTCCTTAACTCCTTAACTTGTTTTGGAGAAAGCCAATTTTCCAAGCGCTTTTTTCTTTTTTCTTTTCTGTTCAACCAATCATTGAAAACAGAATCAGAGTTTGATACTGACAAATTGTAAAGATTTCTTTTGAAAGGAATTCCAAAGACTTTTTTGTTGGGCTGGTCAACCAACAAAAATTTTATTGGATCATTTATTAATTCTTGATTATTTTTGATGATTGTGTTTTTCTCAAGCAGGTATTGATTACCCATATTTTTTTTGGTAACACCGCACCCAAAGAGTGTAATCAACAAAATAAAGATTATCGTTAACTTTGACGGTACAATGTATCCCATGGGAAGAATATTCGTTAAAATTACGTTTTTTGGATGTTAAGCAAAAATCGACTGAAACTTATCCGTAAGTTATACCAAAAAAAATTCAGACAAGAAAATAATTTGTTTGTCGCAGAGGGGGAAAAAGTGGTCTATGAATTATTAGATTCAGGTTGGAAAGTATATGAAATTTATACCACTAATCCGCTACAAAATATTCCTCATACCTTGGTAGACCGGTCTGAGCTTAAGAAAATATCTAATTTGACTTCAGTTACTACGATAATTGGAGTTTTTCACCTGCCTAAATATCAATTTTCATATGTAAATAATGGGTTTTCTATAGCATTAGACAGTATTGGAGATCCCGGAAATTTGGGGACCATCATAAGACTCTGTGACTGGTTTGGGATCCAAAACCTTTTTTGCAGTCCCAATACGGTAGATTGTTTCAATCCTAAGGTGGTACAATCCACCATGGGATCTATTTCGAGGGTTCAGTGCCACTATGTTGATCTCTTTACCTTAATTGATAAATGTCAGACCGAAGTTTACGCCACTACTCTAGATGGAAATTCTGTTTATAAAGAATCTTTTCCTACTGATGGACTTTTGTTAATGGGAAGTGAATCTCACGGCATAAATGATGAATTATTAGCTAAGATCAAAAATCGAATAACCATACCTGCTCATTCAAGGAATCGAGGTGCTGAAAGCCTCAATGTTGCAACTGCTACAGCTATTTTGTTGAGTGAAATCTTTCGTTCCAGAGTCTACTAAATTACTCGAAAGTAAAGTTTATCGCAAACCCTCGACTGACCATTTTAGTGATACCTCCTGTCCAAGGACTATCTGATTTGGGGATAACGTTGTCAGGAATCAATTCATTTTGCATAGAAAATATACCTCTTATTGATGGTGAGAATTTAAAGTAGAACAAATAAAAGTCAAATCCCAATCCAATTTCATAATTAATATTCTGAGGCTCGGTTCTGAAAACATTGCTATAGTTATCGTCAATGTTTTTGTGATTACTCGACAGATTGAAATCTTTTGAAACTCCTGCCAAAACAAATGGTCTGAAGTTGTTTATGCGTTCGGCACTGAATTTGACAATCAACGGAAGGTGAATATAAGTCGATTTTACTTCTCTCAAACGATCTGATTCATCAGTTAAAACAGGACGTTCAAATATTAGATCCCTTTTCGAATAATACAAACCTGGTTCAATCCTGATATTGATGTATTTATTAACTCTTAAGTCGCCAATCAATCCAACATTAAATCCTGATTTAGATTGAACTTCAACATCTTTAAATTTGTCAGCATAATAATCCTTTTCATAAGAAAACTTAAAGTCATATGAGTTGATCCCTACAAAATACCCGTAATGCAGCAAACGATCATCAAAAGTAGGGATATTGATTATTTTTTCTCTTACTGTTGGATATTGAGCAATGACGTAATTAATTACCAAAAAGATAAAGGCAACTGTAAAAAAAAGAATTTTAATATGTTGGTTTTTGTGCACGATAAATAGAAGCTACTCCTAAGGTTTGGGGAATATCATCTATGTCTATAAACCCATTTTTCGCTAAAATATTGTTGAAAGCTTTGCCAAATGGAAATACCTTCGCAGAATCAGACAAATATTGATATGCAGATTTGTCTTTTGAAAAAAACCAACCTAAAATGGGCATTACAAAATGGGTATATAACTTGTAAAGCTGAAGCATTGGAAATTTTTGAGGTACTGCAGTTTCAAGTATGATCAGATCTCCGCCTGGGCGAAGTACTCTTAGAATCTCTGAAAGCCCTTTGTCCAAGTTTTCAAAATTTCTAACACCAAAGGCTACAGTAACAGCATCAAAATAGTTGGCAGGATAAGCGATTTTTTCGCTATCGCCAATTTCCATTTTTATTTTTACATCCCAACGACTTTTTGTCACTTTTTTTTTACCGATGTCCAACATACCTTTGGAAATATCGATTCCAATTATTTCTGTGGCCTGAGTTTTGGCAAGAGCAAAGGCTAAATCTCCTGTGCCTGTAGCCACATCCAAAATTTTTTTAGGCTTTTTGGGCAGAAGTAAAGCCACTACGTTTTTTCTCCACTTTATATCAATACCAAATGAAATAATTCGATTCATTAGATCGTAACTTGGAGAAATTCCGTCAAACATTTGACGTACTTGATTTTTTTTTGATTTTTTTTTGTCTTTGTAGGGGACCACCTGTTTCCTGGTCATGTGCAAATATATGATAAATGCAACCTATTGTGATTTATCCGTATAGATTTAAGTTATCAAAGTGATTTTTAGTAATAACTTTAAGTCTTTAAGTATTGTATTTAAATCCCTCTATGAGGGTTTCATCAAATTAAAAAAACGAGCCCAATGGTTTTCTTATATTTGCAATAAGTTTTCGAACTTGTATTATGAAAATAATAATCGCAGGAGCCGGAGAGGTGGGTTTCCATTTGGCAAAACTGCTTTCCTATGAATCTCTTGACATCACTTTGATAGATCTTGAGCGTGATCGATTGAATTATGCCGAAGGGCATTTAGACATTAAAACCCTTAGGGGGAACGCCTGCTCTTTAAATGTTCTTAAGGAATCCAATGCTGCTGAGTCAGATCTGCTCATTGCTGTTACAGGTTCAGAATCAGTGAATATCACTGTTTGTGCTTTGGCTAAACAGTTGGGTTCCAAGAGAACCATTGCGCGTATCTCAAATATTGAATTTACCAATACTAATGAATCAATTAGCTTTCAGGATATTGGGGTGGACGAATTGATTTCTCCCGAAAAACTTGCCGCAGATGAAATTCAGCAACTACTAGATCAATCAGCTTTCAGTAACAGTTATGAATTTGAGGAGGGTGCCTTGACGATGATTGGAACCCAGTTGGGCACAAATGTTCCATTTGTCGGAAAAACAGTAAAGGAGGCAGCCTCTATTTTTCCCGATGTTCATTTTATGCCCATTGCCGTGCAACGCAAAGGAACTCAGTTTACACTAATTCCTAGGGGTGATACTGTTTTTGAAGTTGGAGACACTGTTTTTTTTATCACCTTAAAAGAAGGAGTTGAGGAAATTCAGAAACTTTCAGGTAAGAGTAACAAACCTATAAAAAACGTAATGATTCTTGGGGGTAGTAGAATTGGTGTTAATACTGCTAGAGAACTTTGTGAAAAAAAATTCAGTGTGATATTACTAGAACAAAACAAACTCAAAGCAATGGAAATCACTGAGGAATTACCGGATTTGATGGTCATCCATGGTGACGGAAGAAGTTCTGAGTTATTAGAGGAGGAGTCCATTGAATCAATGGATGCCTTTATCTCGGTCACTGAAAATTCAGAAACTAATATAATGTCCTGCCTAATGGCAAGCTCTAAGGGAGTAGAAAAAACCATTGCTTTAGTTGAAAATATGGATTATTTCCATTTGTCACAAGCCATTGGGATTGATACACTTATAAATAAAAAATTACTTACCGCAAATACCATTTTCAGATACATTAGAAGGGGAGAGGTGGTTGATATGACTACCCTAAATAACCTCAATGCAGAAATTTTAGAATTTGTTGTCAACCCCGAATCCAAGGTAGCAAATTTAAAAATCAAAGATTTAGATTTTCCAAGATTGGCGACCATTGGAGGAGTTATACGGGATGGCCTGGGTATCATCGCCTTGGGGGATTATACTATCATGCCAGGTGATCGCGTTGTTGTGTGTGCTATGCCGAGGGCAATCAAACGCGTTGAAAGTTTATTTTTATAAAGTATTACATGTCCAAATTCAACTATAAAGTAATCCTATATATCATAGGTATTCTGTTACTTTTTAATGGAGGCTTGATGTTATTGGCCACCTTGGCCAGTTGGATTATGAAAGATGGTGTGATTTATGAAATGACCATCTCAGCTTTTTTCGTTATGACCTTAGGAGGGTTTATGATGTTGTTATCCAGAAACCATGAACCTCATATTCAGAAAAGAGAGGGATATTTAATTGTGACCTTTGGTTGGGTTTTGATGACGGTAACGGGTATGACTCCGTTTATTCTCACCGATTCTATTCAGGATATGCCCTCTGTTTTTTTTGAAACAATGTCGGGTTATACTGCCACCGGATCTACGATTTTGAAAGACATAGAATCTCTACCCGCAGGCATTCTTTTTTGGCGGAGTATGACCCACTGGATAGGTGGAATGGGAATCATAGTCTTAGCCATAGCTATCTTGCCCCTACTAGGTATAGGTGGAATGCAGTTGTTCTCCGCCGAGGCTCCGGGACCCAATGGCGACAAACTTCACCCTAGGATCACTGATACTGCCAAAAGATTGTGGTTGATTTACGTTTCCTACACACTCGCCGAAACTTTGCTTTTATCTTTGGCCGGAATGTCATTTTTTGATGCCTTGAACCACGCCATGAGTACGATGGCTTCTGGAGGTTTTTCCACCAAAAATGCAAGTTTGGCCCACTGGAACCATTTGCCATGGGTGCACTATATCATTATAGTATTCATGTTTTTGGCAGGGTCCAATTTTGTACTGAGCTATTTTGCTTTTACGGGTAAAATCAAAAAAATTTTTCAAGACGATGAATTTTTGACTTTTGCCAAATTTATTTTTGTCTTTTCCATGATAGTTTTTGCCGTATTGATTACTCAAGTTGATCTTACGAAAGAGTCTTTTGAGCACCCCCAGGTTTGGGGCAAGGTTGAAAGTAGTTTGAGACATTCTATTTTTCAAGTTTTGGCCATTGTTACCACAACTGGATTTGTAACTGCTGATTATACAGCTTGGACTCCTTTCATGACCATTTTCTTTTTTGGTTTGATGTTTTTGGGTGGTTCTGCAGGGAGCACGTCGGGTGGAATCAAGGTGGTGAGGCATTTATTGATGATCAAAAGTGGTTTTTTGGAATTTAAGCGGGCTTTACACCCCAATGCCATTATTCCATCCCGTTACAACGGTAAGGTGGTAAGCAAAGAAATTATAGGTAATATTTTAGGCTTTTTCATACTATATATGATTTCCTTTATCATAGGAAGTTTGGTTTTTGGCTTGATGGGGTTAGATTTTAAAAATGCAGTAGGGGTTGCAGCCTCATCACTTGGAAATGTTGGGCCTGCTATAGGAAATTTTGGACCCGCAAGTAATTTCAGCGAATTACCGGCTTTGGGTAAATATTGGTCTTCATTTTTAATGTTAATGGGTCGCTTAGAGCTCTTTACGGTATTGATTCTATTTACGCCTTTCTTTTGGAAAAAAAATTAATAGCCGTATTTATCTTTCCACCTCGATTTTAAAAACTTTCGCATTTGATTTTCCTTGGTGTTCTCTGCTGGCTCATAAAAACGGAAACCCTCGAGATCTTTCGGTAAAAACTCCATATTAATGAAATGATTTTCATGGTCATGAGCATATTGATAACCTTTGCCGTGATCAAATTGTTTCATCAATTCTGTAGAAGCATTCCGAAGGGACAGGGGTACTTCAAGGTCACCTGTTTCTTTTACTTTTTGTTGTGCCCTATTTATAGCTGTATATGAGGTATTACTTTTTTCTGAACCTGCCAAATAAATCGCACATTGACTTAGGGGAATTCGGGCTTCTGGTAAACCCAATACATTTACAGCTTGAAAGGTGCTGTTGGCCATAACCAGTGCAGTGGGATTGGCATTTCCTATGTCTTCTGAAGCAAGGATCAACATCCTGCGGGCTATAAATTTGATATCCTCCCCTCCCTCTATCATTCTCGCCAACCAATAAACAGCCCCATTTGGATCACTTCCACGAATGGATTTGATAAAGGCAGAAATAATATCATAATGGAGGTCACCGTTTTTGTCAAACATCCCAATATGTGTCTGAACTTTGTCCAAGACCAAGGCATTATCGATCTTTATTGGCTCAGGAGAGCTGTTGACGACCAACTCCAAGGCTGATAGTAATTTTCGGGCATCTCCACCTGAGATTTTTAATAATGCTTCGTTTTCGAGGATCTCTATCTTTTTATTTTTCAATTCAATATCTCGATCAAGGGCATTAGAGATCAGTTGTTTCAACTGGGACCTGTCAAGAGAATTGAGGACATAAACCTGACACCGAGAAAGTAAAGCATTGATGACTTCGAAACTTGGGTTTTCCGTTGTAGCTCCGATCAGGGTAATGGAACCTTTCTCAACTGCACCCAAAAGCGAATCTTGTTGAGATTTGCTGAATCGGTGTATTTCGTCTATAAATAATAGGGGACTTTTGTTGGAAAACAAACCACCATTTTGCTCTCCTTTTTGGAGGATATCCCTTATTTCTTTTACTCCGGAATTGATGGCCGAGAGTTGGTAAAAGGGTCTTTCTTTTTCCACTGCCAATAACCTTGCCAGGGTTGTTTTTCCTGTGCCGGGAGGACCCCACAAGATCATTGAGGGTAGGTTTCCACTTTTTAAGATAGGAGTCAACCCACCTCTCGGCCCGATTAGGTGTTTTTGTCCTACATATTCTTCCAGATTTTTGGGCCGCATTCTTTCGGCCAATGGGGTATTCATGATATGGTATTTAAATATAATTTTGCTGTCTGTTTATTTCATAAAGCATCACCCCACAAGCCACACTCACGTTGAGGGAATCCATTTGATCACTCATGGGTAATTTTACCGAATCGTCGGCCATTTTTAAGAGTCCTTTTTGAATCCCCTTGTCCTCTGATCCCATGATTAGAGCGATAGAACTGTCAAAGTTGTATTCATAAGCTGTTTTTTGGGCTTTTTCACTTAATGCAATGATCATGATTTCATGGGCCTGAAACATGAACAATGCATCTTTCAGATGATTTACTTTGACCAAAGGAACAGAAAATATCCCACCAGCAGAGGTCTTTACCGTGTCCGAATTGACAGGTGCAGAACCGGTTTGAGGTAAAACAATACCCCCAACACCTACCGAAGCGGCTGTTCTGAGAATGGCCCCCAAATTTCGGGTATCGGTTATGCCGTCCAAAAGAAGATAGACTGTTTTTTTGTTCTCGTTCTCCGTGATTATATCCTCCAGAGAAACAAAATTAATGGGGGCAATTCTGGCGACTGCTCCTTGATGGTTTTGATGGGAGAAACGATTCAAACGTTCTTGGGGAACATAGCTATGAGAAATTCCCTTTTCATGAATTTTTTGTTCTAAATGCTTGAATAACTGTCCTTCTTGGCCCTTGAGTAACCATACTTTATCTATTGTTTTTTCCTGAACGATGGCTTCTATGATCGCACGAATGCCATATATTTCTTGAGCTGTTTTCATTAATGCAATTTAGAAATTACCGACCAGAAACAGCTTGTTTTTTCGGATTAACGATCGGTGTTTACACTATCGTCAATGAGATCGTTTGCGTCGATCTCTTTTTGCGGTATTTTAAGGAAAAACTTTTTATCGTCAGGAAGTAAGTTGGCAGCACTTCCAACTCTGTGATTTCCTGTTCGGGTGATGCCTCTTCTGAGTCGTTTAGCATCAAACCATTCTACACCCATTTCTCCGTATAATTCTTTTCTTCGTTCTACCAATATTTCTTCGATCAATGCATCTCCAGTATTTCCAGAGGCTACCGCATCGGGATCTCTATTTTGTTGAAGGGCCAACAACATATTTGCTGCTTCACTTTCTTTTCCGAGTCTTGCGTTAGCCTCTATTTCGATCAACAACATTTCCGGCGATCTTATTATGGGAATGTCTGAACTAAAGTCAAATGTGAATTTAGATGAAGCCCTGGCATAATAAAGATCGCTGTCTCCTACATTGTAGAGATCGATAAAGGTGTTTCTGACATCTGTCGGGGTGAACAAGGATACAAATTCTTTGTTCCAGAAAGCCAAACCATAGCCGTCGTTAATATTGTCTGTAAAAGCGTGAGGAGCAATGTAAAAATAATTTGTTTGGTCGTCCCGTTGGGGCATAGCCCAAATCCACTCGCTGGCATTCATATCGTCAAAACCCAAACCATACTGGACGGGGTTGAGAGGATAGCCTTGTCTAGCAATTGATGCCGCATTGGCTGCCTCTTGCCAATTGCCCATTACCTGATGAACCCTAGCTAAAATTGCATACGCTACATTTTGGTTGATATATGATTTGTTGATCCTGCTAGCAGGGGCAGTTTCGACAGCGGCATTCAGATCGGCTAAGATAAAATCGTAAAGCTCACCTAAAGTAGACATGGCTTTTCCTTCGATTGCAGGCTCGTTATAGATTGGTGGAGCAGGAAGTGATAAGTCATAACTGTAGGTGTGTTGGAACTCCATGGCCAATTGAAAATAATAGAAGCCTCGCATAGCGTAGGCTTGGCCCAAGAATTCATCTTTCTCTAAATCGGACAAGCTGTTACTGTTTTTTACCCCTTTAATGAGTTGATTAATTTGATTGATCAAATAGTAGGGAAATTCCCAACTGAAAGTTGTGCGAGTGTAAGTAGGTTCTCTATTGTCATTTTCATAGTCAAAAAGGTACCATTGGTACCCCAATACAAGATCATTTCCTTTTACAACTCTGGCGAAATACATAGAGTAGAGTCCGCCAGAGTCTGTTCTTGTAAATTGACCACGGGTTTCCCTAAGGATACCCGACATAAAGGCTTCTACTCCGTCTTGGGATTCAAAAACCACTGATGCGTTTACCGATTCAGTGGGCTTGGGATCGTCCAAATATCCCTTTTCACATCCTGTGAGGAAAACAAGGCTTATAACCAAAAATGCAAGGTGTCTTTTATTCATTTTCAAAATTTTACAATTGGACATTAATTCCAAGGGAAATTGTTTTCATTTGGTGTGATCTGTAATTGGTCATGCCGGAGATAGCTTGCTCGGGGTCAATACCTTTATGTGATTGGTAGGTGAATAAATTGTCGCCCTGTAAAAAAACTCTCAAGCCTTGTATCTGGTACTTTTCCATCCAAATTTCATCAAAAGTGTATCCCAGGTTGAGTCCTCTCACCCGGATATAATTGTTTTTAAACAAAAAGCGTGAAGAGGTAGCATTAAAATCATTTTGACCATTGAGGAATAGAGGCACGTCGGTTTGGTCACCTGGATTCTGCCATCTTTTTTTTAGGTCGGGATGCCCGTTTCTTCCTGGAGATTCAAATCCATTCATCAAACTTGCATATACTCCATCATAAACGTATGATCCAAAACTAAAATTGATCAAGGCACTCAAGTCAAAGTTTTTGTAGGATACATTTGCATTGAACCCTCCAATCATTTTAGGAAGTGATGATTTGTCTAAATAATACCGAGTAGCTTCGCTATAATCTTTTGTGGTAGTTCGCTCTCCAGTTTCTTCTCCATCCTCCGTTAAAACATCTTTATACCACATTTGATAACCATCTGTAGGATCAACTCCTGCAGACTCCCTGATAAAGAACTCGTAAAGTGATTTTCCAACCTTCCACTTTTTGGTTCCGTTAATGAACTCATCTTGAGTCAGATCTGTGATCTCATTTCTGTCAAAAGAAAAATTGATCCCTAAGTCAACTGTCAAATCATCATTTTTTAAGACGATAGAATTAAATGAAAATTCAATACCGTAATTTTTAATTGCTCCAACATTAGTTTTGATAGATTCATTTCCGGTCGATAGGGCCAGAGGTTTGTCGTAAATTAGATCTATAGACTCTTTGCTGTAGTACTCTATGCCACCTTGAAGTTTACCTTCAAAAAGAGTAAACTCCGTTCCAAAATTTTGCAGTGCAGTTTTTTCCCAGGTCAAATTTGGATCTACAAATTCGGAAGAGATCACCCCTGTATTATCCAGTTGGTTATAACCGGTATCAAAGACTTGTAAGTAGGGAAAAAATCCAATGTTTCTGTTATTACCCAATTCACCGTAAGAAAATTTGAATTTGAGATAATCAATCCAAGCGATCTCATCAATAAAGGACTCGTTGGAGAGGATCCATGAACCCCCAAAGGAATAAAAGTTACCCCAGCGGGTGTCTTTTGAAAATTTGGTGGAACCGTCTCTTCTAAAAGATACTTCCGCAAAGTAGGTGTTGTCGTAGTTATAACTCAAACGGGTGATGGCACTCAAGATTCTTTCCTCGTTGACAGCACCACCTACACTTTCGGGTACCGTACTTCCATTGAGAACCCTTACATTGGGTAGGTAACCGGTACCTTGAGCAGCCAATAGGTTCTGTTCAAATCGGTAGGACTCAAAAATAGCATCCGCATTAATGGTGTGAGCTCCAAGGGTATTACTATAGTTAAGAGTTTGAATGGCATTTAATGTGGTAAAATAATCACGGTCTTGAGATACCCTCCCTCCAACAGACGAGGCAGCACCAAATTTGTGATGGGTGTATCTAAAGTCATCCAAAGTAGCCCTTTCATAAAAAACATTCGATTTAAAATTCAATTCAGGGAGTAAATCGATTTTGAGATAACCATTCATGGAGGTGTAGGTTCTAGTTTTCAATATTTCGTTATTCATGATGGCACCCAAACCGTTTTCATTTGACAAAGCAGGTCTAACACCATTAACAATTTGACTATTATTATTACCATAGTCGAATTCCGGATTTCCATTAGGATCATTGACTATCAATCCATCAACATTTCTTCTGTAAAGGGGGTAGTAACTTGGAATAGTGTATATCCATTGTATAGAATTTGAATAACTGGTTCCAGACTGGTTAGGAGCATTTTGTTTAGAGGTAGTGTATGATAGATTCAACCCAGATTTAATGTAATCATTGACCTGTGTATCTATGTTGAGCCTGGTGGCAAAGCGTTCGAAATAGGTTGTTTTTACTTGGCCTTCTTCTTTAATATAGTTGGAACCCAAATAGAAGTTTGTTTTTTCACTTCCTCCAGAAATAGAAATCCCATTTTGTACTTTATAAGCATTGTTATTGAGTATTGCGTCTTTCCAGTCAGTATTCCAAATTGCAGCTGAGCTTAGATTACCTTGGTTATCCACGGGTTGGTCGATACCATAGGGATTATATGCCAGAGCTGAAACGAGGTTGGACGAGGCAGCAACCCCTGCCTGAACGGCTGACAGTTGATTTACATATAATTCATTATTACGATAGGCTTCCCAAAAAAATCGAGTGTAATCATCTATTTCTAAGAGATCATGCATGGGGGTGGCCATGTTGGAATTACCATAAACGGTGGAGAAAGATATTCTTGTAGGTGTCGCTTTGGTTCCTGATTTTGTAGTTACAATAATGACTCCGTTGGCACCTCGAGAACCATATAATGATGTAGATGAAGCATCTTTCAACACAGAAATAGATGCTACTTGCTCTTGAGCAATACTGTTTAAATTGCCATTAAAGGGAGCACCATCAACAATAATCAGTGGAGCTGCGGATGCATTTATCGAACCTACACCTCTAATCCTTATGGTAGGGTTGGTACCTGGAATACCTCCAGTATTTACAACATTGATACCGGGGACACTTCCTTGTATTGCCTGAGTAATGGTAGTAGCGGGTTGAGCCTGTATGTCACTTTCTGAAATCACTGCTACTGAACCTACAATGGATTGTTTGGACTGAGTTCCAAAGGCCACGACAACGACTTCCTCCAATTCGTTAGCTGGAATCAGAGAAATATTGATGGGGTTAGCGCTATCGGCTAGTTTAGTTTGAGCTTGATATCCTACGTAGCTGTATTCCAATGTGGCTCCTACTAAAACTTCTATACTGTAATTACCGTCAAAATCGGTCGATACACCATTTACGGTTCCCACCTCGATGACAGTGGCACCTGGTAAAGGCATTCCGAATTCATCATAGATTACTCCGTTTACAGTCACGTTTTGTTGCGCAGTAAGAATGAAAGGGGTACACAAGGCCAAAAATTGGCAAACTAAATAATGTCTCATAAATATCTTTAACAATCTTTTAATTCATACCAAAAAGGAATTACAACAGTAGAACTAAAAAATTTTTTAAAGATAATAATATCTATTTAACTTGGTAAAGCATCTCTGTAATGATGGATTAATTCCCTGTCTATTTAAATAAGATAAAATTAAAATTACACTTATGATAAGTTACATTATGTCAAACAATATGACATTTTTTCTAAAAAAGGTTTTTGAAGGTACATTCACTTAAAACATAAAAAAAATACTTGGTAATATTAATGGTAACATTAGGATAATTAACCCTTTTTTTAAGATTCAAAGTGTGATATCAAAATGAAAAATTCATGTGCAATAATATTTAAACCCATTTTAAAAAAAACCATAAAAATTAGGGCCAATGGTTTGAATAGAGAAAAATAATTTTTACATTTGCACGCCCATAAAAATGGGGGTTTTTTAAAAAACATATGCCAACCATAGCACAATTAGTAAGAAAAGGAAGAGTCACCATTACCAAGAAGAGTAAATCGGCGGCCTTGGATTCGTGTCCGCAGAGGCGTGGTGTTTGTACCCGAGTTTACACTACTACGCCAAAAAAGCCGAACTCTGCAATGCGCAAAGTTGCTCGTGTTCGTTTGACCAATGGAAAAGAGGTCAATGCTTACATTCCCGGAGAAGGACACAACCTCCAAGAGCATTCGATAGTATTGGTCCGTGGCGGAAGAGTAAAGGATTTGCCGGGAGTCCGTTATCACATTGTAAGAGGTGCACTGGATACTGCCGGCGTAGAGGGCCGGTTGCAACGCCGTTCCAAATACGGAGCTAAAAGACCTAAGAAATAGCCTTAAATTCCTAATTACTAATTATGAGAAAAAGACAAGCTAAAAAACGCCCCCTCTTACCCGATCCGAAATTCAAGGACCAACTTGTTACCCGTTTTGTTAACATGTTGATGTGGGATGGTAAAAAATCTATTGCCCTCAGTATATTTTATGACGCCATCGAAATTATAGGGGAGCGAAATCAAGATGAAGAAAAAACACCATTGGAGGTATGGAAAGATGCCCTATCTAATGTTATGCCCCATGTAGAGGTAAGAAGCAGAAGAGTTGGAGGAGCCACTTTTCAAATTCCTATGCAAATTCGACCTGACCGAAAAGTTTCACTGGCCATGAAGTGGTTGATCACCTCTGCCCGTAAGCGAAATGAAAAGTCCATGGCCCTTCGTTTGGCACAAGAGGTTTTAGCGGCTGCAAAAGAGGAAGGTGCTGCAGTAAAAAAAAGAGTTGATACGCACAAAATGGCAGAGGCGAATAAAGCTTTTTCACACTTTAGATTCT
Source organism: uncultured Flavobacteriaceae bacterium (assembly GCA_913020295.1). Classification (GTDB taxonomy): domain Bacteria; phylum Bacteroidota; class Bacteroidia; order Flavobacteriales; family Flavobacteriaceae; genus UBA8316. Next base: position 46,427 of record CAJWAA010000004.1, on the reverse strand, counting down.
AATCACCAATGGCAAGAGATTTAAAATATACAAGAAATATAGGTATTGCAGCCCATATTGATGCTGGAAAGACTACTACTACCGAAAGAATATTGTTCTATACCGGTGTGAGTCACAAGATTGGTGAAGTACATGATGGTGCCGCCACTATGGATTGGATGGAGCAAGAGCAAGAGAGAGGTATCACCATCACATCTGCAGCTACAACCTGTATATGGCAATTCCCTACAGAGCAAGGTAAACCGACTGCTGAAGCTAAGGGTTATCACTTTAATATTATCGACACCCCTGGTCACGTAGATTTTACGGTAGAAGTAAACCGATCACTCAGAGTTCTTGATGGATTGGTTTTTTTGTTTTCAGCCGTAGACGGAGTTGAGCCTCAGTCTGAGACCAATTGGCGTTTGGCAGACAATTATAAAGTTCCTCGCATAGGTTTTGTGAATAAAATGGATCGACAAGGTGCTAATTTCCTTAATGTTTGTCAGCAGGTCAAAGATATGCTCAAGTCTAACGCTGTTCCTATTGTATTGAATATTGGAGACGAAGAAGATTTTAAAGGAATTGTCGATTTAGTTAAAAACCGGGCAATTGTATGGCACGATGATAACTTTGGATCCACTTTCGATGTTATTGACATTCCCGAAGAACTTAAGGGTGAGGCTGAAACACTTAGAGGTCAGTTAATAGAAGCTGTTGCTGAATATGATGAGAATCTTTTGGAAAAATATTTTGAAGATCCCGAGTCAATTTCCGAATATGAGGTACACAATGCCCTCAGGGCAGCCACTCAAGATATGAGCATCATACCTATGATTTGTGGTTCTTCATTTAAAAATAAAGGTGTTCAGTTTCTATTGGATGCCGTTTGTCGTTATTTACCTTCTCCTGAGGATAAAGATGCCATTGTAGGCACTGATCCCGATTCTGACAATGAGATTTCTAGAAAACCCGAGGTGAGTGAACCATTTTCGGCTTTGGCTTTTAAAATTGCTACAGATCCTTTTGTAGGTCGGTTAGCCTTCTTTAGAGCTTATTCAGGTAGACTCGATGCAGGATCTTATGTTTTGAACAATCGTACTTCAAAAAAAGAACGTATTTCACGTATATATCAAATGCATTCTAATAAACAAAATGCTATCGATTTTATCGAAGCGGGTGATATTGGTGCTGCAGTTGGATTTAAAGATATCAAAACCGGAGATACTTTATCTGCGGAGAAATCTCCCATAATATTGGAGAGTATGGACTTTCCTGACCCTGTAATCGGGATTGCAGTCGAACCAAAAACCAAAGCTGACATTGATAAACTCGGGTTGTCTTTGGCAAAACTAGCTGAAGAAGACCCTACTTTTCAGGTTAAAACCGATGAGGCCTCTGGTCAAACGGTAATCTCTGGAATGGGTGAATTGCACTTGGACATTATTATTGATCGACTCAGACGTGAGTTTAAGGTCGAAGTTAATCAGGGACAACCTCAGGTAGAGTACAAAGAAGCCCTCACGGCTTTAGCAGATCATCGTGAAGTATATAAAAAACAAACAGGTGGTCGAGGAAAATTTGCCGATATAGTATTTACACTCGAGCCTGCCGAAGAAGGTAAAGTTGGACTGGAATTTATCAATGAAATTAAGGGAGGAAATATCCCAAAGGAATATATCCCTTCTGTAGAGAAAGGATTTAAAGATTCAATGAAAAATGGTCCTCTGGCAGGTTTTGAAGTTGATTCCATGAAGGTGACGCTTAAAGACGGTTCTTTCCATCCGGTTGATTCCGATTCACTTTCTTTTGAATTGGCCGCTAAAATTGGTTTTAAAGAATCTGCTAAAGCAGCCCGAGCTGTCATAATGGAACCCATCATGAAGTTGGAGGTTTTGACCCCTGAGGAAAATATGGGAGATATTGTTGGTGATTTAAATAGACGCAGGGGACAAGTCAACTCAATGGATGACAGAGCTGGATCGAAAGTAGTTAAAGCAGAAGTACCGTTATCAGAAATGTTTGGATATGTAACTGCACTGAGAACACTCTCATCAGGTCGTGCTACTTCTACCATGGAATTTGATCACTATGCTGAAACACCTACCAACATCTCTGAAGGTGTTATCGCTGAAATAAAAGGGAATAACTCATAATGTATTTAAAATGAGCCAAAAAATTAGAATAAAATTAAAGTCCTACGATCATAATTTGGTAGATAAATCTGCCGATAAAATTGTAAAGACCGTAAAAACGACTGGTGCTGTGGTTACAGGCCCTATCCCTTTACCAACTCACAAGAAAATTTTTACAGTATTGCGTTCTCCACATGTTAATAAAAAATCAAGAGAGCAATTCAAATTAAATTCATACAAACGTCTATTGGATATCTACAGTTCCTCATCAAAAACTATTGATGCTTTGATGAAATTAGAGTTACCCAGTGGTGTAGAGGTAGAAATCAAAGTTTAATTTTAAAACATTTAAATAATGTCTGGGTTAATAGGAAGGAAAATCGGCATGACCAGTCTCTTTGACGAAAAAGGGAAAAACATCCCTTGTACGGTATTGGAAGTAGGGCCATGTGTGGTTACCCAAGTCAGAACCGAAGCGGTTGATGGGTATGATGCGCTTCAACTGGGTTTCGATTACAAGGCAGAAAAAAGAGCCACCAATGCCGCCAAAGGGCATTTCAAAAAAGCTAATACTGCTCCTATGAAAAAGCTTGTCGAATTTCGAGATTTTGAAGAAGAATATAAATTAGGTGATACCATTACGGTAGATCATTTCACAGAGGGTGAGTTTGTTGATGTTTCAGGCACATCCAAGGGGAAAGGTTTCCAGGGAGTGGTTAAGAGACATGGATTTTCAGGGGTTGGGCAGGCGACTCATGGACAACACAACAGGTTGAGAGCACCTGGATCAATTGGGGCGGCTTCTTATCCTGCTCGTGTTTTTAAAGGCATGCGTATGGCGGGCCAAACTGGAAATGAGAAAGTTAAGGTGCAAAACCTTTCAGTGGTGAAAGTGGTTACCGAAAAGAATCTTTTAGTGCTTAAAGGCTGTGTTCCCGGTCACAAAAACTCATATGTAATTGTTCAGAAATGATAGAATTAGCAGTACTTAATAACAAAGGAAAAGAGACGGGAAGAAAAATCAAACTGGACCAATCGGTTTTTGAGATTGAACCAAATGATCATGCCATTTACTTAGACGTTAAACAACATTTAGCCAATAAAAGACAAGGAAATCACAAGTCTAAAGAGAGGGCAGAAATCGTGGGAAGCACACGCAAGATCAAAAAACAAAAAGGAACAGGTACTGCCAGAGCCGGTAGTATTAAGAATCCTATTTTCCGTGGTGGAGGCCGAATTTTTGGCCCAAGCCCTAGGGATTATAACCAGAAAGTCAATAAAAAGGTAAAAAGGTTAGCTAGAAAGTCTGCACTAAGCATTAAAGCAAAGGAAAAGTCTATTTTAATTATTGAGGATTTTAAAATCGACACACCAAAAACATCCTCATACATAAAGGTTTTAGAAGCTTTGGGTTTGAGCGACAAAAAGTCTTTAGTAGTCTTGGGTGAATCAAATAATAATGTATATTTGTCCTCTCGAAATTTGGGGTATTCAAAAGTTATAACTAACTCAGAATTAAATACTTATCAGATTACCAATGCTTCAAGCTTGGTATTTCTTGAAAGTGCTGTGTCCGAAATTGAATCGATTTTAAATAAAGTTTAATAACATGGATGTTTTAATAAAACCTATTATTACCGAGAAAGCCACTACTGCCAGTGAGCTTAATAATTGTTACAGCTTTTTGGTCAACATTAAAGCTAACAAGGTTGAAATTAAAAAAGCTGTAGAGGCCGCATACAGTGTTTCTGTAGATAAAGTTAGAACACTCAATTACGGCCCCGTGAGAAAGATAAAATATACGAAAACAGGTATCCAATCTGGAAAAACTAATGCCACAAAAAAAGCTGTGGTTCAGGTTGCAGATGGTGATGCCATAGATTTTTACAGTAATATTTAAAATCGTATAATGTCAGTAAGAAAATTAAAACCAGTAACTCCCGCACAGCGTTTTAGAGTAGTAAATGGATTTGACGCAATTACTACTGACAAGCCGGAGAAAAGTTTACTCTTTCCAAAAAAACGAACTGGAGGAAGAAACAATAGGGGAAAAATGACCGTTCGCCATCGTGGTGGTGGACACAAAAAAAGATATCGTCTTATTGACTTTAAGCGTAATAAATTTGACATTATTGCAGAAGTCAAATCTATAGAGTACGATCCTAACCGAACAGCATTTATTGCACTTTTGGAATATAAAGACGGCGAAAGGCGTTATATAATTGCTCAAAATGGACTTCAAATAGGACAAAAAATAATTTCGGGAGAAAAGGCTTCACCTGAGGTGGGTAATGCCCTTCATTTGTCCAAAATTCCCTTAGGAACAATCATCTCTTGTATTGAATTAAATCCAGGCGCAGGTGCTGCTTTGGCGCGAAGTGCTGGAGCATTTGCTCAATTGATGGCACGAGAAAAAAAACTAGCTACTATCAAATTGCCTTCCGGTGAAACCCGTACGGTGCCTACAAACTGTATTGCTACAATTGGGGTAGTTTCCAATTCTGATCATCAATTATTAGTCTCTGGAAAAGCAGGCCGATCTCGATGGATTGGAAGAAGACCAAGAACACGTCCAGTTGCCATGAACCCTGTTGATCATCCAATGGGGGGTGGAGAGGGACGTGCCTCCGGAGGTCATCCCAGGTCAAAAAATGGTATCCCTGCCAAAGGTTTCAAAACCCGATCCAAGAATAAAGCGAGTAACAAATTCATCTTAGAACGTAGAAAAAAATAATCAATAATTATGGCTCGTTCATTGAAAAAAGGACCCTTCGTTTCACTCAGCCTTGAAAAAAAGGTTCAGAAAAACGTAGAAGAAAATAAAAAGACAGTAATCAAAACATGGTCTCGTGCTTCATTAATTACCCCTGACTTTGTGGGTCAAACCATTGGAGTTCACAACGGACGTCAGTTTGTTCCTGTATATATCACTGAAAACATGGTTGGTCATAAACTGGGAGAATTCTCCCCCACTAGATCTTTTAGGGGACATGCAGGGGCTAAAAATAAAGGCAAAAAATAATTTACGGACATGGGAAAACGTAAAAGAGAATCTGCAGCAGTGATAAAGAAGGCTAACGAAAATTTGGCCTTTGCCAAACTAAATAATTGTCCGTCATCACCCCGTAAAATGAGATTGGTTGCCGATCAACTGAGAGGTGAGGATGTAAACAAGGCATTGGCAATTTTAAAATTTAGTCCTAAAGAGGCCTCAAGAAAGCTGGAAAAGCTACTGCTATCTGCCATTTCAAATTGGCAAGCCAAAAATGAAGAGTCAGACGTTGAAAAGGCTGCTTTATTTATTAAAGAAATTAAGGTGGACGGTGGAAAGATGTTGAAACGTCTTCGTCCTGCTCCTCAAGGGAGAGCACACAGAATTAGAAAACGTTCCAATCACGTAACCCTGGTATTAGGAGCAAATAATATTGAAAATTAATATGGGACAAAAAACTAATCCTATTGGTAATCGTTTGGGAATTATAAGAGGTTGGGACTCCAACTGGTTTGGCGGTCGAAATTACGGAGATAAACTGGCTGAAGATGAAAAGATAAGAAGGTATATTCACGCCCGATTGGCTAAAGCTAGTGTTTCTAATGTAATCATCGAACGTACCCTAAAACTCATTACTATAACTATCACTACAGCTCGTCCAGGAATTATTATTGGTAAAGCAGGACAAGAGGTAGACAAACTTAAGGAGGAATTAAAAAAGATTACCAATAAGGATATTCAAATCAATATTTTCGAGATTAAACGTCCCGAATTAGACGCACAATTGGTTGCCGCCAGTGTAGCACGTCAGATTGAAAGCAGAATTTCTTATCGTCGTGCCATAAAAATGGCAATTGCCGCATCAATGCGTATGAATGCTGAAGGAATTAAAATTCAGATTTCTGGTCGATTAAATGGTGCGGAAATGGCACGATCTGAGTCCTATAAAGAAGGAAGAATACCATTGTCGACTTTTAGAGCAGATATTGACTACGCATTGGTAGAGGCTCATACTACTTACGGTCGCTTAGGTATTAAAGTATGGATAATGAAAGGTGAGGTTTTTGGAAAGAGAGAGCTCTCTCCCTTGGTAGGCATGTCCAAAAAATCAGGAGGTGGAAATAACAAAGTTGGTGGATCTGGAGGACGTCAGCAAAGAAGAGGAAACAGTAATAACACATAGGTAAAATGTTACAACCTAAAAGAACAAAATTCCGTAAAGCGCAAAAAGGGCGCATGAAGGGTACTTCCCAGAGAGGAAGCCAGCTGTCTAACGGTATGTTTGGTATTAAGTCTTTAGATTCTAAATTCATTACATCTCGACAAATTGAAGCCGCAAGAATAGCAGCTACTCGTTATATGAAGAGAGAAGGTCAATTATGGATCAAAATTTTTCCAGACAAACCTATCACAAAAAAGCCTTTAGAGGTTAGGATGGGTAAAGGAAAAGGGGCCCCAGAATACTTTGTAGCCGTCGTTAAGCCAGGCCGAATCATTTTTGAGATTGCAGGTGTTCCCTTGTCTGTAGCAAAGGAAGCACTAAGATTGGCAGCCCAGAAATTACCTGTTAAGACAAGATTCATAATTGCTAGAGACTTTCAAGCCTAATTTTAGAAGAAAATGAAAACATCAGAAATCGAAAAACTATCTTTAGAGGACCTGCAAGACAAGCTAACGGAATTTCAAAAACAATTGTCTGATTTAAAGATGAACCATTCAGTAAGCCCTCTAGAAAATCCATTGCAGATAAAAACAGTTAGAAAAACAGTAGCCAGATTATTGACAGCTATTAGTATCAAGCAAAATCAAATAATTGCCTGAGAATATGGAAAATAGAAATTTAAGAAAAGAACGAATTGGTGTGGTAACTAGTAACAAAATGGAAAAATCCATTGTTGTCTCTGAGGTTAAAAGGGTCAAACACCCAATGTACGGTAAATTCGTTTTAAAGACTAAGAAATACCACGCCCACGATGATCTGAATGATTGTAATGTAGGTGACACTGTTAAAATAATGGAAACTCGTCCTTTGAGCAAATCAAAATGTTGGCGATTGGTTGAAATAATTGAAAGAGCTAAATAATAATGTTACAACAAGAATCTAGATTAAAGGTTGCTGATAATACTGGAGCTAAGGAAGTTATGGCAATTAGGGTTTTGGGAGGAACTAAAAGAAGATATGCCTCTATTGGAGACAAAATCGTTGTCTCTGTCAAGGAAGCCTCTCCATCAGGAACCATAAAAAAAGGCCAAGTGTCTCAAGCTGTAGTTGTTAGAACTACAAAAGAAGTTCGACGTGCTGATGGATCATACATTCGTTTTGATGACAATGCTTGTGTTTTGTTAAATCCAACTGGCGAAATGAGAGGAACACGAGTGTTTGGTCCTGTGGCTCGTGAACTAAGAGATAAACAGTTTATGAAAATTGTATCATTGGCACCCGAAGTGCTTTAACTTTTTTAAATGACTAAGATAAAAATTAAAAAAGACGACAATGTACTTGTAATATCCGGAGAGCATAAAGGTTCCATGGGTAGGGTAATAAAGGTAATCAACGATCAAAATAAGGTCATCGTTGAAGGTGTTAATGTCATTAAAAAACATTCCAAACCCAGTGCTCAAAATCCCCAGGGAGGTATTGTTGAAAAAGAAGCTCCTATACATGTTTCTAATCTTTCCTTAACTACGCCCGATGGGCAAGCTACCCGAGTAGGTTACAGATTAGAAGACGGAAACAAGGTTCGTTTTGCAAAAAAAAATAATGAAGTAGTGTAATGAGTTATCAAGCAAGACTTAAAAAGGAATATATAGAACAAATTATTTCCTCTATGAAGGAAGAGTTTGGATATATCAATGTGATGCAGGTTCCCAAACTCCAGAAAATTGTGATCAGCCGTGGAGTAGGTGCTGCTGTAGCTGATAAGAAATTGATTGACTATGCAGTTGAAGAATTGACTGTAATTTCCGGACAGAAAGCCATTCCTACTAATTCTAAGAAAGATGTTGCTGCCTTCAAGCTCCGTAAAGGTATGCCCATTGGTGCCAAAGTAACCCTAAGAGGTGAACGCATGTACGAATTTTTGGACCGGTTAGTCACTACTGCATTGCCTAGAGTTAGAGATTTTCAAGGTGTAAAGGCCAATGGATTTGATGGAAGAGGTAATTATAATTTGGGAATAACAGAACAGATTATTTTCCCCGAAATCAATATAGATAAGGTTAACAAAATCTCAGGTATGGACATTTCCTTCATTACCTCAGCTAAAACAGATAAAGAAGCAAAGTCATTGTTGAGTGAATTGGGTTTACCCTTTAAAAAAAGTTAATTATGGCAAAAGAATCAATGAAAGCTCGTGAACGAAAAAGAGCAAAAACTGTTGCAAAGTATGCTGCCAAAAGAAAAGCCCTTAAAGAAGCCGGGGATTATGGGGCTTTACAAAAGTTACCACGTAATGCTTCTCCAGTGAGAATGCACAACCGTTGTAAGTTAACTGGTCGTCCTAAGGGATACATTCGTCAGTTTGGAATTTCAAGGGTTACCTTCCGTGAAATGGCCAACAAAGGTTTAATTCCTGGGGTAACTAAAGCAAGCTGGTAATTTAATAATAAATAAATATGTTTACAGATCCTATTGCAGATTATTTGACCCGAATCAGAAATGCCAATTCCGCAGGACACATGGTGGTAGATATTCCTGCATCAAAATTAAAAAAAGAGATTACCAAAATATTGTATGACCAAGGATACATTCTGAGTTATAAGTTTGAGGAAACTGAAAATCGTCAAGGGAATATTAAAATTGCCCTAAAATATGATCAAATCACTAAAGAGCCTGTGATCAAGAAAATACAAAGAATTAGTACTCCCGGTTTGCGAAAGTATGCTTCTGCAAACAATTATCCCAGAATTTTGAATGGATTAGGGATTTCGATCGTCTCTACTTCCAAAGGTGTCATGACTGGTAAGCAAGCCTCACAACAGCACGTGGGGGGAGAATTACTATGTTACATTTATTAAAAAAAATTAATAACAAAAATGTCCAGAATAGGTAACAATCCAATCATTATTCCCGAAGGTGTTAATATAGACATCCAATTGAATAAGATCATTGTGAAGGGAAAATTGGGAGAATTGACTCAAGATTACAGTGATGTGACTTTTGAGTTAAAGGATAATATTCTAACAGTAAAGCGACCTTCCGACTCCAAAGACCACCGAGCTAAACACGGTCTTTATCGTTCTTTGGTTAACAACATGGTTGAAGGAGTTTCTGTAGGATTCACAAAAGAATTAGAGTTGGTAGGAGTGGGATACCGTGCAAGTAACCAAGGACAAAAATTGGATCTAGCCTTAGGGTTTTCTCACAATATTTTATTTGAAATTGCTCCCGAAGTTAAAGTTGAGACATTATCTGAAAAAGGAAAGAATCCGATCGTTAAACTATCCTCTCACGATAAACAGCTGTTGGGTTATATTGCAGCAAAAATTCGATCATTCAGAAAACCAGAACCTTACAAAGGAAAAGGAGTGAAGTTTGTAGGAGAAGAAATTAGAAGAAAAGCAGGTAAATCTGCATAATTAAATCGTTATGGGATTAACAAATTCAGCAAGAAGAAATAGAATCCATTTCAGGATCAGAAAAATCATTCAGGGGACTCCTGAAAAGCCTCGTTTGTCTGTTTATCGCAGTAATAAAGAAATATATGCACAAGTCATTGACGATACAAATGGAAAGACGATTGCCGCTGCTTCCTCTAGAGATGAAGAAGTTGTAAATGCGAAAGCTGATAATAAAGTAGCTGAGGCTCAGTTGGTTGGAAAATTGATTGGAGAGCGTGCCAAAAAAGTTGGTGTGACCTCCACTCGTTTTGATAGAAGTGGTTATTTGTATCATGGTAGGGTCAAGTCATTGGCTGACGGTGCTCGTGAAGCAGGTTTAAATTTCTAAATAACATATATGTATCAAGATTATAAAAATATTGAAATGGTAAAACCAGCGGGTTTAGATTTAAAAGACCGTTTGGTAGGCGTTCAACGTGTAACTAAAGTGACTAAAGGAGGTCGTGCATTTGGATTTTCTGCTATCGTTGTAGTGGGAGATGAAAATGGTGTAATAGGTCAGGGACTTGGAAAGTCCAAAGAAGTTTCCGAGGCCATTGCCAAAGCTGTTGAGGATGCCAAAAAAAACCTGGTTCGTATTCCCATCGCCAAAGGAACCTTGCCCCACGAGCAAAAAGGTAAATACGGAGGAGCAAGAGTCTTTTTGAAGCCAGCTTCCGAAGGTACAGGGGTTATAGCAGGAGGTGCCGTTCGTGCAGTACTCGAAGCCGTAGGGGTACACAATGTATTGTCAAAATCTCAAGGGTCCTCAAATCCTCACAATGTGGTTAAAGCGACATTTGATGCACTCCTTCAATTGAGAAGCCCCCAAACCATAGCAAAGCAGAGAGGAATTAGTTTGGAAAAAGTTTTTAACGGATAAGAATTTAGATCATGGCCAAGATAAAAGTTACTCAAGTCAAAAGCAGCATCAAAAGAATGCAGTCGCAAAAAAGAACCTTAGAGGCACTCGGTTTAAGAGGGATTGGAAAAGAGGTTACCCATGAGGCAACCCCCAACATTATTGGAATGATCGATAAAGTAAAACATTTGGTTAAAACCACAGAAATTTAAAGATGAATCTACAAAATTTAAAACCAGCAGAGGGTTCTACCCAAAGACAAGGCAAACGTTTGGGCCGTGGTGAAGGTTCCGGTAAAGGAGGAACAGCTGCAAGAGGTCACAAAGGAGCCAAGTCCAGATCGGGATATTCTAAAAAGATCGGCTTTGAAGGAGGTCAAATGCCCCTTCAAAGACGTGTTCCCAAATTTGGATTTAAAAATATCAACCGGGTAGCCTACAAAGGGATCAACTTGGATACACTACAAAATCTTGCACAAGAAAAGAAGGTGAAAAAAGAAGTTACGTTTGATAAGTTGGTGGAAATGCGCTTGGCGGGAAAAAACGAATTGGTAAAAATATTAGGCAGGGGTAAATTGGAATCCCCCTTAAAAGTATCTGCCCATAAATTCTCAGCCAGTGCAAAAGCAGCGATTGAGGCAGCAGGTGGTGAAGCCGTTACGATTTAACAAACAAAAATGAAGAAATTTATTGAGACCATTTTAAACATTTACAACATTGAAGAGTTGCGTGGACGTATCGTTACCACACTCACCCTTTTGTTGGTTTATCGTTTGGGTGCTCAAGTGGTACTGCCCGGGATCGATTCTGTTCAATTGGCAGAATTGGCCAACCGTACTGATGGAGGAGGTTTATTGGGAATTCTCAATGCCTTTACGGGGGGGGCTTTTGCCAATGCTTCTGTTTTTGCCCTAGGGATCATGCCTTATATTTCTGCTTCCATTGTGGTTCAGTTGATGGGCATTGCAGTACCTTACTTACAAAAATTACAAAAAGAGGGAGAGAGCGGTAATAAAAAAAGAACCCAGATCACCCGATGGTTGACCATATTGATCTGTGTAGTTCAAGCACCCGCTTATTTGTACGGGCTTTCTGCTTTGGGTGTACCTGACAGTGCCTTTGTCATTGGTAGAGGTCCTTTGTTTATGATTTCCTCTGTGATCATCTTGGTTACGGGAACCATCTTCGCTATGTGGTTGGGAGAAAAAATAACCGACAAAGGTATCGGTAATGGAATTTCATTATTGATTATGGTCGGAATCATAGCCAACCTTCCGCTTTCTTTTACACAAGAATTTGTTTCTCGTGTTTCTGAAAACAATGGTGGATTGATGATGATCCTGATCGAATTGGTATTGTGGGTGGTGATCATATTGTTGAGTGTACTTCTTGTAATGGCCGTGCGGCAGATCCCTGTGCAGTACGCAAGGAGAACCCAAGCAGGGGCCAATGAGAAAAATGTGTTTGGCTCAAGACAATACATCCCCCTTAAACTGAATGCCTCCGGAGTGATGCCGATTATTTTTGCACAGGCTTTGATGTTTGCCCCAGCATATGTGGGCGGTGCTTTTGGTGACTCCTCTGTCGGACAGTGGCTTCAAACCAATTTCTCAGATATTTTTGGATTGTGGTACAATATTTTATTTGCTGTGTTGATCATCATTTTTACTTATTTCTACACTGCCATTACGGTTCCTACCAACAAAATGTCTGATGACTTAAAAAGAAGTGGAGGTTTTGTACCCGGTATTCGACCCGGAAACGAGACTTCAGAGTTTTTAGATACTGTCATGTCGCACATTACCTTCCCCGGGTCATTGTACTTGGCAGCGATTGCAGTTTTCCCCGCAGTTGTTGTCAAACTTATAGGAATGCAACAAGGTTGGGCCTTGTTTTACGGAGGAACTTCACTGTTGATAATGGTAGGAGTTGCTATAGATACAATCCAACAAGTAAATTCTTATTTGTTAAATCGTCATTATGATGGATTGATGTCCAAAACGAGTAGAAACAGAAGAACAGGAACAATATAATATGGCAAAGCAAGCAGCAATAGAACAAGAAGGTACCATCATTGAGGCATTGTCCAATGCAATGTTTCGTGTTGAGCTTGAGAACGGTCATGTTGTAACTGCACATATTTCGGGCAAAATGCGTTTGCATTATATCAAATTATTGCCTGGTGATAAAGTTAAATTAGAAATGAGTCCTTACGATTTATCAAAAGCAAGGATTACTTATAGATTTTAAAATAGAAAAATGAAAGTAAGAGCTTCCTTAAAAAAACGAAGTGTGGATTGTAAAGTCGTCCGTAGGAAGGGACGTTTGTACGTTATTAATAAAAAAAATCCTCGATTCAAACAAAGACAAGGTTAGATTATGGCTAGAATTTCAGGAGTAGATATTCCAAAACAAAAAAGAGGTGTTATTGCCCTTACCTATATATATGGTATTGGTAAAAGCCGTGCCCAAGAGATATTGAAAATTTCCAAAGTAAGTGAAGATACTAAAGTTTCAGATTGGACAGATCAGGAAACTGGTAGAATCCGAGAAGCTGTAGGAGGTTTTAAGATTGAGGGTGAGTTAAGATCTGAGTTACAATTAAATATCAAACGACTTATGGATATTGGTTGTTACAGAGGAATTCGTCATAGAACTGGCTTACCTTTGAGAGGACAACGAACTAAGAATAATTCTAGAACACGAAAAGGAAAAAGAAAGACTGTTGCAAACAAAAAGAAAGCTACTAAATAATTACAATTAACTATGGCAAAAGTAACTACTAAAAAACGTAAGGTCGTTGTCGAAGCTTTTGGGGAAGCTCATATAAATGCATCTTTTAACAACATCATTATCTCTTTGACAAATAACAAAGGAGAGGTCATTGCATGGTCCTCTGCTGGAAAAATGGGTTTTAGAGGATCAAAGAAAAACACTCCATATGCCGCTCAAACTGCTGCTGAAGATGTTTCAAAAGTGGCCTTGGAAGCCGGTTTAAGAAAGGTAAAGGTGTATGTGAAAGGTCCTGGAAACGGTCGTGAGTCTGCCATCAGAACTTTACACAATAGCGGAATAGAGGTTACAGAAATTATTGACGTTACACCTCTACCACACAATGGTTGCCGCCCACCAAAGAGAAGAAGAGTTTAATATATTAACCTGTTATCGAAGGATCAGACCTTAATTCATAACACAAACATTTTATATGGCAAGATATATCGGTCCAAAATCAAAGATTGCTAGAAAGTTCGGAGAAGCTATTTTCGGAGCTGATAAGGCCTTTGAAAAAAGAAATTATCCTCCTGGCCAGCATGGAAACAATAGAAGGAGAGGAAAAAAATCTGAATACGCAATACAATTGCTCGAAAAGCAAAAAGCAAAATATACTTATGGTATTTTAGAACGACAGTTCCGAAATATTTTTGAAAAAGCCAGTAGCAGTAAGGGAGTTACTGGTGAAGTGTTGCTTCAGTTGTGTGAGTCTAGATTAGACAATGTTGTTTATCGCTTGGGTGTTGCCCCATCTAGAAATGCAGCAAGACAATTGGTTTCTCATAGACACATTACCGTAAATGGTAAAGTAGTTAATATTCCCTCCTATACCCTCCAACCTGGAGATACTATTGGAGTGAGAGAAAAATCTAAATCTTTACAGGCCATTTCAGCTTCCTTGGAAGCCAATTCATCTGTTTATGAATGGATGACCTGGAATAATGAAACTTATGAAGGGAATTTTGTTAGCATCCCTCAACGCGTTCAAATTCCTGAGAATATCAAGGAACAGTTGATCGTAGAATTGTACTCTAAATAATTAAAACACAGGAAGAAAGAAACTATGGCAATATTAAATTTTCAAAAACCCGATAAGGTAATCATGATCGACTCCTCAGAGTTTGAGGGTAAATTTGAATTTCGCCCTCTTGAACCGGGATACGGTCTAACTGTTGGAAATGCACTAAGAAGGGTTCTATTATCTTCTTTGGAAGGTTTTGCAATTACCTCCGTCAAAATTGAAAATATAGAACATGAATTTTCTACCATTCCAGGAATTGTAGAGGATTTTACAGAGATTATCCTCAACCTCAAGCAGGTAAGATTCAAAAGACAAATTGAAGATGTCGAAGATGAAAAAGTTACCATTATGGTTGGAGGTCAAGATCAACTCAAGGCTGCTGATTTTCAGAAATTTATCTCCGGATTTCAGGTGTTAAACCCAGATTTGGTGATTTGTAACCTCGAAAAAGGAGTTCAGTTGAATATAGAGCTTAACATCGAAAAAGGAAGAGGATATGTTCCTGCTGAGGAAAATAAAAAAGCCAATGCTGCATTTGGTGTTATTTCAATTGATTCGGTCTTTACGCCTGTTAAAAATGTAAAATACAGTATTGAAAATTATCGTGTAGAGCAAAAAACAGATTACGAAAAGTTAGTTTTTGAAATCATTACTGATGGATCTATACACCCCAAAGATGCATTGACGGAAGCTGCTAAAACACTAATCCATCATTTCTTGTTGTTCTCTGATGAGAGAATTACTCTAGAAGCTGATGAAATTGCCCAAGCAGAGACCTACGATGAGGAGTCCTTGCACATGAGACAGTTACTCAAAACCAAATTGATTGATATGGATCTTTCAGTAAGGGCTTTGAATTGTTTGAAAGCTGCAGAGGTTGATACTTTAGGTGATTTGGTATCATACAACAAAAACGATTTGATGAAATTTAGGAACTTTGGTAAAAAATCATTGACAGAATTAGAGGAGTTGGTTGTTTTAAAAGGGTTGTCTTTTGGGATGGATCTAGCCAAATATAAGTTAGATAAAGATTAGATTTTTTAGATAATAAAATCATGAAACACGGAAAAAAATTCAATCATTTGGGTAGAAAAGCAGCACACAGGAAGTCGATGTTGGCGAACATGGCCTCCTCATTGATTGAACATAAACGAATTAGTACAACAGTAGCAAAAGCTAAAGCATTAAAACAGTTTGTTGAGCCCTTGATTACCAAATCAAAAAACGACTCGATCCATAACCGACGTTTAGCCTTTAGTGCATTGAGAAACAAATATGCTGTTTCAGAGCTCTTTAGAGTGGTTGCAGAAAAAGTCAGTGATCGCCCGGGAGGTTATACCCGTGTCATCAAAATGGGAAATCGTTTGGGTGATAATGCCTCTATGGCGATGATCGAATTGGTGGACTTTAATGAGGTTTACAACAAAGAAAAGTCTGTCGGTAAAAAATCGACAAGAAGAAGCCGTTCTAGAAAAAAAGGAGAGAATATTCAAACAACTGTTCCTGCTGAAGCTGTTAAAGAACAAAGTCCCGAGAATATCGAGGAGGAAACCCTTGAAAAGTCACCAAAATCGAAAGTAAAGAAAAGAGCAAAAAAGTTTGAGGATAAAAAAGCCTCCGAACCTGAAAAAGAAGGAGATGAATAATAAATTTTGTTGTTAATAATTTTAACCTTTATTAAAGGATAAGCTATCTGGTTTATCCTTTTTTTTATGTTATTTTGTTTCCAATTATGTCTTACAAAAACAGAAAAAAAGCACTTCTATTATTGGCCGATGGTACTAAGTTTTTCGGAAAATCCGTAGCTTCAGATGGTACCCGTTATGGAGAAATCTGCTTCAATACTGGAATGACAGGCTATCAAGAAATTTTTACTGATCCTTCTTATTTTGGCCAGTTGATGGTTACCACTAATGCTCATATAGGAAATTACGGGGTACATATGGAAGACTCCCAATCTGACAGTATAAAAATTGCGGGATTGATTTGTAAAAATTTTAGTTATGAATATTCCCGTCCTTTGGCTGACCTTTCACTGGAAGCTTATTTAATGAAAAATGACCTTTTTGCCATCTCTGATGTAGATACCCGCGCTTTGGTTAATTATATACGGAAAAATGGTGCAATGAACGCCGTTATTACAACATATTTGGATCGTGAGGAGGAATTGATGAGGAAATTATTGGAACTACCCAATATGGAGGGGCTAGAATTAGCATCTAAAGTTTCTACTAAAGAATACTATTTCTATGGAGATTCTCGTGCTGAGTTTAAGGTTGCCGCTCTAGACTTAGGTATAAAAACTAACATCTTAAAACACTTGTCAAATAGAGGGATTTATATAAAAGTTTTTCCATATGATACCTCTTTTGACGAGATGCAGGAATGGGAACCTGACGGATTTTTTATCTCCAACGGTCCGGGAGACCCAGATCCCCTCCATAGCGCACAGCAGGTTGCCCAAGAGATTATTAAACATAACCTCCCTTTGTTCGGTATTTGTTTGGGACATCAAATCATTGCTTTAGCAAACGGTATTCCCACTTACAAAATGTTTAATGGCCATAGAGGAATTAATCACCCTGTTTTGAATTTGAAAACGGGTAAAGGAGAAATTACTTCACAAAATCACGGTTTTGCAGTAGACAAATCTGCTGCTGAATCTCATCAAGACGTTGAAATCAGTCATTTGCATTTAAATGACCAAACGGTAGCAGGTTTGCGTATGAAAAATAAAAATTGTTTTTCTGTACAGTATCATCCGGAGGCAGGACCAGGCCCCAACGACGCCACCTATTTGTTTGATGAGTTTTATCAAAATATCAAAAATTATAAAACCAAAAAATAAAAATCAATTTAATTTAAACAACAATGAGCATAATAATTGAAGTCCATGCACGACAAATTTTTGATTCACGGGGAAATCCTACTGTTGAAGTTGACGTCATAACAGAGAACGGGATAATGGGTCGTGCAGCAGTTCCTTCAGGTGCCTCAACTGGAGAGCATGAAGCTGTAGAACTTAGAGATGGTGGGAAACCATACATGGGAAAAGGAGTTCTTCGTGCTGTAAAGAATGTCAATGAAGTTTTGGCTCAGGAATTAATAGGAGCTTCTGTTTTTGATCAAAAAAAAATCGATCAAACCATGATCGATCTTGATGGTACCCCCAACAAGTCAAAATTAGGTGCCAATGCAATTCTGGGAATCTCATTGGCTACAGCCAAGGCTGCCGCTAATGAATTAGGTTTACCCTTATATCGGTATATAGGGGGAGTCAATGCTTATACTTTACCGGTTCCAATGATGAATATCATCAATGGTGGTTCACATTCTGATGCCCCCATTGCTTTTCAGGAATTTATGGTGATGCCAATTGGTGCCGAAAGTTTTACCCATGCTATTCAAATCGGCTCTGAGATCTTTCACCACCTTAAAAAAGTATTGCACGACAGGGGATTGAGCACTGCGGTTGGAGATGAAGGTGGTTTTGCTCCTACACTCGACGGTACAGAGGATGCGTTGGATACTATTCTAATGGCTATTGAGAACGCAGGATATAAATCAGGTGAACAGGTCAAGATTGCTTTGGACTGCGCTGCTGCTGAATTTTATGTAGACGGAGTATATGATTATACCAAATTTGAGGGAGACAAAGGGGTAAAAAGAACTTCTGAGGAGCAAGCAGAGTATTTGGCTGAACTTTCAAAAAAATATCCTATTATCTCTATTGAAGACGGAATGGACGAAAATGATTGGAATGGGTGGAAAGCCTTGACCGAAAAGGCTGGAGATCTAGTGCAGTTGGTTGGAGATGATCTTTTTGTAACCAATGTAACACGTCTGTCCAAAGGAATTGAACAAGGTATTGCTAATTCTATTTTGATTAAAGTTAATCAGATCGGTACATTATCTGAAACCATTGCTGCTGTAGAAATGGCGCACAGAGCGGGTTATACCTCAGTAATGTCCCACCGTTCGGGAGAAACAGAAGACAATACTATTGCTGACCTGGCCGTGGCGTTGAATACCGGTCAAATCAAAACCGGATCAGCTTCTAGGAGTGACCGTATGGCCAAATACAACCAGCTTTTAAGAATAGAGGAGGAACTGCAGCATTCGGCTTTTTATCCTCAGGAGAAAGCGTTCAACTTACAATAATTATAGACTATTGGGTCCTTATTGCTAAGTCCCTTGTGATCTCAGTTGTTTTTTGACGCTTATTTCCTTACTTTTACCCTTCTTTATTTGACCTATGGCAGACCAAGTTGATCTTACCTATAAAGGTGTAAACTACAAATTCCCACTTGTTGAGGGAACTGAAAACGAGAGTGCTATTGATATTAAAACACTCAGGGCTCAAACAGGTTTGATTACCCTTGATCCGGGTTTTAAGAATACGGGCTCTTGTCTAAGTGATATCACTTTTCTCAATGGGGAAGAAGGAATTCTTCGATACCGTGGTTACGATATTGAAAATCTTGCAGATAACTATTCCTTTATCGAGGTGGCTTATCTATTGATTTTTGGAGATTTACCGAAAGCGATGCAATTAGATCAATTCGAAGACGAGATTCGAGATTATGCTTTGGTAGATGAAGACTTTAAAATCATTTTGAAGAGCTTTCCAAAGTCCGCTCACCCTATGGGTATTCTGTCCTCCCTGACTTCGGCATTGATCGCCTTTAATCCGTCCTCAGTTGATATAAATTCAGAAAAGGATTTCAGAGAGGCCATTATCATGTTGTTGGCTAAGTTTCCTGTACTAGCCTCTTGGACACATAGAAAAATGAAAGGTTTACCCCTTAATTATCCCAATTACGATCTACCGTACACTGAGAATTTGGCCTACATGATGTTTAGGATGCCAAATAAAGAGTTTAAAGCCAGTAATATACTGGTAAGTGCTTTGAATAAATTATTGATTTTGCATGCCGACCACGAGCAAAACTGTTCTACTTCTACGGTACGTATGGTAGGATCATCTCATGCAGGCTTATTTCCCTCGATTGCATCTGGTATTTCAGCTCTATGGGGACCTTTGCACGGAGGTGCAAACCAGGCTGTGATCGAAATGTTGGAGGAGATCAATAAAGATGGAGGTGATACCAAAAAGTTTATGTCCAAGGCCAAAGACAAAAACGATCCTTTCCGACTAATGGGTTTTGGTCATAGGGTTTACAAGAACTTTGATCCACGTGCAAAGATCATTAAAAAAGCCGCCGATGAGGTTTTGTCTGAATTGGGTATAGACGACCCAGTTTTGGATATTGCCAAAAGACTCGAACAAGAAGCTTTGGAAGACCCATATTTTGTAGATCGAAAATTGTATCCTAATGTGGATTTCTACTCCGGAATTATTTACCGAGCCCTTGGCATTCCTGTTGAAATGTTTACGGTGATGTTTGCCATCGGCCGTTTGCCAGGCTGGATCGCTCAGTGGAAAGAAATGCGATTCAATAAGGAACCCATCGGACGACCCCGACAGATTTATACTGGACATACCCATCGTAAATAATCGATACTGCTAAAGATCCTCGATCCCTGGAAGTTGGTTGGCGGCTTTTTCAGCGCTGATTTTTGAGAAAAACTTGAAAGCGGCTTTGGTATCTGCTACTACTTTTACAAACTGCTTGTCTTTATATATCGAATATTCCTTTGCTTTTCCTTTGTAAAGGTTCAACTTATGATAAGGGATTACCAAAGCGTAAGTTTCAAGTAGGCTTCTAAACCTTAGTATAATGCCTTTGGGACGTAATTCGATATTACAGGAATTAAGATTGTTATCCAAAACTAAAAGATTGTGAATATCAATAGAACATTGGCTAATTAAAAGTTTAGAGGAACCAATACCCCCTTTGGCCCAGCGTTCTTTCAAAGAAAAAGGTTTACCCACAGCCACATCGATCTTTTCTTTGATCTTTGGATCGTCATAAGAGACGTTTAAAAGCATTTTTATTTCAAAGATAAGATTTTAGTCGATGATCTTCTCCCTTGAACACGAAAGCTCAATACTTTTAAGTTATAATTCATAAAATAAAGTTTAAATCATAATTTGTAAAAGTTGACAAATAAAAGGTTAATCCTCTTAAAAATTTAATAATCGTTTGATCTTACTTCATTTTAAAAAACCCAATCACACCCTCAGTGTCAACAAAGTTTATAATTATATTTATACTAGATAAATATGGAATCTCTAGAACACGTACTTTCCCAATCCGTAAAACATTTTTTATCCGATCGGTTCGGTCTTTTAGAACCACCGCTTGAATTTCAGGCCACCCGTAAAGATTTTGAAGGGGACATTACCTTGGTACTTTTTCCTTTGTTAAAATTGACCCGTCTAAACCCTGCGGTTTTGGGAGCAGAAATAGGAGCTTTTTTGGAAGAGTATTCGCCCGATGTTTCCCATTATAATGTAGTCAGTGGATTTTTAAACCTATCTATATCGGATCGTTATTACTTGAGCTTTTTGGAGGGTTTTCTGAAGGTCAAGGATTACGGACATAGAACCCCGGCGGTGGATTCTCCTACCATAATGGTAGAGTTTTCCTCTCCCAACACCAATAAGCCCCTCCATCTGGGGCATATCCGGAATAACCTTTTGGGCCATTCGGTGTCCAAGATACTGGAGGCCAATGGTAATCATGTCATCAAAACACAGATCATCAACGACCGGGGTATTCATATTTGTAAATCCATGTTGGCTTGGCAGTACTTTGGTGAGGGCGAAACCCCCGAGAGTACAGGTTTAAAAGGCGATCAATTGGTAGGTAAATACTATGTATTGTTTGAAACAAAATACCGTAAACAACTAGCAGACCTGGTAGCTGGGGGAAAGTCGCAGGAAGAAGCGGAGAAAAGTGTGCCCTTGCTGGTAGAAGCCAAACAGATGCTTCGGCAATGGGAAAATAATGATCCTGAGATACGAAAACTTTGGTCGCAAATGAATCAATGGGTGTATGACGGTTTTGAAGCTACCTATAAAAGCTTAGGAATAGATTTTGATTCCTATTTTTACGAAAGTGAAACTTATTTGTTGGGCAAATCCATCATAGAGGAGGGATTGAACAAAGGGGTTTTTTATAGGAAAGAGGATGGCTCAGTATGGATTGACCTTACGAACGAGGGCTTAGACGAAAAATTATTGTTGCGTTCAGACGGAACAGCTGTCTATATTACGCAAGATATCGGTACTGCCACCCAAAGAGTTGCAGATCATCCGGAGGTCAAAGGTATGGTCTATACGGTAGGCAATGAACAAGATTATCATTTTAAGGTATTGTTCTTGGTGCTTCAAAAACTGGGTTATTCTTGGGCTGATTCTTTATTTCATTTGAGTTATGGTATGGTTGATTTGCCCTCAGGTAAAATGAAAAGTCGTGAAGGTACTGTGGTTGATGCGGATGATCTGATTCAGCGAATGAAGAATACCGCAAAGAAAATTGCTGCAGAGCACGGTAAAATTGAAGGATTTGACGAGCAACAGAGAAATTCTCTTTTTCAAAAAATCGGCTTAGGAGCTTTAAAGTACTTTATCCTTAAGGTTGATCCCAAAAAGAGGATATTATTTGACCCTGAGGCCTCTGTTGATTTTAATGGTAATACCGGCCCATTTATACAATACACTTATGCGCGAATTCAATCTTTGATCCGAAAGATAGAGGGTAAGTTGGAACTGCATTTGGATTTGAGTTTGGTAGACAAGGAAAAAGAAATTCTCAAACATTTAAGTACCTATACGGTCTTGATTAAAACCGCTGGTGAGCAATATAGTCCAGCTTTGATAGCCAATTATTTATATGATTTGGTAAAACTATTTAATTCTTTTTATCAAAATGTAAGTATTTTTGGAGCTGAAGATCAAAAGCTACAATCTTTCCGTTTGTTGCTTTGTCAAGGAGTGGCAAACAACATCGAGTCCGCAAGTGGTTTATTAGGAATTGATTTACCCGATAGTATGTAAAAAAAAAATCGCTCTTATGAGCGATTTTTTTATCTTTAGCAGATAAACTGCTGTAATTAAAAGATTATTTAGAACTAGCAGCTAGGTTGTAAACAACTAAACCGAATCCAATTTTGTTGATAGCATCACCAACGTTATAAATAACGTCCATGGGAAGTCCACCAAAGATTCCGCTGTACCATCCCTCTGTACCGGCCATATATCCTATCGGATAAATTGCCCAACCAATGAAGACAAACTTCAAAAGAGTTTTGTGAGCAGAGAGAACGGCTCCGCCCGCAGCTTCTGCAAGCTTGGCAGCTCCACCTTTCCAAATTTCATAAACAATAGCGAAATAAGACAAGCCTGACACAAGACCCCATAATGCAGGACCTTGTCCAGTAGTGTGAACTGCTTCTCCAAAGTAACCTGTTACTAACATGATTACAGAAAGAAAGATCAATTTCCACATCAAAGACTTAGTGGCTCCAGCAGCTTTCAAAATGAGATAAAACTCAACGCACATTAACGGTACAGTCAACACCCAATCCACATAACGGAAGAATGTAGGAGAAGTGGCATTAGTTGCCCAATAGTCTCTCATATACCAATAGTGCACAGCAGCTATGAAGGTAATCAAACCTGATACCAAAATGGATGTTCTCCATTTGTTGTCAAAAGAGTTCATAGATAGGAAGAAAAACGCTGATGCTGCCATCATCGCCATACACCCTACAAAAAAAGTGAACCCTACATAATCGTCTGTAGCCATCGCAGGGGCCACAGCAGATAAATTAAAAAGATTTTCCATAATTAAATTAATTATTTATTTTGTTTAGGTAAATTTAAAAAAAATTAAACTTACTCACTATATATATAATATTTTTTTACAAAAAAATTTATCAAATTGATATTTCAAGCCACTAAAAATTACCAAATTGGTATTTTGATTACCATAGTGTTTATTGTCCTCGTGCCCCTAATATCCCGCAGTTTTGTTGATTTTTTTTCAGGTTTTGGGGTTTTGACCCTAGGTATTTTGCATGGTGCAAATGATCTTGAAATTATTTCAAAAAGTTTTAAAGGAAAACTGAATAATCTCTATTTAAAGTCTATTTTACTATATATCTCGGTAGTTTTGTTTGGGGGAGTTCTCTTTTTTACCCTTCCTTCTATTTCATTGATCGTTTTTGTACTCTTTAGTAGCTATCATTTTGGAGAACAACATTGGGAAGATCGATTGTCTTTTTCCCTATTTCATTTAGCCTTTTTCACATTATATGGTGCGTTTATTTTCTTTTTAATGTTTACACTTCAATACGACTCGGTTGTAGAGGTAATTGAAAAGATTTCTGGATATCGATTGGGTTTTGAATTTTTCCAGTTTACTGCCGTTCTATTGGGAATTATTTTATTAATAAACATCCTTTTAAAGGGTTCTATTCGCTCTCATATTATAAAGGAGGCTGTATTAATATTACTTTTAGCGTTTATTTTTTATATTGGCTCATTGTGGTTTGCATTTGCCTTTTACTTTGTGGTATGGCATAGTTTACCCTCCCTTTCGGATCAATTAAAATTCCTTTATGGAGAGATGAATTTAGAATCATTTCTGAAATACTTTAAGCATTCATTGATTTATTGGTTGGCCTCTTTGATCTCTTTATATTTGGTTTACAGTTATGTAGATTTCAAAGCCAACTATTTCATGCCAATGTTTTTTTCTTTTTTGGCTGCCATAACTTTTCCTCATACTATCGTAATGGCTGTAATGAAACACAAAAATGGATGAATGGTGAGGTTTTAAATACGATTGAAAACAGTAAATTTATATTATAAAAATTGACCAATGTTTGATAGCTTAAGCAATAAACTGGAGAGTGCCTTTAAGCTGCTTAAAGGGCATGGAAAGATTACCGATATCAATGTGGCCGAGACCCTCAAAGAGGTCAGAAGAGCACTGTTGGATGCAGATGTTAACTTTAAGATTGCTAAAGAATTTACAAATCGAGTTAAGGAAAAAGCCCTGGGCCAAAAAGTATTGACCAGTCTTCAGCCTGGCCAGTTGATGGTAAAGTTAGTTAAGGATGAATTAACCCTTCTCATGGGAAGCAGTGCATCTGAAATGGAGCTTTCTTCAAAGCCTTCTGTTATTTTAATGTCAGGTTTGCAAGGATCTGGTAAAACTACCTTTAGTGGAAAGTTGGCATTATATCTCAAAAAAAAGAATAATAAAAAGCCCTTACTGGTTGCTTGTGATGTCTACCGTCCAGCAGCGATTGATCAGTTGGTTGTATTGGGAGAGCAGATTGACGTTCCAGTTTTTAGTGACCGCGAAGAAAAAAATCCGGTAAAGATTGCACAAACCGCCATAAAACATGCCAAACAGCAAAAAAATGATGTAGTCATCATTGATACTGCCGGACGATTGGCAGTAGATGAGGTCTTGATGAAAGAGATTTCGGACATTCACCACACTGTAAAACCTGATGAAACACTATTTGTAGTCGATGCCATGACAGGTCAAGATGCGGTTAATACCGCCAAAGCCTTTCACGATACCCTTAATTTTGAGGGTGTTATTTTGACCAAACTCGACGGAGATACTAGGGGAGGGGCTGCTTTATCCATTAAATCCGTGGTCAAAAAGCCCATAAAATTTATTGGAACAGGAGAAAAAATGGAAGCACTTGATGTGTTTTATCCAGAGCGAATGGCAGACCGTATTTTGGGTATGGGGGATGTAGTTTCATTGGTCGAAAGAGCTCAAGAGCAGTTTGACCAAGAGGAAGCGAGAAAAATCAATAAAAAGATAGCTAAAAACCAATTTGGATTTGATGATTTTCTATCTCAAATACAGCAAGTTAAAAAGATGGGTAATATGAAAGACTTGATGGGAATGATTCCTGGTGCCAATAAAATGATGGGAGATGTAGATTTCAACAACGACTCATTTAAACATATAGAGGCCATAATTGGATCAATGACTCCTCAGGAGCGTACACAACCTGAATTACTAGATCACAGTAGAAAAAATAGAATCGCAAAAGGTTCTGGGAGGGACATAAATGAGGTTAATCAATTGATTAAGCAATTTGGTCAGATGAGTAAAATGATGAAGATGATGCAAGGTGGAAAAGGAAAACAAATGATGAAAATGTTTCAAGGATTTAAATAATTATGGAGATACTGGACGGAAAAAAATTATCCCAACAAATAAAAGAGGAAATCAAGCAAGCTGTCATTTTGCGTAAAAAAAAGGGAGAAAAAATACCACATTTGGCGGCGTTATTGGTTGGGAATGACGGTGCTAGTTTGACATATGTTGGAAGTAAAGTTCGTTCGTGTGAACAAGTGGGTTTTAAATCCACGCTAATCCGACTAGAAAGCAATATTACCGAGCAAGCACTTATTGATAAAATCAAAGAGTTAAACAATGATGATACTTTAGATGGTTATATCGTTCAACTTCCACTTCCCAATCATATAAACGAGGAGAAAATCCTATTGGCTATTGACCCCAAAAAAGATGTTGATGGATTCCACCCTTCTAATTTTGGTCGAGTGGCATTAGAAATGGAGTCCTACATCCCTGCGACCCCTTTTGGTATAATGGAGATGCTTAAAAGGAATGAAATTGATATTTCAGGAAAACATTGTGTAGTAATTGGCAGAAGTAATATAGTGGGTAGACCCATCAGTATTTTGATGAGTCAAAAAGGTAACCCTGGGAACGCTACTGTTACTGTTGCCCATAGTAGAACTAAAAATATTGAACAGTTAACCCAAAAAGCAGATATAATAGTTTCTGCTTTGGGTATCCCTGAATTTTTGAAAGGATATATGGTAAAAGAGGGTGTTATAGTTATTGATGTAGGAATCACAAGAGTCCATGACGATTCGCATCCTAAGGGTTATGTCATCAAGGGTGATGTGGCTTTTGATGAAGTGGCCAAGAAATCGAGCTATATTACCCCTGTACCAGGGGGAGTTGGTCCGATGACTATTGCCATGTTGCTAAAGAATACTTTGCTTTCCTGCGAGCGAAAGTCTTAGGTTAGGCTAATTTGTAACCTTATTTTTTTGGAGTGGGTTTTCTTCCATATTGTAAATATTAAGTATCACTAGACCAAAAGCAACACTTGAAATAATCAATAGAACGTTGGTAAGTCCACTTACTCCAAAAGAGAGTCTGATCAAGATGGTACAGATAACAAATCCGGTGTTTCTTATCAATTGACTGTAGCGTTCTGTATATTGAAAAGAGAGAAGTAATATCAACACATCTGCCAAAATCAAAATGGTAAAAAATTCGTTGTAAAAAATGGAATTGATATCTGAAGTTATATTTAGGTAGAAAAGCCCATAAATCCATTGATAAATACTTATGAAAGAGGTAATGATCAAAATGGGTAATAAAATCAGACTTACTACTTTTTTGGAGGCAACAAAACTTTGTATATTAAGGTTAATTGGTTTTTTTGGCAATCTTGAGCGTGCTTTGTTGAATAAGAAAATCAGAAAGAAAATAATTAATACTCCTAAAACATCATAAATTAGTTGGACGTTTTCTTTGGTATTCAACCAGTTGGCCTCCAAATTAATTTTGGGGATATCTGCAAAAATTCTACGAATAAGTATTAATGAAATGATCTCAAATTGTTTGGATACGGAAGTAGTAAATGACCGAGGAAGATTAACAACCAAAAGATAGATCTCATAAATCAAAATTATAGAAAAAGGGGTGTAGATAGCAGAAATGGGATCTATCAGCAAACTGCTTTCGAAGGAAATCTTAAACAATTCATATTTTTTAGCATAAATCAAGAAAAGGTGGATGATAAATCCAATCATTGAAAACCATAATGTAGCGCGTTCTACTTTATTTTGGTTTGTTTCTGAAAAGACGCTTATAAAAATATTGTCAATGAATTGATGCCAGGACTTCATATGGATTTAAATTAACCAATCACAGGGATGGCATCAAATATACTTTTTTTTTGTTTAAGGTTTGTAAAGCTGAACTATCTTTGCTCAAATGGATATTAAGAAACAAGGTAAAATGCTTGCAAAGGGAACCATGCTTCCTTTAATGGAAGCTTTTTATTCCATTCAGGGCGAAGGCTATTACAAAGGGAGTGCAGCTTATTTTATTAGAATTGGAGGTTGTGATGTTGGGTGTCATTGGTGTGATGTAAAAGATAGCTGGAATCCCAAATTGCACCCACCAACTATTGTAGATGAAATTATTAAAACAGCCCATAAGTTCTCTGATACCATAGTTGTGACTGGAGGAGAGCCCTTGATGTGGAATATGGACCCCCTTACACAGGGTTTGAAATCACTGGAAATGAAAACGCATATCGAAACCTCGGGTGCCTATGAGCTATCAGGCCAATGGGATTGGTTTTGCTTATCTCCAAAAAAAAA
This sequence comes from uncultured Flavobacteriaceae bacterium, assembly GCA_913020295.1. Classification (GTDB taxonomy): domain Bacteria; phylum Bacteroidota; class Bacteroidia; order Flavobacteriales; family Flavobacteriaceae; genus UBA8316. The sequence goes on along the minus strand of CAJWAA010000004.1, from coordinate 18,693 downwards.
TAAACTTCCAACTGCGGAGGCTTTTGACAGTGCGGACGAGTTGAAAATGATCATTTATAACCGTGATGATTTTAGTTTTGCAGAAAAGCAAGCGGAAAAAGTCACTCCGAAATGTAAACTTTATCTTCAACCAGAATGGAGTAAGCGAGAGAAGATGATGCCACTGATCGTCGACTACGTAATGAAAAACACCAAATGGAAAGTGTCCTTACAAACCCATAAGTACCTTAATGTTCCCTAGTCAATCGGGCTAAATAATCGCAATTTTCTCCTTCAATAATCATTTTAGTTTCAAATCCTATATTACTGGCAATATAGCTTAGAAGGCCATAATCAATATAAAGCCATGGGAAGGTTTGATTAATATTTTTGTATCGAAGTCCGTATTCCAATTCACCATAATAGTGATTCGCAGGGATGATTTTTTCACCTTCAGGGGTTTCATCAAATAGATAAATCAAATCTGAAGAATCCAGTAAAACTTGACCCTTGGGATGAAGAAGTGATTTGAGTTTTTTAAGTAATAATTGTAGCCTTACCAAATTACCACAAATTCCTAGTCCGTTCATCAAAAGCAGTATAGTATCATAATTGTCCTGATGGAAATCAAAAATGGATTGTTGAATAGTATAAAATAAACCTCTTTCGGAAGCTACTTTAACGGCTGAAGGGGAGTTGTCTAATCCTGTAACGCTAAAATTTCTCTCATTTTGTAAAAAGAGACTATGGGGGCCAGCACCACAACCTATATCTAAAACTTTTCCATGGGCTATCTCCATAGCTTCTTGCTCTAGAAGGGGCATTTGGTTAAATGTCCTAAAAAAATAGCTGATTGGAACTGGATCCTCATCGGTGAGACTGGTCCATGTAATTAATTGTTGATCTCCGGGGTATTGATGATAGTCCAGTAGGGCTTTTCCAAAAGTATCATTTTTCTCAATCATCATTCAATAAACTATGGATATATGAGGTATTTTTTTCTGATATTTTGGAATTTTTCTAAGTCCTTTTCCCAAGTTTTACGAATTTGCTCTTCACCCAATCCTTGAGCCAATTGCAATTGCAACCTTTTATTACCTGCGATTCTGTTGAATCCCTTTTTGAAAAAATGTTCTTTATCTGGAAAATCCCTGTAGGCTTGAATCAACCATTGTAATTCAATTTTTTTTGGGTAGTCAATATTTCTTAGGTCTGATCCGTGACAAAGTTGATTTTGAAGTTTTGGATTTTTAGACCCATAATTAGGAATGGGAGTAAAAGAAAAATTGGTTTTAGGTAGTTCGGGGTGACCGTAGATCTGAAATTGCATTTCGGTTCCTCGACCTACACTGATTTCGGTGGGTTCGAGTAAACATAAACTGGGATAAAGTGCAATGGAATGAGCGTTGGGCAAATTAGGAGAAGGCCTTAGAGGTATTTCGAAGGGGGTTTGATGGGTATAGTTCTTAAGGGGTACTACCCTCAAATCACATTTAATCCCGTCGGAAAGCCATCCTTCACCATTGATCATTTTGGCGTATTCTCCGATAGTCATTCCATAGACGATTGGAACAGAATGCATTCCGACAAAACTTTTGCAATCTTCCTCTAAAACAGGACCATCGATATAGTTAGTATTTGGATTGGGCCGATCCAGAACAATCAGAGGAATCTCGTTTTCGGCGCAGGCTTCCATTACGTAATGGAGCGTTGAGAGATAGGTGTAAAATCTTACACCCACATCCTGCAAATCAAAGAGCATGATGCTGATGCCCTTCAGACTTTCTTTAGAAGGTTTTTTATTACTTCCATAGAGGGAAAGAATGGGTAATCCTGTTTTGAGGTCTTTTTGATCGCTCACACTCTCTCCAGCGTCTGCATCTCCCCTAAACCCGTGTTCGGGAGCAAAGACTTTTATGATATTAACATTCAGAGAGAGTAAGGTGTCTATCAGATGGGTTTTTAGATCCAAGAGACTCGCTTGATGAGCAACTACGCCAACATTTTCCTGTTGTAATATTTTATTATATGACTCCAATTGTGTGGCTCCGTAAACGATATGAGTTTGGGCTATACTTACTAAAGTATTACCTAAAAAAAGAAAAAATAAAAATGTAATTTTGAATATGCCTTTCACAAAACTAATTTGATTTGAATTTACCCATATTTATCGCCAGAAGGATGCGTTTTGATCCTTTGCATAAAGGTAATGTTTCTGCTCAGATAATTAAAATTGCCAAGATTGCAGTGGCGTTGGGGATGTCTATGATCTTGATTGCCGTTGCAACGGGTAAGGGATTGCAAAAGGAGATACAAAAAAAGACTGTGGCTTTTAATGGTCACTTGTTAGTTGCACCTTTCGAAAATAGTGAGTCATGGATTTCAGTGCTTCCCATAGTTCATGATCCAACAATTTTGGGATTAATAAAGAATAATAAGGGAGTAACTCATGTTCAAAGCGTTGCTCTAAAAGGGGGCTTGCTGAAAGCCAATGAACAGTTTGAAGGTATTGTAATGAAAGGTGTTTCAAGGGATTACCAATGGGATCAATTAGAAAGCTTTTTGGTATCAGGAAGTTTTCCCAGGTTAGGAAAAAAAACCTCTAATGAAATATTACTATCTCAGGTCATCGCACAACGTTTATCTGTAGGTATTGGTGATGAAGTATCAGCCTATTTTCAGAATTACCAAAACCAGCAATTACCAAATGTGAGAAGGTTCAAAGTGGTGGGCTTGTTTTTGTCAGGTTTTCCTGATTTTGACGAAAATTTTGTTTTGGGAGACCTACGTCATATTCAACGTATTAATAAATGGAAGAATAATGAAATTGGAGGTTACGAGGTTTTTACCACCGATTTTAATAAAGCCATCAGCGTGAGTTCCTCGTTATACCAAAAATTACCCTCGGATTTAGATGTCATAGAAATTAACCGCCAATATGCGACTATTTTTCAATGGATTTCTCTTTTTGATTTCAACATATTGATCATTATCATTGTTATGATAGTGGTGGGGGTAATCAATATGTCGACTGCATTGTTGGTTTTGATTTTGGAACGCTCTAGTATGATTGGCTTGTTTAAATCTTTGGGTGCGAGAAATAAAATGATTCAAAAAATATTCCTTTACAATGGTATTGCCATTATGAGTCAGGGTCTAATTTGGGGGAATTTGGTAGGAGTTTTATTTTTTTTGTCTCAAAAATATTTGGGTTGGATTCGTCTTGATCCTGAAACCTATTATGTTAATGTTGCCCCTGTTTCATTGAATTTTGGAGATTTTATATGGTTAAATCTAGGTTTTTTGGCGGTTAGTAGTTTGTTACTTTGGATTCCTTCATTGATCATCAGTAATATTAATCCTGCTCGTGTATTACGATTTCGTTAGTTAGTTTCCTCTTTCTTTGGGATATGGTATCTTTGTCATGAAAAACATTTGATGAATTATTCCAACAATATTTTAGAGACAATAGGGAACACTCCTTTGGTTAGACTCAACAATATAACTAAAGTTGTTCCAGCATTGGTTTTGGCAAAGATTGAGAGTTTTAATCCAGGCAATTCGGTGAAGGATCGAATGGCTCTTAAAATGGTTGAAGATGCAGAGTCGGATGGTCGTTTAAAACCTGGAGGTGTTATCATTGAGGGTACTTCAGGGAATACAGGTATGGGATTGGCCTTGGCAGCTATTGTCAAGGGTTATCGTTTAATCTGTGTTTCCAATGATAAACAGTCTAAAGAAAAATTTGATGTACTAAGAGCAATGGGAGCCGAGGTAGTTGTATGTCCAACTGCTGTGGCTCCTGATGATCCACGTTCTTATTATAGTGTTTCTAAAAAATTGTCTGAAGAAACCCCAAATTCTTGGTATGTTAATCAGTATGACAATCCTTCCAATAGTGTTGCGCACTACGAACAAACCGGACCTGAGATATGGGAGCAGACAGATGGTAAAATTACTCATTTCGTAGTCGGTGTAGGTACCGGAGGTACTATTTCTGGCGTCGCTAAATATTTAAAAGAGAAGAATCCAAAAATAAAGATTTGGGGGATCGACACTTATGGTTCAGTTTTCAAAAAATATCATGAGACAGGAATTTTTGACGAAAATGAAATTTACCCCTATGTTACAGAGGGTATAGGAGAGGATATCCTTCCGGAAAATGTTAATTTTGAACTGATCGACCAATTCGAGAAGGTCACGGATAAAGATGCGGCTTTATACACCCGAAAGTTGGCAAGAGAAGAAGGTATTTTTGCTGGAAACTCTTGTGGCGCCGCAATTAAAGGAGTTTTGCAATTGAAAGATCATTTTACACAGGATGATTTGGTAGTTGTTTTACTACACGATTCCGGAAGTCGCTATATAGGTAAAATATATAACGATGACTGGATGATCAAAAAAGGATTTATGGAAAAGTAGTCGATTAGTAGTAGTTGTCGATTTGAAGTTTCTTGTATAGCCCTCTATTATTTCTTCTGTAGATACTGAAGTCAAAAATAATACTTAATTCGAAAATACTGGGTGAAAATACAGATCCAGGTTTTCTATTAGGAAAATTGTAATTAATTCCAAAGTCAAAATTTTCCAGTGCAAGTCCTAGCGTTAAACCAAAATTATTAAGCGAGAAAGAGTCAACTGATGCAACTTGTTGAGTAAATCCAATTGAAAATTCACCAAATTGGAAATCCTCTGCTAAACTCATATAAATTGACTCACCATATTTGGTTAAATTAAGGAAAGTAAACAGGTAAGAATATCTTGGAAGAAGTGATCGTTCATATGGATTAATATTGAATTCATATCCCCCTTGTAACCCAATAGAAATAGGCTTTGCATATGGAACTTCTTTATTATATGAAACATTCGGTTTGTTTAAATGTTTTAAACTTAAGCCAACCATATAGTATTCGTTATGAATAATAAATGAAGCGCCGAGATCAAAGTAATTTACATTACTAATTATTGGTGCAAGTGGGTCAATGGATTCTGTACTTATAAAACCAGTTGCCATATTTAATTGATCCTCAAAAACTAAATTATCTACATTTACTCTAGAACTTCCAAGACCAAGTGTGACAGATGGTAAAAAATATGTGTAGTTACTTAATTGAATTTTATAAACATAACTGAAATTTACCAGAGATGAAATTAATCCAGTTTCATTTATTCTGAAAGAATTAATATCAAAGCCTAATGAAAAATTATTGTCTTGAAAAGCGATTGAACCAAAAGCATATTTATTGTCCATTGCAGTAGCTTCATTGATTCTTAAACTATTATATAAAACACCAACTCTGTTAAGTTGATTCATTCCAAAATGACTAGGATTTGATTTTTGTAGAAATTTGGCTTGATTGACAATATAATCTTCTTGACTGTAACCTTTTAAGCATAAGGTTATCAGTATAATTAGTGTCAAAAAAGTGAGCCTATTCTTTCTCATTATCTAATAATAATAAAGGTTCCACTTTTTTGAACATCTATATCACCGAAAAGGGTAACTCCGGAAACTGTGTAAATATAATATGGAGACTCTGTATTTATGTCACCATTCCAACCGTTTAGAGTTATCGGCTGTAAAGGGTTAGCAGGATCAGCTGAGGATTCCTCAAAATAAAGTAAATTTCCACGGTAGTCGTAGATAGTTAGTTGAATAGATTGGAAACCGCTGAAAAGAGGCCTGTATGTATCATTATAGGTATCTCCGTTAGGAGTAAATACATTTGGAGCTAAAATATTATAACCTTTTCCAACAACCAGCACCTCAACTGACTCTTTATAACAACCAACCGAATTATATACTCTAAGTTTTGGATAATAAGTTCCAGAGACGCCGTAAACATGCGTGACTGGTGATACAGCCCCAGCCAAGAATGGATATCTTTCAACTGGGCTACTATCTCCAAAATCCCACTCAGAATATGTATATGTTCCAGTTGAGACATTTGTAAATGTAACTTCCTCCCGAGCAAGTATTAGTGGAAGTTGGGTTTGAGTGGAGTTTCCTGAAATTTGAGCATTTAGTGAGTTGTAATTAAAACTAGGTTCTCCAATTTCAAGACCTATATCTACACTAAGCCTACATCCCTCCTCATTTGTAACTGTTAAAACACCGTCAGCAACTGATTGTGAGATTTGAACTCTGTATGATTGTCCATCTAGTTGTTCTGCTGGAACCAAATCCGTATCAGTAGGATAGTAAAAACTTAAATCACCCTCGTAGTTATTAAATACCCTGACATAAAGATTACCAGCTCCACCAACATCACAAATGGTTAGCTGGTTTGGATCAGAGAAGTCATACTCGCTCAAGTTAATAAGAGGTCCATTAGTGATTACAAGGTCTTGATTTTGTGGAACAGTAATATTTTTTGAAATAGCTACAGTGTCAAATGGTGATTGCCCAGTACAACTCCAATTCATAGGTACAATACTAATTTTATATTGTCCAGGTACAAGATTATTAGCAAACTGTTGATTAGCTAGGTTAGGTAAGCCGCTACTACCGTTCATTTCAAGATAAGAGTTAGTTCCAACATCAAATTTCTCCCATATTATTTCATATGGATATTGACCTCCTTGAGGAAGATCTCCACCTACAACTTCAAAATTGATTTGACCATTATCTCTTAGTGGGTTGTCACAAGTTGGCTCCTCAGCAAATTCAGTATTATTATTGAGTCTAGGTTCTAACCTGTAAGGACTAATTCCCTCGTTTATTTCTATGGGGCTTGTCTGATCTATAAGAGTATACTCGCATCCTGAACTATCATAGACAGTAAGCTCAAGATTTCCAGCATCTCGAACAATTATACTTTTGCCAGAATAATTAAAAATTTCATTATCAGTTGTAGTTAATACCCATTTATATTGATAAAAAGTATCGCCATTTGGTGAAACAAATGGCTGACCACCCTCCACGGACGCTTCAATTGTTACCTCTTCTATACATGGATCAATTTCAAACTGTAAATCGCCTGTGTAAACTAAGTCTACTACTTCTGGAATCACAATCGTTTGAACTACATCACATGAGGTGGTGTTTGTCGCTCCTCCAGATTCACTAATTAAAATTTCAAATTCCCCAAAAGGCACTTCCTCTATTCTGTAAGCTCCACTTTTATCTTGAGTTGAAGGTATAGAAATTCCGCCTTGACCTTGAGCATTGGTCTGGAATGTCTGGCTGTATGGAATGCCAACTGAGCTTATTTTATTTACAGTAATTTCTAAATTACCTGAAAAATCATCAAGATTATTATCAACTCTAAACAAAAGATTATATTTAAGACCGTCTGGATTGTCACATGGATAAGGATTTTGATTAACGGCCACATACCTTGGATTTAAAATTTCGATACCTGAATTATTGCCAATCGCAATGGAACGAGTAATAATTATTCCTCCACCGCAACCGTTTTGTGTATTTCCAGGATCAATAATTCCTCTATAGGTTCCATGTTCAAGATCTGATGCAATTAATTGATTATCTAAAGATGGAATTGGAGACCATTCTTGAGAATTAATTGTTCCTGAGGTTGAACTAGTAGTTGATGTTACAAACTTCTCCCATCTAATTGACATTGTTGGAGGAATTGTGGGCTCGTCAAAAATTAGAGAAATTGACCCTACAGTTTCTCCACAACCAGGTTGCGTGGTTTCAATATCTCTTAATAGTATTTGACTATTTTCAGTTTCTTGGATTTCAATATTTCCAGAAAAAATATCACAAACTGTTGTATTAGTGCTTGTATTTCCAACTGCTGGAATACCAATTATTCTGACAGTATAAATTCCAGCCTGGCCTATAGGAACCGAAATACTTCCAGCAGCAGGATTATCCCAATTAACAAAATAGTTGAAATTAGATCCAGTTGATGAAACTTGAACACCAACTTCAGAGGGAGCGGTTGCTGAATTCAATGAGATATCAATTCTACCTTCCTCTCCATTAGCACAGTCGATATTATTACCATCAATTTGGAAACTAGAATCTAAAAATTGTGGTAATTCTATCATCGTAGTGAGAGTTGCAGTTGTGCTACATCCATTAACATCGGTTATGGTATAATCAGTCAACTGACCAAGATTATTGGTATCGATTCCATTTATTATAATTTCTTTGACACTTGCTCCACCAACTGAAGTTCCAGATAGAGCTCCATTTTGTAAATCAAGCGTATAGGGTCCTGCATTTAGTGCACCTCCAACTACTTCAAAAACAAGTTGAGCTGTGTCACCAGAACATGCAGGAATCACTCTTCTGTCGAAAATTTCAACAATACTCATTTCAGTTGGTTCAACTACTTCGAAAGAAATACTCTGTGCACATACCATTTGAGCCGCAGTAAATTGATATGGAATGTCAACTCCAGTCAAATCTATAGAGGCTTCAACATTATAGATGCCAGGTTGGCTTGCAGTTAATTGATTACCTGCTCCAGCTGGGGCAATAGCAATGCCATTTCTAGTCCAATTGTATATGTGGTTAATAGTACCACCTCCTTGAGCCTGAACTTCAAGTGTAAATGTATCTCCAGGACAAGTTATATCAACTTTAAAGTCTGCAACATTACTAACTCCCGCCTGTGGTGAGGGGGATGTTCCTCCTGTGGGGATTACAGTAATTGGGTCGGCAGGAAGAATGGTGAAGCTCTGAGTATCCTCACAATTGAAAATATTATCTATTACTCTAACAGTATAAACTCCTGGTAAAAGGTTTGTTATGTTCATTGTACTATTAGTATAGGCATTAGGGCCTGTCCAGGAATAAGTATACTGGTTAGATCCGCCACTGAATGCTAGACCAAGATTAGTTTCAAGTTCAATACTTCCACCACCAATATTTATTGGGACTTCATCACAGAAATCATTTACAACCCTAGTTCTAGAATCATCATATTGAAGGCCGAAAGGAAGTTCAATTGCAATTTGTTCCATGATTGCACACCTTGAATCTAATACCTCAAGTCTGTAATCTGCACCTGGTGTAAGTCCAACATATGTTTTACCACTATTTGAAACTACTTGATCAATTTGAACATTATTACTATCAAATAATGTCAGAGTATAAGGAGCAGTGCCTCCCTCAACAAGTGCAGTAAATGCTCCATTACAAGATGTAGTTGAGATTGTAAGAGCGTCAGGTTCCTCGATTGTAAAACTTGCTACACCAGAGGAACACCCATTTAATGTAACTTCAAACGTATAATCACCCGCTTGAAGATTATAAATACTCAAGTTAGTATTAGTTGAGTTATCAGGGTAGGTCCATAAATAATTGTAATTCAATGGTAGATTAGCTACTACATTAGTATTTGAAATATCTCCATTTAATAATGTTTGAGTAGGAGGAACTGGGAAAGTAACAGTGAAAGGAACTCCAGCAGTATCTGCATTAAGAACAATATCTCCAGGAGCCACGGCACTAGCTGTAACTGGAACAGCTAATGCGGGAATAGCATTATTTATTATATCTGTTAATTTAGATGCAATTGATAGGTTACCTTCAGCAATTCCACTTCCAAAGGCAGTTTCCTCTACAATATGAGTATACGGGTTGCCATTAATTATAACATGAACTCTATCCCCCATATTAAAGTTTCCAGTAATACTTAATCGATCTACTTGCCTTACACTGTTTTGACCACCAAAAATTCGTAAATCAAATGCTGGAGATGCCTCAGGTATTACAATTGATCCATCACTTCCTCCGTTACATGTCACATGAGTTACATCGTTATTTAAGATAAAGTTACTATCAATGGATGGAGATGGATTTACCTGGATAACTCCACTCAAGCTCGTTTCTGGCGCACAGGGATTACCAGTAGTTGAAATTGTATAAGTAAATATCTCCATTACAGTTGATCCTGTGTTTGGTTCTCCAAAAATTCTTACTTCATTTGGATTTCCTGTGGCTTGAGCCTGAACACCAGCAGGTAAACCAGAAATTGAGAATGATGTTGCACCACCACCATAGGTGTAGAAAATTTCAGCTATGCTATCTCCCATACATATTCCATCCGCACCAATTTGACTGGTAGTTGAAATAGCTGATGAGAGTGAAATTGTAGACAAAGGATTAACCGTAATTATTCCAGAATCAGTTTGACTTGCGCATGAGCCAATAGTAGTAACTGTATAATTAAAGGGTGTAGGTACAGCAATTGCTAGTGATGGTATTCCGTCGATTGTTAGCTGACGTGTAGTTGCACTATAAGTAAATGAAACTCCATTAGGAAGCCCTGTTACTATTCCTGAAGTTGCTCCACCACCTAATTGGTAAACAATTGGAGTCATACCAGGATTAGCAGGATCATTACCATTACATATAGTTGGATTTTTATCACCCGATAAGTGAGTCAGCGTATCATTTGGTAAAATAACAATCCTACCAGTAAAAGATTCTTCTTCACAGGTTCCATTACCAGTTGCGGTTACAGTAAATGTATATGTTGTCGGAGTTACTACATTTACATTTGCTGGTCCACTAATTGTAATTGTATTTCCAACAATAGGTCCAAGAGTTACACCCAATGGAAGACCTAATCCAGAAGCATTTGTTGCGCTTCCTCCAAAGTCAAATGTGATAGGAGTAATATTATCTCCATCACAAATTGTTTGATTAAGGGTTGAACTAACTGATGTTACGTCTATAGTAGCTATTGGAACAATAGTTATATCACCAACCTCAGTCTGTGCAGCGCATGTTCCAGATGTAGTAACGGTATAATTATAAATTGTTGTTTGGGTAACTGTTGAACCAGTGGTTGAACCATAAATACTATATACTTTAGATATTGGATCATAAATTGTCCCAAATCCAGGAGGTAATCCAATGAAATTAGCAGAAGTTGCTCCTCCTGATAGTTCATATGTGATTGTTGTTAGTCTACTAAGTATTGGGTCGTTAGATACACAAATCTCTTGACTTATTGATGTAGCGGGCGATGTAAGAGTTAACCCATCATCAGGTAATACATTGATTTCTCCTGAGTAGCTATTAACCTCACATCCAGAACCAGTAGTAGCAGTTATAGTGAAAGAATATGTTGTAGGAGTTAACACTGCCGTAGCTGGTGATCCCGAAATTACAGCAGTCAGACCAACTATATTAAGATCCACTCCAGCAGGAAGTCCTGATACTTGAGCTCCTAAAGCACTGCCAACTAGATCAAATTCAATATTATTTATAGCGGTATTATCACATAAAGTTTGATTAAGTGTAGAGGAAACCGAAGTCAAGCTTAAAGTTGCGCTTGGCTCTACGATTATTGAGCCATTTTCACTATCATTTATACACGTGCCGGAGGTTGTTACTGTGTAATTGAATGTTGTAGTATTGGTAACTGTCTCGGTTGAAAATCCAAAAATTGAAAATACTCTAGTTATTGGATCATAGTTGGCTTGAATTCCAGCCGGTAATCCAGCAGCTGAGGCATTAGTAGCTCCACCAGCCAATTGATATGTGATTGTAGTTATCTGACTAATTGACGGATCATTACCCACACATATTGTTTGATTAGTGGTAGTTGCAACAGATGATAAACTAATCTCATCGTCAGGTGAGATAATTATAGTTCCTGTGAACGAAACTTCTTCACAACCTCCCGCATTGCCTGTTGTAGAAACAGTAAATGTATATGTAGTTGGTACTAAAATTGCAACTACTGGTTTACCCACAATTTCAAAATTATTTCCTCCTAGTGGATTTAGTCCAACTCCTGGCGGCAATCCACCATCATCGATTGCAAAAGTGGCCCCTCCTCCAATAGTAAACTGAATTGGATCAATATCCACATTCAAACATAAATTTTGAGCAAGAGTGGAAGGCAATGATGTTACACTTATTGTTGATGTGGAGTTTACTTTTATTGTTGGATTTTCGATATCAATTTCACATCCATTTCCATTAACAGTAGTAACTGTGATTGTATAACTCTGACTTGATTGTCCGGCAATAATAGCATTGATGGTAGGAGTTCCAGTAATGGATAAAATACCAGTTCCATTTTCCAGTACAGGAGGATCAATTGTTAACTGAGCAAATGCACTTTTATCTGTTCTAACACTGAAAGCTTGTCCATCATTAACACTTGTAAGAATCAAAATACTCCCATTATTAGATGCAGTGGCAACAGTGGACTCAGCATTAATAATAGCTATCAGATCAGTAACAACGTCTGATGGACTTTGACCAGCAGTAGAGGTAGCAGTATGAGTTATATTATCAATAATTACATTATAGACTTCATTTGCGTTAATGTTAGGACCCGTAAATCTGACTGAAGTAATTTGTTTTCTGTATTCAAAACTGTCATTGACTCCAGGGGGAAGTCCAGTTGCAGAAGCTCCGATTGCACCTCCAGAGAATTCATAAACCACTGGAGTGATGGGTTCACCAATACAAATTTCTTGATTAAAGATTATCGCTGGAGCGGTTGTAGGTGATGGTGTCAAGGTATCATTTGGCTCAATTGTTATTGTTCCATTAATTGAAACCTCATCACAACCTTCCTCATTGGCTGTTGTGGTGAGTGTAAAATTATAAATATTTGTACCTGTATCACCTGTAACTGGGTCACCTTGAAGAGTAACAGTTGTTGGATTCAGAGCATTATCTAATACTGGAACTATTCCCTGCGGTAAACCACTAGCGATAATTCCTCTAGCTCCACCTCCGATATTGTAAACCATGTCTACAAAATCCCCAACACTACCATCGCAAATTGTTTGATTGTCAGTCGTTCCTGCAGCTATTTCAATTGTAGAATTAGGGTGAACAATTATTGCACCTAGTTGAGTATCAGGATCACAAATTATACCCGGTGTGGTTAGTGTATAATTGAAAGTTCCTGAAACATTATTTGTGGGCCTTCCCCTTATAACATATACACCCTGGCTTGTAGCGAGTGTGGGCCTATTAAATCCAATTGTGTTAGTACTGCTAGGTATGTAAATTCCAAATGAATCTCCAGCCACATTGGCAGTTATTGTTATTCTATTTGTTCCATTGTCAAAGGAAGCACTCACATCAGGATCACCATCAATTTGATTTGCAATTCCTGATCCAATATCATTCTCATCACTTCCAATAGGGGCATTAAAGTTGTAAGGTACTGAGTTAACATTTATAACATAAGTCTCAGATACTACAGTAACTCCTGTATTATTAATTTGAATAACACTTACTTGCTGTCTTGGGGTATAATTACCCGTAACACCTGTTGGTAAACCTGCGACTGAAAATGCTACAGCATTTGCTGAGCCTGAGAATTCATAAACAATATCAATAATATCATTTTCTAAGCAAACTTCTTGACTTGGAGAGGCAACACCGGAAGTTAGAATTAATCTCTCGGCTGGTATAACTGTTATAATTCCAGAAAGGGTACTTGTGCTGGCTGCACAACCAAATGCATTACCAAGAACGGTAAAGCTGTACTCAAATGTTTGTTCTTGAAGATTACCTACTACAGGAGTTGCATCAATTGTAAATGTCTGCGCAGCTAAATCTAGATTACCATTTAACCATGCAGGATTTCCAGCATCAGGTGCAACTGCTGCCGCACCAACTAAATTGTATTGAATCTGATCAATAGGTGTTTCATCACAAACTGATTGATCATCACTTCCAAAGGCAGCATTAAGTGTACCTGAGGTATTAGGATTTACTAGGATTGTTCCACTTGCAATGCTACTGCCATCTGTACAGGAGGGACCTGTTGCCCTTAGATCATAAAAATATGTTTTAGGAAGACCTCCTGCCGTAACAGATGGTGTACCTGATATGACAAAAACGGCGGGGGTAGTCTCTATTGACGAACTCATTGTAATATTCGTTCCTCCACCATCTACAACAGTAGAGAAGGCAACACCTGAATTATTATGAGTTATTTCAATTACACCTCCAGCATAAGTTGCCTGATAATTTGGGCTAGCATCAATATTGGCAGCTAGACTTGTTCCTGCGTCGTCGATTGTTGATGTTGCTACTGCATTGAAAGTGATGGGAATACCACTATTTATCTCAACACTAAGCGTTCCAGTGACCCCAGCTGCACCTCCAAAAGTAATTTCTGAAACTTGATTTCTTACATTGAGTGTTCCTGATACTCCGTCGGGTAGATCTGTTGAGCCAGCAATAAATTCAAGTCCAAATGCTGGATTAGTTACTGTATATTCTATGTTTGTTATGGGTTCTTGAGCACATACAGTTTGATTTTCAGTTAATATGTTTTCAATATTAACTGTAGGAGAAGGCTGAACTCTAATACTACCGTACTCTATAGTGTCTGCACAAGCTCCATTAATTGTTGTTACAGAATACGTGAAAGTAAAGGGTGCTGCAGGTCCAATATTTGGGATGCCTGAAATAGTTAAAAATCCTCCAGCAAACTGGCCGTTTACACCTGCAGGTAGACCAGGTATTGGAAGAACTATATTAGGTGCATCGTCAATTTTAAAAATAATTGGATTAATAGCAGAACCATCACAGACAGTTTCACTAATATTACCTGAAACAAGCGTAATTGATGGATTATTTCTTACAGTAATTGCACTTCCAGCAAATGTGTCAGTTGTACAAGTACTTGATTCACTTGAAGTTGTAATATTATAGAAATAATCAGTTCCTGTAGTTGCAGAATTATCGGGAGCTCCAGTGAGAGTAACTCTTCTAAGTGTATTAGTACTTACGGGAGCTGACATATCAACCCCGTTATTTACAGGTGGGTTAGGGACAATTACATAATATTTACCAGCAATTAATCCTTCAAACGATAAAATATTTGTAGCTGCATCATAAGTAGTTGATATTACAGCTGCTGGAATACTATTGGAAAGTTCGTTACCAATATCATCAATATCATCACCGCCTTGGACTCTATAATCATAATCAAATCCATCAATTGTTATAGTATATCGGTTAGAAGTAGTAATAGTTGTTACATCAGTTAATGTAATTTCACTTTCTTGGAAGAAATTAACAACATTCGCATTAATACCAGGTGGTAAATTCATAGAGGCTTGAGAAACGACACCAGTTGCAGCACCAAGGAGCTCAAAAGTAATATCATCAATGTTTTCGTTTTGACAAACTGTTTGACTTGGAAGCCCATTTGTAGCTAATGGGGAGTTTGGATCAGTTGGGTCTATCCATCTAATATCAGCTGGGCCAGGAACAACTATGGCATAATTTCTTTGTGATCCAGGACAGTCTCTAGGTATAGCTCTAATTATCGTTACACCAGAATAACCTGGTCTCCAGTAAAGTGTAAGCTCTTGATCATTAGTACCTCCATCAGCCTGAAGCTCTCTTCTAAAGTTACTAATTACAACATTTGATGGAGCACCCGTTTGTATAGCATTTAGGTCATTAATGAACCATCTAACAGGAAAGTCAGGAACTCTAAGAGTAGTTTGAAGACCAGCCGCTGGTATTGGACAATTAGGAAGATCAGTCTGTGGTAGAATGTTTGGTCGATCGTCTTCACTTGGTCCGATGGTGAAGGTTGTACCAATCCAAGTATCAGTAACTGTTCCACTACATGACACAGGTCTAACTTCTATATCAAAGGTTCCCCACCAACCTGTAGTCCAGTTAACTACTCCTGTAGATGGATTAATTATTCCTGGAGATGGAACTAGGGGATTTCCTGGTATAGGATTTGTAATTCTCCATTCAAGAGAAGCATGATCGTTAGTTCCAGATACAGTGGCCGAGAAAAATTGTGTATCTCTAGTATTGTTTGTTATTTCACAATTAGGTAATACACTGGTATAATCTCCATCGCACAGAATTGCTCCAAAATTTGGATTTATTGCGCTCATATCATAAGGAGCTAAAATTTCACTAGCCTGAACTCCTGGAAGAACTGTTTCCGGTACAACCTCAATACTTACTCGATACCAGTCAGACGGTGCTCCACAACCCTCAGTTCTAACACTCAATGTAACAGTTCCAGAAAATAATTGATCCCAGTTGATAGTTACTTTTTGATTGGCTGTGTCAATTTCTGGATTACCAAGAACAGCATTATCACCACCTGTAATTGGATTATTTCTTTGGATTGTAAATGGTGTATCTTGAACAAGTGCAGTCACAACTATTCTTCCTGCAGCAAAAGTTGCATTTACTGCAGGATCAGCAGCAATTGCAGCAGCTAAATCATTCCCAAGATCATTTGTGGTGTAAGCTGCTCCAGAAGAAGAAACAGTATAACTTGTTCCATTAATACTAACAGTATAATCTGCACCTGGTGTAAGTGTGGCTGTTGCAGAAGTAATTAATATCCTCGCCTGTTGAAACTCGTCTTGAACAAGGGCACCTGCAGCCTCAGGTTCAATATTCCAAACAAAATTATTATATAGTACATTAAAAGAATTGTCTACAAAACAAGCATAAAAATCAGTACTGCCAGTCGGACCTCCACCATTAATATCATTTCTATCCTGACAAACCGTGTTATTGTGCCACTTATCATTATCAGGGTTATATAATACTGCATAATCAATTGAATTGAAATCTTTCATTATTACATCTGGGATAGCAGCATTTGGATTTACAGTAATAGAGTAATCAATAAACTGTTCAGTACAATCACTTCCTTCAGTTCTTATGGTAAAGAAATCAGTAGGACCTGCAGTTCCAGTTATTGTAAAAGAGTTTGTATTATAAACTCTATACCATCCAACAGGAAGACCAGTTGTAGTAACAGTTCCACCAAATAATGCAGAGGGGGTGTAGGCAGTATTTAGATCTTCAATTACAACCGTTGAAACACCAGACCATTCGAAAGTGATAGGTTGAATTGCATCACCCGGACAAATTGGCCCCTGAGAGTTAAGTGGTCCACCATTTTGTTCAAGCGTAGGTAATGGTGTCACCTCAATAGCTACAGGGTCTGTTATACTTAAACATCCCTCACCAGTAATAGATTTCAAAATTCTAATCGAATGAGATGGAGCATTATCTGGATTTTGAATAAATACTGAGACATTATTTACTATTGGAGAAATAGCGATTGAATTGGTATTAATATCATAACTTGAAGTTATTCCACCAGTAGCGTCTATTAGATTTGCTAATGCAGCTCCAATATCGTTTGTATCGCTTGCAATATTAGTTGTTGTGAATGAATAGGTGTTTGTACCAACAACTACTGTATAGTTTTCTCCTACTTTTAATGGATTAGCAATTCTTGTTAATAATAACTGCATTTGGTTAGGGGCTAATACCGTTGGGGAGTTAGTAGCATTTCTTATAACTACTCTATAATAAGTTGTTTGGGTTGCAACAGATGAAAAAGATAATGTATTACCAACTTCACCTGTGACCTCACTCCAATTTAGATAATCAATAGAGCTTTCCCATTGATAAGAAACTGAACCACCTGCATCTGCTCCAACCAGATTAAGATCATTTGGTATTGTATTTTCACATATAACTTGACTGGTGAGAATGTTTCCTGTATTTACCTCATTAAGAATTTCTATTATTACCTCATTAGATTCTAATTCACACGTTGTAAGACTGATATTTGAGGAAACGGTTCTTTTAAACCAAGTAGTTTCTGTTAGTATTCCAGGATTATAACTATTGAGGGTTGCACCACCAATAGGAGCATATGCAGTTCCAGCTGTTCTGCTTTCCCATTGATATGAAACTGGTCCAGATGATGAGGACGCATCAATTGTACTTCCAATTATTGGTGGGTTAGTTCCAAAGCAATATGTTTCATTAGAGGCAGTATCAATTTCGCCTGGATCCAAATCACTTACAAATAATGAATGAACAGTACTAAACTCCTCGCACCCAGCTCCTCCGCCAAGTGCTCTCACCATTCTTCTATAATAAATAGTTTGTGATGAAGTTAAAAGGGGGGGGTTAAATGTTGGATTTACCTCACCAGCCACATTTGTCCAACTTACAGTATCTGCTGACTCTTGCCATTGATAAGTTATTAAAGGATCTACAACACTATTAGTTACAGATAGGGATGCAGGAGGTAAAATAGGTGGTGCTAATGGATCAAAACATAAATATTGATCATTTAATGGTAAAACAGTACCACCAATTAATTCTGGGGCAACTTCAACTATTAATATGTTAGAATCAGCATCACAGAATTCATTATTTAGCTCGCTTGTTACAACTCTTTTAAAATAACTTGTTTGAGTTAGTGCTGGAGGTTGAAAATCAAGAGTCGTTATTCCTGTGGGATTGAATGTAACATTATCTGTTGAGCTATACCATTCATAATTTAAATTTGATGCAGCATATCTAACTGTTGCAGTAGAAACACTTGTTAATTGAGTTGGAATATTGTTGTAACAAATTTGCTGGGTTCCTGAGATGGTTCCTGCATCAGTTATTTCATTCTCAATCATCGTTACAGTAGCAGTTGAAATTGTACAACCTGAAACCAATGTAATTTCAACATTTACATTTTGTCCATCAGTAATATTATTCACAGTGAATGTATTACTCACTGAATTTTGTCTAGTTATTCCATCAACTTTAAACCTGTAAGAGGCAGAAACAATTGCTGTAGCTGTATAAGTTAAGTCCTCTCCACTGCAGAAAGTATTGTTGATACTTCCAGTTACGGTCAGGGTAACCACTGGAGGATTTGAAACAATTAATGTTATAGAGGTTGTGTTATTAGTACAAGCGGTAGGATCAGGATTAGCGCCTGATAGAGGTTTGTC